>NZ_DATCVK010000150.1:0-14980 GCF_036566905.1 Microbacterium sp. | reverse complement strand
GGTTCGCCGCGGCGGCGGTGCCCGCGTCGCCCGAGGCGGCCAGCCGCTCCAGCGACGGTTCGGAGGCGCCGATCACGCCGGCGCCGAGAAGGCTCTGGAGCACGTCGCGGTCGCCGAGCTCCGCCGCGAGCGCGGCATCGGCGGGGGCTGTCCGTACGAGCGCGACCGGCGCGGACGCGATCGTCTCGCCCGGGCGCACCGAATACCGCGCGATCAGCACGTAACGGCCGGCCACCGGGAACAGGGGCGCACTCCCCGAGGCGACCAGCGGCACCGACGCGACGAGCCGCTCACCCGGGGCCAGCTCGACCGACCGCGGTGCGGAGTCGACCGGCCACGGCCACGTCGCTCGCCGCGGCGCGCCACCGGCCGGGGCCACCTCGATCTCGAGGTCGCCCTCGACCAGGTTCAGCCGCGCGCTGACCGTCGCCGCAGCGCCGGTCGAGACGAGCTCGACGTCGGCGAACGCGATGCGATCGAGGGGAACGGTCGGCGCCGCGAGCTGGAGCCGAAGCTCCAGCCCGCCGCCGCGCGTCGCGGGAGAGTTCACGAGGTCGATCCTTCACCCGCCCGGTCGCTCTGTCATCCCGGTCACCGGCCCGTCGGCTGGACGAAGTCGGCGGCGATGCGCTCGGCCGCGGCGACGTCCTTGCCTGCCGCGGAACGGGCCCCGCCCTTCCCCCGTGCCTTCAGCGCCGCGATCGTGTCGGCCACCACCGGGGCGTCCTTCTCGGTCGGGCTCGCGACGGTCACCGCCAGGGCGGCGACGCGTTCGGCCGATCGGCCCGCCACCGCCAGCTCCAGGAAGTGTGCCGCCTCGTCCGGCGCCGCCTCGCGCACATCGCGGGCGCGGACGTCGGTGAACGACCGGGCGAGAGCGTTCGCGAGCACGAGGGCGCCGGCCGCACCGGTGTCGGTGTCGCTATGCTGCTCGGCCAGATCGGTCAAGACGGCACGGGCTGCGGCATCCGTCGCGAAATCGCCCAGAGCGATCGCGCGACCCACACCCGGCGTCAGCGTCTTCGCGCTGATGTCGACCTCGGCGTCCGAGCCGGGCCCGCGAACGTCGACCGTCACCGGCGTCGAGCGCACCGTGGTCATCGCATCCACCTCGAGCTGAGCGGCGACCGTGTGGCGCCCGGGCTCCGTGAAGGTCACGCCCTGGTTGGTGAAGAACACCTGGACGTGGTTGCGGATCGACTCGCCCGGCTGCAGCACGGTCGTCGGACGCGGACCGCAGCCGATCGCGACGTCGACGAGGTGCTGGAGCGAGTGGTCGGGCGGCGTGTGGAGGAAGACGAGGTCGCCCTCCGACAGGTTGATCAGCGTCGTGACGGTCCGTGGCTCGGTCGACACGTTGGTGAGGACGACCTCGGCGGTGACGTACTCGCCGACGAACGCCTGCGCCGGCATCGCGACGGACAGCTCCAGCCCTTCGTCGCCCGTGTCGCCGCCGAGCCCCGCGGCATCGACCGGGGCGGGGAGCCCCGCGGACAGGTCGCCGTGCCCCCATCCGAAGTTCTTCCAGCCTGGGCGCACCTGCGGGTCGGGCGAGTGGATGAGGGACGTGCGGTCATGGTCCGAGAACGCGAACGAGGCATTGCCCGGATAGGGATTGGCCGTCGTGGCGAAGCCCATGACGTCGCCGGTCTGATTCATGATCTCGATGCCGATGCCCGGATTGTGGACGTCGTGCTTCGGATGCCACAGGTTGAACGCGTGCCCCGCCTCGTGCACCAGGGTGCGCAGGAAGGCCGCGGGCACCTCGTCGAGCGGGCGTCCGCGGGCCGCCGCGGCGATGAAGGAGTCGTTCCCGAGCTGCACGTCGGCGAACCCCGCGGCTCCTTCTCGAGGCACGGTGTCGTCGTCGAACATGATCCCGAACAGACCGCCCTGCGCAGACCCCACGAACAGCCACAGCCGCCAGGACTCGCCGCTGACCGTCTGGCGGTGCCCCGACATGAGGGTCGCGAGCTCCGCATTGGTCAGATCGGCGTCGTTCGGCACGGTGATCTCGTCGGTGACGACGGTCACGTCCCAGCCCGCGCCGGCATAGACAGAACGCACGGTGGCGGCTGCTCCCGATCCGATCGTGGCGGATGCCGGGAACACGCGGTTGACCATGGCGTCGACCTCGATGCGGCAGCCGCGATACATCGGCGACGTCTTGCGCGCGGTGACGTTCGTGACGGTGCCGCCGATCGACAGCGTGCCGGTCATGCGTTGCGACTCCCCCAGGATGGTCGACGCCGTCGTCACGACGAGCGGTCGCCGGCAACGCAGCGTGAGCGTGCCCGTGTCGGTCGACACGAACTCCTGCGTCGTGCGGTTCCACAGGTGCCGCACGATCTGGACGGTGAGCGTGCCGTCGACGTACGTCGAGCCGTTCGAGCGGAAGTACCAGGAGTACTCCGACGCCGGGAATGCCGGATACCAGCGCAGGCCCAGCGGCAGGAACTCGGAGAGGATGGGCGCCTCGTCCTCGGACGCGTCGCGCTCGCCCGCGTCGGCGTCGGAGTCGGCGCGGAGTCCGCCGCCCGGCATCGGGACGGGGATCGGCCGGAGCCGCTCGAGCTCCAGCTCGGTGAACACGGGCGGGAAGACCCGGCGCGCGTACATGTCGCCGGAGACCCGCAGCGATGACGCACCCACCTCGATGCGCAGCGCACCGCGCACCTCGGGGCCGAACACCGTGCGGCGCTCCAGTTCGAGCAGCCAGGAGCCGTCGAGGGTGCCGATCGCACACGGTCGGGTCAGCAGCTCGGGGCGGATGACGGGGCCGACGACGAGCTCGCCGTCGGCGTCGAATTCGAGAGGCGCGTCCGGCGCGGCGGAAGCCGCGCGGCCGCAGCCGCAGTCGTGGTCCATGGCAGAGCCCTCATTCCCGGCCGCGGACGCGGCCGCTGACAATGAGGAGACCTGCACGAACGGCATTGATACGCCCGGGCTGCGGCCGGCACCCGAACACCTCGAGGCTCCCACGGGCAAGG
Organism: Microbacterium sp.; assembly: GCF_036566905.1. Taxonomy (GTDB): domain Bacteria; phylum Actinomycetota; class Actinomycetes; order Actinomycetales; family Microbacteriaceae; genus Microbacterium. The sequence continues at coordinate 11,990 of NZ_DATCVK010000150.1, read as the reverse complement.
TTATGCGTCCAGTGGGCGTGGGGGCGGGCCGCTCCACGGCGTCCGCGGCCCCGCCTAGGCTTGATTCCATGCGCCTGGCCACCTGGAACGTGAACTCCATCCGCGCGCGGGTCGACCGCATCGTCGACTTCGCGGTGCGCGAGCACATCGACGTGCTGGCGATGCAGGAGATCAAGTGCAAGACCGAGCAGTTCCCGTTCGACCGCTTCGAGGAGGCGGGCTTCCACGTCGAGGCGTACGGCTTCTCGCAGTGGAACGGCGTGGCGATCGCGAGCCGCGAGCCGCTCACGAACGTGCGCACCGCGTTTCCCGGCATGCCGGGCTTCGAGAAGGGGCACAACGGCCCCGACGCCCCACAGGAGGCGCGTGCGATCGGCGCCACCGTCGGCGGTGTCGAGGTCTGGAGCCTGTACGTGCCGAACGGCCGCTCGCTCGGCGACCCCCACTACTTCTACAAGCTCGACTGGCTCTCGGCGCTGAGCCAGTACACCTCGGACTCCCTCGCGGCGAACCCCGACCTCGCCCTCGCGCTGGTCGGCGACTTCAACATCGCGCCGACGGATGCCGACAACGGCGACCCTGCGGTCGTCCCGGGCTTCTCGACCCACGTGTCGCCGCCCGAGCGCGAGGCGTTCGCCGCGCTCGAGGCCGCCGGCCTGCAGGACGTCGTGCGCCCGCTGATCCCCACCGGCTACACCTACTGGGACTACAAGCGCTTGAAGTTCCCCCGTAACGAGGGCATGCGCATCGACTTCATCCTCGGCTCCCACGCAGTGTCCGAGGCCGTCACCGGTGCGACGATCCACCGCAACGAGCGCAAGGGCGAGCTCCCGAGCGACCACGTTCCCGTCGTCGTCGACCTCGATCTCGAGGGCCCCGAAGATGACGACCGCCCGATGATCTTCTGACCCCGGCTCTGCGCCCCGCCGGGGGCGGATGTCAGTCCGTCGGGTCGGGCGTGCAGCCCGGCGGCTCCGAGTTGCCGCTGATCGCGAAGTCGCTGCACGTGAGGAAGTGCTCCTGGTTGAGGCCGAGCACGAACGAGGTGACGGCGACGCCGAGCACGACGAGCGCGATGAGCCACTTCGTGCGTCGCCGCGTCTGGGTCGCGAAGTCGGGCCAGACGACGCGCACCAGCACCCACAGGGTGAACGGGATGCCGAGCAAGACCGCCGCGATCGCGGCGAGGTCGACGATGGCGAGTGCGACGTCGGTCGTGTCGTCGGCGACCACGAAGTTGAGGACGAGCCACACCGACGGCAGCAGGAGGACGAAGGCGCGCGCGAGTCTGCCGCCGACGGGGCGGCGTTCCACGAGTACGAACACGAAGGCTGCCGTCGAGGCGGCCCAGAGCGCGAGGATGTCGTCGAAGAACACCTCGCCCCACGCGCCGAGCGTGAAGGCCGGCCACCACGCGATCGCGACCATCCCGACCATCGCCACGCCCGCCGGCACGTCGCGACGGCGGTGATGCTCGTCGGTGGGTACGGCGGACGCGGTCACAGCGGCACGGTATCGCGCCGGGGAGGGGCATCCGTCGCTCCACGCCAGGAGATGCCCGGACAATTTCCTCCGCCCCGCGTCATGATCCGCCGCGGCACGCGTCTTGCCCTGTGCACACCCGTTCTGCGTGCGCCCCCGGACTCCCCTGAACAGCGGATTCCCAGCGCGCATCGCTAGCCTGACGCGGATCCGCCGTCGCCGGCTGAACCCTGGAGCGCCCACCCGGCGAGGAGAGATCGTGACAAGCCCCCACCGCGCCGTCGTCGACGGCCCGCTGAGCGAGCGAGCCGACGAGGACCTCGTCGTATCCGCGCGCGGGGGCGACGACGCCGCGTACGCGGTGCTCTGGGAGCGGCACGTCTCGAGCGCACGCAGTGCGGCGCGAGCCGTCAGTCCGCACGTCGACCCCGACGACCTGGTCTCGGAGGCGTTCGCGTCGATCCTCTCCGCGATCCGCAAGGGCGGCGGTCCGCAGGACGGCTTCCGCCCCTACCTCTTCGCCACCATCCGCAACACCGCCGCCTCGTGGGGCCGGCGCCCCAGCGAGGTTCCGCTCGACGACCTGGACGAGCGGGCCGTGGACTCCGCTGCCGAGTTCGCCGAGCTCGTCGCCGACCGCTCGGTGCTGGCGCAGGCCTTCCGCGAGCTGCCGGCCCGCTGGCGGACGCTGCTCTGGTACATCGAGGTCGAGGGCATGAAGCCCCGCGAGGTGGCACCGCTGCTGGGCATGAGCGCCAACGCGGTGTCGGCGCTCGCCTACCGTGCCCGCGAGGGCTTCAAGCAGGCCTGGCTGCAGGCCCACATCAGCGACCCCGCGCGTCCGGCGGAGTGCCGCTGGGTCTGCGAGCTGCTGGTCGCCGGTGAGCGCAAGGCGGTCGCCCGCGGCGATCGGCGCCGCCTCGACGCGCACCTCCGCACCTGCCAGGCCTGCCGCATCGTCGCGGCCGACCTCGAGCATGTCTCGCAGAAGCTCCGCATGGTGCTCCTGCCTCTTGTACTGGGCGGGGCTGGGGCCCTCGCCTACACCGCCGATGCCACTCCGGCCGTGGCAGCGGTGGTCGCCGGAACGCCCACCGGGGGTGGCGGGGCGTCCGGCTCTGGGGAGATGGGCGCGGGGGGCGCCTCTGGCGGAGGTGCCGGCGTGGGGAGCGTCGGCACCACCGCCCTCCCGGCAATGGCGATCGCGGCGGGCGTCGTCATCGTGGCCGCGGTCGCCGTGGGAGCGATCGTGTTCGCGGCGGCGCCGTGGGACGCGCCGGCGAGCCAGACCCCGGTCGCGGCGAACGCGCCCGTCGAGACGGATGGCTCCGACGACGTCGTGAGGCCGGTCGATGAGCCCGTGGATGAGGCCGCCGAAGCCGCGCCGGCACCCGAGGGCGAGGTGGCGCCGCCTGCGCCGCTCCCCGTGCCCGCGCCGGTACCCGTTCCGCGGGCGCAGCCCGACCCGGTACCGACTCCCGCGCCGGCGCCGTCGACGCCGGCACCGACGACCCCGACCCCGACCCCGACGACTCCGACACCGCCGGCACAGACCGCGACCCCGGTGCTGGACACCCCGTCCGACCTCTCGGCGGCGATCCCCGCGCCGATCACGGGCACGGGAGCGCCCGGCGCGACCGTCGCGCTGCGCGACGACTCCGGCACCGAACTCGTGACCGTGACAGTCGGCGCCGACGGGCGCTTCTCGGCCACGATTCCCGGCGACCTGCTGCGCACCGGCATGACGGTGCGCGCCGTGCAGACGGCTGCCGAGACGCGGCCCTCCGAGCCGAGCGCCGCCGTGGGTCCGTTCCTCCTTCCGGCGCCGGCGGTGACCGCCTCGGACGGCTCGCTCGACGCGCGCCTCGAGGATGCCGACCGCGACGGTCTCGCCGACGACCTGTACCTGCAGCTGAGCGGAGAGCAGGGCCGGACGGTCGCCGTCTCGGTCGACGACGTCTGGACCGGCAACCTCCACGTGCTCGCCGGCCGGCCACTCCTGCGCGTCGTGTACGACATGCCGCCTGGCGCTCACGTGATCGGGATCCGCTACGTCGACCCCGCGACCGGGCGCGAAGGCCGCATCGCACACGTCGTTATCGACGCGACCGCCCGCTGACGGAGGGCGGGCGGATCCGCCGGCTCCTCGGCATCCCCTTCGATGCGTCCTTCGCTACGAGATCGCGACCTGCTGACCCTCCATGCTCGGCGCCACCGGCGCCGCCGGGATCGAGAACGTCTGCGCGAACCGCTCGAGCAGGGTCGCATCGCCGCTGACCACCGCGAGAACCTCCTCGTCGATCGCGGCGGCCGGGGTCAGCTCACCCGAGATGAGGCGCCGGATGCCGGGACCCGCCGCGAAGACGATGCCGGGGTCGTCCGCGACAGACGCCTGCGTGCCGAGTCGCGGGTCCACGGGCCGGCCGGCGGGCTGCAGCTGCGCGATCTTGAGCCCCGACGGATCGACGTGCACACGCAGGACGACGTCGGCGACGTGCACCTCGTATTCCGCGGGCGGCAGCGTGGCTGCGGCATCCGACCGGAAGGCGGTGCGCAGCGCCATCGTGAGCGAGTCCGCGGTGACGATGTCGTCCGGGGACGGATCGCCCATCTGCGGGAACCCCCAGCGGCCCATCGCGAGGACGATCGGCTCGAGCTCGCGCCCGTAGGGGGTCAGCTCGTACACCAGGCCGCAGTGCAGGAGGGGCACCCGGCGCACCACGCCGCCCTCCTGCAGTTCCTTGAGCCGCGTGGAGAGGATGTTGGTGGGGATCTTGGGCAGCCCCTGCTTGAGGTCGGTGTAGCGCCGAGGGCCGACGAGCAGATCGCGGACGATGAGCAGTGCCCACCGCTCCCCGATCAGCTCGATGGCCGTGGTGACCCCGCAGTACTGCCCGTAGCTGCGGGAGGCCACCTACGCCTGCGCCTGCTCCGCCAGGTAGGCATCGGGTCCCTCGGCGGCGGCCTCGGGATCCATGTACATGAACTGGATGCCGTTGCCGTCGGGATCGATGAGGTCGCGGCCGTACATGAACCCGTAGTCCTGCGGTTCGCCGGGTGCGGTCCCGCCGTGTGCGGCGCCCGCCTCGACGATCCTGTCGACGTCTTCGCGGGAGTCGCGGCTGATCGACAGGAGCACCTGGGCGTGCGTGCGCGGGTCGGCGAACTCCTTGTCGGTGAACGTCGAGAAGTACTCCTTGGTGAGCACCATGAAGAAGATGTCGTCGCTCCACACCACGCATGCGGCGTTGTCGTCGGTGAAGAGCGGGTTCAGCTCGCACCCCAGGGCGGTGTAGAACGCCTTCGAGCGCTCGAGGTCGTTCGTGGGGATGTTGACGAAGATGTGCGTCATTGCCTTGCTCCTTGGATTGTGGTGCCGGTGAGGCTGCCGACATCCGATGGTTGCAAAAAACAAGCACGCTTGTCAATAGCAAGTAACTCGACCCTGCACCCCCGGCACAGCGTCCGACTCCGCCTCTCGGGGGATGCCGTTACAGCGAGTCCGCCCTAGCGTGGAGGGATGTCCGACCACACCGCCGCGCACCCGGTCCGGCGCCCGCGGCCGACGCCTGCCGAGCTGCGCAACGACGTCTGGCTGGCGGCCGGCCTGTTCGTCTCGGCGGTCCTGAGCACCGCACTCGGATCGGTGGCAGGCGTGTACGGCGCCGATGCCGCCGAGGGGATGCAGTGGGCGCTGCTGTACAGCCTCGGGCTCACCGCCCCGCTCGCGGTGCGGCGGCGCTTCCCCGACGTCGTGGTCGTCGCCATCGCGGTGGTGTTCTTCGTCGGCGTGACGCTGCGCATCCCCGATCTCTACGTCTCGAACATCGCGATGTTCATCGCGATGTACACCGTCGGCGCCTGGGTCGACGACCGGCGCCGCGCCATGTGGGTGCGCGTCGGCGTCATCGTCGCGATGTTCGTGTGGCTGATCGTGACCATGTTCCAGTCGGCGATCGATCCGTCCGACGACGGGCTCTCCCAGGCGGGGGTGTTCTCGCCGTTCGCGGCGATGCTGCTGCTCCAGCTGCTCGTCAACGCGGGGTTCTTCGGCGGGGCGTACTACATGGGCGACCGGGCATACGCTGCCGCGATGTCGCGCGCAGCGCTCGAGCAGCGCACCCGGGAGCTCGAGCGCGAACGCGAGGTGACCGCCGCACAGGCCGTCGCCCTCGACCGCGTCCGCATCGCCCGCGAGCTGCACGACGTCGTCGCGCACCACGTCTCGGCGATGGGCGTGCAGGCCGGCGCCGCCCGCGCGGTTCTGCAGCGGGATCCGGATGCCGCGCGCACGGCGCTGCTCGGCATCGAGGACTCCGCCCGCTCCGCCATCGCCGACCTGCGCCAGCTGCTCGAGACCCTGCGCACCTCGGCCGGCGATGCCGAGGGCGGCTCGACCGTGCACCTGTCCGCCCTCCCCGACCTCGTCGCGCACGCCAACGGCAACGGGCTGCCGACGACGCTGACGGTCGTCGGCGAACGTGTCGACCTGCCCGACCTCGTGCAGGTGAACATGTACCGCGTCGCCCAGGAGGCGCTCACCAACGCGCGCCGCCACGGCGGACCGGATGCCGCAGCCGACGTCCGCCTGCGCTACAGCACCGATGCCGTCGAGCTGGAGGTCGTCAACTCCGGGCGCGCCGTCGCGGTGCCGATGCGGCCCGGGCTGGGCCTGGTGGGGATGCGAGAGCGTGCCGCGGCGTCGGGCGGCGTGCTCGAGACGGGACCGCGCGGCCGCGGCGGATTCCTCGTGCGGCTGCGGGTGCCGCTGACCGCGCCGGCGCCGTCCCGCGCCTCAGCGGCGGTGGGCGCATGACGGCGGCGATCCGGGTGCTGCTGGTCGACGACCACGCCGTGATGCGGGCCGGCTTCCGCATGATCCTCGAATCGGCCGGCGACATCTCCGTCGTGGGTGAGGCCTCGACCGGCGTGGAGGCGGTGGCTGCGGCATCCGCTCTCCGCCCGGACGTGATCTGCATGGACGTCCAGATGCCCGACATGGACGGCGTGGAGGCCACCCGCCGCATCGCGCGCGACCCGTCCGTCGAGGCGGCCGTCGTCGTGGTGACGACGTTCGACCGCGACGACTACCTGTTCGACGCGCTCGCGGCCGGCGCCAGCGGGTTCCTGCTGAAGAACGCCGGACCCGAGGAGCTCATCGCCGCGGTGCGTGTGGCCGCCGCCGGCGACGCGCTGCTCGCGCCCGAGGTCACCCGCCGCGTGATCGCCCGCTTCGCCCCGGCGGCAGACGGCCGCGAGAGAACTTCGGGTGGACGAGAGGCAGGGAACCCCCCTACGCCTGGTCCGCCCGTCATACTCTCGCGCGACAGCGGCGTGCCGACCGTCGAGTTGACCGAGCGCGAGGGCGAGGTGCTGCGGCTGGTCGCGCAGGCGATGAGCAACGCCGAGATCGCGCAGCGGCTCTACATCGGAGAGGCGACGGTCAAGACGCACGTGTCGAACGTGCTGCAGAAGCTCGGCGCCCGGGATCGCGTCGCCGCCGTCGTCTACGCCCACCGCCACGGGCTCGTCTCGACCACGGATGCCCCGGCCCCGGGCCCGTGAAGGGCACCGGGTCGGGGCATCCGATCTGCTGGAACGATGCCGGCCCCGAAGGCCGACCGGGGGGAATCAGGCCGCGACGGGAACGCCGGCGTAGCGGTCCACGAGGGCGCCGAACGCCTCGAGGTAGCCGACGAGGAACTCGGCGGTCTGGTCGTTCGTGACCTCGCCGGTCTCGGTGAACAGGCCGGGCGTCGTCTGCACGTAGCCCTCGGGCTGGCCGAGCGTCGGCGCGTTGTAGTGGCTGAGGACGGCCTTGAGGTGCTGCTGCGCGGCCGCGGTGGCGATGCCGCCGCCGGAGGTGCCGATGACGGCGGTGGGCTTGCCGTTGAACGAGCCCTGGCCCCACGGACGCGCGGCCCAATCGAGGGCGTTCTTCAGCACGCCGGGGATCGAGCGGCTGTACTCCGGGGTGACGATGATGACGCCGTCGACGTCTTCGATGGCCTGCTTGAAGTCGCGCGCGACCTGCGGGTAGTCCGCGTCGAAGTCGGGCGAGTAGAACGGGAGGTCCTTGATCGGGATCTCGACGAGCGTCGTGCCCTCGGGGGCGAGACGCTCGAGAGCCTTCGCGAGGCGGCGGTTGATGGAGGTCGACGAGATGCTGCCGACGATGTAGCCGATGGTCCGCTCGGACATTGTTGTTCTCCTTGAAAGACAGAGGCGTCCCCGGTGGGGGGCCACCGTGGACGTTCCAGTTCCATGCAAGCACATGAACCTGTGCATCTATTCCCCCGCATGAAACGCGGCCTCGCACACGTCTCCCCCGTGGAGCGGACGGCGATGATCCCCCTCCCGGGGGAGGACGCCGACGGCGACGGTGCGTAGCGTCGGTGTCGCAGGGCTCGACCACCGGGGTGCGGGCCCGACACCTGTGACGGTTCGGTCACGGGGTGCGAGAGGAGACAGGATGCTGCAGCTTCGCGGTATCGGCAAGAGCTACGGGGGGCGCCGCGTGCTCGACGACGTGTCGTTCGACGTGCGGCCGGGCCGGCTCACGGGCTTCGTCGGCGGAAACGGCGCCGGCAAGACCACGACCATGCGGATCGTGCTGGGAGTGCTCACCGGAGACGCCGGCACGGTGACGCTCGACGGCGCCGAGGTGACGGCGGCGGACCGCCGCCGGTTCGGGTACATGCCCGAAGAGCGCGGGCTGTATCCGAAGATGAAGGTGCTGGAGCACATCGTGTACCTCGCACGCCTGCACGGGTTCGCCAAGACGGATGCCGAGGCGCGCGCCCGCGCGCTGCTCGAGCAGCTGGGACTCGGCGAGCGCCTGAACGACAACGTCGAGACCCTCTCGCTCGGCAACCAGCAGCGTGCGCAGATCGCCGCGGCGCTCGTGCACGACCCGCAGGTGCTCATCCTCGACGAGCCGTTCTCGGGCCTGGACCCGCTCGCGGTGGACGTCGTGGCGGGTGTGCTGCAGGAGCGCGCCGCGGCCGGCGCCGCCGTGCTGTTCTCGTCGCACCAGCTCGACGTCGTCGAGCGCCTGTGCGACGACCTCGTCATCATCGCCGGCGGCACGATCCGCGCGGCCGGCGGCCGGGACGCGCTGCGCGCCCAGCACTCGACCCGCCGCTTCGAACTGGTGTCGGCCGGCGACGCCGGGTGGCTGCGGACCGAGCCCGGCGTCGACGTCCTCGACTTCGACGGCGGCTACGCGGTGTTCGACGCGGACAGTGACGAGACGGCGCAGCGGGTGCTGCGGCGGGCCCTCGCGCAAGGGGATGTCGCGAGCTTCGCGCCCCAGCATCCGTCCCTCGCCCAGATCTTCCGAGAGGTCATCCAGTGAGCACCACCGACACCCGCCGCGCCCCCGCAGTCCTCGGTGGCGGCCAGGCCATCTGGCTCGTCGCCGAGCGCGAGATCGGCTCGAAGCTGCGCAGCAAGGCGTTCGTCATCTCGACGGCGATCCTCTTCGTCGGCGCCCTGGCGCTCGTCATCTGGGGAGGCCTGCAGGCGGCGAACGCGACCGGTACGCCTGTCGCGGTCACCGCCGACGCCCAGCAGTACGTCGCGAACGCGGAAGGCCTCGACGTCACCGAGGTGGCCGACAGGTCCGCCGCCGAGGCCCTCGTCGAGGACGACACCGTGGACGCCGCCGTGGTGGCCGACACCTCGTCGCCCCTCGGCTTCGCTGTCATCGCGGACTCGTCGCCGCCGACGCAGCTGCTGCTGCAGCTCGCGCAGCTGCCGCCGGTCGAGCTGCTGAACCCCGATGGGGGCAACGCCGCGCTCGGCTACATCGCCGCCGTCGGCTTCGGCATCGTGTTCCTGCTCGCCGCGTCGCTGTTCGGCAGCACGATCGCGCAGAGCGTCGTCGAGGAGAAGCAGACGCGCGTGGTGGAGCTGCTGATCTCGGCCATCCCCGTGCGCTCGCTCCTGGCGGGCAAGGTGATCGGCAACACGGTCCTCGCCATGGGCCAGATCCTCATCCTCGCTGCGATCGCGGTCATCGGTCTCACCGTCACCGATCAGACGGAGTTGCTGCAGGGCCTCGGTGCGCCGATCGCCTGGTTCGCGATCTTCTTCCTGTTCGGGTTCATCCTGCTCGCTTCGCTCTTCGCTGCCGCAGCCTCGATGGTGTCGCGGCAGGAGGACATCGGCTCGACCACCGGACCGCTGACGATGCTCATCATGGCGCCGTACTTCCTGGTGATCTTCTTCAACGACAACCCGGTGGTGCTCGCGGTCATGTCGTACGTGCCGTTCTCGGCCCCGGTCGGCATGCCGATGCGGATCTTCCTCGGCGACGCCCAGTGGTGGGAGCCGCTGGTGTCGATCGCGATCCTCATCGCGACCTGCATCGCCGCGATCCTCATCGCCGCGCGGATCTACGAGAACTCGCTGCTGCGCATGGGCGGCCGTGTGAAGCTCTCGGAGGCCCTCGCCGGCTGAGCGGCGGAACAGCGGGCAGGCGGATGCCCCGGCCCGGCGCTTCGGCGCCGGGTCGGGGCATCCGTCCGTCCGGCGCGGTCAGCCGCCCATCATCTCGGGCACCATCTCGCCGACCGAGATGACGTTGCCCGCAGGGTCGCGGAACCACGCGATGTCGGGCCCTCCCTCGAAGCCGCGCGAGATTCCCTTCTCATCCGTGCCGTAGTCGGGGTCGCTGTAGATCTTCGTGGTGACCCCACGGGCGTTGAGGTCGTCGACGGCGGCGTCGACATCCTCCACGCTGAAGTTCAGGATCGTGAACACGGCCGGCTCGTGATCCTCCTTCGGATAGACGAAGACGTGTCCGCCGCCGGGGAGCGCGATGGTGAACCCACCGCCCATCTCCTCGTACACGGTCACGTCGAGCCCCAAGGTGTCGCGGTAGAACGCCACGGCCTCGCCGATGTCGGGTACGGCGAAGCTCGAGAACGGACGATCGGTTGTGAACATGACAGCCTCCCAGTGTGTGTCCCCACGACCACGATCCTCTTGCCGGCCCGGCCTGTCGAGGGGTTCGGCGTCGGCATCGCCGAGGCGATCGCACAAGCCCCTCCCGGACGCCGTGGCGCGTGAATAGGTTGACCTCATGGCCAACGAGACCACGCTTGTCATCCTCGGCGCCTCCGGCGACCTCACCTCCCGGCTGCTGCTGCCCGCCCTGGGGCAGCTGCTCACGATGGAGCCGCAGCGCCGCGTGCGGCTGCGCGGCGCGGGCATGGACGACTGGGACGACGCGCGCTGGCGCGACACCGTGCAGGAATCGTTCGCCGCGGGTGGTTTCGGCGACGCCTTTCGAGCGGTCGCCGAGACGACCTACCAGCGCGCCGACATCACCGACCCGCATGATCTCGAGCAGGTGGTCGCCGATCCCGGAGATCGCCTCGCGCTGTACTTCGCCGTGCCGCCCGCCGTGGCGGCGGCGGCCTGCGAGGCCCTCGCCGCCGTGACGATCCCCGATGGCACGGTGCTCGCGCTCGAGAAGCCCTTCGGCGTCGACGAGGCCTCGGCGCATCGGCTCAATGCGACGGTGACCGCCCTGGTGCCCGAGGAGCAGATCTTCCGCATCGACCACTTCCTCGGCCGGTCGACGACCCTGAACATGCTCGGCGTCAGGTTCGCCAACCGCGTGTTCGCACCCGTGTGGTCGTCGCAGCACATCGAGTCGGTCGTGGTCCGCTACGACGAGACGCTGGGCCTCGAGGGCCGCGCCGGCTACTACGACCGCGCCGGCGCGCTGGTCGACATGATCCAGAGCCACCTCCTGCAGGTGATGGCAGTGCTGGCGATGGAGCCGCCCGCCACGCTGCACGAGCGGGACTTCCGCGATGCCACCGCTGCGGTGCTGCGCGCGACGCACGTGTGGCAGGACGATCCGGCGATCGCGTCGCGGCGTGCGCGGTACACCGCAGGCGCCGTCGGCGACCGCCGGCTGCCGTCGTACGTCGACGAGCCGGATGTCGACCCCTCACGCGAGACCGAGACGCTCGCGGAGCTCACCTGCGAGGTGCGCAACGAACGATGGCAGGGCGTGCCTTTCACCCTGCGCTCGGGCAAGGCGCTCGCGGGCAAGGACGGCGAGGTGGTCGTGACCTTCCGGCCCGTCAACCACGTTCCGGACGGGCTCACGGGCGCCGCACCCGGCTCGGTGCTCCGCTTCTCGCTCGGGCCCGACCGCATGGACCTCGAGCTCAACGTCAACGGCGGCGACGACCCGCTCGAGCTCGAGCGCGCGGTCCTGGAGGCCGACCTCGGCGCCGGCGCTCTCAAGGCCTACGGCGAGGTGCTGTCGGGCATCCTCGACGCCGACGCGACACTCGCCGTGCGTGGAGACGCCGCCGAGCAGTCGTGGCGCATCGTCGACCCGGTGCTCGCCGCCTGGCGGGCGGGTGAGGTGCCCCTCGACGACTACCCGGCCGGCTCGCTCGGGCCCGACCACTGGCCGAAGCTCCCCTGAGCGACGCGCCCGGCGGGCACGCCGCGGCCCGGCCCGGCCCGGCCCCCCGGCA
>NZ_DATCVK010000149.1:0-16815 GCF_036566905.1 Microbacterium sp. | reverse complement strand
ATCGCGACTGCTGTCGGCCCAGCGGGAGCTCGCGCGCGCCCGCCAGGCGGAGGATCCCGTCGCCGCGCTCGACGCCGCCCGCCGCGCCCTGCGCGACGCCGAGGACGCCAAGGCCCTCGCCGACTACGCACGTCTGTCGCCCGGCCACTGAGTTCGGGGGTCGGGTCCCCCGCCGCGGCGGGGGCCGCCGCTATCGTGATCGCATGAGCGACGGGGCGACTCAGAGACCGAACCGCGTGCTCGCGGTGATGCGGCGCATGCCGGGGACGCTGAGCATGATCACGCTGATCCTGGTGGTCGGAGTGGTGTGGCAGGGGCTGTGGCGGCCGTTCGAGGAGTCCGGCCTCTACGACGTCGTCGCCTACGGACTGCCCGCCTTCGAGGCGGGCCGCTGGTGGACGCCGGTCACCGGCACCTTCTTCGTCAACCAGCCGTGGGTGTACCTCTTCACGATCACGGGGTTCGTCGGCATGGCGTATCTCGAGTTCCGACGTGGCACGCGGGTCGCCTTGGCGTACTACTGGGTCGGCCAGCTCTTCGCGATCTTCGCGACGGCCCTGCTGCTGTGGGCCTTCTCGCAACTGCCGTGGGCATGGGCCCAGACGCAGGCGGCAGCGCTCGACGTGGGGGCGTCGGGCGGAACCATGGCGTGCATCGCCGCGGCGGTCGGCCTGTTCCTCAGCCCCTGGCGGGTGCGGGCGTGGCTGGTGCTGCTCGGCTTCGTCTTCGTCGCGATGCTGTTCTGGGGCTCGCTCGCCGATCTCGAGCACCTGCTCGCCGTGCTGCTGGTGCTGTTCGTCGACCGGTCGCTGCGCATCCAGCGCACCACGATCCGCGAGCAGCGGCTCATCGCGTTCATCGCGGTGCTCGTGCTCGGTGCGATCCAGATCGTCACGATCCTCGTTCCGACCGACGGCCCGTTCGGCCCGACCCAGCCCGCTTCGGGCGGCTTCATCGACTTCGCCATCGACACCGTCGTCATCCTCATCGTGGCCAACGGGCTGCGGCGCGGTCGACGGTGGACCTGGGTCGTGGCCGTCGTCCTCGCGGTGATCAACGTGCTCTTCGCGCTGCTCATCGCCGGCCTCATCGTCCTCGCGAGCGAAGCGAGGGTCGAGGCCACCATCGACGGCGAGACCGAGCTCGCTCTGGCGAGCGGCGCGATGTGGCTGCTGATGCTCGTGTACCTGATCTGGGTGCGCCGTGCTTTCCGCGCCCGCCGTTCGTCGCGGATCGGCCGGCAGCCCGCGCCGACGGTCGAGGACGTGAAGCGGACGCTGCACGCCCACGGCGGCGGCACGCTGTCGTGGATGACCACGTGGGAGGGCAACAGCTACGCACGCACCGCCGACGGCGTCGTCGCCTACCAGCGGCGCGCCGGGGTGGCGCTGGCCCTCGCCGACCCGCTCGGTCCTTCAGCGTCGCGCCCGGCATCCGTTCGGGAGTTCATCCACGATGCCGAGCGCGCGGGACTCGTCCCCTGCTTCTTCAGCGCCGACGAGGCGACGCGGGCAGCTGTGCCATCGTCATGGCGGAGCCTTGTGGTCGCCGACGACACGATCGTCGACCTGCCGGGCCTCGAGTTCACCGGCAAGCGGTGGAACTCGGTGCGCTCATCGCTCAACCGGGCCGGACGCGAGGAGATGACGTTCCGCATGACGCGCCTGAAGGATGAGTCGTGGGGCGTGCAGCAGCAGCTGCGTGCGATCTCGGAGATGTGGGTCGGCGACAAGGGGCTGCCCGAGATGGGGTTCACGCTCGGCACGCTCGTCGAGGCGGAGGATCCTGAGGTGCGCCTCGCCCTGGCGATCGCACCGAACGGCGACGTCGACGGGTTCCTCTCGTGGCTGCCGGTCCACGGCGGCGGCGGCACCGTGCGCGGGTGGACCCTCGATCTGATGCGCCGCCGCGAGGGCGGCTTCGGCCCCGTGATGGAGTACCTCATCGGCTCGTCGGCGCGGCTCTTCTCCGAGGAGGGCGCCGAGATCATGTCGCTGTCGGGCGCACCACTCGCGCACGACTATCCCGCGGATGCCGGCGTCATCGCGGCGCTGAGCGAGCGGCTCGCCGGCGCGCTCGAGCCCGTCTACGGCTTCCAGTCGCTGCACCGGTTCAAGCAGAAGTTCCACCCGCGCTACGAGACGATGTACCTGCTGTTCCGCGACGAGAGCGACCTCACGAGGATCGGCGGAGCGCTCACGCGGGCGTTCCTGCCGGACGCGACACTGCGTCAGTTCGCCGGGGCGGGGATCGAACTCGTCCGCGGCGAGCGCGACTGAGGCGGACGGCGCGGGTATCCCGCCAGGCGCGACGAAGCCGCGGCAGGCGCTCCTGCGGCATCCGGCGCGCTCGCGCCAGGCATCCGGCGCGCTCGCCACGGGCGCGACGAAGCCGCGGCATCCGCTTCAGCGAGGCGGAGTACCGCGGCTTCGACCGCGTGAAGCGATCGGTCCGCCGATCAGATCGGGCGGATGTTCTCTGCCTGGAGACCCTTGGGTCCCTGCGCGATCTCGAACTCGACGCGCTGGTTCTCTTCGAGCGAGCGGTAGCCGCTCGACTCGATGGCGCTGTAGTGCGCGAAGACGTCTGCGCCGCCTTCATCGGGAGCGATGAAGCCGAAGCCCTTCTCCGAGTTGAACCACTTGACGGTGCCCTGCGTGCTCATTACTTGCCGTTCTTCGTTGATCCCCCCGCAATTGCGGCGGTTGACACCAACGTAGTGAAGAGGCGGGCGCGCGGCGAGACCCAATTCGGATGGTGACACAAATGTTGCACACCGCCGCGATCGGAACGCGGGCCCATCGTACGCCCGGGCTGAGCAAGGCTCGAAAGCCCGGGCGTCGACGGATCCCCCCGGATAGGCCACGTCGGAGACGTGGACAGACACATCGTACCGATATATCAGCGCCAGGGCGAGGGCCGGGCTCCACGAGTTGATGCGCGTCCGACGGCTTCCCGAGGGTCGGAACCCGGCCGGATCAGGGGGTGTATGCGCGTGAATCGTCCGGCGTACACTGGTGCCACTCATGACTGCCCCCTTCGTCCCGCTCGAGCCGAGCCGCGCCGTCCTCGGAGACGAGGTGTACGAGCGCCTGGGCGAAGCGATCCTCGACGGCCGCCTCGCGCCGGGGGAGCGCCTGCGCGACCATGAGCTGGCCGAATGGCTCGGCGTCTCGCGCACGCCGGTGCGCGAAGCGCTGCAGCGACTCGAGCGCGTGGGGCTGGTCGAGGTCTCGCCGCACCGCTACACGCGCGTGTCGCAGCCACGCCGGCAGAGCGACACCATCGAGCTGGTCGCCTACAACATGGGCGTCGCCGTGCGGATGACCTCGGCACGGGCCGATGCGGAGGCGATGGATCTCGCGCTGGAGCGACTGGACGACGTCATCGCGGCATCGCGGGCCGACGATTCCGGCGCGCTGGCGGCGGCAAGCCACGCCTTCTTCACCGTGGTCACCCGTGCCAGCGGCAACGCCGCCCTGCTGCAGTTCATCCGCGAGTATGAGATCGCCATCCGCCGCGACATGGTCGGCTGGCAGCCGGTGATCGAGTGCCCCCTCGGCCGCACCGCCGCGTACGAGAACTTCCGCGAAGCCTTCCAGGCGCGGGACGGCGACCGCGCCGAGACGCTGCTGCGCAGCATCCACGGCCTCTCCTGAACCCCGCCTCTCGCTCGCCTTCCCGTCGCCGGTGCCGACCCTTCTCAGCGTCGGATGCCGTGGCTAGCGTGGGTCGCGTGAACCACATCGAGCTGCGCGCTCTGGATGACGACGACCTCGACGCGATCTTCGAGATGATGCGCGACCGCGAGTCCATCGCCATGGCCGCCTTCACGGCGGAGGACCCCGACGACCGCGCCGCGTTCGACGCGTGGATCGCCCGCCAGCGCGCCGATCATGACGTCCTGTCCTTCGTGGTCACGGAGAACGGCGGATTTGCGGGCACCGCCGCGTCGTTCACGATCGACGGCGACCGCGAGGTGACCTACTGGATCGCCCGCCACGCCTGGGGCCGGGGCGTCGCGACCGCGGCCCTGCGCCTGCTGATCTCGCGTGAGCCGATCCGCCCGCTGTTCGCCCGCGCCGCCGCGCACAACGCCGGCTCGATCGCAGCGCTGACGAAGGTGGGGTTCACCGAGGTGTCGCGCAACGTCGACTTCGCCCCCGGCCTCGGCCGCGACACCGAGGAGATCGTGTTCACGCTCGTGCCTTCGCTGGACGGACTCGGCGGAGGCTGAGCCGAGGGCGCGACCGCGGGGATCCTCGCCGGTCGTGGAGGCGGCGCGTGGGGCGGTGGTGCCCCGTGGGGGTGATGCGGCGCGCGCCACACCACCCCACCAAGACGCTCGTTCTCGCGCCTAGGCGCGACGTCGGCGACGCGACTGCACGAGCACCGCACCGACGGCCAGAGCGAGTGCTGCCATGATGCCGAGCACGATGGCGGCACCACCGCCGGTCGCGGCCAGTTGGTCCGCGTCGCTGCCGCCGGTCGGCTGACCCTCGGAGCCGTCGGAGCCGGGACCACCGGAGCCGGGATCACCGGAGCCAGGGTTCCCCGGGTCGTCCGTCCCTGGGACGCCCGGGTCGACGACCGGCTGCAGGTCGGCGAGCCGGACGGCAGTGGCGTAGACCACCCGATGCGCCGAGATGTGGATGTCGGGTGTGAGCACCTCGTACTTGGCGCGCACCCAGAACGGCTCGCCCTCCGCCGCCGCGATCGTTCTGGTCACAACGGGCCCCGGCTCCGTCACACGGTCGTGGGGGACCTGCTCCGTGTAGAAGCGAGGGCCGTAGATGTCGGACCCGTAGCCCGCCGAGAGGTCGAAGCCGCCGCTGTAGGCCGGGTACCGGTTGTTCACGGTAAGCGTGACCCCCTCGGCGACTCGGCTCGATCCGTCGACGGAGGGGTCCGAGGCCACGACCCAGAAGTCGTGCGAGACCTCGGTCCGCGCGGCACACCGTTCGGAGCCGGTGTTCGCGAACGAGCCCGCGACCTCGCCGTCGACGATCACGTCGATACCGGTGATGCCGGTCAGGTCGAAGGTCGCGGTCACGACCGGCTTGTCGATCCACACGGAGCCGAACACGAGCGGGCCGGCACACGTCTTCGACCTGATGGTCGCCTGCGTGACAGCACCGACGGAGTTGTCGTAGAAGAGGTCGACGGCGTTCTCGTCGTCCGGGTTCCGGGTGAGCGTGAGCGCGCTCGGCGCCGTCTCCTCCACGACGAACACCCGCTCCCTCTCCTGCATCGGGCCTTCTTCGCCGTCTGCCCACGCCCGCACCACGTAATCGCCGGGCGCGAGTCGCACCGCGGTGGTGCGGGCGGAATCGGCATCGAACATCGGATCGCTGTACACGTCGAGATCCTCGCGCAGCATCTCTGTGCCGCCGGCGCTGGTGACCGTCGTGTGCACGACGCCCTCGCCCCCGAACATCACCTCGGCCGACACCGAGGCGCCGCCATCGGCGAGGTATTCGACGTTCTCGAACACATCGTGCACGAGCAGCCGTGTGGCGACGAGCCCGCCCGTGAGATGGACATCCCCCGCCGTGATGCTCACGTCGTGTGCGCCGTCCGCCGCGTCATCCGGAAGGGTCAGCCGACGCGCCGCCGTCCCGTCGTCGCCGGTGCTTCCGGTGGCGGCGACAGTGCCTTCGAGCGCGATCTCGTAGTCGGTGCGTGCGGGCAGGCCGACGGCTGCGACGGTGAAGGTCCGTCCCGGACGCACGTAATCGGGAGAGACCACGATCGCGGGCTCGTCCGCTGACACCGGTGGTTCGCCCGGCGTCGTCACGTACAGGTCGGTCGTGGCGCCGGTCGCACCGTAGGCGACGCGTCCGAAGTAGCGAGATCCGGGCGTCAGGCCGGACCAGGAGATCGTGGCCGGGGATGTCTCGCCCATGTGCATGGCCAGCACGGCGGGGTCGGCGCGCAGCGTCCCCTCGTCAGGGTCGCCACCCAGCAGATAGCTCGTCAGTTCGTAGTCCAGGTCGCCCTCACCGGAGAAGAAGGAGACATCGAGCACGTATTCTCCGGCGGCCAGGTCGGCGCGGACGATGTTCTCGTCCGCTCCGGGGGAGGTCGCCTGGTCGAGGTACAGCAGACCTCCGAAACCGTCGACCTGGTAGAGCGCGAGGTCGAGGTCGCTCCGCGCGTCGGCGCCCACGAGCTCGAAGCGGGCGGAAGTGGTGCCCTCGGGGACCTCGATGACGTGACGGGCGGGAGCTGCGCCGGTGGCGCCCGAGCCTCGCACGGTCCGGCCGGCGACGAGGCCGGATGCGGCGAGTGGAACGTCCATCGTCTCGCCTGCCGCGACCGGCAGCTCGAGGGAGCCGTCGATGCCCTCTCCGGTCGCCGTCCTGGGGACGGCGATGACACTCGGTCGCACCGCCAGCGGCACCACCACGGTGTCGCCTTCCGATCCCGCCCAGCGGAGTGTGCCCGTGGTGAACACGTCGAGCGGTGCGCTCACACGACGGAAGGTGATGGTGAACGACTTCTCCTCGCCGGCGGATGCGAACTCGAGGAGAGTCGGACTCACGGTCACATCGACTCCCGGCACCGTCACGTCGGCCGCGGTGTACGAACCAGGGCGGGTCGCGGTCACCGTGCGGGTGATCGTCTGCACGCCGGCGAGGCTTCCGACGGCCACCGAGGCGAGGTTGAGGTCGGAGGGGTCGATGGACTGCACCCCGAGGTCCGCCGCGCCGATTCCCTGGATGTAGCCGTTCCAGTCATCGATCCCGTTGAGGAACAGGAGTCCAGGGTCGAGGAAGCGCGCCGGCTCCACCTGTCCCGAACCCTCGCCGAAAGGATCGGTGAACTCGGATCCGTCGGGTTCGAGCGTGTGGGATGCCGTCGTCATGAGCGCGGACTTGATCTCCGAAGGTGCGGCATCGGGATGCGCACCCAGGTACAGTGCGGCGAGTCCGGCGACGTGAGGCGAGGCCATCGATGTGCCCGAGAGGAGCTCGAAGGTCGGTTCCTCGCCCTCGGCATTGCGGCCGTCGGCGAGGATCGCCACGCCCGGCGCCGTGATGTCCGGCTTCAGGATGTCTCCGCCGTCGGCCAGCACGGGGCCACGCGACGAGAAGCCGGCGAGCTGCGGCGTCACCGGCGATGGGCTCCCGCTCGTGTTGCCGTCCTCGAACGCGGCCGTGCCGCCGGGGGTCGCCGCATAGGCCTTCAGCGCTTCGAACGCGTCGGCGTCGACGTGGATGGTCGGAACGGCGTGGACATCGAGGTCGATCGAGTTCGCCGTCGGGTTGACCAGCACCATCGCGATTCCGCCGGCGCGGGCAACCTCGGCCGACTTGGCGGTCCGGTCGACGACGCCGCGCTCGCACAGGACGATCGCTCCCTCCGCCTTGGCCGGATCGAGCGTCTCAGGGCCGCACAGGTGCGCGTCCGCCGCTCCGGCGGCAGCGACACTGCTCGCTGTCACGAACGGGCCGCTCACGCCGGCGGTGTCGGCGATGGTGCCACCGGCGTAGGCGTTGCCGTCGCCGGTGCGGACGGTCGCCTCGTAGCTCGGAATGGTGCTGGCCGCCACCGTCGTGATCCACGGTGCGGCGTTGTCGACCGTGGACTCGGCAGGGCCGTCGTTGCCGGCGGAGGCGGCGACGAAGATTCCCGCGGCCGCGGCGCCGAGGAACGCCTGATCGGTCAGCGCGACGGTGCTGATGGCGCCGCCGCCGCCGATGGAGTAGTTGATGACGTCCACCCGATCGGCCACTGCGGCATCGATGGCGGCGAGCAGGTCGCCTGTCATGCAACCGTCGTCGAAGGCGGTCGGGCCGGTCCAGCAGGCCTTGTACACGGCGACCTTCGCCGCCGGCGCAACGCCCGAGATCGCGCCGAGGTCCCTGCCGGCGACGTGCGCGGTGACACCGGCGTTGCCTGCCGCGGTGCTCGCCGTGTGCGAGCCGTGTCCGTTGCCATCGCGGGGCGACACGACCTCGCCACGGTCCGATCCGATGTAGTCGGCACCGTAGTTGTCCACGAAGTACCGTGCTCCGACCAGCTTGGTCGTGCAGTCGTCGCTGTCGAAGGCGACGCCTGTCTGACACGTGCCGCGGAACTGGTTGCCATCGCCCTTCTCGAACACGATGGCATCGCCGTCCCGGTAGGGGGCTGCGCCGGGGTCGGCGGCGAGCGCGTCGCCGGCGAACGACGGATTCTCCGGCGCGACGCCGGAGTCGATGATCCCGACCACCACGCCCTCGCCCGCGGCGTCTATCCCGCCGAGAGTCGCCCACACGCCGTCCTCGCCGCTGAGCCCGATGAAGTCCGTGGAGGGAGCTGCCGTCTGCAGGTGGAGAAGTTCGTCCTTCACCACCGCCGCGACGCGCGGATCCGCGGCCAGGTCGGCGGCCTGCTGAGCGGTCAGCGCACTGGTGAATCCGTTGGTGGCGAGCGTGTACGAGCTGACGATGCTGGCGCCGGCATCCGCAGCGACCGCCTCCTGTTCCGCTGCAAGACGGTCGGAGTAGGCCGCGACGGCCTTCGAGCGCACATCCAGCTCGTCACCCTCGCCGGGCTGGGTGCCACGGTACGAGGTGACTCCGCCTCGATACGTCGCGACCGACGCATCGCGGAGCGTGACGATGTAGCGACCGTCGTCGTATGCGGAGGGGTCGGGCTGCAGAGCCGTCAGCGGCGTTGCCGCCGCAGCAGCCACGGTCGGAGTCATGGCGAGCGCGAGCGTGGACAGCAGCGCGACGACTGCGCACAAGGCCGTCGTGCGCAGAGGCGCGCGAGTGGAGTAGGTCACGGTGGTCCTCGAGATGTGCGGCGCGACCCCGGGGCGGATCGAGCTGGTCCTCATTCTGCGAGGTCACACCCCGTCAGCTCTGGCCGGATACGGCCACCGACCTCAACCGGCCAGCTGTTGAAACGTCGACGTTACATCCGCGGTCAGATCCAGCCGCGCCGGGACGCCTCCACGCCGGCCTGGAAACGATTGCTCGCGCCGAGGCCGGCCATGAGCTCCTGGCTGCGCCGCCGCAGCGTGCGCGCCGAGATCCCCAGTCGGCGTGCGATGGCGTCGTCCTTCATCCCCACGGCCATGAGCGTCAGGATGGAGAGATCCTCGGACGAGGGACTGTCCGTCTGCGGAGAGGGGTAGCGTCTGGCCGTCTCGGGCAGGCCGCGCAGGGGCGCGGCCGCAGTGAGCGGGACGGCTCTCGCCCACTCGTACTCGAAGAGGGTGCACAACGCGGCGACCAGGGGCAGCGCGTGGGTCACGAGCGCCACGACCTCGCCAGGCTCGAGGCTCAGCGAGACGAGGGCGACGGCGCGGTCGACGACGACCAGCTTGATGGGCAGGTCATCCGTGATGCGCGACTGCTCCCCCTGCTCGGCGAGTGCTCCCACCTCATCCCACGTCGCGCCCTCGTCGAAGCTCGACACCGTGTAGATCGCGCGCCACTGGACGCCCCGGGCCAGGACAGCGGATTCGAACGGGTCGAAGGAGGCGGCCACATACGGCGGGCGGTCGAAGGCGAGGAACTCACGCTCGGCCTGGTGCTGGAGACGGGCGTACCAGCCGGCGACCGCATCCGGATCGGTGACGAACATGCTCTGCGGCACATCCGCGGAAGAGGTGGCGGCCGCATCGAAGTGATCCGCCAGCGCGGGAATGGCCTCGCGCAGCCGTTGCGTCTGCTCGCTCAGCTGCTCGGCCAGCGCACGGACCGCGAACCGCGGGTCGACGGCCGAGTACTCGGGGTCCGCCGATTCCAGCCGGGTGACGAGCCCGGCGGAGCGCAGCTCCTCCAAGCGCGCGAACGTGGTCGGCTCATCCATGCCGAGCTTCGCCGCCACCTCTCGCGCACGGATGCGTCCCGCCATGAGAACGGCGAGATACACACCCTCGCCCAGATGATCGACCCCGGGCAGGTCGAGCGGCTTGTCCTGGGCGGAGTCCCGGCCACTCATGGTGCGAGCATAAGTCTTCGAGTCCGAGGAATGGGCCGCTCGCAGCGCGTTCGGCATCCTCTGCGTGATGCTCACTGGCTACGCTGACCGCATGACAGACCACGACGCTCCCCCGGCAGATCCCGGGTGGTACCCAGCCCCGCACGCGAACGGCGAGAGCCGCTACTGGGATGGGACGCAGTGGACGGACCGGAAGCCGGACGAGGTCGCGGCGGACGCCGCCGCCGTGGCTCCCTCCAGCCCCACCACCCGGACCGGGCGACGCATGTGGGGCGTGCCGCCGTGGGGCTGGGTACTCATCGGGATCGGGGTGCTGATCGCCCTCAGTGTCGTCGTGGTCATCAGTCCATGGAGCCCATGACAGCGGGGCACGAAAAGACCCCCGCCCGGGAGTTCCCGGGTCGGGGGTCTATTCTGCGCTGTGCGCGAGGGGGGAGTTGAACCCCCACGCCCTTTCGGGCACTGGCACCTGAAGCCAGCGCGTCTGCCTATTCCGCCACTCGCGCGAGCCACGGCATCCGAAGATCCCGCGAAACTCAACTTGCCGAGGATATCATGCGTCGCGGCCTGGTTCTAACTCGCCTGATCGCGAGCACGATCCATCGTCGGCACAGACTGTGCAATTAGCATGTAGCAACCGGCACCCCCCTCAAGAGGAGCTCCGTGGGACTACTTGACAGCTTCGAGAAAGGTCTCGAACGCGCGGTGAACAGCGCGTTCGCGAAGACCTTTCGCAGCGGCATCCAGCCTGTCGAGATCGCGTCCGCCCTGCGCAGCGAACTCGACAAGAAGGCCGCCGTGGTCAGCCGCGACCGCATCCTCGCGCCGAACACCTTCACCGTGCGGCTCTCACCCGCCGACGACGACCGCATCTCGGGGCTCGGCGATGCGCTCACGCACGAGCTCGACACGCTCGTGCATGCGCACGCCAAGGCCCAGGGCTATTCGTTCGCCGGCCCGGTGACGATCACGCTGCGACGGGACGACGAGCTGTCCACCGGCACGCTGCGGGTCGAGTCGACGACGGCACAGGGCGGCCGCGTCGCGTGGCGGGGCGTCGTGGACGTGGAGGGCCGCCGCATCCCGCTGACGAAGTCGCGCACGGTCATCGGCCGCGGCAGCGACGCCGACATCACGGTCGCCGACTCGGGCACGAGCCGCAAGCACGTCGAGATCCTGTGGGACGGCGAGCGCGCCATGGTGCGCGACCTGGGCTCCACCAACGGCACGCTGCTCGACGGCCGCAAGGTCACCGAGGCGGCGCTGCCGCCCGACTCGACGGTCCGGATCGGCCGCACCGACATCGTGTTCCGCGTCGTCGCGCAGGCCGCGACAGCGCGGCCGGCGGCACCGGTCGACGACGCCACGCGGGCGTTCGGCGCGCGCGCCGCGTACGACCCGCAGGAGCGGGGGCCGCTGGCATGAGCGAGCTGACCCTTCTCCTCCTGCGCATCGGCTTCCTGGTGCTCCTCTGGGCGTTCGTCTTCGCCGTCGTGTACTCGCTGCGCGCCGACCTGTTCGGTGTGAAGGTACGCCGGATGCCGGATGCCGCTGCCGCTGCCGCCGGGCCAGCGGCATCCGTTCCCGCAGCCGCCTCGTCCGTCACGGCGCCGGTCGCCCCGGTGGCCTCCGCGCCGTCCACCCAGCCGGGCGGACAGGCGACGACGGCCGCGGTGTCACGGATCGTGATCACGAGCGGGCCCAAGGCGGGTCTCGAACTCCCGCTCGGCAACGAGCCGCTCACCATCGGCCGCTCGAGCGAGTCGGGGCTCGTGATCCGCGACGACTACACCTCCAGCCACCACGCCCGTCTGGTGCTGTGGGGCGACCAGTGGATGATCCAGGACCTCGACTCGACGAACGGCACCTGGCACGACGGCGCCCGCGTGACTTCTCCCGTACCCGTGAACGTCGGCGCGCCCATCAAGGTCGGCGCGACGACGTTCGAGCTGCGGAAGTAGCGGGCGGACCCCTGCCACATGGTCTTCCAGGGCTCGAGCGCCGCGATCTCGCACACCGGCAAGGTGCGCTCCAACAATCAGGACTCCGGCTACGCCGGCTCGAACCTCTTCGTCGTCGCCGACGGCATGGGCGGCCACGCGGGTGGCGACGTCGCCTCGAGCATCGCGATCACCCGGCTGCAGGCTCTCGATCGCCCCTACGACTCCACGGCCGACGCGGAGCGGGCGCTGCGCGACGCGATATCGGATGCCGCGGTCGACCTCGCCGACACCGTCGGCGTCCGACCGGAACTCGCCGGCATGGGCACCACCGTCAGCGCGCTCATCATGGTCGACGAGTACGCGGTCATCGCCCACATCGGCGACTCGCGCATCTACCTGTACCGCGATGGCGCGCTCACCCAGATCACCACCGACCACACGTTCGTGCAGCGCCTCGTCGACTCCGGCCGCATCACGCCCGAAGAGGCCCGCTACCACCCGCGTCGCTCCGTGCTCATGCGCGTGCTCGGCGATATGGACACCGACCCCGAGCTCGACACGTTCATCATGCCGACGCAGCCGGGCGACCGCTGGCTGCTCTGCTCGGACGGCCTGTCGGGCGTGGTGGACGACCCGCACACGGCGAAGGCGATGGGTCTCGGACTCGCGCCCGGACGCACCGCCGACAGCCTGCTGAAGCAGGCCCTCGACGGCGGCGCCCCCGACAACGTCACTATCGTCATCGTCGACGTCGGCGGGCAGCATCCGCTCTTCTCGGGCACGCCCACCATCGTGGGATCCGCGTCCAACCCCACCGGCATCGACGTGTCCGCCGCGCGCCCGGGCCGCACCAGCTGGCTGCACCCCAACCGGCAGGCGGCGAACGAGCCGACGCATTTCGAGCCGGCTGCGGAGTTCCTCGAGGAGCTCATCGAGGAGGACCGCCGCCGCGCACGCCGCCGGCGCGTCGGATGGATCGTCGGCGTCGCCCTGGTGCTCGTGCTCATCGCCGGTGCGGCGTGGCTCGGGTACCAGTGGACCCAGACGCGCTACTTCGTCGGCGCCGATGAGGACACCGTCGTGATCTACCAGGGCGTGCAGCAGAACATCGGGCCGATCTCGCTGTCGACGCCGTACGAAGACACCGGCATCCCGCTCGATTCGCTGTCGCAGTTCGCCCGTGCGACGGTGGAGGGCACGATCTCGGCCAACTCGCTCTCGCACGCGCGCCAGATCGTGTCGGGAATCAGCGACCTGTCGGGAGGAGGCGGATGAGCGCCCCCACCAGCACGCCCACCGACGCGGTCTCGACGGACACCGCCGTGGTGCGGGCGCTTCGGCGCATCCGCGTGCCGCAGACGCAGCGCAACCGCGAACTTGCTCTGCTGGTCTTCGCGTTCGCGATCAACGGGTCGGCGATCGCCCTCGTCCAGCTGGGTGCGCTCGGTGCCATCGACTGGACGTTCCTGGTCTACTGCGGCGGCCTCACCGCCCTGGTGATCGCCCTGCACATCCTGCTGCGCCTGCGCGCCCGCGACGCCGATCCCTTCGTCGTGCCCATCGCGACGCTCCTCACGGGGCTCGGCCTCGCGATGATCTACCGCCTCGACCTCTACCGGGAGCGCCACGGCTGGGAGGCGTATTCGACGCGGCAGCTCGCGTGGGCGGCGATCGCCCTGATCGCGGCGATCCTCGTGGTGATGTTCCTGCACAACTACCGCGTGCTGTTCCGCTACACGTACATCTTCGGCTTCGTCGGCATCGCGCTGCTGATCCTCCCAGTGATCCCGGGTCTCAGCGCCGGCGGCAACGCCGATGTGTGGGTCGACCTGGGCTTCTTCTCGTTCCAGCCGGGCGAGCTCGCCAAGATCGCCCTGGGCATATTCTTCGCCGGCTACCTGGTGCGCACCCGCGAGAGCCTCACCTCCACAGGCACCCGGTTCCTCGGCCTCACCTGGCCACGCGGGCGCGAGCTCGGCCCGCTGCTGGTCATCTGGCTCGTCTCGCTCGGCATCATCGTGCTGCAGCGCGACCTCGGCACCGGCGTGCTGATCTTCGGCATGTTCGTCGCGATGCTCTACGTCGCGACGGGCAAGACCAGCTGGGTGCTCATCGGCGTCGTGCTCGCGGTCTCGGGCGCGTTCCTCGCGTCGCGCATCCTTCCGTACGTGGGCGCGCGGTTCACGAACTGGCTCGACGCGTTCAACCCCGACCTGATGGGCGGTTCCAGCTACCAGCTCGTCAACGGCATCTTCGGCATGGCCAACGGCGGGCTCCTGGGCACCGGGCTCGGTCAGGGGCGGCCGTACCTCACGCCGGTCGCGGAGAGCGACTACATCCTGCCGGCCCTCGGCGAAGAGCTCGGCCTGATCGGCGTGTTCGCGATCCTGTGCCTGTACATGGTCTTCACGAGCCGCGGCATCCGCATCGGCCTGGCCGGGCAGGACGACTTCGGCAAGCTGCTCGCGACCGGCCTGTCGTTCACGATCGCACTGCAGGTGTTCATCATGGTCGGCGGCGTCACCCGCCTCATCCCGCTCACCGGCCTCACCACGCCGTTCCTGGCGGCGGGCGGCTCGTCGCTCGTGGCGAACTGGATCATCGTCGCGCTGCTGCTGCGCATCTCGGATGCCGTCCGCAGTCGACCGCGGGTGGTGATCGGCTGACATGACCAAAGAACTTCGTCGCCTCAGCGTCCTGATGCTGGTGATGTTCCTCGCGCTGTTCGCGTCGACGAGCTGGATCCAGGTGATCCAGGCCGACGAGCTGGCGGCCAATCCCGAGAACCGTCGTTCGCTCTACGACTCGTACGAGGTGCAGCGCGGCTCCATCATCGCGAGCGGAGCCGCGATCGCCTCGTCGGTGCCGTCCGACGACCTCTACAGCTGGCAGCGCGTGTACACGGATGCCGCCATGTGGGCGCCCGTCACCGGCTACATCAACCCCGTGCTCAACTCGGCGACCAACATCGAGCTCGCGATGAACCAGGAGCTCAGCGGCACGGCGGGCTCGCAGTTCTTCTCGCGCGTGGAGCGGATCTTCACCGGGCAGCCGCCGCGCGGCTCGAACGTGGTGCTGTCCCTCGACGCCGACGTGCAGCGGGCCGCCTACGAGGCGCTCGGCGACCTGCAGGGCGGCATCATCGCGATCGAGCCGGCGACCGGGCGCATCCTGGCGATGGTGACGAGCCCCAGCTACGACACCAACGTCCTGGCATCGCACGACACCGACGCGGTGAACGCCGCGTATGACGCTCTCGTCGCAGATCCGGGCAAGCCACTGTCGGACCGCGCGATCGGCGGCGATCTGAACCCGCCCGGCTCGACGTTCAAGCTGGTGGTCGCCTCGGCCGCGCTCGCCTCCGGCGACTACACGCCGCAGTCGACGCTCCCGAACCCCGCGACCTACCAGCTGCCGCAGTCCAGCAGCATCGTCCACAACGCCAGCGGCGGCACGTGCGGCGGCGGCGACACGGTCACCCTCGCCGATGCGCTGCGCCTGAGCTGCAACATCCCGTTCGCGGAGCTCGCTGTGGAGCTCGGCGACACCGCCATCCGCGAAGAGGCCGAGAAGTACGGCTTCAACCAGCTGTTCGAGCTGCCGCTCACGTCGACGCCGTCGGGATACCCGCGGACGATCCAGGACGACGCCCAGACGGCGCTGAGCGGGTTCGGCCAGGGTCAGGTGACGGCGACGCCGCTGCAGATGGCGATGGTGTCGGCGGGCATCGCGAACGGTGGAATGGTGATGAACCCCCGCATGGTGGATCGTGTGATCGGCCCGGACCTGTCGGTACAGAAGACCTTCGACGACACGGAGTTCGGGCGGGCTCTCGACGCCAACCTCGCTGACGAGCTGGTCACGATGATGGTGGCCAATGTCAGTGACGGTGCGGCGTCGGGTGCAAGAATAGACGGGGTCGACGTGGCCGGAAAGACCGGAACCGCGGAGAACACCGGCGACGAGCCATATACCCTCTGGTTCACAGGGTTCGCCCCGGCCCAGAACCCCGAAGTCGCGGTCGCAGTGGTCGTGGAGGACGGCGGCAGGCAAGGACAGTCGGGCAGCGGCAACACCATCGCCGCTCCTATCGCGAAGAAGGTCATGGAGGCGGTGCTGGGCAAATGAGACCGACGCAGGGCGTGACCTTCGGCGGCCGATACGAACTCGATTCGCGCATAGCGATCGGCGGCATGGGCGAGGTCTGGGAAGCGACCGACCACGTCATCGGACGGACCGTCGCCATCAAGATCCTCAAAGACGAATACATGGGGGACCCAGGATTCCTGGAGCGCTTCCGTGCCGAGGCCCGTCATGCGGCTCTCGTGAACCACGAGGGCATCGCGAGCGTGTTCGACTACGGCGAGGAGGCCGGCAGCGCCTTCCTCGTCATGGAACTCGTTCCCGGCGAGGCGCTGTCGACGATCCTCGAACGCGACGGATCGCTGTCGACCGACAAGACCCTCGACATCGTGGCCCAGACGTCGGCCGCATTGCAGGCCGCGCACGCGGCCGGCCTCGTGCACCGCGACATCAAGCCCGGCAACCTCCTCATCACGCCCGACGGCCGCGTGAAGATCACCGATTTCGGCATCGCCCGCATCGCCGACCAGGTGCCGCTCACCGCCACCGGTCAGGTGATGGGCACCGTGCAGTACCTGTCGCCCGAGCAGGCGTCCGGGCACCCGGCATCCCCCGCCACCGACATCTACTCGCTCGGGATCGTCGCCTACGAGTGCCTCGCGGGCAAGCGGCCGTTCACGGGCGAGTCGCAGGTCGCCATCGCGATGGCGCAGATCAACGAGCAACCGGCCCCTCTGCCGGCCACGGTCGCCGTGCCGGTCCAGAACCTCGTGATGGCGATGATCGCGAAGAAGCCCGAGGAGCGTCCGGCGTCCGCCGCCGCTGTCGCGCGTGCCGCCACCGCGCT
>NZ_DATCVK010000148.1:0-12712 GCF_036566905.1 Microbacterium sp. | reverse complement strand
CGCGGAGCGCGCCGCGGATGCCGGCGCCGACGATGCTGCGGAGGCACCGGATGCCGCCGAGGGCGCCGCGGAGGCATCGGATGCCGCCGCTGGCGTGACGATGCCCGATGCGCCGGAGCTCACCGAGCCGCCGTCGATCGATGCGCTCGAGGCGGAGGGGCCGGAGGTCCCCGGCATCCTTGACGAGGCCCCGATCGTCGTGATCGGCTACGACGGTCGTCGCAACTCCGACGTGTTCGCACGCGACTCCGCCGAGATCTTCGCAGGCGCCGGCCTGCGCGCCATCCTGCTCCCCCGCCTGCTGCCGACCCCCGTGCTCGCTTTCGCGGTGCGGCACCTCGGCGCCGCGGCCGGCGTCATGGTGACCGCGAGCCACAACCCGCCCGACGACAACGGCTACAAGGTGTACCTGGGCGGCGCCGATGACGGCTCGCAGATCGTCTCGCCCGCCGATGCGGAGATCGCCGCGCATATCGCGCAGGTGGCGGAGGTCGGCGACATCAGCACCCTCCCCCGCTCGCTCGCCTTCGAGGTGGCCACCGAGAGCGTGGTAGACGACTACATCGCCGAGACCGCCGCCGTCGCCCCGGCGCCGGCCGGAGCCGAGGGTCTCACCTGGGTCTACACCGCGATGCATGGCGTCGGGTGGGAGACGCTGTCGCGCATCCTCGAGGTCGCCGGCTATCCGGCGCCGGTGCCGGTGTCGGCGCAGCTCGAGCCCGACGGCACCTTCCCGACCGTGGCGTTCCCGAACCCTGAAGAGCCGGGTGCGATGGACCTCGCCTTCGAAGCCGCCCGCGAAGCGGGCGCCGAGCTCGTGATCGCCAACGACCCCGACGCCGACCGGCTCGCCGTCGCCCTGCCCGACGACTCCGCCGAGGGCGGCTGGCGGCGGCTGACCGGCAACGAGATCGGCCTGCTGCTGGGGTGGCGCGCCGCGCAGCTCACGACGGCTGGCGGCCCTGCCCCCGAGGGCGCCTCGCTGGCCTGCTCGCTGGTCTCGTCCCCCGGCCTGCAGGCCGTCGCCGAGCACTACGGCCTCGACTTCCACGCCACGCTGACGGGCTTCAAGTGGATCTCCCGCGCCCCCGGCATCGTGTTCGGATTCGAGGAGGCGCTCGGCTACCTCGTGAACCCGGCCACGGTGCGCGACAAGGACGGGATCTCGGCCGCCGTGGCGATCCTCGGCATGGTGACCGAGGCGCGCGGTCGTGGGGCGACGCTGGGGGATCTCCTCGCCGAGTTCGAGGAGCAGTTCGGCGCCTTCGCGAGCGATCAGGTGTCGATCCGCGTCGACGACGTGTCGCAGATCTCGGGCATCATGGCGGCGCTGCGGGCCCGGCATCCGGAATCCATCGGAGATGTCGCGGTGGACCGCATCGACGACCTGCAGGACGGGTTCGAAGACCTTCCGCCGGGCGACGTCCTGCGGCTCTGGCTCGCGGACGGCTCGCGCGTGATCGTGCGGCCGAGCGGCACCGAGCCCAAGCTCAAGCTCTACCTCGACGTACGGGGCGAGTCCCGCGACGACGCCGCCGCACGTGTCGCCGCGCTCGCGGACGGCGCCCGGGCGCTGCTCGTCGAGTACGGCGGCTGATCCGCCGACGCCGGTCGTTGAGCGAGCGAGGAACGAGCGAGACGAAACGCGCCGGACGATCGCGGAGACTTCGACGCGTTTCGTCTCGGTCGCTGGCGCTCCCTCGCTCAACGACCGGAACTATGCCTCGGTGGTTGAGCGAGCGAGGAACGAGCGAAACGAAACGCGCCGGACGATCGCGGAGACTTCGGCGCGTTTCGTCTCGGTCGCCGGCGCTCCCTCGCTCAACGACCGGAACTATGCCCCCCGGTCGTTGAGCGAGCGAAGCGAGACGAAACGCGCTTGACGATCGCGAAGACTTCAGCCCTGCGTCAGCGGAGCACGAAGTGGCCGGGCGAGATCTCGGCGAGCGCGGTGCCGTCGGGCTCGAGGCCGACAGGCTCCGGTCGCGTGGAGATGCGCTCCAGACGGCGTCGCGCCTGCACCGGGTCCGTCGACAGCGCGGCATCGAGGAGATGACGCGTATAGGGGTGCTGCGGCGACGCGAACACCTCAGCGGTGGGGCCGAGCTCGACGATGCGGCCGCGGTTCATCACGGCGGTGCGCGTCGCGATCTCTCGCACGACGGAGAGGTCGTGCGAGATGAACAGGTACGTCAGCGCGAGCTCGCGCTGCAGGCGCAGCAGCAGGTCGGTGACCTGCGCCTGGATCGACATGTCGAGCGCCGAGAGCGGCTCGTCGCACACGACGAATCCTGGACGCACGGCGATCGCGCGCGCGATCACGATGCGCTGACGCTGGCCGCCCGAGAACGCGCGCGGTCGGCGGTGGACGGCGTCGCCGTCGATCCCGACCGCGGCGAGCGCCTCGATCGCCTGCACGCGCGGATCCGCGTCGGGGGCGAGCACGGTGAGCGGCTCCATGACGTTCTGGAGTGCCGTGCGATGCGGGTTCAGCGACGAGAACGGGTCCTGGAAGATGACCTGCATCGAGCGGTGGTAGGGCGCGCGGCGGGCACGGGCGAGCGTCGTGAGGTCGACGCCGTCGTACGTGACGCTGCCGCTCGTCGGCTCGTCCATCTGCAGGATGCAGCGGCCCAGGGTCGACTTGCCGCTCCCCGACTCCCCCACGAGGGCGAGCGTCTCGCCGCGTCGGATGGTGAGGTCGACCCCGTCGACGGCACGGACGGTGCCGGTCGTTCGGCCCCACGCGTTGCGCAGCGGGAAGGTCTTCACGAGTCCCTCGACCCGCACGAGATCGTCCGGCAGACGCCCGGTCATGCGTCCTCCTCCCCTGTCGACGGCGCGGCGGGCGCGGCATCCAGCAGCTCCCGGGTGTACGCGTGCTGCGGCTCGCGGAAGACGCGATCGACGTCGCCGGCCTCCACGATGCGACCGTCCTTCATCACGAGCACCTCATCGCAGACGGCCGCAACCACGGCGAGATCGTGCGTCACGATGAGCACCGTCAGCGAGCGCTCCGCTTGCAGGGTGCGCAGCAGCGCAAGGATCTGCGCCTGGATCGTGGCGTCGAGCGCCGTCGTGGGCTCGTCGGCGAGCAGCAGCTCGGGTCGCGCGAGGAGTGCCATCGCGATCATCGCGCGCTGGCGCATGCCGCCCGAAAGCTCGTGCGGGTACCGCGACAGCACGCGGTCGGGGTCGGGGATGCGCACCGCGACGAGCGCCTCGCGTGCGAGCGCCGTCGCCTGACGCCGCCCGACCCGCTGGAACCGCTGCGCCACCTCGGAGAGATGCGCGCCGATCCTCACGAGCGGGTTGAACGAGGTCATCGGGTCCTGGAAGACCATCGCCGCCGGCAGCCGCTCGCGCGACATCGCGGCCGTGACGTCACGGCCGTCGAGGAGAACGTGCCGCCACTCGCGCGTGGCACCTTCGGGAAGGATGCCCATGAGCGCGCGCAGCAGCATCGTCTTGCCCGACCCGGACTCGCCGACGATCCCGACGACGCGGCCCCGGGGAACCTCGAACGAGACGTCGTCGAGCACGCGCACGCGGCCGCCGGTGCGGCCGGCGAGGTCGACGTCGAGGCCCTCGACGCTCAGCAGCACGTCGCCTGCCGTCGAAGCGGTGCTCGAGGTGGCTGCCAGGCCCCCGGCACCCGACGCGTGGCGCTGCCCGCCGGGAGCGGGAGTGGGGACCGTCATGACGCACCCCCTTCACTGACCGACCGCCGCAGCGCATCGCCGAGCACATTGAACGAGAGCACGGTGAGCAGGATCAGGATGCCGGGGATCAGCGCCAGGTACGGCGCCGTCTGCAGGCTCCCCTGCGCCGACTCGAGGAGGCTCCCCCACGACGCCATCGGCGGCTGGATGCCGAGGCCGAGGAAGCTCAGCGCCGACTCGGTCAGGATAGCCGTCGAGATGCTCGCGGTCGCGGCGACGATGATCGTCGGCGCGGCGTCGGGCACCACGTGCCGCCACATCACGAGCTCGCGCCGCACGCCGATGTAGCGGGCGTATCGCACGAACGCGCGTTCGCGGAGCGTCAGCGTCTCAGCCCGCACGAGGCGGGCGGTCGCCATCCACGAGAACGCGCCGATCACCAAGATGATGGTCCAGAGCCCCGGCTTGAGGAACACGCTCGCAACGATCACGAGCACCATCCACGGGATCGACGACAGGAAGTCGACGAACCGCATCAGCAGGTCGTCGATCCGGCCACCGGCATACCCCGCGACGAGGCCCACGACGACGCCGATCGCGGTGGCGGCGATCATCGCCAGGATGCCGACGGTCAGCGAGATGCGTCCGCCGTAGACGACGCGCGAGAAGTAGTCGCGCCCGAGTTCGTCGGTGCCGAACCAGTGCGCGGCGCTCGGAGGCTGCCAGCGGATGGCGAGGTCGGTCGAAGTCGGATCCAGCGGTAGGAGCGGGGCGAGCAGCGACACCGCACCGACGATGACGAGGAACGCGATGGCCAGCAGGGCCGCGACCGAGCGGAACGACCGCGTGCGGTGTACCAGGGTGTTCGCGTCGATGGCGGCGGCGACGTTGGGAGTGGTGGCGGTCATGAGCCCGCTCCGATCCGGATGCGCGGGTCGACGACGACGTAGAGGATGTCGGCGATCAGGTTTCCGACGACGACGAGCACGGCGGACAGCAGCAGCACCGCGAGCACGACCGGGTAGTCGAGGCTCCGCGTCGCCGTGAGGAAGTAGGGGCCGATACCGGGCCAGCCGAAGATCGACTCGGTCACGATGGCGCCGGTGACGAGAATCGGCAGTGCGAGACCCAGCTGCGTGATGATCGGCAGCATCACGTTGCGGCCGACGTGGCGGGTCAGCACCTGACGGCGCGAGGCGCCGAACCCGCGCTGCACCAGCACGTAGTCCTGCGAGAGCTGGCTGATGGTGGCGGAGCGCACGTACCGCGCGAGCTCGGGGAAGAACGCGACGACCAGCACCAGGAACGGCATCACGAAGTGCATCAGGAAGTCGACAGGATCGCCCTGCTTGCCCACGGAGTGCATGCCGATGATCGGGAACCATCGCAGCTGATAGCCGAACACGTAGATGACCAGGAGCGCGAACCAGAACGACGGTGTCGCGATGCCGATGCCGGCGAGCCCGTCGATCGTCTTGTCGACGACAGTGCCACGCCGGGAGCCGGCGATCAGACCGAGCACCACGGCGATGACGAGGGCGGCGATGTAGGCCGGAGCCACCAGCATGATCGTGTTCGGGATGCGGGCGGCGAGCTCTTCGGCGATCGAGTGCCGGCTCACGAGCGAGTACCCCAGGTCACCCTGCAGCACGTTGACGAGCCAGAGCCCGTACTGCACGACGATCGGCTGGTCGAGGCCGTACCGGGCGCGCATCGCCGCCTGGGTCTCCTCCGACATCTGCGGCGTCGTGATGGCGTCGACGACGTCGTAGGGTGCCGCGTGCAGCAGCAGGAAGACGACGAACGTCACCAGCAGCAGCATGGGGATGACCTGCAGCAGGCGGCGCAGGATGTAGACCGCCATCGTTCTCCTTTCCGGCGATGGGCGCCAGAGGCTCGGACTCGGCTCAGCCGAGGCGCCAGGCGAGGATCTCCGCCGGACATGACGACGTCACGGGCACCCGTGGCGGGTGCCCGTGACGTCAGTCGCTTACTGCTCGGTGAGAAGCCCGAAGTTCTCGAAGGTGTAGATCGGGACCAGCTTGGCGTCCTCGACACCGCCGATCCGCGGGTTCACGGCGAGGATCTTGAGGTTGTCGGCGAGCGGGAACACCACCGCGTCCTCGGCGATCTGCGCCTGCAGGTCGGCGTAGATCGACGCACGCGCGTCGGGGTCGAGCTCGACGGCGCCCTGATCGAAGAGCGCGTCCGTCGCCGGGTTCGAGTACGAGAAGTAGTTCGCCGAGGCGCCCGAGCGGTACAGCAGGCTGTACGCGTCGGGGTCCTGTCCCATGATGTAGCCGCCGAGGAAGGCGTCGTACTGCGAGTCGGCACCCTTCTGGATCTCCTCGAAGACCGCGGCCGGCTCGACGCCCGCGAGCTCCACCGTGATGCCGGCGTCCTGCAGCTGCTGCTGGATCAGCGTCGCCTCGGTCGTCTGGGCCGGGTCGGAGTTGGCGTACGCGAGCGTGAGCGTGAGGTCGGACACGCCGGCCTCGTCGAGGAGGGCGGCCGAGGCATCGGCGTCCTGCTCGTACTTCTCGACGTCCTCGGTCGCGTAGGCGTTGCTCGGCGGGAGGATCGTGTAGGCGTCCTCGTAGTAGTCCTCGCTGAGGAACGCGCCGGTGTTGATCTCGTCGCGGTCGAGCGCGAAGAAGATCGCCTGGCGCACCTTCGGGTCGGTCAGCTTCGCGGCGTTGAGGCCGACGTAGGCGACGCGGCCCTCCGCGTACGGGTTCACGTTCAGTCCGGCGCCCTCGAGCTCGGTGACCTGGTCAGGGGTCGCGAAGGAGGCGTCCACCTCACCGGTCTGCAGCGCCGTCTTCACGGTGTCGGCGTCCGACACGATGCGCAGCGTCACCTCGGGGATCTTCGGCGCCTCGCCGTAGTAGTTCTCGTTCGCCTCGAACGTGAGGTACTGGCCGCGCTCGTACTCGGCGAGCTTGTACGGGCCCGAGCCGACCGCGATCGGGTCGAGCTCAGCGACCGAGAAGTCGGTGACGTCGCCGTACACGTGCTCCGGGATGATGTACGTCTCGGTCGCGATGTTGCTCAGGGCCGCCGCGCTGACGGTGGGCAGGTGGAAGACCACGGTGCGCTCGTCGGTGGCCTCGGCGGTGATGGGCTGGTCGCCGATCCACAGCAGGTCGGCGTTGCCGTTCTCGCGGACCGCCTTGTTCGTGTAGGTGAAGACGACGTCGTCGGCCGTGAGCGGCTCGCCGTCGGACCACTTCAGGCCGTCCTTCAGGGTGACGGTGACCGACAGGCCGTCGTCGGCGGGCTCGATCGACTCGGCCAGCTCGTTGACGACCGTGCCGTCGCCCTCGACGCGTGCGAGCGGCGAGTAGACGAGGTTCGTGACCGTGAGGCCCCAGCGGTCGCCCACATTGATCGGGTTGAGCGATGACGGGTCGCTCGCGATCGCGTAGGTGAACTGTCCGGTCGCCTCGGCGCTCGTCGTCTCGGGTGCTGCTTCGCCCTGCGCGCAGGCCGCCAGTCCGATGGTCGCCGCCAGTGCCAGTGCGATGGGGGCGATTACTCGCCTCTTCGTCTTCATCGTGGTTCGAGTCCTCTTCGCTGTGCATGCGCCCGAATGAACGCACCGTTCGAGCCTAGGTCGGCCCGCGAGAGGGAGGCTCCGATCGGCCGAACAATTGCGAAGTATGTCGACGCCGCGAGAGGCACATCGAGCCCTAGGCTCGGGGGATGCTGCTCACCCTGCCCATTGCGCTGGAGAACGCGTACGTGCGCCTGGAACCGCTCGCACCCGAGCACGAAGCCGACCTCGCCGCGGCGGCGGTCGGCCTGGAGCACACCTGGTACACGTCCGTGCCGCGTCCCGAGGGGATCGCCGCCGACATCGCGCAGCGGCTGGCGTGGCGCGACGAAGGCCACATGAATCCCTGGGCGGTCCGTCGCCTCGACACCGGACGCGTGGTCGGCACGACGACCTTCTGCAACATCGACCAGCCGAATCGCCACGTCGAGATCGGGCACACCTGGATCGGACGAGAAGCGCAGCGCACGGCTGTGAACACGGCGTCGAAGCTGCTGCTGCTGGGCCATGCGTTCGAGGCGTGCGACGCGATCGCGGTCGAGTTCCGCACGCACTGGCACAACCGCCAGTCGCGCGCCGCGATCGCCCGGCTCGGCGCCCGGCAGGACGGCGTGCTGCGCAACCACCGGCTCGGCCCCGACGGCACGCTCCGCGACACCGTGGTGTTCTCGATCCTCCCCCACGAGTGGCCCGCGGTGCGCCTCGACCTCACCGAGCGCCTCGCCCGCGGCTGACCCGGCACCCCGGCGTCGATCAGCTACCACCGGGGCATCGACCGGCTCCGAGCCGGGCTCAGCCGTCGATGACGGCGACGAGCTCGTCGAGGAAGGCGTTGAAGTCGGTGCCGCGGCGCACGATCCGCTGCACGCTGTCGCGCTCGCTGAACACCTCGACGAACTGCTCGAACACGGTCTGGAACGCCTCGCGATCGTTCTCGGAGAACGCGACGAGCGCGACGACCTGCACGCGGCCGTCGCCCCACGCGATCGAGGGGTCGGCGATCCCGATCGCGATGGCCGTGCGGGATGCCGTCATCTCGAGGGCATGCGGCACCGCCAGGGCATCGGTGAACGCGGTCGACGAGAGCCGTTCACGATCGATGGTGCGCTCGACGTACGCGGCGTCGATCACGCCGCGCTCGAGGAGCAGCGCCCCGAGCGCGCGTATCACCCCCTCCTCGCCGGCCGCCGCCGCGTCGTCGAGGCCGCGCAGGAAGGCGGACGGCTCGAAGTAGCGCTCGAGCTCGGCGCGCAGCCGCGCGAGCCGTCGCGAGCGACGGATGCGGCCCGCGGCGGCCTGCACGCGCTCGACGTCGGCGTCGGTGAGAAACGGCTGGATGCGCACCATCCGCTCCGTCGTCGCAGGCGGGTCGATCGTGGTGAGCACGAGGTCGGTGTCGATCGACGCCCAGTCGGGATCGACGCGCGTCTCGACGCCGACCACCTCGATGGCCTGACCGAGCGAGCGGTCGACACTGGAGCGAAGCAGCTCGTGCAGGTCGTAGTAGCCCGGGCACACGATGGTCGCGGTCAGCAGCTGGTCGGCACGCCGGCTGCGCTCCAGGCGCCCGCCGACGTG
The DNA here is from genome assembly GCF_036566905.1 of Microbacterium sp. Classification (GTDB taxonomy): domain Bacteria; phylum Actinomycetota; class Actinomycetes; order Actinomycetales; family Microbacteriaceae; genus Microbacterium. The sequence goes on along the minus strand of NZ_DATCVK010000148.1, from coordinate 3,916 downwards.
CATCGCGATGTAGGCGATCTCGTCGTCGGGCAGCGGAATCCCAAGGCGCTGCTGCAGGCGACTCGCGATGAACACCGCCACCTCGAAGATCATCGGATACGTCGACTTGAGCGAGCGCGTGAGCGGATTGCGCGACCACGCCTGCTCGCGCGCGCGGTGCAGCAGGTTCTGCACATGCAGCGCGAGGCGGACCACGAAGTCGTCGTGGGCGATGTCGACGAGGAACTCCTCGGCGGCGGCGGTCACGACGTCGCGCACCGCGGCCTCCACCTCGGGGTCGAGGGTCGACGGCGCGGTGGCGGATGCCGCTCCCGCGATTCCGTCGGGGGCGACGACGCGGGTGAGCACGAGCGTCGCCAGATGCTGCAGGTCGGCGCTGCCGAGCCGTACGCCGAGGTGCCGCTCCGAGAGCTCCTCGATGATGGCCGCCACCTGGGTCTGCGTGGGCCGGTCGCCGGCGTCCGAGCCGATCGCGTCGAGGGGCCGGTCGCGCGCGGTGCGGTCGGCGGCGATCGCGATGTGCATGACGACGTCGGCGATGCCGATCTCGTTGACGAACCAGCCGAGCGCGCCCAGGCGTGCCACCAGCTCGGTCTTGAACGGACCGAAGGCCTCGGCGCCGACCGATCCCTCTCCGAGGGTTCGCCGGAGGGCGGCGAGGTCGAAGGATCCGGCATCCATCTCGTCGTGGGCGAGCTTGCTGAGAAGCCGCCGCTGGGCGCCCTCGGTCCCGCGCAGGCGGGCGCGGGACGCCGAGCGCTCGAGGGTGAGTTCGGTCCCGCCGAGCAGCCCGCGCACCCGTGCGAGGTCGGCGTCGAGCGTCGCCGGTGAGACGTGCAGCGCGTCGGCGGTCTCGAACACATCGATCCCGTCGGGGGCGTCGAGGAGCGCACGCACGAGGGTGTGGAGCCGGTCGCGCGGCGTGCCGGCGTCACTGCCCGCCCGGAGGGCGGCCGCGGCGTCGGCGCCTGCCCGATAGCCCTGCGGCCCGGATTCGACCGCCGTGCCGGGAGCCACGCGCGCGTTGGCCGCGGTCACGTAGGAGCGGATGCTGCGCGGCGTCACACCGAGGGCGTCGGCGAGGGCGGATGCCGTGAGCCAGTCACCGTCGCGCAGGAGCAGTCCGAGCACGCGATCTTGCCGGGCCCGGGTCACCTGCCCAGTCAACCACGCCTGCCGTCCCCCGGCGCGGGGGCCGGGTGCTACGGGCACTCTCGTACCGCGGCGTTTCCGCCCCTCCGGAAGAAGGAGTGGTTGTCCCCTCTCAGCGTTCTCACAAGAATGGCCAATGAGGAGGCGGGTCGATGAGGATCCTTGTGGTCTGCGGAGCGGGTGCCTCGAGCACCTTCGTCGCTCAGCGCGTGCGTCACGCGGCACACGCCGAGGGGCTCGACTACTCCGCCTTCGCCGGTACCGAGCAGTCGCTGCCCATCGATCTCGATGCCGCGGACGTCGTCCTGGTCGGACCGCATCTCGCTCACGCGCTGGAGCGCATCGAGCGGGATGCCGCCGCACGGGGCACGACCGTGGTGCTGCTGCCGTCCGACATCTTCGGAGATCGCGACGGAACCCGCACCCTCGCGCTGGTCCGCGCCGCGACCGGAAGCCCCGGGGGGCCGCTTCCGGCCGCGGACGCGGACGCCGGCGCGCACGACACCCCCGACTGACCAACTCCCCGAACCACGAGCTCACGACAGAGCTGTCCTGAACGAGATCCAGAAGAACTCCTGAACCAGATCCACAGAAAAGGGGTCACGACATGCCACCCATCTCCCGCACCGTCCGGATCGGATCGGCGCACGGGCTGCACGCGCGCCCTGCGAAGCTCTTCGCGCAGGCGGCCAAGGATGCCGGCATCCCGATCACGATCGCGAAGGATGCGGGCGGCCCGGTCAACGCGGCCAGCATCCTCGGCGTGATCGCGCTGGGCGTGGAGCAGGGCGACTACGTGACCCTCACGGCGGACGGCGACAACGCCGACGCCACGCTCGACACCCTCGCCGAGCTGCTCACCACCGACCACGACGCGGAGGCCTGAGATGTCCGAACTGCGTGGTGTCGGAATCGGCCTGGGCGTCGCCCAGGGACCGGTCGCGCGCATGGCCGAGCCGGCGCCTGCCCCGGCCGACGCACCCAGCACACTGAGCGTCGACGAAGAGAAGGCGCGGGTGGCGGATGCCGTGGCCGCCGTCGCCCGCGAGCTCGAAGCGCGCGGAGCGCAGGCGGGCGGCGCCGCACAGGAGGTCCTCGAGGCACAGGCGATGATGGCCGAGGACCCGACCCTCGCCGACGAGGTCGACACCCGGCTGGCCCAGGGACGCACGGGCGAGTTCGCCGTGTTCGACGCGTTCGCGTCGTTCCGCGACCAGCTCACCGCGCTCGGCGGCTACCTCGGCGAGCGCGCGGCGGACCTCGACGACGTCGCCCAGCGGGTCATCGCGCGGCTGCGCGGCGAGCCGGCGCCCGGCGTGCCCGACCCCGGGCATCCGTTCGTCCTCGTCGCAAAGGATCTCGCACCGGCCGACACCGCCCTCCTCGACCTCGACAAGGTGCTGGCGCTCGTGACCACCGAGGGCGGCCCCACGTCGCACACGGCGATCCTCGCCCGCGAGAAGTCGATCGTGGCCATCGTCGGCGCGGTCGACGCCAAGAACCTCCGCGACGGCGAGACCGTGATCGTGGATGCCGCCGCCGGCGTCGTCACGACGGCGCCGACGCCCGACGAACTCGAGCGGGCGCTGCGCCGCGCCGAGGACCGGGCGTCCGCGTCGTCCGCGCCGATCACCGACGGCGCCCTCGCCGACGGCACGCCGGTGCCGCTGCTCGCGAACCTCGGCAAGCCGGAGGGCGCGATCGACGCGGTGGCGCTCGGCGCCGAGGGGGTCGGGCTCTTCCGCACCGAGTTCCTCTTCCTCAGCTCGGCCCAGGCTCCCACCGTCGAGCAGCAGCGCGAGGCCTACACGAAGCTGCTCTCGGCGTTCCCCGGCAAGAAGGTGGTCGTCCGCGTGCTCGACGCCGGGGCCGACAAGCCGCTGGCGTTCCTCAACGACGCCCACGAGGAGAACCCGGCGCTCGGGCTCCGCGGCATCCGGGCCCTGCGGGCGAGCGAGGACATCCTGCGCGAGCAGCTCACCGCGCTGGCCGAGGCCGATGCCGCGACCGACGCCGATCTCTGGGTCATGGCGCCGATGGTCGCGACCGTCGAGGAGTCGGAGTACTTCACCGACATCGCCCGCGACTACGGCATCAAGACCGCCGGGGTCATGGTCGAGGTGCCCTCCTCAGCGCTCCTGGCCGACCGGATCCTGTCGTACACCGACTTCGCGTCGATCGGCACCAACGACCTCACCCAGTACACGATGGCCGCCGACCGGCTGCTCGGCTCGGTCGCCGCGCTCCAGGACCCGTGGCACCCCGCAGTGCTGCGGCTCATCCGGGAGGTCGGCGACGCCGGCCGGGCGCACCGCAAGCCCGTCGGCATCTGCGGCGAGGCGGCAGCCGATCCGCTCCTGGCCGTGGTGCTCGTGGGTCTCGGCGCCACGAGCCTGTCGATGGCGCCCACGGCGCTCGCCGACGTGCGCGCCACCCTGCTGAAGCACACCGTCGACGAGGCGCGCGGCATCGCCGCAGCCGCCCTCGCCGCGTCCGACGCGGCATCCGCTCGGATCGCGGCGCAACACGCCGCGGCCGAGAGTGCAAGCACAACCGCCCAGACGGCGGCCACCCGCTAGGCCGCCCGCAGCTGCGGCACAACCAGAAGAAGGAGACAGCAAAATGACAACGGCGTCTGTGCCCGCATCGGGCACGAGCAAGGCACGGGTCGGAGTCCAGCGCTTCGGCACGTTCCTGTCCGGCATGATCATGCCGAACATCCCGGCTCTGATCGCGTGGGGCATCTTCACGGCGTTCTTCATCG
>NZ_DATCVK010000147.1:0-35736 GCF_036566905.1 Microbacterium sp. | reverse complement strand
CCGCCGCGCCGCGGGCGCGCTCGACTCCGCGCCCGCGACCGACGCCGCCGCGGCGCTGCTGTGCCGGCTGGTGGAGCTGGGCCTGCGCCACGTCGTGCTCAGTCCCGGCTCGCGCTCGCAGTCGCTGGCACTCGTCGCCGCGGAGCTCGAACGGCGCGGTTCGATCCGCCTGCACGTGCGCATCGACGAGCGCGTCGCAGGCTTCACGGCGCTTGGCATCGGACGGGAGACACGGATGCCGGCGGCCGTGGTCTGCACCTCCGGCACGGCAGTCGCGAACCTGCTCCCCGCAGCGCTCGAAGCCCATCACGCCGGTGTGCCGCTCCTGCTGCTCACAGCCGACCGTCCGCCCGAGCTGCGCGGCGTCGGCGCGAACCAGACCACACGCCAGCCCGGGATGTTCGCACCGACCGTGCGGCTCGAGGCCGACGTGCCGGTGCCGGAGGCGGTCGATCCGGACGGCACGCACGATCAGAGCGCGATGCTGCGGGCGCTGGCCGACGAGGCCGTCGCCGCCGCGCTCGGCGCCGGCACCCGCGCGCCCGGGCCCGTGCACCTGAACCTGCCCTACCGCGAGCCGCTGGCCGGAGCGCTTCCCGCATGGATGGGCGTCCCCGCGAGGGAGCTCGAGACCGCCGTCGACGACGACCCCGACGGGCCGCCCGTCGACGCCGAGGCCGAGGACGAGGCATCCGGAGCGCTCTACCAGGGCGGTGGCGGGATCGGCGAGTCCGACGTCCCGACCGAGCCCGAGGATGCGCCGCTCGTCCTAGAGCGGGGACCGCGCACGATCGTGCTCGCCGGAGCGGACGCCGGCCCCGATGCCGAGCAGCTCGCGCACGTCGGCGGGTGGCCGCTCGTCGCCGAGATCGTGAGCGGTGCCCGCTTCGGGCGCCACCTCGTGCACGGGTACCGGGAGCTGCTGCGCGACCCCGAGCTCGGCGGGCGCATCGAGCGCGTGGTCGTGCTCGGCCATCCCACGCTCAGCCGTGAGACGGCGGCGCTCCTCGCCGATGCCGACGTCGAGGTCGTCGCGGTGCGTGGTCCCGGCGAACCTCTCAACCTCAACGGCGTCACGTTCGCCGCCGACCGCATCGCCGTCGCGACCGGCGACCCCGACCGTGCCTGGCTCGGGGCATGGCTGCAGGCGTCGCGCGCGGCATCCGTCGATCTCACCCCTCCCGCCCCTGACGCCGACGGCCTTTCGTCGGCGGTGCCCGGGGAGCGGCTGGGTGCGATCGCCGCGGAGCTCGAGGTCATCCGCGCGCCGATCGATCGCGCCGCTCTCGTCGACGCCGTCTGGCGCGCCTCCTGGCCCCACGACCGCCTCGTGTTCGGCTCGTCGCGACTGGTGCGGGTGGCCGATCAGGTGCTCCCGGGCAAGAAAGTGCCCGTGCACGCGAATCGTGGGCTCGCGGGCATCGACGGCACGATCGCCACGGCGACCGGCATCGCCGTGGCGAGCCAGTCGGCCGGCGTCGCGGGCGTCACGCGCGTGCTGCTGGGAGACCTCGCCCTGCTGCACGACGTCGGTGCCCTGCTGCTGCCCCCGCACGAGGAGCAGCCGCGCATCCAGCTGGTCGTCGGCAACGACGGCGGCGGCACCATCTTCGACGGACTGGAAGTGGCGGCCGTGGCGGGCTCCGATGTCATGGACCGCGTGCTCTACACGCCGCACGCGGTGAACCTCGAGCAGCTCGCGCTCGCCTACGGGTGGGAGTACCGACGGGTCACGACCCGGTCGGCGCTCGATCAGGCGCTCACGTCGCCGGTCGAGGGTCGCCAGCTCATCGAAGTGCCGCTCGAGCGCTGACCTCCGGCGCATCGCCGGCGGAGCCGCCGGACGGCGCGATGGATCAAACCTGGTCGCGGCGCGCCGAAGCGCGCCATGATGGCTCCATGATCGCCTCGAGTCAGAAGCACTGGATCGGCGACGTCGCCGATCTCCTCCGGGTCGGCGACGGGTTCCTCCTCGCCGACGTCGACACCCGTTCCACGCCGGGATACGCGAAGGACAAGGTGCAGGCCGCGGAAGACCTGAAGGCGGGCGCAGCGCAGCTCGACGAGTACCAGGAGCGCCTCTACGCACGCAGCCGCGTCGACGCGACGGATGCCGCGGTGCTGCTGGTGCTGCAGGCCATGGACTCCGCGGGCAAGGGCGGCATCATCCGGCACGTCGTCGGCTCGGTCGACCCGCAGGGCGTCGTGCTCTCGGCGTTCAAGAAGCCGACTCCGGAGGAGCTCGAGCACGACTTCCTGTGGCGGGTCGAGCAGCGCCTCCCCGTGTCGGGGCTCATCGGCGTCTTCGACCGCTCGCACTACGAGGACGTGCTGATCGGGCGCGTACGACAGCTCGCGCCGGCTGAAGAGATCGAGCGCCGCTACGGCGCTATCAACGACTTCGAGAAGCGCCTGACCGACACCGGCACCCGGGTGGTCAAGGTGATGCTGCACATCTCGCCCGACGTGCAGAAGAAGCGACTGATGGAGCGCCTCGAGCGCCCCGACAAGCACTGGAAGTACAACCCCGGCGACGTCGACGAGCGGCAGCTCTGGCCGTCGTACATGGCGGCGTACCAGACCGTCTTCGAGCGCACCTCGACCGACCACGCGCCGTGGCACGTCGTGCCCGCGGACCGAAAGTGGTACGCACGCCTCGCCGTGCAGCACCTGCTTCTCGAGGCGCTGGAAGACATCGACCCGCACTGGCCCGCGGCGACCTTCGACGTGGAGGCCGAGAAGAAGCGGCTGGCCGCGAGCTAGCCTCACCCGCACTCGCGTTTCGCGAAGTTCGGGGGCCCGCGAGGGTGATGACAAGGGGCGAGTAAAGTAGTTGATGCCCTTGAGTACTTGATCTGATAAAGTACTTGACATGACACACGACGACGCGTTCGCGGCCGACCTGCTGCGCGGTCATACCGACACGATCGTGCTCGGCGTGCTCCGCCGCGGCGACGCGTACGGCTTCGAGATCTACAAGGCGATCCGCGATGCGACCGGCGGCGACCACGAGATCAAAGAGGCGACGCTGTACGCCACCTACCGCCGCCTCGAGAAGGACGGACTCGTCGAGTCCTACTGGGGTGACGAGTCGCAGGGCGGACGTCGCAAGTACTACCGCATCACCGACGCCGGCCGCGCGGTCTTCCGCGGCAACGTCGCGGCCTGGACCGCGACCCGGCGCATCATCGACGCACTGCTCGACGTGAAGGAGAGCCAGCAATGAACACCGACATCCACCGTCTCCTCGACGAGGCCTTCCAGGGCATCGGCATGACGCCCGACGCCCAGGACCTGAAAGAAGAGGTCCGCGCGAACCTCGTCGCTCGCGTCGACGAGCTCGAGTCGGCCGGCGTCGCGCCCGCTGAAGCCGCCCGCCAGGCGATCGCGGAGCTCGGCGACGTCCGCGCCCTGCTCGATGAGACGTCGGATGCCTCGCCGCGCGCTCTCGCGAACGACTACGCGGCGCTCCAGCAGCGTCACCGGGTGCGGCCCCAGCCCGCGTTCGTGGCCCGGATCGTGGCGTGGTCCGCCGTGGCGGTGGCCGCCATCGCGCTCGGGATCCTCGGCGCCGTCGGGGTGCTGCCGATCCCGGTCGGCGCCCAGATCGGGATCTTCGGCCTGGCATCGACGGCACTGGCGCTCATCGTGGGTGACTCGCTCTCGCAGGAGACGACGACGAACCATCCGATGCCGCAGAACCGGGCAGCCTCCTACGCGCTGGCCACGTTCCTCGGTGCCTACGGGCTCGGCTTCACGGGGCTCGTGATCTCGGGCGCGCTCCCGGTGTGGGGTGTCGTGTTCGCCGCTCTCGGCGTGATCGCGTCGATCGTCCTGTTCGCGTTCCTCGGGGCGACCCAGACCAACCGCCACAAGGCCTGGACCCGTGAGGCGATGCGGAACGAGCCGCCCAACCGGTTCGAGCGCGAGCCCGAGACGGCTGCCCGCTTCGGTGTGTACACCGCCGTCATCTGGCTCGTGACCTTCGCGGTGATCGCCGTGCTCGTCTTCACGGTGGGCTGGTGGTGGGCGCCGGTGGCGTTCGTCGCCGGCTTCGCCCTCATGATGCTCGTGCTCGCGCGCATGCTGTTCACCCCGGACGGCGCCGACAAGAAGTCCTGAAAACGTCGGGCGCCGCAGAGCGTCGCCCGGCTCCTCAACAACCCGTTTGGAAGGAAGGGATGCTTCGCCATGCCTGAAAACTCCACCGCCGATGGCACCGCCATCGTCGCCCGCGACCTGATCAAGGTCTATCCGGGTCGCGGCCGCAAACCCGGTGTCCGTGCGCTCGACGGTCTCGGATTCGAGGTTCCCGCGGGCCGAGTGTTCGGCCTGCTCGGTCCGAACGGCGCGGGCAAGTCCACGACCACCAAGATCCTCACGACCCTGTCGCGCCCGACGAGCGGCTCCGCCCTCGTGGCCGGACACGACGTCGCGACCGATCCTGGGGCCGTCCGCGCCGCCATCGGCTACGTGTCGCAGGGGGCGAGCACGGATCCCCTGCTCACTGCCCGCGAGAACCTCGAGATCGCCGCGCGGCTGCGCGGGGTCGCCGCAGGGGACGCACGCAGGGGCGCCATCCGGCTGCTCGACGAGTTCGGCCTGGCCGACGCAGCCCGCCGCCCTGTCGGCAAATTCTCGGGCGGCATGCGGCGGCGCCTCGACGTCGCGGCGGCGCTCGTCCACCGGCCGCGCGTGCTCTTCCTCGACGAGCCCACCACGGGCCTCGACCCCGAGGCGCGCGCCACGATGTGGGCCGAGATCCGGCGGCTCGCGGGGGAGGAGGCGCTCACGGTGGTGCTGACGACGCACTACATGGAAGAGGCCGACCGACTGGCCGACGAGCTGCTCCTCGTCAACCGGGGCCGCGCCGTCGTGCAGGGCACGCCCGACGAGCTCAAGGCCGCGCTGCACGGCGACTCGGTGCGCGTCTCGCTCGTCGAGCCCGACCCCGCGACCGTGCGCGCCGCGATCGGGCGCGTCCCGGGACTCCGCGACGTCGTCATCGAGGCATCCGGAGTGGACGGCGTCCTCGCCGCGCGCACCGAAGACGCCTCGGCGGCCGTCGGCGCGGTCATCGCCGCGCTGGATGCCGCAGGCGTCCGCTTCGGGCAGGTCGCGGCATCCCACCCCACCCTCGACGACGTGTACCTGCACTTCGTCGGGCACACCTTCGGCCCTTCGACCGGCTCGGGGACCGGAGATTCGACGGACGCCCTCAGGACAGGAGCCGCAGCATGACACTCGCACTCACCCCGGTCGCCTCACGCGCGGGATGGTTCACGCAGGCCGCACAGGTGCTGCACCGATGGCTGATCTCCACCATGCGTCAGGTGTGGGGACCGGTCATGTCGCTCATCCAGCCGGTGATCTGGATCGTGCTGTTCGGCGAGGTGTTCCAGTCGCTCGGAGCGCTGCCGCAGTTCGGCGGCGAGGGGTACATCGACTATCTCGTGCCCGGCATCCTCATGATGACGGTGCTGTACTCCGGCGCCTGGGCGGGCACCGGCTACATCGACGACATCAACTCGGGTGTCATGGACCAGTACCTCACCTCGCCGGTGCAGCGGTCGGCGATCATCACCGGGCAGCTGGTCCAGCAGCTGATCATCAACCTCGCCCAGTCGTTCGTGGTGCTGGGCATCGGCTGGCTGGCGGGGGCCCGTTATCCCGGTGGGATCGGCGGCATTCTCGTCGCGCTCGGCGTCGCGACGCTGCTGGCGACCGTCTTCTGCTGTGCGTCGACGGCCGTGGCGCTCACGGCGCGCAGCCAGATCGCTCTCATCAGCCTGTCGCAGCTCATCGTGCTTCCGGCGACGTTCCTGTCGACCACGATGATGCCCGCCGACCTCATGCCCCAGTGGGTGCAGGACGTCTCGCGCTGGAACCCGATGACGTGGGCCGTCGAAGTCGGCCGGGGCGGGCTCAGCGGCGAGTATCCGGCGAGCAGCTGGTGGCAGGTCGGCGGCCTGGCGGTGCTCGCGGCGCTGGCGTTCTTCTGGGCCCTGCGCTCGATCCGCGCCTACCAGCGCTCGGTATGACGCGGACCGGTCGTCGGCGCCCCGCTCAGGCGAGGGCGTCGACGATCGGCCGGAACTTCACGCGGGTCTCCAGCAGCTCCGTCTCGGGGTTGCTCTGCGCGACGATGCCGGCACCGGCGTGGGCGACCACGGGAATGGTGTCGCTGTCGGCCGCGTCCGCCGGCGCCGGCTCCTGAGCCTGTCGGGGGGTCGCGCCGATCTGCGCGCACCGCAGCGCGATGGCCCACTCGCCGTTCCCGTCGCCGTCGACCCAGCCCACCGGGCCGGCGTACCGGCGACGATCGAACGGCTCGAGCCGGCGGATGAGGTCGAGCGCGGCATCGCGCGGCGTCCCGGCGACGGCGGCGGTCGGGTGCAGCGCCGCCACCAGGTCGAGCGCCGAGGCGTGGTCGGCGAGGTCGCCCGCGACATCCGTCGCCAGGTGCCACAGATTCGGCAGCTTGAGCGTGAAGGGCTCGGGATCGGCGCTCAGGTGGCTGACGTGAGGGCCGAGCGTCGCGAGCACGCTCTGCACGGCGTAACGGTGCTCGTCGAGGTCCTTCCCGCTGTGCGCGAGGGAGGTGGATGCCTCGGTGTCGTCGTGCGCGTCGGTGCCGCGGGGTATCGTCCCGGCGAGCACGCGTGCGGTGACGACGCCGCGGGAGGCCGTGACGAGGGTCTCGGGGCTCGCACCGATGAGGCCGTCGACGGCGAAGGTCCAGGTGTCGGGGTAGTCGTCGGCCAGGGCGCGGACGAGGCGCCGCAGGTCGGCGCCGGCCGGGATCGTGCCGACGAGGTCGCGCGCCAGCACGACCTTCTCGAGTTCGCCGCGGACGATCGCGTCCACGGCCTGCCGCACCGCGGCCTGATAGCCGGCCGGGTTGAGCGTGCCGGGGCCGAGGGTCGCCGACCAGTAAGGCCCGTACGGCGTCGGCGCGACGGCGGGGTCGTGAAGCTCGATGTCGGCCTGGCGGATGCGGGTCACCCATGACCGCCCGCGATGACGGCCGACGACCGTTTGAGGAACCACGAGACGGCTCGTGCCGGATGAGCGGTCGTCGAACACGAATGTGCCGAAGGCGACGAGACCCGTGCCGGGCAGGCCCACCGGATCGTCGACCTCAGCGGCCTCGGCGATCCGACGCCACGTGTCGGCCGGGGTCATGGGGTCCGGGCCAGAACCGCTCTGCGGCCCCCGCTCGTACCCGCTCACGGAACCGATGCCGACGATGCCGTCGCCGCGGCGCAGCCACGCGAGCGGCTCGTCGGGCGAGGCGTACGTGAGGAGGTCGTCGACGTGCTCGATCTCGCGGGTCTCGACCACCAGCGCGGGTGGTCGGTGCGCAGATGTCACCCCTCCAGCCTAGACTCGCGGGGTGACCGCCGACGCCCACCCGCCGCTCGTTCCCGGTGCCGCCGACCGTCCTGTGCCGGGTGCGCCGCTGCAGTTCCGCTGGACGAAATGGGACGGCGGCGCCCACTGGGTGAACGACGGCATCTACCTCGGCAGCGACCGGTGGGGCGACTGGATCGGGCAGCCCGACGGGTGGCGCAACGTCCGTCCGGGGCTCGAGTTCCTCGCCGACGGTCCGAACGTGACGCTGCTCCCGCCGAGCGGGGACCACGCGATGACCGTCCACGGCTCCCCCCGGCGCGTGCGCATCTACATCGACATCGCGTGGGACATCCGATGGGAGAACCGCGAGCCGCGCGGGATAGACATGGACCTCGACGTCGTGAAGGCCATCGACGACCGTGGGCTCTTCATCGACGATCGCGACGAGTGGGACGAGCACCGCGTCGCCTACGGCTACCCGCTCGACCTGGTCGAGCGGCTCGAGGCGCTCGCCGTCGACCTCGAGCGTCGCGTCGCCGCGGCAGAAGCGCCCTTCGACGACGCGACGCCCGAAGGCTGGCTCGCCCGGCTCTCCGCGTACGACGCGGTCGCACCACCCCCGCCGGTGTCCTTCTCCGGTGCCTCGGGCCTGGCCGAGACGTCCGGCCCCGCTCGTCCGGGCAGCGCCGCCTAGACTCGAAGCCGTGGCATCGCACCCCTTCGATCACGAGCCGAATCGCGCCGACCTGCGCAAGGATCCCTCGCGCGTGAGCGGCATGTTCGACCAGGTCGCCGCCGGCTACGACCGCACCAACACGGTGCTCAGCATGGGCAACGACCGGTTCTGGCGGGCTGCGACGACACGTGCGGTCGACCCTCGTCGCGGCCAGCGCATCCTCGATCTCGCCGCCGGAACCGGCGCGTCCAGCGTGGCGCTCGCCGGCCGCGGCGCCGACGTCGTCGCGGCGGACTTCTCGCCCGGCATGATCGCCGAGGGCGAGCGCCGGCACGGGGCAGGTGCGCCGGGCGGCGGCATCCGGAATCTGTCGTTCGTGCAGGCCGACGCGACCGCGCTCCCGTTCGGCGACGACGAGTTCGACGCCGTCACGATGTCGTTCGGACTGCGCAACGTCAACGAGCCCAAGAAGGCGCTGCGCGAACTGCTGCGCGTGACGAAGCCCGGCGGGCGGCTCGTGATCTGCGAGTTCTCGCACCCGCCGTCGAAGACCTTCAACGGGCTCTACCGCTTCTACAATGGCCGCGTGCTGCCGGTCGTCGCGAAAACCGTGAGCTCGAACGCCGAGGCGTACGACTACCTGAACGAGTCGATCCGCGACTGGCCCGACCAGCGCACGCTGGCGGCGTGGATCCGCGAGGCGGGGTGGACGAACGTCGCCCACCGCAACCTGTCGATGGGGATCGTCGCGCTGCACAGGGCCACGAAGCCGGCGGCGGGCGTGGGACGAGTGCAAACGCGCCCCCGGTAGGCTGGGCGTGTGACACCGACAGCGCCGGGCTCGCACATCGCGGGCAAGCTGGGCCTGACCGACCGCATCTTCGCGGGCGCGCGATCGCGCAGCCTGCTCAAGACCGTCGAGGCGGGCCTCAAGCGCGTCGACAGCGCCCTCGAGCGCGAGCTGCGTGTCGCCGACACCCTCGCCGACGCCACCAGCCGCTACCTGTACGACGCCGGCGGCAAGCGAGTGCGCCCGATGCTCGCGCTGCTGACCGCCCAGCTGGGCGACGGTGCGACAGAGGAGGTCATCCAGGCCGCCACGGCGCTGGAGATGACCCATCTCGGATCGCTCTACCACGACGACGTGATGGATGCCGCCGACAAGCGCCGCGGTGTCCCCAGCGCCCACGCGGTATGGGGCAACAACGTCGCGATCCTCACCGGCGACCTGCTGTTCTCGCGCGCGAGCCAGATCATGGCTCGCCACGGCGACCGCGCGATCCGGCTGCAGGCAGACACATTCGAGCGGCTGGTGCTCGGTCAGATGCATGAGACCGTGGGCCCGTCTGAGAGTGACGATCGCGTCGAGTTCTATCTGAACGTGCTCTCCGACAAGACCGGCTCGCTGATCGCCGCCGCCGCGCAGTCGGGCGTGATCTTCTCGAACGGCCCTGCGGAGTTCGAAGAGCCGATGGTGACGTTCGGCGAGAAGGCCGGCGTCGCGTTCCAGCTCCTCGACGACGTCATCGACCTGTCCGCCGACCCGGTCGAGACGGGCAAGGTTCCCGGCACCGACCTGCGCGCCGGCGTGCCGACGATGCCCTACCTCGTGCTCGGCGAGCGGAAGGATGCCGGATCCGTCGAGCTGCGCACGCGCATCGACGACGGCGTCGCACGCATCGCCGACGGCGCAGATCCGTCGATCCTCGACGGGCCGCTCGCGCAGTTGCGCGATCACGAGGCGACCGAGGCCACCCTCGACCTCGCGCACGCGTGGTCGACCCAGGCGATCGCGGCGCTCGCGCCGCTCCCGGACGGCGCCGTGCGCGAGGCCCTCACCCGTTTCGCGCAGGCTGTCGCCGACCGCTCCAGTTAGACGTTCCCGGTCCCTGAGCCTGTCGAAGGGCTCGGGCTTCGAGCCCTTCGACAAGCTCAGGGACCAGCCCCCATGCGGGGCGCGCTTCCCGAAAGGACTCCCATGACCAAGCTCCGGCTGGCGATCGTCGGTGCAGGACCGGCAGGTATCTACGCCGCCGACATCCTGCTGAAGGCCGAGCGGAAGTTCGACGTGTCGATCGACCTGTTCGAGCAGCTGCCCGCACCGTACGGGCTGGTCCGTTACGGCGTCGCCCCCGACCACCCGCGCATCAAGGGCATCATCACCGCGCTCCGCGAGGTGCTCGACCGCGGTGACATCCGCATCTTCGGCAATGTGCGTTTCGGCGAGGACATCACCCTCGACGACCTCAAGCACCACTACCACGCCGTGATCTTCGCCACCGGCGCCATCCGCGACACCGACCTCGACGTCCCGGGCATCGACGCCGCCGGCTCGTACGGCGCGGCCGACTTCGTCAGCTGGTTCGACGGACACCCGGACGTGCCGCGCGAATGGCCGCTGGACGCGGAATCCGTCGCCGTCCTCGGCAACGGCAACGTCGCGCTCGACGTGTCGCGCATGCTGGCCAAGCACGCCGAGGACCTGCTGCCGACCGAGATCCCCGACAACGTCTACGAGGGCCTCGCCGCATCGAAGGTGACCGACGTCCACGTGTTCGGGCGCCGCGGGCCTGCGAACGTCAAGTTCACGCCACTCGAGCTGCGCGAGCTCGGCGAGCTGCGCGACGTGGACATGGTGGTCTACGACGAGGACTTCGACTACGACGACGCGGCGCGCGCCGCCATCGCCAGCAACAAGCAGGTCATGGTGATCGACCGAGTGCTGCAGTCCTGGCGCAAGCGCGACTCGGTCAACAACGCCGGCGGCACGGCATCCCGCCGCCTGCACCTGCACTTCTACGCGAAGCCGGTGGAGGTCAAGACGGATGCCGAGGGTCACGTGTCCGCGATCGTCTACGAGCGGACGCGCCCCGATGGCGAGGGCGGCGTGGTCGGCACCGGCGAGCTGCGGGAGCTGCCGATCCAGGCGCTGTACCGCGCCGTCGGCTACTTCGGCTCGCCGCTGCCCGGCGTGCCCTTCGACAAGCGGCACGGCGTCATCCCCAACCGCGAGGGCCAGGTGCTGAGCAAGGACTCGAACGAGCGGGTCAACGGCGTGTACGCCACCGGCTGGATCAAGCGCGGACCCGTGGGCCTCATCGGTCACACCAAGTCCGACGCGATGGAGACCATCCGCCACCTGATCAACGATCAGGGAACGTGGTGGCAGCCGGCCGACCCGTCGGAGGCCTCGATTCCCGTACTCCTCGCCGAGCGCGGCGTGAAGTGGACCGATCTCGACGGCTGGCACCGCCTCGATGAGCACGAGATGGCTCTCGGCGCCCCGCACGAGCGGGCGCGCGTCAAGGTCGTGCCGCGCGACGAGATGGTGACGATCTCGCGCGGCGAGTGAGCGCGCTCGATCGTCGCGCCGCTCGGCGCGCGTCGAGCCCACACTCCGACCGCTGAGCCTGGCGGAGCGTGCCGCCCCCGTAGGCTGAGCGCATGGCCGGGCCATCCCAGACGTGGGTCCCCGACGTCCTCGGGGAGCCGTTCGAGCAGCTGACGCTGTCCCTCGGCGTGACGGGGGAGCACGGGGATCTCGTCGCCACGCTCGTGCGCAGCATCCCGAACCCGGTGATGACCGCGTTCGCGCCGCTGCGCGATGTCGACGTGCTGTACGTGCACGGCTGGTCCGACTACTTCTTCCAGCGCGAGCTGGCGCGGTTCTGGACCCACCGCGGGGCGCGGTTCTATGCGCTCGACCTGCGCCGCTACGGCCGGAGCCTCCGCGACGGTCAGTCCCCGGGCTACATCGATTCGCTCGACGACTACGACGTCGACATCGACGCCGCCTTGCGGGCCATGGGCCACCACCCCGCGCCGAGCCGCAACGGCCGCGGGCCGCACGCCGGAGCGAAACCGGACAGGCCGGCCACGCGGAACGGCCGCAGGCTCGTACTGATGGGCCATTCGACGGGCGGTCTCACGCTCACGCTCTGGGCGGCGCGTCATCCGGGACGCGTCGACGCGCTCGTGCTGAACAGTCCGTGGCTCGAACTCCAGCTCGGCCCGCTGGGGCGTCAGGCCCTCGCGCCGCTGGTCGACATGCGTGCACGCCTCGATCCGCGCGGCACGCAGCCGGCGGTCGACTTCGGCTTCTACACGCGCGCCCAGGATGAGATCGGCAGCCTTCCGAACGGCGAGCATCGAGCGCTCTGGCGCCCCGACCGGGGTTTTCCGACGGCGCCCGGCTGGCTGTCCGCCGTCATGGCGGGCCATCGCCGTGTGGCGGCCGGCATCGACGTGGGCTGCCCTGCGATGGTGCTGCTGTCGACGGCCTCGACGCCCCCGCTCGCGTGGCGCGAATCGATGACGTCGACGGACTCGGTGCTGGTCGTCGACGACATCGCCCGCGCCGCCACCAAGGTCGGCGAGCTCGTGACGATCGCACGCATCGAAGGCGCGATCCACGACGTGTTCCTCTCACGTGACGAACCCCGCGGGCAGGCGTACGATGCTCTCGACCGCTGGGTGAAGGGGTACGTCGTACCGGACTGATGGACGCGAGAATGTCCCCCGAAGAGGGGACAGCGGACACCTAGGCGCCGGGGTTAAGCTGTACGAGAGATGTCCCCAGCATCTCAGGGAAGGCCCTCCCCAAGAATCCTTCCCAAACCGTCGTCCAGCGCCGCTAACCGGGGGGTTGGTGAGCGAGAGCAGACGACGACAGGCCCCGGGTGTCCCCAGCACCCGGGGCCTTTATCGTGTGCGGGCGTCGCACCGGGCCGCGTGGCGGGTCGCCGGACGCGGGGGAGTGGCTCAGTCGCCGCGGCGGGCGAGGACGCGGATGAGCAGCACGTAGGTCGTGAGCGACAGCACGTATCCGAGCAGGTAGACGACGAGCTCCTGCGCGAGGAAGCGGCTGTAGTCGAGCACGCCGTCGGTGAGCGCGGGTGAGCTCTGACCGAGGAAGTACGCGGCGGTCTGGCCGGCGGCGAAGATTCCCAGGAGCGCGAGGACAGCGAGGAGCGCGAGCCAGATGCGGGTGCGCCACACGCGTGCGGTCGCCGCCATCGCGGTCGTCGCGGTCCACGCGGGCACCTCGGGGTCGAGCCAGCCGTTCACCTTGGGGATCAGGATGATCGCCGCGATGAACGCCGCGTTGAGGAGGGTGCCGCCGACGCCGCTGAATGCGGCGATGCCGGTGTCACCGCGCACGAGCGCCGGGATCAGCAGGATGACGAGCACCGGCAGCGTCGCGACCACGGCCGACATCGCGGCCCGGAGAAAGCGCACGGGGCCTCAGCGTTCGTCGGCGAGCCGCACCGCGATGGCGAGGCGTCGTCGGGTCGTCGCGGCGGGCACCCGATGTCCCCGCGTTCCGCCGTGGGTCACGGTCGCGGATCGCTGATCCGGCTGAAGAGTGGCCATGGGGGCATGGTATCGCCCGGCGAACGGACACGGACCGAGCCGCCTCGAGGACGTCGTTCGGAACGCCGCACTCCCACCGGCGACATCGGTCGGGGTCGCTGTGCCGAGAGTTCATCTGATGGTGCATCGACCGGGGCTGCGAGGTGTGTGACACTTGCGCGCATGGGCATGGAGCAGATCTGGCCGGGCCTCTCCGCGGAGACGCGCGACTGGCTGATTGCGAACAACGGCGATGCGGTCCCGGTCGACATCGCGACCGAGATCGACGAACTCGTCGACGCCGCTGACGCGGAAGACGTGTGGGCGGTCGAGCCGGGAGCCGCGCCCGGTGTGTTGGAGCCGGAGGACGAGGATCAGGATGCCGACCAGGATCCCGGAGCCCGCTACCTCGCCGAGGATGCCATCGACTGGATCGAAGAGACCGCGAACGACGAATAGCGGATCTGCTGGGGACTCCCTCCGGCGTCCGTCGTGGGGCGTGCCCGCGGTACGGATCGCGGCGATCTACCTGGCCTCGCGGCTCGTCACCACCTCGTTCTTCCTCCTCGCTGCACGACTGTCGCCCTCCGAGTCCCGATTCGGCCCCGGCGCGGACCTGGCCACCTACGTCGTCGCGTGGGACGCGCAGTACTACCACCGCATCGCGTCGGAGGGGTACCCGGTCGAGCTGCCGCTCACTGCCGCCGGCGAGGTCGCGCAGAACGCCTGGGCGTTCATGCCGTTCTTCCCCTGGGCGGCCGGCGCGACCGGATGGCTCCTCGGCTCATGGGCGGCGGGCGCGGTGGCACTGGCGCTCATCGCCGGTTACCTGTGCTGCCTGGTCCTCCGCAGCATCCTGAAGCCCGCGATCGGTGAGACGGCGGCGCTGTGGGCGGTCCTGTTCTTCGCCTCGGCTCCGCTGGCCGCGGTGTTCCAGGTCGGCTACGCGGAGGCGCCCTTCCTGCTGCTGATCCTGCTCGGCATTCGCGCCCTGCAGCGACGGCAGTACGGCTTGCTGTACGCGATCATCCCCGCGATGGCGTTCACACGACCGGGCGTGCTGGCGTTCGCGCTGTTCCTCGGCGTGTTCGGCATCCGTCGATGGCTGAACCGATCGCGTGAGCCGTTCCCGCGGCGCGAGGTCGTGCACGTCGTCACGCTCGCCGGCATCGCGACCGTGCTCGGATTCTCCTGGCAGGCGATCGCCGGACTCGTGACCGGTCGCGGGGATGCCTATCTCGCTACGGAGCTCTCCTGGCGGCGGCTGTGGGTCGGTGACGCGGGTGGATTCGTGCCCTTCGAAGGCTGGCCGCAGGCGGCGGACTACTGGTTCCGGTTCTGGGGTCTCGATCCGGTGTGGGGTCTCCTCTGCCTGGCGCTCCTCGTGCTCGCCACCGGCGCCGTGCTGGCGTTCAGCCCGCGTGTGGCTCGTCTGGGACCGGAGATCCGGCTATGGGCCGCCAGCTACCTGATCTACCTCCTGGCGGTGTTCCTCCCGCAATCGAGTGTGTTCCGGATCCTGTTTCCGCTCTCACCGCTCTGGGGCGCTGTGGCCGCCCCGCGGAGCCTTCCCTGGCGGCTCGCCGTGCTCGCCACGTGCCTCGTCGGTCAATGGTGGTGGATCTGGAACATGTACGGGCTCGGCACCGAGTTCTGGCACATCCCCTGACCCATACGCCTATTCCGGCGATTTCGCCAGGGGGTCCTGTGCATGGGGTCACCTGCTTAACGTGACTGCCCGAAGCGGCCGATCGGTCGACTTCCGAATCGCACACACAACGAAGGAGTTGTCATGTCCTCATCATGGGATGCGTGGAACTACCGACAATCGGTCGGTCGCGGACCGGGGTCCCGAGACCTCGTGGGCTACGGCGTCCATGCGACCGACGGTGACATCGGGAAGATCGACGAAGCAAGCGATGACGCGGGCGCCAGCCGGATCGTCGTGGACACCGGTCCGTGGATCTTCGGCCGGAAGGTGGTTCTTCCTGCAGGAACCGTCCAGCGCGTCGACGACGCCGACGAGAAGGTCTACGTCGACCTGACGAAAGACCAGATCAAGAACTCTCCCGAGTGGGATCCCGACACCACGGGAGACGACGACGAGTACCGGGGCCGCCTGGACACCTACTACGGCGACCTCTACCGGTGATACAGCGCGCGATGCCCGGCTCACCGCCGGGCATCGCCGTTCGCTGTCCCGTGGTCGCGCTGTGCGAACCCACCTGGTGCGGGGCGACCGCGTCGACGGCGAAGATTCGGCTCCGCGCCACGCCTCAGGGCGGGATGAGACTCCCACGCCGCAGCGCCCGTCTGTGTTCCCGCGAGAGGCGACCAAGGCGTCCGTTAACCCGTCCGCGCTAAGGTGCGGACATGGCCAAGACGACGAAGGCACAGCGCCAGGCGCTGGACGCGATGGAAGACGCCGCCGCGGCGGCGAAGCAGGCGAAGAAGGCGGCCAAGGCTTTGCCTGGCAAGACGGCCAAGAAGCTGCGCGAGCTCTCCGAGGACGCCAAAGACGCCGCAGATGTCTCGAAGAAGGCGCTCCGGAAGTCGCCCGGCAAGGTTGCCAAGCGCGCCACGCGAGCGGCGGACAAGCTCGTCAAGGCGACGACCCAGGCCGTTGCCAAGGCCGAGAAGAAAGCCCGTCTGCGGGCGGAGGCCGACCGCGCCGCGGCCGAAGCCGAGCGGGTGACCGCCGAGGCAGCGCAGAGGGCGGAGCAAGCGAAGGCAGCCAAGAAGGAGGCCGCGAAGGCTGCGAAGGCGGCAGAGCGCGCGGACCGTGAAGCCGCGGCGGCGCAGTCGACCCTCGAGAGCGAGCTCGCTGGTCCCGCCGAGACGGACACCGCGCAGTCGAGTGCGGCATCCGGCGCGGCAGCGCCCGCGTCGACCGCACCGGCACCGCCCGTCGACGCCACGGCGACAAAGGCGCCCGCGCGCAAAACGCCCGTACGACCCGCGTCCCGTCCGAAGGCCCCCACTGCGTCATCAACCGCCGACGACGCTCCCGCCGCACGGCGTGCGAAGTCGTCGCGCGCCGCTTCCGCCGCGGGTGGAACCAGCGCATCCGACCTCTCATCTCTCACGGTCGCCGCGCTGCGGGACCGCGCCCGGGCGGCCGGCAAGACCGGATACTCGCGCCTGAGCAAGGCGCAGCTCGTCGCGCTCCTGTCCTGAGGTGCAGCCGGTGGGGGAGCGGCCAGAGCAGCTCGAACTCGACAGGTCAGGGGTGGCGACCCCGAGCCGGACCCTTCTCGACATCCTGCGCGAGACGACGGCCCGGCATCCCGAAGCATCCGCCCTCGACGACGGGTCCGGGTCGCTCAGCTACCGAGATCTGATGGCGCGTGTCGGGCGCACGGCCGCGCAGCTTCACGACGCCGGTGTACGGCGGGGCGACCGGGTCGGCGTGCGCGTCCCGTCCGGCTCGAAGGAGCTGTACATCGCCATCCTCGCCGTGCTCGCCGCGGGTGCGGCGTACGTTCCGGTGGACGTCGACGATCCGGACGAGCGTGCGCGCCTCGTCTTCGGCGAGGCCGGTGTGCGGGGTGTCATCACCGACGACGGCTACACCGCCGCCGAGGCGCAGGCCGAAGGCGAGGCCGAGGTGGCGGCATCCGCTCCGCTGTTCGCAGGTGATGCACCGCATCCCAGCACGCACGCGGTGGTCACGGTTCCACCGCCGGATGTGACGGACGACGCGTGGATCATCTTCACGTCCGGCTCCACTGGTGTGCCGAAGGGAGTGGCGGTCACCCACCGCTCGGCGGCGGCCTTCGTCGATGCCGAGGCACGCCTGTTCCTGCAGGGCGCGCCGCTCGGGCCGCGCGACCGGGTTCTTGCCGGACTTTCGGTCGCGTTCGACGCGTCGTGCGAAGAGATGTGGCTGGCGTGGCGACACGGCGCGTGCCTCGTGCCGGCACCTCGCGCACTCGTCCGCTCTGGCGAGGATCTCGCCCCGTGGCTCATCCGGCAGGGCATCACGGTGGTCTCGACCGTTCCGACCCTGGCCGCGATGTGGCCGGAGGACTCCATCGAGAACGTGAGGCTGCTGATCTTCGGCGGTGAGGCCTGCCCTCCCGAACTCGCCGCCCGCCTGGCCGCCGACGGGCGGGAGGTGTGGAACACGTACGGTCCCACCGAGGCGACCGTCGTCGCCTGCGCGGCGCCGCTCGACGCCGGCCCCGTGCGCATCGGGCTTCCGCTCGACGGCTGGGCGCTCGCCGTCGTCGACGCCGAGGGCGCGCGCGTCGCCGAGGGCGACATCGGCGAGCTGATCATCGGCGGAGTCGGGTTGGCCCGCTACCTCGATCCCTCGAAGGATGCCGAGAAGTACGCGCCCATGCCGACCCTCGGCTGGGAACGCGCCTACCGTTCCGGCGACCTCGTGCGCTACGAGCCCGAGGGCCTCGTCTTCATGGGCCGAGCCGACGATCAGGTGAAGGTCGGCGGGCGCCGCATCGAACTGGGCGAGGTCGAATCCGCGCTGCAGGACCTGCCGGGGATCACCGCGGCAGCCGCCGCCGTGAGATCGACCGACGCCGGCGTTCCCGTGCTCGTCGGCTATCTCGTCACCGACGAGGGGGAGGACTTCGACCGCGCGCACGCGCGTGCCCTGCTGGCCGAGCGCCTGCCGGCGGCCATCGTGCCGCTGCTGGCGGTCGTCGACGAACTTCCGGTTCGGACATCCGGCAAGGTCGACAGAGCGGCGCTTCCGTGGCCACTGCCCGGCGTCGAGGCCCCGCTGGCAGGACTGTCTCCCGCCGAGGCCTGGCTTGCGGAGCAATGGCAGACCGTGCTCGGCATGCCGGTGCCCAGCCGGTCGGCCGACTTCTTCGATCTCGGCGGCGGTTCACTGGCAGCCGCTCAGCTGGTCTCGCGGATCCGCGTACGCGTCCCCGAATTCTCCGTCGCCGACATCTACGACGTGCCGCGCCTGAGCTCGATGGCCAAGGCACTCGGACCGCTGGAGGACGACGGGCCGGCGACGTTCCACCGACCCGTGCCGACGCCTCGCACCACCCAGTGGGTGCAGACGCTCCTCGGCGTACCGCTGTTCATCATCACCGGCATCCGCTGGCTGCTGTACCTGCTCACAGCCAGTGCGCTGCTCCAGCTCGCACCCGGCTTCGACGCGCTGCCCAGTACTCCCTGGTGGGTGCTCTTGATCGGACTGGCCGTGTTCGCGACGCCCTTCGGGCGCATGGCCATCGCGGTCGTCGCCGCTCGGCTGCTCCTGGCCGGGCTCCGCCCCGGGGACTACCCGCGTGGCGGCGGCGTGCACATGCGCCTCTGGCTGGCTGAGCAGATCGCCGACCAGATCGATGCCGTCGGCCTTGCCGGCGCACCATGGGTCACCTACTACGCGCGGGCACTGGGCGCGAAGATCGGGCGCGGCGTCGACATGCACACGCTGCCGTCCATCACGGGGATGCTCGAAGTGGGCGACGGCGCCGCCGTCGAACCCGAGGTGGATCTCACCGGCACCTGGATCGACGGCGACGTCCTTCGGGTCGGCGAAGTGCGCATCGGCGCGGACGCGACGATCGGAGCCCGCAGCACGCTCGCTCCGGGCACCAGGGTCGGGCAGCGCGCCGACATCGCGCCGGGTTCGGCCGTGTTCGGTCGTGTGCGGGCAGACCAGTCATGGGCCGGATCTCCGGCAGAGCGCGTCGGCGGCGTCGAGTCCGGCTGGCCCGCGGAACGGGCTCCGGCGCCGACGCGCTGGCTCTGGGCGTACGCGGTGTCGTCGGTTGCGCTGGCCCTGCTGCCGATCGCGTCGTTCGCCGTCGGCGGGCTGGTGATCGCGCAGGGGATCCGGGATGCCGAGACCCTGGGTGCAGCGTTCCTCGGCGCCCTGGCGTGGCTTGTGCCCGCGGTTCTCGCAGTCGGCATCGTCTTCGCGGCATCCGTCGTGCTCGCGGTGCGTGTGCTGTCGATCGGGCTGCACGAGGGCACCCACCCCGTGCGCAGCCGGATCGGGTGGCAGGCATGGAGCATCGAACGACTGCTCGACTCGTCGCGCACGGTGCTCTTCCCGCTGTACTCGAGTCTCTTCACCCCCGTGTGGCTGCGCCTTCTCGGTGCGCGCGTCGGTCGCGAGGTCGAGGCATCGACCGTCCTGCTCATCCCGTCGATGGCGCGCATCGACGACGGCGCGTTCCTCGCCGATGACACCATGGTCGGCTCGTACGAGCTGCGCGGGGGCTGGATGCGGCTCGGACCGGTCCGCATCGGCAAGCGCGCGTTCCTCGGAAATTCGGGGATGGCGGCGCCCGGCCACCGCGTGCCCCGTGACGGGCTCGTCGCCGTCCTGTCGTCAGCGCCGCTGAAGGCGAAGCCCGGTTCGTCCTGGCTCGGGTCACCGGCTGTGCGGCTGCGTCGGCTCTCGGCCGAGGGCGACGAGAGCCGCACGTACCGACCGACGGTCGGTCTCCGGATCGCGCGCACGCTCTGGGAACTCGGCCGCTTCGTACCTGTCGTCGTCACGTGCGCGATCGGCCTCGGTGTGCTTTTCGGCCTCGCCGCTCTGTGGGAGACGGTGGGCCCGGTGTGGACCCTGCTCGTCTCCGGCATCGTGATGCTGGCCGCCGGTGCGGTGGCCGCAGGGCTGTCGACCGCGGCGAAGTGGCTCATCGTCGGCACGATCCGCGCGGGCGAGCAGCCCTTGTGGTCGAGCTTCGTCTGGCGCACCGAAGTCTCGGACACATTCACCGAGATGGTCGCCGCGCCCTGGTTCGCGCGCGCGGCCGCGGGAACCCCGGCCCTGGCGGTATGGCTGCGGTCGCTCGGGTCGCGGATCGGCCGTGGCGTGTGGTGTGAGAGCTATTGGCTTCCCGAGCCTGATCTTGTCACTCTGGGCGACGGCGCGGCCGTCAATCGCGGATGCGTTGTGCAGACGCACCTGTTCCATGATCGAATCATGAGCATGGACACGGTCGAACTGGAGGCTGGTGCGACGCTCGGGCCGCACAGTGTCATCCTTCCGGGGGCGACGCTCGGTGCGCACGCGACGGTCGGCCCCGCGTCGCTGGTGATGCGCGGCGAGACCGTGCCCGTCGGCTCCCGATGGAGCGGCAATCCGATCGGCCCCTGGCGCGCGGTCAAGGTCCGCGCGTACCAGTCGACATCGTGAGCGCTCACGACCCGTACGCACCGCAGAGCGGCGATCCGACCTTCGACGTCGAGTCGTACGAGCTCGACCTCTCCTACCGTGTGCGCACCAACCGCCTCGAGGGCCGCGCCGTCGTCAACGCGGTCGCGGCCGTTCCGACGTCGTCGGTCGCCTTGGATCTGATCGGACTCCGCGCGTCGCGGGTGCGAGTGGATGGCGACCGCCGCACGGCCTACACCCAGGGACCGCGGAAGGTGCGGGTCGTGCTTCCCCGGCGGATGGAGCCGGGTGAGCGATTCTCCATCGAGGTGACGTACGCCGGCGCCCCCGCTCCACGGCGGACACGCTGGGGCACGATCGGATTCGAAGAACTCGAGGACGGCGCCCTCGTAGCCGCTCAACCCATCGGGGCACCGACGTGGTTTCCCTGCAACGACCGTCCCGACGATCGCGCCCGCTACTCGATCACGGTCGCGACGGACGCCGGTTACACCGCGGTCGCCACCGGAGGCCTCGTCGGCTCGGCGCGACGCGGGCAGTTCGAAGCCCGCACCTTCCGTTCCGACGTGCCGACCGCCACGTACCTCACGGCGCTGCACATCGGACGCTACGTTTCCACCACGCTGTCGGGCTCGGCCGGCTCGGACGGGTTCCCGGTCACGGTCGTCCACCCGCCGGCGCTGCGCGACGAGGTGGCGACGGCGTTCGCGCCGGTCACGCACATGCTGCAGCTGTTCGAGTCCGCCTTCGGTCCGTACCCGCAGGACGCCTGCACCCTTGTGGTGACTCCCGACGAACTCGAGATACCGCTCGAGGCCCAGGGGATGGCGGTCTTCGGCGCCAACCATCTCGATCCGGCATCCGAGCGCCTCGTGGCGCACGAACTGGCGCACCAGTGGTTCGGCAACAGCGTGGGCGTCGCGCGGTGGCAGGACATCTGGCTCAACGAGGGATTCGCCTGCTACGCCGAGTGGATGTGGTCCGAGGCCTCGGGCCGCCAGACGGTCCACGAGAAGGCGGCACGGCACCACGCCCGGCTCGCCGGCCTCGATCAGGATCTGGTGCTGGCCGATCCCGGTCCCGTGCTGATGTTCGACGACCGCGTCTACAAACGTGGCGCGCTGACGCTCTATGCGCTGCGACATCACATGGGGGAGAGCGCCTTCGCCGCACTCCTGCGCGAATGGGCGAGCGCCGGCGCCGGCCATTCGGTGACGACCGCGGACTTCCGTGCGCTGGTCGTCCGGCTCGCAGGTGCAGACATCGACGCACTGCTCACGGCGTGGCTGGATCGACCCGAGCTGCCTCCGATGCCTCGCTGAATGCGGCGCTGATGACGAGGCCCGGTGGGCCGTCGACATCCCATCCCGCGATCATCGGCCCGCCCGCGACCACCGCCTGCCAGCCTTGACCGCCCACGGGTACGACGGCGACCGTGCCCGGGTCGACGCGAAGACCCCGCCCGTCAGCCTTGAGGGCCGCCTCCACCCGCACCCAGTCGCGCAATCGCACGCCTGATCGAGCGCCGAGGATTCCGTTCAACCCTGCGGCGTCCCGCACCGGCTCGGTCTCGACTTCGGCGTCGATCGCGAACGTGCCAGAACCGCGAGAGGCGACCGCCGCGACGGCGACGCCGCTCGCGTAGGCGACGGCAGGCCGGGCCGAGGCATCCGTCGTCCGAACCGGACCGTGCGGTCCGCCGCAGCGCGCGCAGGGATTCGACAGTTCGGCGCCCGGTGCCAGCATCTCGCGCAGAAGATCCCACGCCACGTCGCGTCGTGCAGCGCCGCTCGGCACGACCTTCCACGCGAGCTGCAGCCGCGTGGGAGGTGTGGTCGCGAGTTCGCGCTCGATGCGCCCGGCGTCGGGCACGGCGCGAGGATGGTTACCACTCACGAGTGCGGACTCTGTGCGCACTGCAATCGAAAAACCCCAGGTCAGGGAGTAGCGCTACCGGTAGTTGACGAACTGGAGGTCGACGTCGAGGTCGGACGCCTTCAGCAGGCGCTGCACCTCCTGCAGGTCGTCGCGGGACTTCGACTGCACGCGCAGCTCGTCGCCCTGGATCTGCGACTTGACTCCCTTGGGGCCTTCGTCGCGGATGATCTTCGAGATCTTCTTCGCGTTCTCCGACGAGATGCCGTCCTTGATCGTCGAGACGATCCGGTACTCCTTGCCGCTGGCGAAGGGCTCGCCGGACTCCAGGCTCTTCAGCGAGATGCCGCGCTTGATGAGCTTCGACTGGAAGACGTCGAGGACTGCCTTCGCGCGCTCCTCGGTGCTCGCCTTGATGAGCACCGACTCGCCGCTCCACTCGACGGAGGCGCCGGTGCCCTTGAAGTCGTAGCGCTGCTCGATCTCTTTGCGCGCCTGGTTGAGGGCGTTCTCCGCCTCCTGGTGGTCGACCTTGCTGACGATGTCGAACGAGGAATCTGCCATGGCGGGAGTCTATCTGCGGGTGCGCGACAACGCCGAGAGACGGATGCCGCTGCTGTGGTCGCGAGCGCGGCCGGCTGGCCGTGGTGGCTGTGCAAGCGGTTCCACGGGCGTCGAAGGTCACGGCGAGATATCGATTGGGGCCGGTCGTGTTGCCTGTTGCCGTGGCGTCATGCACAATGTAAGCGCTTGCAGTTTTGCGAGCACACACACGGTCTTCTGCCACGGCGAAGGTCGGGACTACACCAGCACTCAAGAGAGGCACCCACCAATGAAGGTGAACAAGAGGAGCATCGCGGCTTTCGGTGCGATCGCCGCTGTTTCCGCGCTGACCCTCGTCGGCTGCGCAAGCGGAGGCGACTCGAACTCGGGCGACGACGGCGAGTCGGCAGGCGAGATCACGGTCTGGGTCGACGCCGACCGTGCCGCAGTGCTCGAGGATGCGGCGAAGGACTTCACCGCTGACACCGGCGTGAAGGTCAAGCTCGTCCAGAAGGAATTCGGCGAGATCCGCGACCAGTTCGTGCAGCAGGTTCCGACCGGCAAGGGCCCCGACATCGCGGTGGGCGCCCACGACTGGCTGGGCACGCTCGTCACCAACGGCGTCGTGGCTCCGGTCGAGCTCGGCGACGCGGCATCCGACTACGAGAAGGTCGCGATCGATGCCTGGAGTTACGACGGCAAGGTCTACGGCGTTCCGTACGCGATCGAGAACATCGCGCTGCTGCGCAACACCGACCTCGCTCCCGAGGCGCCCACGTCGTACGACGACATGATCGCCAAGGGCACGGCGGCCGGCACCGAGTACAAGTTCCTCGTCGGTCTCGACCCCGAGGCAGCCGACCCGTACCACCTGTACCCGTTCCAGACGTCGTTCGGCGCCCCCGTCTTCGGCACCAACGCCGACGGCAGCTACAACGCCGACGACCTGCAGATCGGCAACGAGGGCGGCCAGGCGTTCGCCACGTGGCTCGGCTCGCAGGGCGCGACGGGAACCGGTGTCTTCAACTCGAACATCTCGGGCGACCTCGCTCGCGAGAACTTCGTCGCCGGCAAGGCGCCGTTCTTCCTCACCGGCCCGTGGAACGTGCCGGCCGCGGAAGAGGCGGGCCTGAACCTCGCCGTCGACCCGATCCCCTCGGCAGGCGGCCAGGCCGCTCAGCCCTTCGCGGGCGTGCAGGGCTTCTTCCTGAGCTCCGAGAGCGAGAACTCCCTCGCGGCCACCGAGTTCCTCGTGAACTACATCGGCAGCGAAGAGGTGCAGACCGCGCTCTACGAGGTCGGCGGCCGCACGCCGGCACTGACCGCGGCGTACGACGCGGCCGTGGCCGGCGACCCGATCACCGCGGGCTTCGGCGCCGTGGGCGCGGAAGCGGTCCCGATGCCGAGCATCCCCGAGATGGGCTCGGTGTGGGAGTACTGGGGCGTCACCGAGACGGCCATCATCAACGGCACCGGCGGCTCGCCGGTCGACCTGTGGAACAAGATGGCCTCCGACATCCAGACCGCCATCCAGTAAGCAGCAGGCACGTCCGGGGCGGCGTCCGCGAGGACGCCGCCCCGGCACCGCATTCCCGCAGTTCCGGAAAGAAGAGCCGATGACGACGCCGACCATGGACCGCGACGCAGCGGTCGAGACACCCCCGAGCAAGAAGTCGAAGCGCGCCGCCCGCATCGCGGAGGCGGCAGGCGCCGGCTGGAAGCTGATGATCTTCAAGGTCGTCGCCCTCGGTCTCATCGATGCCATCGCCGTGTACGCCGCGCTGGTGCTGTTCCAGAGCGAGCAGTGGGTCGCCGCGATCGCCGTGGTGGTCGTCACGGGCGTGGCCAACTGGGTGTACTTCAGCCGCGGCAACCTGCCCGCCAAGTACCTGATCCCGGGCCTCATCTTCCTGCTGATCTTCCAGATCTTCGTCGCCGGCTACACGGCGTACATCGCATTCACCAACTACGGCACCGGCCACAACGGCTCGAAGGAGAGCGCGGTCAACGCGCTCATGCTGTCGGCGCAGGAGCGCGTGCCCGACTCGCCCGAGTACGAGCTCACGATCGTCGAGCAGCTCGGCGAGTTCTCGTTCCTCGTCACCGACCCCGACGGCGACGTCCAGATCGGCGGTGTGGAGCGCCCGCTCGAGCCCGTCGACGACGCCGAGATGGATGGCGGCAAGGCCGTCGCGGTGGCCGGCTACAACACCCTGAACTTCTCGCAGATCGTCGCGAACCAGGAGGCGATCGCCGACATGGCGGTGCCTTTGAGTGACGACCCGAACGACGGTTCGCTGCGCACGCCGGACGGCTCCGTCGCCTATGTGTACCTGTCCAGCCTCGAGTACGACGAGGCCGCGGGCACCATGACCGACACGCGGACCGGCACGGTCTACAGCGACATCGGCACGGGTGCCTTCACGGCGCCCGATGGCACCGAGCTCATGCCGGGCTGGCAGATCACCGTCGGCTTCGACAACTTCGTGAGGGCCTTCACCGAGGAGTCGATCCGGGCGCCGTTCCTCTCGGTGCTGGTGTGGACGTTCGTCTTCGCCTTCTTCTCGGTCTTCACCTGCTTCGCGCTCGGACTCTTCCTCGCGATCGTGTTCAACGACCCGCGCATGAAGTCCAAGAAGTACTACCGCCTGCTCATGATCCTCCCGTACGCGTTCCCGGGGTTCCTCTCGGCGCTGGTGTGGGCCGGCATGATGAACCAGGAGTTCGGCTTCATCAACGTCGTGCTCTTCGGCGGCGCCGACATCCCCTGGCTCACCAACGAGTGGCTGGCGAAGTTCAGCATCCTGCTGGTGAACCTGTGGCTCGGCTTCCCCTATATGTTCCTCATCTGCACGGGCGCACTGCAGTCCATCCCGGACGACGTGCAAGAGGCCGCGAAGGTCGACGGGGCGAGCGCCTGGCAGATCTTCCGCAGCATCAAGCTGCCGCTGCTGTTCGTCGCGGTCGCCCCACTGCTCATCGCATCGTTCGCCTACAACTTCAACAACTTCACGCTGATCTACATGCTGACCGGCGGCGGCCCCCGCGACGTGACCGCCGATGTGAACGTCGGCGCCACCGACATCCTCATCACGATGGTCTACAAGGTGGCGTTCGTGGGCTCGAAGGCCGACTACGGCCTGGCGAGCGCGTTCTCGATCATCATCTTCCTGCTCGTCGCGACGATCTCGGTGATCGCCTTCCGACGGACCAAGGCCCTCGAGGAGCTGAACTGACATGAGCGATCTGAAGCCCGGCGCACCCGCCGCCCGCGATCTGCTCGGCAAGGTCGCCGCCGAGGATGCCGAACTGGTTGCGGCCGGCGCCGACTCCCACGCCGCCGCCGGCGTCCGCGGCGAGGCGCCCCTGCCGCGCCGCAAGTTCAAGAAGTACTTCCGCGAGACGGGCTGGCGCCACATCGTCGGCGTCGTCGTGGCCGTCTTCGCGATCTTCCCGCTGCTGTACGTGCTGTCGGCGTCGCTGAATCCCGGCGGCACGCTGCTGACGGCCAACGGGCTGTTCTCGAACGTGAGCATCGAGAGCTACGTCGACCTGTTCCAGTCCGAGACCCACCCGTATGGCGCGTGGTTCCTCAACACGCTGATGATCGGCCTGATCACGGCGGCCGGCACCGTGATCCTCGGTGCGCTCGCCGCCTACGCGTTCTCGCGCATGCGGTTCACCGGCCGCCGTTTCGGCCTCACGACGCTGCTGGTCGTTCAGATGTTCCCGCAGATGCTCGCGATGGTCGCGATCTTCCTCCTCATGGTGCAGATCAGCGACATCTTCCCGGCGATCGGCCTCAACACCCAGATCGGCCTGATCATGGTGTACCTCGGCGGCGCGCTCGGTGTGAACACGTACCTCATGTACGGCTTCTTCAACACCATCCCGGCATCCATCGACGAGGCCGCGAAGATCGACGGCGCCGGCCACGCGCGCATCTTCTTCACGATCATCCTGCGTCTGGTGGCACCGATCCTCGCGGTCGTCGGCCTGCTGTCGTTCATCGGCACGTCGAGCGAGTTCGTGATCGCGAGCATCATCCTCATCGACCCCGAGAAGCAGACGCTCGCGGTCGGCCTGTACAAGTTCATCTCCGACGAGTTCTCCAAGAACTGGAGCCTGTTCGCCGCCGGCGCGGTGCTGGCGGCCATCCTCCCGGTCGCGCTGTTCCTCGCGCTGCAGCGCTACATCGTCGGAGGGCTCACCGCGGGCAGCGTGAAGTAGCGGATGCCGCGGCTCGGTCGCCCCGGCACGCGCCGGGGTCTGCTCGTCGCGGGCGCGATGGCGGCGCTGCTTGCGCTCACGTCCTGCGCCGCACCGCAGGACAGCGGAGACAGGACCGCGCAGGATGCCGGCATCCAGCTGTTCCAGCTGCCGTGGAACTCGATCGCCGGGGAGTGCGAGACCACACTCGGTCCCAACGGCTTTTCGTGGGTGCTGACGTCGCCGCCGAACGAGTCCATCGCCCGTGACGAATGGTGGGCTTCGTACCAGCCGGTGGGCTACGGGCTCGAGTCCCGACTCGGCAGCCGTGAGGAGTTCGCCGACATGGTCGCCCGCTGCGACGCCGCAGGCGTCGACGTGATCGCCGACGCCGTGATCAACCACATGACGGGTCAGGATGCCGCCGGCACCGGCTTCGCCGGGACCCCGTACGAGCACTACGCGTACCGGGGGTTGTACGCCGCCGCCGATTTCCACCACTGCGGGCTGACCACCGACGACGACATCCTCGACTATGACTCGCGCGAGCAGGTGCAGACCTGCGAGCTGGTGAATCTCGCAGACCTCGACACGTCCAGCCCGCGGGTGCGCGAGACCATCGTGGCGTACCTCGACGACCTGCTGTCGCTCGGCGTCGCGGGGTTCCGCATCGATGCCGCGAAGCACATGGCCGCCGACGACGTCGCGGCGATCGTCGGTGCGCTGCCCGAGGGCACGCGCATCATCAGCGAGGTGATCCGCGGCGCCGGCGAGCCCGTGCAGCCGGAGGAGTACACCGGCTTGGGCGAGGTGTTCGAGTTCAGCTATGCGCGGGATCTCGCCCCGCAGCTCGAGAGCGGGGTCTTCGCCGATCCCGAGCTCGAAGGCGATCGGCCCCTGCACGTTCCCGCCGACACGGCCGTCGTCTTCGTCGACAACCACGACACCGAGCGCCGCGAGGCCGACGTCACCTACCGCGACGGGGCGCTGTACGTCATCGCGAACGCGCTGATGCTCGCCGACGACTACGGGACGCCCATCGTCTACTCGGGCTACGCGTTCTCGGACCGCGACGCCGGGGCTCCGGCCGGCGCGGACGGCGCGGTCGACCAGGCCTCGTGCGCCGACGCGACCGGACCCGCGGACGCGTACGACGACGGTGAGCGCACCTGCGTCCAGTCGTGGCCGGCGATCGCCGGCATGCTCGAGTTCCGCGCGGTCGCCGGCGACGCGCCCCGTCTCGAGGGCGTCGACGAGGGCGATGCGTACGGCTTCGAGCGGGAAGGCCGCGGTGTCGTCGCCGTCAATGTCGGCGCGGAGGAGCAGACCGTCGAGATCCCCACGTCACTCCCGGCGGGGGAGTACTGCGACGCGATCACGGGCGGGCGCGAACCCGTGACCTCAGACGGATGCCGTGGCGCGGTCTACACCGTCGAGGACGGCGTCGCCCGGTTCGAATTGGGCCCGCTCGTAGCTGCTGCGATCCATGCGGATTCGCGGCGCTGAGGGCTCAGCATCCGTCCCCCTGCATGCCAAGATCGGGACGGACACAACTGAACAACAACACATGGGCTCTGTCATGGCCGCGGCCGTGCAACCACGTCGAACCGAACTCGCATTCGGCGGCGCCGCGCCGCCTGTCTTTGGAAAGGCAAGAGCATGACAACCCTGACTCCGCATCACGACGGCTCGCCCCTGTACGTGTCCGACCTCGCTCCGCAGCTCGGCGACGTCGTCACCGTGCGGCTGCGCGTGCCGACCGGCTACGGCCCGCTCGCCGCCGTCCGCACCCGGTCCAACCCCGACCACGAGCCGGAGTGGACGGATGCCGCACCCCTCGGCACGGTCGACGGCTGGGACTGGTGGGAGGCTCCGGTCACGGTGCGCAACCCGCGTCACGGCTACCGCTGGCTGCTGGTGCACGAAGATCGTCGCGTGGAGTGGCTCAACCAGACCGGGCTGCACCAGCTCGAGACGCTCGACGCCGAGGACTTCGCCCTGGTCGCGTACCCGGCACCGCCGGCGTGGCTCGCCGACGCCGTGATGTATCAGGTCTTCCCCGACCGCTTCGCGCGGTCGGCGCAGGCCGACGAGCACCCGACGCCGGAGTGGGCGATCGCAGCGAGCTGGGACACGCCGGTCGACCCGGTGATGCCCGGGCGCTCGCAGCAGTTCTACGGCGGCGACCTCGACGGAGTGATCGAGAAGCTCGACCATCTGGTCTCGCTCGGCGTGAACCTCCTCTATCTGACGCCGATCTTCCCGGCCGCGTCGAACCACCGCTACGACGCATCGAGCTTCCACAGCGTCGACCCGCTGCTGGGCGGCGACAAGGCGTACATCCGGCTGATCGAGGCCGCGCATGCCCGCGGCATCCGTGTCATCGGCGATCTCACCAGCAACCACTCGGGCGATCGGCACGAGTGGTTCCAGGCGGCCCTCGGCCACCCGGGTGCGCCCGAGGAGGAGTTCTACTACTTCACCGACGACGCCAACACCGAGTACGTGTCGTGGCTGGGCACGCCCACGCTGCCGAAGTTCAACTGGGCCTCGCAGGAGCTGCGCCGGCGCTTCATCGAGGGACCCGACTCGGTCGTCGCCAAGTGGCTGAAGCCGCCGTTCTCGGCCGACGGCTGGCGCATCGACGTCGCCAACATGACCGGCCGGCTCGGCGACGTCGATCTGAACGCCGAGGTGCGGCAGCTGCTGCGCCGCACCATGATCGAGATCAACCCCGACACCATCCTCCTCGGCGAGTCGACGAACGACGCGGCGAGCGACCTGCAGGGAGACGGCTGGCATGGCGCCATGACGTACCCGTCGTTCACGCGTCCGCTGTGGGGATGGCTCTCCGAGCCGACGGGCACGCCGTTCGTCACGGCCGAGGGCGTCGAGCGCACCGAGCCGTGGTTCTTCGGCCAGCCGATCGGCGGCATCCCGCGGTACACCGCGCGACAGTTCGTCGACGCGGTCGTCAGGTTCACCGCGAGCATCCCGTGGCGGGTGCGCCTGGGCAACATGCAGCCCCTCGACACCCACGACACCGGCCGCTTCGCGACGAACGCCGGCCCGGGCACGATCCCGGTCGCGGTCGGCCTCATGGTGACGCTGCCCGGCCTCCCGGTCGTGTTCGCCGGCGACGAGTTCGGCCTGACCGGTGCCGAGGGAGAAGACAGCCGCACGCCGATCCCGTGGGGCACCGAGACCGAGCCGGAGGTGGCGGAGCGTCTCGCCGTCTACCGTGAGCTCATCGCGCTGCGGCGCGCGCACCCGACGCTGTCGACCGGCGGCCTGCGCTGGGTCCACGTCGACGACGGCACCGTCGTGTTCACGCGCGAGTCCGAGGACGAGACGCTGCTCGTGCTGGCGTCGAAGGGCGGTGCGGATGCGGCGATCCCGGCCGGTGCGCTGTCTGGTGCCGCCGCGGCCGAGGCGGTCTTCGGCGATGCGATGCTCGCCGTCGCCCAAGACGGCGCGGTGCTGCTGTCGGCGGAGGGCCCCGCGTTCGCGGTGTGGCGGCTCGCCGGTGTCGTCGTCCCCGCCCCGCTGCCGGCTGCCGGTGAGCGTGCGGACGAGGTCTCGCGCGGCGTCGCCTCGTCGGCGCAGCTGACGCCGGCCGAGCAGGTGGCTTCCGCGTGACGACGCCCGAGCGGTTCGAGGAGCTCAGCGCGGGTCTCGCGACCGGCGTGCGTGAGCGCGACGGACTCGTCGGGCTCGTGCTGCTGGGCTCCGCGTCGGACGAGGCCCGAGAGCGGCGCGACGAGTGGTCGGATCACGACTTCTTCGCGCTGACGGCGGCCGGGCGCGGCGCCGAGATCCGCCCCGACCTCTCGTGGCTGCCGGATCAGGACCGCCTCGTGCTCACAGCCCGGGAGGGGGAGATCGGCTTCGTCGCCGTCTACGACGACGCGCACGTGTTCGAGTTCGCGTTCTCGGATGCGGCCGAGCTCGCCGGCGCCCGTGCCGGCGACGCCACGGTGGTCCTCGACGACGCTGCGGGCACGACGGCGGCGCTGCTCGCCGAGTCGCGGGCGCGTGCGGCCGAGGGCGACCGGTTCGATCCGGCCAACGACGTGCGCCTCGTGCTCGTGAAGCTGCTGATCGGCGTCGGCCGCGTGCGGCGCGGCGAGCTGCTCAACGGCAACGCGTTCATCCGGCAGTGGGCGGTGCAGCTGCTGGTGCGGGCGATCCGCGGACGCTTCGCCGCGGCATCCACGTCCCTCCGTGACGCCAACGATCCGATGCGACGCTTCGAGCGGGACTTCCCGGTCTGGGGCGCTCACATCGCCGCGTCGCTCGATCTGCCGATCGAGGAGTCGGCGTACGAGCTGTACCGGCTCACCCGCGAGATCCTCGAGCCGGGCTGGGACGAGTTCCCGTCGCACGCGGCCGACGTCGTCGCGGTGCGGCTCGGCTGGAGCTGAGGCACGACGAGAAGAGCGGACGGATGCCTCTGCCCGCCGTGTGCGCGCACGCGGGGTGGCGGAGGCATCCGTCATTCGTAGACTGGGCGGGCGAGGAGGTGCCATGCGCCCACTGACCGAGGAAGAAGTGCGTTCGTCGTTCGTGAACGCATCGTCCGACGAGCTGCGGCTCGTCACCCTGCCTGCCGACTTCATGCTCACCGACTGGGATCACCTCGATTTCCTGGCCTGGCGCGACCCGCGGACCCGCGGCCGCGGCTACCTCGTCACCGAGATCGACGGCGAACCGGCGGGCATCGTGCTGCGCGGTGCCGAGGGGTCGTCGCACGCCCGTGCCGCGCTGTGCAACCTCTGTCACACCATGCAGCCGGCAGACCAGGTCGTGATGTACACGGCGCGCAAGGCCGGTGAGGCGGGCGTCCACGGCGACAGCGTCGGCACGTACATCTGCGCCGACCTGTCGTGCCACGAGAACGTCCGGCTGGCCGCCCCGCTGGCCCCGAACGAGGTGCGCGCGAGCGTCGACCGCAAGATCGACGGCACCAGGCGACGCACCGAGGCCTTCGTGGGGCGCGTGCTCGAGACGGCAGGCGTCGCGCGATGACCGTGGTCGTGGTGGGCGACGCGCTGATCGACGAGCTGCGCGACGACCACGGCGTGCGGGAGTTCGTCGGCGGGGCCGCGCTGAACGTCGCGGTCGGGCTCGCGCAGCTGGGCGTGCCGGCCACCCTGGTCGCGATGCTGGGCGACGACGAGCCGGCCTCGCGTGTGCGGCGCTACCTCGCCGACTTCGGCGTCGATCTCATCGCGACGCCCTCTCTCCTCGGGACGGCGCGCGCGGTGAGCACCCGCGCTGGAGGTGGCGAGCCCGTGTACGAGTTCAACGAGGCGGCACAGCGGCGGCGCATCAGGTTCGGCGATGCCGAACGGCGGGCATTCGCGGATGCCGACCTCGTGGTCGTGAGCTGCGTCGCGTTCGACGATGCCGAGCAGGCCGCCGAGCTGGCCGACGCGATCGCGGAGTCGGGTGCCTCGGTCGCCGTCGACCCGAATCCGCGGACCGGCATGCTGCGCGACAAGGCGGAGTTCGTGCGGGGCTTCGAGCAGCTGGCGGCGGGCGCCGAGCTCGTCAAGGTCGGCGAGGATGACGCCGCCCTCCTGTACGGCGACCGCCTGGACGCCCTGCGTGCGAGGCTCATCGACCTCGGCGCCCGCGCCGTGCTCGCCACGGAGGGCCCGGCCGGCGCCACGATCGAGGCGGGTGAGGTCGTCGTGACGCGGCCGATCTCCAACCTCCCCGGCCGCATCGTCGACACGATGGGCGCCGGTGATGCCGCGTTCGCCGCGACGGTCGCGGCACTCGTCGACGGCAGACCCGCGGACGCGGATGAGTGGGAGTCGGTGCTGCAGTCGGCGATGGATGCCGCGGCCGCCACGTGCCGGTTCGAAGGGGCGCTGCTGCGCACCCCGAGCGCGCTCAGCGGGCTCGACATGGACCACATCGGCACGTGAATCGCCTCGATCCCGAAGCGTCCTCGGGTCATCTGCCGGGCGGATTTCTGACCTCGCGCATCTACGCGTAAGATTGTGGATCGCGCCTCCGGTCGTCTGGAAAAGTCGGACGGGTGCGCGCCTGGCGAGTTACCCAAGCGGCCAAAGGGATCTGACTGTAAATCAGCCGTCTTAGACTTCGGGGGTTCGAATCCCTCACTCGCCACCACTTGCAAGCGCCCCCTCGTGGGGCGCTTCGTGGTTTCCAGGCTCGGTAGCCTGAAGGCCATGACCTGGACCGCCACCGGAACGCTCACCGCGGACGCCGCGACGCGGCATCCGGAACTCGTCAGCCCCGCCGTCTCCGACGGGCTGGCGCGCCTCG
This sequence comes from Microbacterium sp., assembly GCF_036566905.1. GTDB lineage: Bacteria > Actinomycetota > Actinomycetes > Actinomycetales > Microbacteriaceae > Microbacterium. The sequence continues at coordinate 2,311 of NZ_DATCVK010000147.1, read as the reverse complement.
CTCCGGAGATCGCCGAGACGGTAGGCGTGGCCGCCATCGATGCGGCGCTCGCCGACACCGCGGCGTTCTGCGAGCGGTACGCGGTGGCGCCGGAGGCCTCTGCCAACTGCGTCGTCGTCAAAGGCAAGCGCGGGGGCGAGGTGCGGTTCGCCGCGTGCATGGTGCTCGCCACGACGCGAGCCGATGTGAATGGGGTCGTGCGGCGGCGCCTGGACGTGCGGAGCGCGTCGTTCGCTCCCATGGACGAGGCCGTCGCGCTGACCGGCATGGAGTACGGCGGCATCACCCCGATCGGGCTTCCGGCCGACTGGCCCGTCTTCGTCGACGTCGCCGTCGCAGCCGCGCCCGAGGTGGTCATCGGCGGGGGAGTGCGCGGCAGCAAGCTGTTCCTGCCGGGCCGTGCTCTCCTCGCGCTGCCCGGCGCCGAACTGGTCGAAGGGCTCGGCCGCGCCACGGGGTGAGGCATCCGCTTCCGCACACACCGGAGGTTCGCCAGTGCGGCGCGGAACCGGCATCCACGCGGTGCGGTGCGGCGTGTCAGGATGGGCGTGCAGGCACTCCGCCCGCGTCACGAGAGGAACGCCATGACCGCGCCCGACCCGTATGCGACGCCCGCCCCGGCGATGGATCAGGCCGCGCACGCCGACGGCGCCCGCTCGTCGCTGCTGCGCGCCGCCATCTGGGTGGCGATCGGCGCCCTCATCGCCGCCGCCGTCGTGTGCGTGCTCTGGGAGCTCCTGGGCTCTCAGAACGACATCATCGGCCGGGCGTTCCTGACGATCCTGCTGCTGGTGGGCTTCGCCGGCGTCGCGATCCTCGACGCGCACCTGGCGCCCACTCGCCCCGCGTGGTTCGCGCTCGCAAGCATGGGGTCGTGGATCGTGGCGCTACTGCTCGGCGCGATCATGATCTGGATGCCGGAGCGCTACCCCTGGCTCGGATTCTCGCGGTTCATCCAGTTCCTGCTCATCGTGCTCATCCTGCAGCTGGTCCTGCTGCACGTGCGGTTCTACCTCAAGGCCTTCCAGCGCTACGACACGCCCTTCACCCGCACCGTCGCGGTCATCACCATCTCGCTCGTCGTCGCGCTGGCCGCACTGCTGATCATCCCGCTCGCGTTCGGGGAGTGGCTCTTCCTCGCCGACATCTACTGGCGCATCGTCGTGGCCGTCGCGATCCTCGCCGCGCTCGGCACGGCCCTCGTGCCGCTCGTCAACGTGCTGTTCGCCCCCAAGAAGCCGCACACCCACGCCGCGCACGCCCCGCTGGCACCGCCGACCCCGTACGGCGCGCTCGCCGCCCCTGCGGCTCCCGCGGCCCCCGCGGCACCGGCCGCGCAGGAGCTGCTTCCGTGGCCGACGTACGTCGACGCCGTGACGCCGCTGCCGATGCTTCCCGACGGATCGCCCGACTGGAACGCTTATTACACCGGATACCCGTCGCCCGGCGCCCACGTCTTCACGGCGATCGAGCCGACTGCTCACGTGGAGCCGCAGGCGGCCCCGGCGGCACCGGCATCCACGCAGCCCGCGGCGCCGGCGCAGCACACCACGGCCCCCGGGTACGAGGGCTACCCGCCGCCTCCTCCGCTGCCGCCGCGCGCCTGAGCGAAGCGCGCCGACGTCCCGCGGAGGGCGATCCTCAGCCGGCGAGCAGCTCGAGCGCAGCCATCGCCGCGTTGTGGCCGCCCAGACCGCTCACGGCGCCGCCCCGACGTGCGCCCGAACCGCACACCAGCACGTTCGGGTGCTCGGTGGCGACGCCCCAGCGCTCGGCAGGCGTGACGAGCGCGTCCTCGTCATCGGCCCACGGCCACGAAAGCGGGCCGTGGAAGATGTCGCCGCCGACCATGCCCAGAGACTCCTCCAGATCTGCCGTCGTCCGCGCCTCGACGCACGCCGATCCGTCCGGCGCTTCGTACACGCAGTCGGCGATCGGCTCGGCGAGCACCGTGTCGAGCGAGCGCTGAGCCGCGTCGAGGAGCGCCGTGCGCGCGGCATCCGGATCCCGGCCTTGGAGCAGCCGATGCGGCACCTGCAGGCCGAAGAGCGTCAGGGTGTGCGCACCTGCGGCGCGCAGATCCTGGCCGAGGATCGACGGGTCGGTCAGCGAATGGCAGTAGATCTCGGCCGGCAGAGGGTCGGGGATGCCGCCGGCCACAGCGGTCGCATGCGCGTGGTCGAGCTGCGTCATCGTCTCGTTGACGTGGAAGGTGCCGGCGAACGCGGCCTCGGGCGCCACCCGCTCGTCGCGGAGGCGGGGAAGGCGCCGGAGCAGCATGTTGACCTTGAGCTGCGCGCCCTCCGGAGCT
>NZ_DATCVK010000146.1:0-13848 GCF_036566905.1 Microbacterium sp. | reverse complement strand
TGCGCCATGACGGGGGTGGGATCGCGCGGAGGTGTGCGGTCCTCCATGGCCGTCGCGACGAGCGGGGCGCCGACGCGCTTCGAGATCGGCTGGAGCACCACCAGCATCCGGTCGAAGCCGTCGATGCGCACCCGCACCTCGTCGCCCGGTCGCACGGGCTGCGCCGCCTTCGCGCGCTCGCCGCCGACGCGCACGTGCCCGGCGCGGCAGGCCGTGGTCGCGGCCGAGCGGGTCTTATAGATCCGCACCGCCCAGAGCCAGGCGTCCACGCGCACCGTCTTGCCGGCGGTCGAGGAATCGGTCACGTGGTCACCACCGGCGTGGGGATCGGTCGCCGCGCGCGGACGCTGACGAGCACGCCCGCCGCGATGAGGCTTTGTCCCAGGCAGTACGTCAGCATGACGAGCGGGCTCGTCCAGTCCGGCATCGCGTCAGGCAGGAACAGCCGGAACGCGAGGACCGAGTCGGAGGCGAGGAAGAACACGCCGCCCCACACGACCAGCGGGTGGCACCGGGATGCCGCTACCGCCGTGCCGCCCAGCACGAGCCCGTAGAGCGCGACGGCGACGGCGAGCCCGCCGAGATGCGGCCACAGCACCGCGAGGAGCGCGATCCACCAGAGGGCGTAGACGGCCGCCCACGGCGGCACGCGCCGGACGGCGAGCATCCTCCAGAACAGCCAGATGTAGCAGAGGTGGGCGAGTCCGAAGAAGAGCAGCATCGCGGGCACGGTGGGCAGCCACGGCAGGAAGGCGCCTGCGCCGTCACCGAGCCATGACAGCCCGAGCGCCGCGACGAGGAGCGTGTGCGCGCGGGTCCAGCCGGAACCGCTCACGCCCCACACGACGGCGACGACGAGGAGCGGCATCAGCGCGAGCTTCGTGGGCTCGGCGATGGCCGTCGCGCCCACCGCGAGAGCCGTCACGTGCACGAGTGACACCGCGATGTACGGCACGAAGCCGAGCCACAGCCGACGCATGGTCCTCCTCGAGATGCAGGCCGACCTTCATCGTCGCACGGCGGAGGCTGCTTCCAGCGAGAGTGGGCGCGGGTCACTCCGCGAGTTCGAGTGAGACGATCGCGAGGTGGGGCTGCGGGCGCGCGACCTCACGGAAGCCGGCGTCCTCGAACGTGGACAGCACGCCGTGGTAGAGGTCGTTGACGGGAATCTTCTTGCCGGCGCCGGGATCGAGTGGGTAGGCCTCGATGACACGTGCTCCGCTGCGACGGGCGTAGTCGATCGCTGCGTCCAGGAGGCGTGCGTTGAGGCCCTGTTTGCGGTGGTCTTTGCGGACCACGAAGCAGCTGACCGTCCACACCGAGTCGTCGTCCCACGGCTCTTCGGAGTGCGCGGCGAGGGTGCGCGTGCGGCTGATGCGCACTTGGCGTGTGCGGGGTCCGACCCGCACCCAGCCCGCGGCCTCGCCGTCGACGTAGGCGATGAGGGCCGGCGGCGGCCCGGCGTCGATCTCGTCGCGCAGCCGCCCCTCGCGGTCCTCCCGCGACGTCTTCTGCCACTCGCTGTTCGGCATCATCCACCACTGGCACTGGCAGCCGTATCCGTCGCCCCCGCCGCTGAGCGCGTGCTGGGCGTCGTCGAAGCGATCTGCGGTGGCCGGTTCGATGGTGATCGTGGTCATGCCGTGACGCTAGCCCGTCCCGCCGACACCGGCAAAGGACCCATGGATGCCACGCCCGGGTGCACGCCGGTTCGCGAGCCCACCGCGGAGCGGGTAGGATGGGGGAGTTGTCCGCGCGCAAGCGGGGGCCTCGGGATGTGGCGCAGCTTGGTAGCGCACTTGACTGGGGGTCAAGGGGTCGCAGGTTCAAATCCTGTCATCCCGACGGAAAAGCTGTCAGGAGAACTGATGGCAAGAACGTCGGAAAACGAGAAGGGCACTGGCTTCGAGCCGGTGCCCTTTTCCTTTTCTGAAGTCTTTGTCGACGGCCGAGCCCACCAGGCATGCCGGCTGGCCTAGCGAGTTGCGCGGTACTGCACGGCGGTGTTGACGCCGATGGCTGTCACCGCAGCCGCGAGGGCGAGAAGTGCGACCGGAAGCCTGCTTGTCGCCCCGAAGAGCAACGGGAGGGCGATGCCGAACCAGGCGCCGACGGCCAGGAACAGGGCGAACAGAGTCCAGAGCACGTATCCGACGACTGCTCTGGTAGTTGAACGGTTGTCTGTCATGGCTTTCCAATCGAGTGACTACGTGATCGAATCTGACAGGTTTCCTCGTCGTCGAGGTGGGCGCGTGCGATGGTCTTTTGCGCGAATGGCCGATTCCTTACAGACCTTCTCCGTCGCCTCGTTTCTGAGTGTTCTGGCGGTGAGCGGCAGGTTACGGTGTCCGTAGAAGCGGCCCTCGCCCGACCGGATGATCATGTTCGACACCGTTGATTTCACTCGCGACCTTGGTGGTCTCGGTGTGGTCTTGTGGTGTCGCGCGTGATGATGTCGGACCGGCTGGTGCGGCTTGTGTCGTCGAAGCCCGACCCTGCGGCTCAGAAGGAAGCCGCGTTCTCGGCCTTGTTCGAGCAGTTCTGGGCTCGGGTGAAACGGCACATTGAAGCGTTCGTCGACGATGGGGAAGAGGTCGACGAACTGGTATCGGACGTGTTCGGGGTGGCGTGGGAGAAGCTCAAACCGGACCGGCCGATGGAGTTGCCGTGGCTGCTGCGCACCGCGGACAACAAGGTGCGGGATCGGGACCGTCGGGCGCGGTCCCGGTCTCGTGCCATGGAGGCACTGGTGCGGGGAGCGGCAGTGCAGCCCGGCTCGCTGGATGACTTGGACAAGGTGGCCGTGCGGGATGCGGTGGCTGCTCTTTCCGGTCACGAACGGCGGGTGGTGATTCTGACGTACTGGGATGAGCTGTCCGCTGGGGAGATCGCAGAGACGTTGCGGTGCAGTCAGGGGTCGGTGTGGACGACGCTGAGTCGCGCACGGCGGAAGCTTCGGGAGCAGTTGGGGTTGACGGCGGACGGGGGTGAGGGCGATGGATGACGACGATGACCGGCTGACAGCGATGCTGCGGGCTTCGAATCCGGCACGCACGCCGCTGGATGCTGGGCCGGATGCGGCGGCGCTCGCGGTTCGTGACCGGATCATGGGCGCCGGGAGTGCCCGTCCGCGCGCGCTTCCGCGAGTGATGTGGGCGGCCGCTGCGGCGTTCGTGGTCATCGCCGTTGCAGCGGTGTCGATCCTTATCCCGCGTGCGCCCGCGGCGGCGGTGACACCCACCCCGATCGCTTTCACCGACGGCGGCGCGATCGGGGAGGTTGTCCGCATGGCCGAGGAGAGGTTGGCTACGACTCCGGGACCTCGTTCCCCATCGAGGTTCGCGCGGTCGGAATCCTGGGGCTTGTCGGTCGACGTGGACGAGCAGCGGTCTGAGATCGTCCCGCAGGTGATGACCTTGGAGTGGAACGCCGACCTGTCGGGCAGCATGACGGTTGTGGCGGGAGAGCCCTACTGGCCTGCCGGTGTCGCCCGACAAGGCGAGGGAGCGACCACCCCGCCGGGCGAGACCCTCTCGGAGATGGAGTTCGCAGCCGGGCAGTGGGACACGCCTGTGGTCGATCTCCCTGGCTCATCCCGAGAAGACATGCTGGCGCTGCTGACCGCGTTCGGGATGCCGGAGTCCCCGACGGCGAGTGACGTGATCCAGGCCGTGACAGGCGTGTTCGAGCAGTGGACGCTCACCAACGAGCAGCATGGGCAGCTGCTGCGTATCCTCGAGGATGCCGGCGGGATGACCGTCCTCGGGTCGGGAACTGACCGCGCCGGCCGAGACGTCGTCGGCGTCGAAACGAAGTCGATCTTCCCGGGTGTGGAGGACCTGGTGCTGATCTCTGCGGAGACGGGACGCATCGTCGGCGTCGAGTCGACTCGTCTGACTCCGGACGGGATCGTCCCGGCCGGGGCGGTGATCTCCTACCGGATGTGGGGCACCGACTGATCGGAAAGTGGTGATGGATGGGTAGCTCACTCGCAGGTCTCGCAGCGATCGGGGCGGCAGCTGCCGTGTTGATGGGCGCGTTGGGGGTGGCGCAGAGCGCGTCGGCTTCGACCGGGGAGGTTGTCCCGGAGCCCAAGATCGCCGCCGTCATGGCGGAGGTGCCCGGCGGGGTGCTCCTCGACGAGAATCACGCGGTGTGGCCTGAGCTCGGGATGGCGATGGAGACGCCGGCAGGAGTGAGCGCGCGGACGGTCGGCGGCTGCGCGACCGGCAACGTGTGCGTCTTCGACGGATATGGAGCCCAGGGGGCGAAGCTGTCGTGGAGCTCCTGTGGGATTCCGACCGTCTCCGCGTTCACGGTCCGGTCCATCGCGAACGACCGGTCGACGGGATACGCACAGGCACGGTCGGGGACGACGGTTCGCGCCACTGCCTACGCAGGCAGCTACGCGAACGTCTACGGGTCTGTGGACAACGTGCGTTGTGTGAGCTGACGGCTCTTACGCGAGCCCGTCGCGAGCAACGACCCCGCCGGCGACGGTCGCCGCTCGGGTGTCGCCTGTATGGCGTACGGTTTGTTCACCAACCAGGCATGACACGAACCGGGGTGGTCCGCTGATGAAATCGTTCCGACCGATCCCGGGCGACCCATGGCCGCACGACATGTCGATCACCGTCGAGGATCGACCGCACCAGCTGCTCGAGCTGCTGTGGCTCCGGGAGGCGTACGCGCTCCATCCGGATGGTGACGATGTTCCGCCCCTGCTGGTGGAAGCGCCGGCGCCGGCGGCCATGGTCATCGACGATGGAACGCGGGCGACTTGGCAAGCCGCGTGGCCTCGGATCTGGCATGCCGTCGCCGAGCACGCTGGCCGGGACCTCGATCCCCGGCTGTTCGACGCGATCCGCGATCAGCCCGCGGGTTCGGCAGAACGGGAAGCGATACTGCGCGGCATGTTCGGTCCCACCTGGGATGACGAGTTCGGACGGGATGCGCTGGACGATCCATCGCTTCGCGTGTGGGACGAGAACGGAATGAGAGCGCTGAACGCGTCCCGGCCGAGGGCTTTCGAGGACATCCCGGAGCGACGCGACCTCGATGCGCTCGTCCCGGCGTGGCGTGCCGGCCTCACCAAGATCGTGACCATACCCAGCAGGGGAGAGCACACCCGCAGGCTCGGCCCGAACTCGCTCCTCATCACCGCGTCCACGCGCGAAGACAGCGACCGGTACCGCCGTGCGCTCGGCTCGTTCGAGCGGCTCTGACGTTGACGCGGGCGTGAGCGACGCGTTGTCGCCGTAGCGGCAGCGTCCATCGACTACCCCCGACGAGGATTCGCGGGCGGGGGCGGAGCCGCTTCGCCGTCCCGGCATCCGTCCCGCGCGGTCAGAGCACGCTGGCCAGCTGGTCGAGGTCGTCGTTCGGCAGGACGTCGGCGACGGCGGCGACCGCGGTGCTCACGAGGCGAGCGCGCCCCGAGATGACGTTGAGGAACGCGGTGTCGGCGGCATCCCTGCCGGTGGCGATCCTCACGAGGGTCGATCGCGGCGCGAGCGTCGTCGCATCGACCGCCCGCCAGGCACCGTCCACCCATGCCTCGGCGACCGCGTGGAAGTCCATCGGATCGAGTCCCGGCGCGTACACCGCGACCGACCGGGCCGGCACCCCCTGCGCGCGCAGCAGCGCCACGCATAGGTGGGAGTAGTCGCGGCAGACGCCGCGCCGGGCGAGCAGCGTGCGCACCGCGCCGTCGGTCGGGAGGGAGGATCCCGGCACATAGCTCAGGCGCGTGCCGACCCACGACGACACCGCGGTGAGCAGCTCGGCGGCACCCTGGATGCCGCGGAACTCGGCTGCGGAGGTCTCGGCGAGCGCGTCGGACTCGGAGTACCTGCTGGGGCGCAGGTAGGTGAGGAGCTCCACGTCGTCGCGGGTCGCCGGCGTCGCCTCGCCCTCGATGGTCGCGTCGTAGCTCATCACCAGCTCGCCGATGCCGCTCTCCACTCGGTGCAGCCGCGTGGAGTGGACGTCGGTCAGCTCGGCGATCGAGACGGGTGCGCCGTCCAGCGTCGCGGTGATGCGCTCCGCGCTCAGTTCGTAGACGCCGGCCGCCGCGATCGAGAAGACCAGGTCGGCGGGCTCGGTGATGTCGAGGACGATGGTGCTGGTGACCGTGCGCTGCATCTGCCCAAGCCTGCCCTGAACGCCGCGAGAAAGCGAAAGTGACGGCGAACGCTCAGGTCCAGGCGGTGTCGATCGGGATGTCGTGGCCGAGGACGTTGGCCGCCGCGCGGTGGCCGGAGTACAGCGCCGCGGTCACGGTGGCGGGGTCGTCGGTCCAGGTCGCCTCGCCGGCGAGATGCAGGACACCGCCGATCGGCGTCGCGAGGTCGTCGTGGTCGGACGTCGTCGAGCCCACGGTCATGTAGGCGTACGACCCGTACGACCACGGGTCGTCCTGCCAGTCGGTGACATGCACGTACGTCGGATTCTCGACGCGATCGCCGTACAGACGCCGCAGCTGCACGAGGATCGACTCCACGATCTCCTCCTCGGTCCAGTCGCGCGTCTCGACGGCCGCAGGTCCGGCGGCGAACGTCAGCAGTGTGGGGGTGTCGTGCAGTGCGGTGAGGTCGTACCAGGAGTGCCACCACCGGCTCTCGGGCCCCTGCTGCCGGATCGCGTAGACGCCGTCGTCCCAGAACCTGGTGGGGAAGCGCAGGAACACCTTCTCGAAGGCGTTCATGCGCAGCCGGCCCAGCGCACCGGCCACCGGCTCGGGGAGCGGAGGCTCGATGACGAAGTCATCGGACTGCAGCACCCCGACCGGCACGGTGACGACGGCGGTGTCGGCCGAGAACGCTCCATGGTCGGTGGTGACGACGACCCCCTCCGCCGACCACTGCACGCGCGAGACGACATGGACGAGGCGGATGTCGATGCCCTCGGCCAGCCGCCGGGGGAGACGGTCGTACCCGTCGGGGAAGACGACCTCGTCGCCGTCGATCGAGTCGTCGTCGAGGCCGTGGGCGGCGAGATCCTCGATCCAGGCCCCGTACTGCTCCTCCGAACGGTGCTCGAGGTACTCGCGCACGCGCTCGGTCCGTTCGGCGTCCCAGCCCTGCGCCGCGAGCGCGGTCTCGGTGACGTCGCGGTAGGAGGCGTCGGGAGCGGATGTCGCCACCACGTCGAGCAGGGTGGCATCGAGCGCGTGGATGTCGTCGACGAACGCCTGCGTCGCGGCATCCGTCAGGCGAACGCCGTCAGGGCCGTAGTACGCGATCGGACGACTGTCGGGCTGGTAGCCGCCGACGGTGAACTCGAGGGTGCGCATGCCGAACGCCTCGGCCGCGGCGGCGACGGGGGAGTCCGTGATGCCGTGGATCCAGGACGCACCCATGTCGGTGACGAGTCCGAAGCGACGGTCGGTCGAGACCCGGCCGCCGACGCGGTCGCGCGCTTCGAGCACGACGACATCGCGCCCGGCCTCGACGAGCAGGCGGGCCGCAGTGAGCCCCGCGACCCCTGCGCCGACGACGATCGTGTCGAAGTGATCCATGTGCACCGTCCTCCCGCTCGCGCAGCACCGCGCGCTCCGACGTTATCGGCACGGCGGCGGGGGCGCGAATGGAATCCGGTCGGGACACCGCCCTACCCCTCGTCGAGGCCCAGTGGGACGATGAACCATGGGGACTGGGGCCGAGCACTTCGACGACACTGGCGACGCCCGCAGCGACGCGGCGCTCGCCCGCCGACTGCAGATCCTCGCGACCGAGCACTGGGGACTGCTCGCCGCACGCAGCACCGCGCAGAGCGAGGTGCTCACCCGCATCACCATCTACCTCACGCTGGTGTCGGCGGGGCTCGTCACCATCGGCCTGCTCGGGCAGGCCACCGAATTCGGATCCTGGTTCCCGGTCGCCGCGCTCGCGATCCTCGGCTTTCTGACCGTGGTCGGCCTGCTGACGCTGATCCGCATGCTCACGGTCTCCGAAGAGGACATGATGTTCGTCCTCGCGATGAACCGGATCCGGGGTGGCTACGCGGACGTCGACCCGACGGCGGCCGAGTACTTCCTCGCCTCGACCCACGACGACGCCGTCGGAATGACGGTCACCTATTCCTTCCTCCGGTATCGCGGCGGGCTGGAGCAGGTGCTCGGCTCGTCGCTGATCATGAGCGCCCTGGTCACCGGGTCGGTGGGCGGGATGTTCGCCGGAGGCCTGTGCGCCGCGGTGGGCATGCCCACCGGCGGGGCCGTGACCATCGGGGTCATCGTGGGACTCGGCATCGTCGCCCTCACCGCCTGGTACGGCGGCTACCGCTTCATGGGCGTCTGGAAGACGTACACCCCGCGGCGACCGAGCGCGGGGCCTCCGGCGCAGTGGGGACCGCGCTGAGGCCTCCGCCGCGTGAGACCGTGAGAGTGTGGTGCCCGTGGCATCGCCTGCTCCGCTCCCGTCGCACGGCCCGGCGCTCATCATCCGCCAGGAGGAGCGAGCGGATGCCGAGGCCGACCTCGAGCGATCTGTCGAGCTCCTGCGGGCCGTCGCCACGGGCGTGATCGCGCACGATCGGGTGGTGCGGCTGTATGCCCCCGCGCCGACGGTCGCCATGAGCCGGCGCGAGAGCCGCCTGCCCGGATTCGCCACGGCGAGCCGGGCGTCGATCGCGCACGGCTTCGCGCCGGTCATCCGCCCTACCGGCGGTCGCGCCGTCGCCTATGACGAGACGTGCATCGTGTTCGACGTGGTCACCCGCGAGGAGGACGGCGCCATCGACCAGATGCGGTTCTTCAAGGAGATCGGCGATGTGCTCGCCGCGGCGCTGCGCGGGCTCGGCGTCGACGCCCGGGTCGGGGACGTGCCGGGGGAGTACTGCCCGGGCGAGTTCAGCATCAACGCGCGCGGCGCGGTCAAGCTGGTCGGCACCTCGCAGCGGGCGGTGCGCGGTGCGCGGCTGCTCAGCGGGATGCTGCCGCTCGCCGGGGTCGAGCGGTTCGCCGACGTGCTCCTCGCCGTGAACGGGGCCCTCGGACTCGACTGGGACCCGGCGACCTTCGGGAGTCTCGGCGCGGAGACGTCGGGGCTCCCGCGCGCCACGGCGGAGGACGCCCTGATCGCGGCGCTCGCCGGACGCTGATCGGCCGGTCAGCCGTTGGTCGACCCGAGCGGCTGCGGGATGCCGCCGCCGGCGGGACGCAGGGTGCGGGCGTAGTCCTCCTTGAGGACCGCGAGATGGAACCAGGCCTCGACGTTCGCCACGCCGGGGATCGCCCTGATGCGCTCGAGGCTCGCGTACAGGGCGCCGGCGGACGGCTCGACCAGCGTGGTGACGACGTCGAAGCGCCCGAGGGTGCGCGCGGCGAAGTCCACGCCGCGCCAGGTGCGCAAGGCTTCGGTCACGCGGTCGTCCGCCCCGGCGAGGTTGAGGCCGACGCCCATCGAGAGCTGCCGGTGCGCGAGCCCGCGGGCTTCGACGGCGCTGATCTTGATCACCCCGCCGTCGACGAGCCGCTGCACCCGCGTCGTCACGGCCGAGGGCGAGAGGCGCACGGCCTCGCCGAGTGCTCGGTAGCTCTTGCGGCCGTCGCGCTGCAGCTGCTCGATGAGGGCGGTGTCGATGGCATCGATGGTGACGTCGCCGTGGTACTCCGAGACGAAGAATCCCTTGACGACGTCGGTGTAGATGAGGGTGTTGATGTCGGCCACTCCCGGGAGCGCTCGGATCTGCGCGAGCAGGTCGTGCAGGGCGGGCATCGATCCGAGCCGGACCTCGGTCACGAGGTCGTGGGCGCCCCCGACGGCCGACACGAGCACCGTCTCGCCGAGCCCGCGCAGGTGCTGCGCAACGGGTTCGACGCCACCACGGGTGCGGATGGAGACGTGCGCGAGCACGTGCTGCCCGAGGAACACCGGGTCGACGGCGGCGACGACCCGCACGGTGCCGTCTGCCAGCATCGCGTTCAGGCGCGTCGAGACCGTGGCACGCGACTGACCCAGCCGGCCGGCGAGGGAGTGGATGCTGGCGCGGCCGTCGGTCTGCAGCTCGCGGATGAGTTCGGCGTCGAAATCCATCCCGATCCTCGATTCATCGATTTTCCCGAGATCGCACGCTCTCGTGCGCAGAAGTCGAGTCTACGGCGAACTTCGCCGGACGCGTCGCGATGATCTGCGTATGAAAGCGCACAGAACGCCAGTGAGAGGCGCTCAAGGCTGGAGTTCTGCCCTTGCCCGCGGCATCCGTTCGTCTCTAACATCCAATCCATCCCGACACATCCGCAAAGGAGCGGCCATGACTACGACCAGCAGCAGGGCGCGGCGCGCAGGAATCGCCGCGTTCGTCGGCACCACCATCGAGTGGTACGACTTCTACGTCTACGCGACCGCCGCCGCGCTCGTGTTCGGACCCCTGTTCTTCCCCAGTGGCGACCCGCTCGCCGAGACGGCGGCGGCGTTCGCGACGTTCGCCGTGGCGTTCCTCGTCCGCCCCCTCGGCGGCATCATCTTCGGCCACATCGGCGACAAGCTGGGACGGCGCGTGTCGCTCGTGATCACGCTGCTGCTGATGGGCATCTCGACCGTGCTCGTCGGCTGCCTCCCGACCTACGAGACGATCGGCATCGTCGCGCCGATCCTGCTGATCCTGCTGCGGGCGATGCAGGGCCTCGCCGTCGGCGGCGAGTGGGGCGGCGCGGTGCTGATGAGCGTCGAGCATGCGCCCGCCGGCAAGAAGACCTTCTACGGCGGCTTCACGCAGCTGGGCAACCCCGCCGGCGCGCTGCTGGCCTCGGGCATCTTCGCGATCATGTCGCGCTTCGGCGACGACTTCATCATGAACGGCGGATGGCGCATCCCGTTCCTCCTCTCGATCGTGCTCATCGCCGTCGGGTTCTGGGTGCGCTACCGCGTCGAGGAGTCGCCGGTGTTCGAGCAGAAGGTCGAGGGCCGCAAGCAGAGCATGCCGCTCGCCTTCGCGCTGCGCGTCAACTGGAAGCCGATCCTCCTCGGCATCGGCGTGCTGCCCATCTCGACCGGCGGCTACTACCTCGCGACGACGTTCGCCACCGCCTACGCCACCAGCGAGCCGATCAGCATGAGCCCGCAGCTGATCCTCGACGCCATGACGATCGCGTCGTTCATCGAGTTCGTGGTCACCCTGCCGGTCGCGTGGCTCGGCGACAAGTGGGGCCGCAAGAACGTCATGTACATCGGTCTGGTGACCTCGGTGCTCACCTTCGTGCCCTTCATGCTGGTGCTGCCGGGCAAGGTCGAGCCGGTGATCTTCCTGATGGCGTCGCTCGTGCGCATCGCCATGAGCGCCACTTACGCGCCGATCGCCGCGATCCTCGCGCAGATGTTCCGGCCGCAGGCGCGCTACACGTCGATCGCGCTGTCGTACGGCGTCGGCGCGGCGATCTGGGCCGGCTTCTCGCCCTGGTTCGCGACGCAGCTCATCGCGTGGACGGGCAGCATCTGGTCGGTCATCGCGATGTTCACCGGCATGGCCTTGCTGGCAGGTATCTGCACCCGCCTCGCCCCGCAGCACTCCGACGAGGCCCCCGTGACGGATTCCTACACGCCGCGCACCGACACGACGACCGCCCGGACCGCCTGAGTCCGGCTCGGCACCGCCCCCGGCACGACCGACCCTGAGGAAGACATGCGCAAGCTCGCTCCGTTCGACCGCCCCGCACAGCAGACCCCGCGTCTGCTGACGGCCGCTGCGATCCACACCGTCGACGCGCTCGACCGCACCGCCACGGCGATGCTCACCGACCGCGGCCGGATCGTCGCGATCGGCACCGCGGCGGAGTGCCGGGATGCGGCAACCGCCGCCGGCCTCGAGCCCGAGGCCGTCGACCTCGGCGACGCGGTGGTCGTGCCGGGGTTCGTCGACGCGCACGCGCATCCCCTCATGTACGGGCAGCTCATGACGTGGGTCGACTGCGGACCAGAGAAGGCCGGCAGCATCCCCGAGATCGTGGCGCTGCTGCAGGCCGCCGCGGCCGACCTGCCCGAGGGACGGCCGGTGCGCGGCTACGGCTACGAGCACCGCAACCTGGCGGAGCAGCGGCATCCCACGCGATTCGAACTCGACGAGGTCGCGAGCGACCGCGAGGTCTACCTCATGAACGCGTCGGGGCACGGTGGGGTCGTGAACTCGTACACGTTCGCGCGGAACGGCATCGATCGCGACACCCCGAACCCCGACGGCGGCGAGATCTTCCGCGACGCCGACGGCGAGCTGACGGGGGAGATCTCGGATGCCGCGTGCAACATGCTCACGGGCGTGCACGGCGTGAAGATCGGCCATCACGGCCCGAACTTCCACCTCGCCGACGAACCGGAGGAGCACCTGCGCCAGCTGGATGCCGCGACGCAGCGCTTCCTCGCCGGGGGAGTGACGACGCTCGGCGACGCGCAGGTGTCGCGCCGCGAGTTCGACATGTACCTGCGCCTCGCCGAGGCCGGGCGGCTGGAGCTGCGCGTGTCGATGTACCTGCTGTCGCACCTGCTCGACGAGGCGCTCGAGATGGGGCTGGTCGGACAGTTCGGCAACGCGCACCTGAGCTTCGCGGGCATCAAGCTGTACGCCGACGGCACCCTCGGCGGCTGGACCGCCTACTTCCCCGACGGCTACGTCGGCGACCCGTGCCGCACCGGCCAGCTGTACCACGAGCCCGCCGAGTACGCCGAGCTCATCCGGAAGGCCCACGCGGCGGGGCTGCAGACGGCGACGCACGCGCAGTCGCCGACGGCGATCGAGATGGTGGTCTCCGCGATCGAGGCGGCACTCGCCGAGCGACCCGACGACGACGCACGGCACCGCATCGAGCACTGCGGGCTGCCGACACCCGAGCAGATCCAGCGCATGGCGGCGGCCGGCATCCGTCCGGTGAACCAGACCCAGCACTACTTCAACTGGGGCGAGGGAGTCGAGCAGGCGATCGGCACGCCGGGCGAACGGTTCAACCCGCTGGGCGAGTTCGAGGCGGCAGGGGTGCCGTTCACGATCTCGTCGGACGCGCCGGTCGCCGAGCCGATCCCGCTCGAGGCGATCCAGACGGCCGTCACGCGCGTCACCCGCCGCGGGCACAAGCTCGGACCCGACGACCTGCGCGTCTCGGCGCGGGCCGCCCTGCGTGGGCACACGATCGAGGGGGCCGTGTCGCTCGGTCGCGAGGACGACCTCGGCTCGCTCGAGGTCGGCAAGCACGCGGACTTCGCGGTGCTCGGCGGCGACCCGCTGGCCGTGGAGGCGTCGGAGATCTCGCAGATCCCGGTGCTCGAGACGTGGGTCGGCGGCGTGCGCCGATTCGCGGCATCCTGAGGCGAGGGCTGACATGGACGCACACGACGACATCGCGGCGAGGTACGCCGACACCACGGGCCGGGCCGTGCTCGAGACCGTGCGCGCCTACGGCGTGACGGCGGTGTTCGGCATCCCGGGGACGCACAATCTCGAGCTGTACCGGCCGCTGGCCGACCTCGGCATGCGTGCGGTGACGAACCGCCACGAGCAGGGCTCGGGGTACGGCGCCGACGGCTGGGCCCAGCAGACGGGACTGCCGGGCGTGGTGATCACGACGTCGGGTCCGGGGCTGCAGAACGCGATGAGCGCCATAGGCACGGCGTTCTGCGAGTCGCGGCCGCTGCTCGTGATCTCGCCCGGCGTAGCGCTCGGCGCGGAGTTCCAGGACGTGGGCACGCTGCACGAGACCAAGGACGCGACAGCCATGGTCGGTGCGATCGCCGAGTGGTCGCGGCGTGTGACCAGCGCAACGGATGCCGTCGACGCCGTGCACGATGCCTTCGCGCTGTTCCGCACCGGGCGCCCGCGCCCCGTGCACATCGAGATCCCGCTCGACGTGCTGGAGGCGCCCGC
>NZ_DATCVK010000145.1:0-1971 GCF_036566905.1 Microbacterium sp. | reverse complement strand
GGACCGACGGCGGGGCGGGAGGAGCGGTGGGGACCGACCCGGTCGCGACGGTAGTGGAGCCGGTGCCGGTGTCGCCGAGGGTGCTGCTCATGGTTTGCCTCCATAGTTTCCAACTGAACGGTTGCAATTGAACCACACGGCGCCCGGATCCACAACCGTTCAGTTGGGAATTTGCTAGAGTGGCAACATGGCCTGGGATGTCGAGCGCACGAAACGCCTCCTGCTCGACGCGGCGACGGCGGAGTTCAGCGAGCACGGACTGGCCGGCGCCCGCATCGATCGCATCGCGACGAACGCCGGCGTCAACAAGGAGCGCATCTACCAGTACTTCGGCAAGAAGGACCAGCTCTTCGCCACCGTGCTCACCACGCAATTGCGCAGCGCGATGGACGCCGTGCCGATGAGCGGGGAGGGCCCGGCCGCGGCGGGCGACTACGCGGGGCGGCTCTTCGACCACCACGTCGCCGAGGCGACGATCCCGCGCCTGGTCTTCTGGGAGGGGCTCGAGCGCGGCGCGAACGCGGCCGCCGATGCCGCTCGTGCCGAGTACCACCGCGTGAAGGTCGAGGGGTTCCAGCGGCTCCTGCCCGGCCTCGATCGGCCGCAGGCGGCCGAGCTGCTCCTCACGATCGTCACGCTCGTGAACGCCTGGCCCGTGCTCGGCCACCTCGACGAGCTGCTCGTCGGAGCCGGCGAAGCGCCGGCGGCCCGGCGCGCGGCGCGACGCGCCTCGATCGTGCAGACGGTCGAACTCCTCGCCGAGGCGGCGCAGCGCGAGTCGCCCGGTGTCGCCGACCCGGCGGGCGCACGCCGCTGAGATCAGGGCGGAGTTCAGGGATAACCCTGATTCGCGGCATCCGGCCTCGCTCGTACTGTGAGTAGCGATCGCCGCTCCGCGAACCGCAGGGGGAACTGTCATCGCGGAGTGGTCGATCGGATAGCCGGTCAGCACCGAGTCCCGAACACGACGTGCAGGCCGGCTTCCCCCGTTTCGGGGCACGGGCAGAGAAGGGCAGGGCGATGACCCCACCCGTTTCGGGCAGCGGAAGCAGCCCGCAGAGAAGGGCAGGGCGATGACTGAACGGATGATGCACCTCAGCCGGCATCGCAGCGCCGAACCCGCGCGAGGCGAGGTGCGCTCCGCGCACGTCGACCGCGCGCTGAGCTGGAGCGACTTCCGCACCGCCGTGCGCTACGACCCCGCGAACCAGCTCCTCCTCGCCGTGCCGGCGATCAGCGCCAAGCGCGCCGAGCACTCCTGGCTCGGCGAGGCGACGGCGCCGCACACTCGCCTCGGCGAGGGCGAGATGTACCGACGCGAATTCGAGCGCGGCGCCGTCTACTGGTCGGCGCGCACGGGCGCCCACGAGGTGCACGGACCCATCGCCGAGCACTGGCAGGGCGTGGGCGGCGAGACGTCGTTCCTCGGCTTCCCGACGACCGACGAGCAGCCGCTCGCCGCCTCGGAGCTCGGCGGCCGGATCCCGGGCGGGTTCGCGCACTTCGAGGGCGGATCCATCTACTGGACCCCGGCCCACGGGCCCGCCATCGTCTTCGGCATGGTGCGCGACATCTGGGCGCTGCTCGGGTGGGAGCGTTCGGCGCTCGGCCTGCCGGTGCTCGACGTCGACCTCGTGCCCGCGACGGGAGTGCTCCGCGGCGTCTTCGAACACGGCACGGTGGAGTGGGCGTCGTCGACCGGGCCGGTCGTCGTCATCGATCCGTCGGGCGACGATCCCGAGTCGGTCGGCGCACTCGACGCCGTCGACGAGGACACGCTCGACCGGCTCCGCTCCGACTTCGCGCCCGAGGTCTGATCCGCGGACACGAGGTGTCCCGACCGGCCACGGGTGTGAGCTCGGCGACGTGACAGACTCGACGGGTGACCCCGACCCTGCCTGAGCTCGCGCCGAGCCCGTACGACGCCGATGCGATGTACGACGCCTTCGTCGACTGGGCCGAGGGCCGGGA
>NZ_DATCVK010000144.1:0-6508 GCF_036566905.1 Microbacterium sp. | reverse complement strand
CGGGGCCTGCTGCCGGCGTCGACGAGGCGACGGAGGGGTGGACCGGCTCGCGCGGCCCTGATGCCGGCGCCCCCGCCACAGGAACACCAGGACCCATCGCCGCTCCGCTCGGCGCGACAGCCGCTGCGTCCGTTCCGCCCGGCGCGGCGCCCGCTGCGTACGCCTCCCCGCGGGGCGCTCCGACGACTCCCCCGCTGCTGCGGGTCACGGGGATGTAGGCGCCCGAGCCGGGGGCCACCGTCGCGGTCGCGAGCGACGGCAGCTCATTGCGCTCGTCGGCGAGATCCGTCGCCGCCGTCTTGCGGGCGATCCGCATGCGCTTCGCGTCGTAGGGGTTGAGGCCTTTCCGCACGTCCACGAACCACGTGGCGCCCGCCATGTCGGCCCATCCGCGCCCTCGACGCTCCGGGTCGAACAGCGGTGAGCAGGCGATCACGAGGACGGGTCCGACGAGGGGCACGAGGAAACTGGCCCCGAGCACGAGGTACCGCACCACCGCGCCACGCCAGAATCCGGGCCGCTCCAGGGTGCGCACGTTGACCGAGCGGATGCCGGTCGCCGCCTTGCCTACCGTGGTGCCCTTGCGCCCGTGCAGGATCAGCTGCAGGACGACGAACGCGGTCGTCAAGGCCGATGACGCGGCCGCGCACGCGATCACGAGCCCGAGATTGCCGGCATCCGTGAGCGCTGCGACCGGATCGGCGGAGGCGGCGGCGTTGAGGAGCACCGGCAGGGAGACGAGCAGCAGCGGGAGCTGGAGCACCACGACGATGCCCAGCTCGATCGATGTCGCCAGCACGCGCCGCCCGAAGGGCGCCATGCGCAGCCCGAGGGACGCGGCGTACTCCGGCCTCGGCCGACCGCGTCCATCGAGGCCCTCGACGGCGTGTGTCGAGTCGTCGATCTCCCAAATCACCGGATCCTCCTGGCGAACGCTCCGCATCGACCCTATCCGGCGGACGGCGCTGCTCCCGCCCGGAGCGGGGACATGGGGAAATGGACCCATGCCCCCGCGGACGCCGGCGCCGGCCCTGGCCCGGGCGACGGTCGTCTCAGTGGAAGAAGTGGCGCTCTCCCGTGAAGAACATGGTGACGTTCGCCGCCTGGGCGGCGGCGATCACCTCGTCGTCGCGCACCGAGCCCCCCGGCTGGATGATCGCCGAGATGCCGGCGTCGAGGAGGATCTGCGGCCCGTCGGCGAAGGGGAAGAACGCGTCGGAGGCCGCGACCGAACCTGCGGCGCGGTCACCGGCGCGCTCGACGGCGAGGCGGCAGGAGTCGACGCGGTTGACCTGGCCCATGCCGATGCCGACCGTCGCGGAGCCCTTGGCGAGGACGATCGCGTTGGACTTGACGGCGCGGCAGGCCTTCCACGCGAAGATGAGGTTCGTCATGTCGTCGTCGGCCGGACGCTCCCCCGAGACGAGCTGCCAATCCTTCGCGACCGACTCGATGTCGTCGGGGAACCGGTCGGCGTCCTGCAGCAGCAGGCCGCCCGAGACGAGGCGCACGTCCATGCGCTCCTGCTGCCAGTCCTGCGGGAGCTGCAGCAGGCGCAGGTTCTTCTTCGCCTTGAAGACCTCGAGCGCCTCGGGCTCGAACGAGGGCGCCACGATGACCTCGGTGAAGATGTCCTTGAGGTTCTCGGCCATCTTCAGCGTCACGGTGCCGTTGGCGGCGATCACGCCGCCGTAGGCCGACACCGGGTCGCACTCGTGGGCGCGCAGATGGGCGCTCGCGATCGGGTCGAGCGCGTTGGGCGCCGCCACGGCGATGCCGCAGGGGTTCGCGTGCTTGATGATCGCGACCGCGGGCTTGACCATGTCGAACGCGGCCCGGAGGGCGGCATCCGCGTCGACGTAGTTGTTGTACGACATCTCCTTGCCCTGCAGCTGCGTCGCCTGGGCGATGCCGTGGCCGCCGTTGCGCGTGTAGATCGCCGCGCGCTGGTGCGAGTTCTCGCCGTAGCGGAGGGTCGCGAGGCGCTCGGCCTTGATCGTGAGATGCGCGGGCAGGTCCTCCTCGGTGAGCGTCCCCTCCGAGAACCAGGTGGCGACCGCGCGGTCGTACTCCGCGGTGTGGGCGAACGCGCGGGCGGCGAGCTCGCGACGCTGCGCGAGGCTCGTGCCGCCGGCGCGTACCGCCTCGATGACGGCCGGGTACGACGAGGGCGAGACGACGATCGCGACGTTGGCGTAGTTCTTCGCCGACGCACGCACCATGGCAGGGCCGCCGATGTCGATCTGCTCGACGACGTCGTCGCCCTGCGCTCCCGAGCGCACCGTCTCGACGAACGGGTAGAGGTTCACCACGACCAGCTCGAACGGCGCGATGTGGAGCTCGTCGAGCTGACGCTCGTGATCTTCGAGGCGCAGGTCTGCCAGGAGGCCGGCGTGCACGCTCGGGTGCAGCGTCTTGACGCGGCCGTCGAGCGACTCGGGGAACCCGGTGACGCTCGACACGTCGGTCACGGTGTGACCGGCCTCACGCAGCAGGGTGGCGGAACCACCCGTCGACACGATCTCGACGCCCGCCGCGGCGAGCGCCTCGCCCAGGGCGAGCAGATCGGTCTTGTCGCTCACCGACACGAGCGCCCGGCGGACCGGGACGACGTCGCGGGTGCGATACAGGGCGGGGTCGTGGCTCGGTCCGGCCATGGCGGATCTCCTCGGTGGGGATAGGGGTCAGAGCTGGGCGCTCGCGGACGCCGCCGCGAGGTCGAGGTCGCCGGTGGCGACGCGGCGCACCACGTCGATCAGCAGGCGGCGTTCGACGGGCTTGATGCGCTCGTGCAGGGCGTGCTCGTCGTCCCCGGGGAGCACGGGTACCCGCTCCTGCGCGAGGATCGGCCCCGAGTCGACGCCGTTGTCGACGATGATCACGCTGGCCCCGGTCTGGGCGACGTCCGCGGCGAGCGCGTCGCGCACGCCATGCGCACCCGGGAACTCCGGCAGGTACGCCGGGTGGGTGTTGATGATGCGCGGCGACCACGCGTCGACGAGGTCGGCGGGCAGCAGCCGCATGAGGCCGCTCAGCACGACGAGGTCGGGCCGCCAGACGTCGAGCTGGGCGCCGAGCTCGGCGCCCCACTCCTCGCGGCTGGCGAACTGCGCGAAGGGGACCATGAAGGTGGGGATGCCGTACTCCTCGGCGTGCGCGAACCCTTCGGCCTCGCGATCGGCGCCGACCACGATCACGCGAGCGGGGAACTCGGGCTCGGCCGCCGCGTCGAGCAGAGCGCGCAGGTTCGACCCTGTGCCCGAGATGAGGACGGCGACCGTGAGCACCCGATCAGCTTACTCGGAACCGTTCCTGTCGCCGGGCGCCGCCGGCCCGGGCAGGTCGATGGGCTCGGTCGTGGTCTCCGTGCCGGCAGACGTGCGGCCCGAGGCGCGGCGGGGCGAGAGGAGCAGGATCGCGGCACCCAGCAGCACCTCGAGCCCGA
The DNA here is from genome assembly GCF_036566905.1 of Microbacterium sp. Classification (GTDB taxonomy): domain Bacteria; phylum Actinomycetota; class Actinomycetes; order Actinomycetales; family Microbacteriaceae; genus Microbacterium. The sequence goes on along the minus strand of NZ_DATCVK010000144.1, from coordinate 3,063 downwards.
CCGCGAGGGCGACGGGACCGGGTTCGGGGCCGAGTTGCGCGAGCCGTCCCGGCCCGAGCGAGCCCGAGGCGACGAAGGAGAGGAGCGCGGCGGCGCCTCCCGCGACGATCGCGATGCCCGCGGTGATCACCAGGCGCGCGCCGATCGGGTCCTCGGCCGCGACGGCATCCGATTCCTCGGACTCCGAGGTCTTCGCACGGCTCGAGCTCGCGAGCAGACCGGTCAGTGCGGCGGTCTTGGCCGCGTCCGTCCGCGCGGACACCGGCGCGGCCTGCGGCGCGCGTGCGGAGCGAGGAGTGGCACCGGGCATCCGTGGTGCGCCTGCCCGGTCGCCCACGTGGAGGAGCCTCGAGCGCGCGATCCACCCCGCAAGCGCGCCGATCGCGACCGGCAGCAGCGCGAGCAGCAGCAGCCACGACGTGGTGGAATCCGGCACGGCGCCGAGCACGGGCAGCCCCGGGACGACTCCGACCTGCGTGCCCGCGGGAGACACCGCGGTGCCCTCGCCCACGCTGAATCCGGGGCCGGCGACGAAGCTCATTCCCCACACGGCGAGCGTCGGCACGTAGGCGAGCTGCGCGATGGTGAGCACCGCCGCGCCGAGCGCGTCGACGTCGCCGGCCTGGAAGAGCGCCACGATCTGCCCAGCGCGTGCGAACAGGGCCACGGCGGCGACCGCGGCGCCGACGCCGACGAGACCCACCACGACCACGGCGGAACCGCGTGCGACCAGCGCCGGAACGTCGCCCCACCCGTGGGGCAGCTCCTCCGCGCGATCACGCAGCCGCGCCACCGCGCCGGAGCCGGCCTCCGACCACTCGGTGACGATCGCCGTGACGAGCGCGGGAAGCGCGAACACGAGCGTCGGGATCAGGATCGCCTGCCACGTCTCGACGTGCGCGACGTCGTTCGCGCCCGTCAGCGCGGCGCCCGTCGCCAGCGCGGCGAACACGACCGTCGAGGTCAGGACACCGGTGAGCCAGGCGTCCGCGTGCGAGGCGCGCGCCCCCGAGCGGGCGGCGAAGATCGCCGTGAACGTGGCGAACGCCAGCGGTGCGAGGGACAGGACGAAGGATGCCGCGTCCGTGTCGATCCCCGTGGCCGCGAGGTACTCGGGCGGCAGGGCGATGTGCAGCGGCACGAGGTTGCCGAACTGCCACACCGAGACGGCGGACGGCCACAGCACTCCCCAGTCCGCGTCGCCGCCGAAGCCGAAGACCCAGAGGACGGTGAGCGGAGCGAGGGTCGCGGCAAGGCCGACGGCGACCGCGATGGCGGCGTCGACGGTGGCAAGGAGGGCGACGATGAGGCGATGCATGCGCCATCGACCCTACTTCGAGGGGCGCGGGCGTCCCGGCTGCGTCCGCGCCGTGGTGCGGCATCCGTCCAGGGAATCCTCAGGTTCGCGCGCGAACGACTACCCTTTCAGGTCGGAGGTCCCATCCATGAGCACAGCCCCGTCCGCGGCATCGAACACCCCCGAGACGCCCGACGACGTCGAGACACCCGAGCCGAAGAACGGCTTCGACAGGTTCTTCGAGATCACGCGTCGCGGCTCGACCATCGGCACCGAGGTCCGCGGCGGCGTGGTGACCTTCGTGACGATGGCCTACATCGTCATCCTGAACCCGATCATCCTCTCCAGCGGTGTCGACGTCGAGGGCAACACCCTCGGCTTCACCCAGGTCGCCGCCACCACCGCCCTCACCGCGGGTGTGATGACCGTGCTGTTCGGCCTGGTGACCCGCCTGCCGTTCGCGTTCGCGGCGGGCCTGGGGATCAACTCGTTCCTCGCCGTGTCGGTCGTCGGGCAGGTGACCTGGCCCGAGGCGATGGGCCTCGTCGTCATCAACGGTCTGATCATCGTGCTGCTCGCGGCCACGGGCCTCAGGCGCATGATCTTCGACGCCGTCCCGATCCAGCTGAAGCTCGCCATCACGGTCGGCATCGGCCTCTTCATCGCGTTCATCGGCTTCGTCGACGCCGGCTTCGTGACCTCGACCGGCGCCTCCTCTCCCCCGGTCGGCCTCGGCGTCAACGGCTCCGTCGCGACCGTGCCGACGCTGATCTTCGTGTTCACCCTGCTGCTCACTGGCATCCTGGTCGCCCGCAAGGTCAAGGGCGGCATCCTCATCGGCCTGGTCACCGGCACCGTGGTCGCGCTGATCATCGAGGCCATCTGGAACATCGGCCCCAAGTTCGACGGCGACAAGGTCAACCCCGGCGGCTGGGGCCTCTCGGTGCCCGAGCTGCCGTCGTCGCTGGTCAGCGTGCCCGACCTGTCGCTGGTCGGCCAGGTCTCGTTCGGATCGTTCGAGCGCATCGGCGTGCTCGCCGCGCTGATGCTCGTCTTCACGCTCGTGTTCACGAACTTCTTCGACGCGATGGGCACCATGACGGGCCTGTCGAAGGAGGCGGGCCTGGCGAACGAGAAGGGCGACTTCCCGCGCATCAAGTCGGCGCTCATCGTCGAGGGCGTCGGCGCGGTCGCGGGTGGATTCACGTCGAGCTCGTCGAACACCGTGTTCATCGAGTCCGGCGCAGGAATCGGCGAAGGCGCCCGCACCGGGTTCGCGAACGTCGTGACGGGTGCGCTGTTCCTCATCGCGATGTTCTTCACGCCGCTCGTCTCGATCGTCCCGACCGAGGTCGCGGCCTCCGCGCTGGTGATCGTCGGCGCGCTGATGATGTCGCAGATCCGCTTCATCGACTTCTCGGACTTCTCTGTCCTGCTGCCGGTGTTCCTCGCGATCACCGTGATGCCGCTGACCTACTCGATCGCCAACGGCATCGGCGCGGGCTTCATCTCCTGGGTGGTGGTGCGCTCGCTGTCGGGCAAAGCGCGCGAGATCAGCCCGCTGCTGTGGATCGTCGCGGCCGGCTTCGTGCTCTACTTCGCCCGCGGACCCCTCGAGGCCGTGCTGGGCTGAGACATCGAAGGGGACGGATGCCGCGGCGAGCGGCATCCGTCCCCTTCGGCGTCTCCGAGGTCAGCGCAGCGGCGTCCAGCCGGGCGGCAGCGGCCCGTCGAAGGCTGCGCGCTCGGCGTCGGCCTGCACCGAC
>NZ_DATCVK010000143.1:0-3309 GCF_036566905.1 Microbacterium sp. | reverse complement strand
GGCCACCAAGCCGACGAGCACGGCACGGCGACGGGCCGCACCCCGGTGCGGGTGCCCGGGGACCGGAGTCCGTTCGCGTCGGCGTGCATGGCGGGGAAGGTAGGCGCCTGGCAAGCCCTGCGCGAGAGATCGCCCGAAAGTCTCACGATGCGGGACGTACTTCTGAGACGCGGCGGCCCGGACACGACGAAGGCCCCGGATCCTGGTGGATCCGGGGCCTTCGTGGTCGACCGTCAGGTCAGGTCAGCGCGTCACTCCGCGCCGGCCTGCATCTGGCCGGTCGGGGGCAGGTCGTGCACCGAGACGCCGGAAGGGGCGTCGAGCGCCGCGTTCGCGCCGACCGAGACCGGCCCGCGCTCGTGCTCGCTCTTGGAGACCCCGCGGAAGGTGAACTCCCCGAGGATGCCCTCGCCCTCGCCGTCGACGATCACCAGATCGCCGGCCTTGAGGTCGCCGAACAGGATCTTCTCGGACAGCGAGTCCTCGATCTCCCGCTGGATCGCCCGCTTGAGCGGCCGGGCGCCGAGCACCGGGTCGTAGCCCTTCTCCGCCAGCAGGTGCTTCGCGGCGGGGGTGAGCTCGATGCCCATGTCCCGGTCGCGCATCCGCTTGTCGAGCTTGGCGATCTCCAGGTCGACGATCTCGATGATCTCGTCCTGCGAGAGCTGCGGGAAGACCACCACGTCGTCGACGCGGTTGAGGAACTCCGGCCGGAAGTGCTGCTTGAGCTCCTCGTTGACCTTCGCCTTCATCCGCTCGTAGGAGGTCACCAGGTCGCCGCCGGCGTTGAAGCCGGTCTGGAGGCCCTTGGCGATGTCCCGCGTGCCGAGGTTGGTGGTCATGATGATCACGGTGTTCTTGAAGTCGACCACCCGGCCCTGCGAGTCGGTCAGGCGACCGTCCTCGAGCACCTGCAGCAGCGAGTTGAAGATGTCCGCGTGGGCCTTCTCGACCTCGTCGAACAGGACCACCGAGAACGGCTTGCGCCGCACCTTCTCGGTGAGCTGGCCGCCCTCGTCGTAGCCGACGTACCCGGGGGGCGAGCCGAACAGCCGCGACACGGTGTGCTTCTCCGAGAACTCGGACATGTCGAGCTGGATCAGCGCGTCCTCGTCCCCGAAGAGGAACTCGGCGAGCGCCTTGGCCAGCTCCGTCTTCCCGACGCCCGTGGGGCCGGCGAAGATGAACGAGCCACCGGGGCGCTTCGGGTCCTTGAGCCCGGCGCGCGTGCGGCGGATCGCCTGCGACAGCGCCTTGATCGCGGCCTCCTGGCCGACGACGCGCTTGTGCAGCTCGTCCTCCATGTGCAGGAGCTTGCTGGACTCCTCCTCGGTGAGCTTGACGACCGGGATGCCGGTCGACATCGCGAGCACCTCGGCGATCAGCTCGTCGTCGACCTCCGCGACCGAGTCGAGGTCGCCCGACTTCCAGGCCTTCTCCTTGTCGGCGCGCCGAGCGGTGAGCTGCTTCTCCTTGTCCCGCAGCCCGGCGGCCTTCTCGAAGTCCTGCTCGTCGATCGCCGACTCCTTGTCGCGGCGCGCCTCGGCGATCTGCTCGTCGAGGGCCTTGAGCTCCGGCGGCGCCGTCATGCGGCGGATCCGCAGGCGCGCGCCCGCCTCGTCGATCAGGTCGATCGCCTTGTCCGGCAGGTACCGGTCGTTGATGTACCGGTCGGCGAGCTGCGCGGCGGAGACCAGCGCGGAGTCCGTGATGGACACGCGGTGGTGCGCCTCATAGCGGTCGCGCAGGCCCTTGAGGATCTCGATGGCGTGCTCGAGCGACGGCTCGTTGACCTGGATCGGCTGGAAGCGGCGCTCCAGCGCCGGGTCCTTCTCGACGTACTTGCGGTACTCGTCGAGCGTGGTCGCGCCGATGGTCTGCAGCTCGCCGCGGGCCAGCATCGGCTTGAGGATGCTCGCCGCGTCGATCGCGCCCTCGGCGGCGCCCGCCCCGACGAGGGTGTGGATCTCGTCGATGAACAGGATGATGTCGCCGCGCGTGCGGATCTCCTTGAGCACCTTCTTCAGGCGCTCCTCGAAGTCGCCGCGGTAGCGGGAGCCCGCGACCAGGGCGCCGAGGTCCAGCGTGTAGAGCTGCTTGTCCTTCAGCGTCTCCGGCACGTCGCCGCGGACGATGTCCTGGGCGAGGCCCTCGACGACGGCCGTCTTGCCGACGCCGGGCTCGCCGATCAGCACCGGGTTGTTCTTGGTGCGGCGGCTCAGCACCTGCATGACGCGCTCGATCTCCGTCGCGCGGCCGATGACCGGGTCGAGCTTGCCCTCGCGTGCGGCCTGGGTGAGGTTGCGGCCGAACTGGTCGAGGACGGCGGAGCCGGACGGCTGCCCCTCCTGCGGGCCGCCGGCGGCCACGGGCTCCTTGCCCTGGTAGCCGCTCAGCAGCTGGATGACCTGCTGGCGCACCTTGTTCAGGTCGGCGCCCATCTTCGTGAGCACCTGCGCGGCGACGCCCTCGCCCTCGCGGATGAGGCCGAGCAGGATGTGCTCGGTGCCGATGTAGTTGTGGCCGAGCTGGAGCGCCTCGCGCAGCGACAGCTCCAGCACCTTCTTGGCGCGCGGCGTGAACGGGATGTGGCCGCTGGGGGCCTGCTGGCCCTCGCCGATGATCTCGGTGACCTGGGTCCGGACGCCGTCGAGCGAGATCCCCAGCGACTCCAGGGCCTTCGCGGCGACGCCCTCACCCTCGTGGATGAGACCGAGCAGGATGTGCTCGGTACCGATGTAGTTGTGGTTCAGCATCCTTGCCTCTTCCTGAGCAAGGACGACCACCCGACGGGCTCGGTCGGTGAATCTCTCGAACATGTGCTGCTCCCTCACGAGCGGCGTTTCCTGCACCCCGTCGGTTGACGGCTACAGCCTGACCGCTACGACTCTATGCGCTCACAACTCACCGACACCCCTCGGTAAGCCCATGTTCGCCAGGGGCGTGACGGCGTGCCGCGTTGCCACCCGCGGGCGGGGCGGTCCAGGCTCGGAGGAAGGCGGTCGTCGCCACGGAGGGGGTACCGATGGACGAGATCGAGCAGCAGCCGGGGGCCTCGGGCACCCCGGGCCCCGGCGGGGCGCGGCACCGGGCGGGCGCGCAGGCCTGGAACGGCGACGACGACCGCCTGGCGCAGTTCTCCGGAGTCGTCGGGGAGGTGCACGACCCCCTCGTCTGGGGCCTCGACCTGGAGGACGAGTCGCTCACCGCCGCGGACTCCGACGACCCGACGTGCGAGCGGTTCGTGCGCGCGTACCGCTGCTTCACGGGCGAGGCGCTGGAGGTCGAGACGCTGCGCACCCGCGTCCC
>NZ_DATCVK010000142.1:0-9209 GCF_036566905.1 Microbacterium sp. | reverse complement strand
ACGCCCTCGCCGACCGCCGCACGTGGGTGTGCGAGCTGCCCGGAGCCGCCGCGCGCATCCCGTGCGGCGGCACTCACGTCGCGTCGCTCCGGGAGCTCTCGGCGGCGACGGTCTCGTTCGCGCAGGCGACGGTCGAGGGCGGCGTCGAGCTCGTCATGACGACGACGGTGACGCGGGCCGAGGCACCGTGATGGCCCTCACGCTGCCCGAGCTGGCCGACGCGGGCCTCATCGACCCCGACTGGTCGACGGCGCTCGCGCCGGTGGCGCCCGATATCGCCGCGCTGGGCGACCGGCTCCGGACCGAGGTCGCCGAAGGCCGCCACTACCTGCCGGCGGGGGACCGGGTGCTGCGCGCGTTCCAGCGCCCGCTGCCCGACGTCAAAGTGCTCATCGTGGGGCAGGACCCGTACCCGACGCCGGGGCATCCGATCGGGCTGTCGTTCGCCGTCGATGCGCACGTGCGGCCGTTGCCGCGGAGCCTCGCGAACATCTACCAGGAGCTCGAGGCCGACCTCGGCATCCCGCGCGCTCCGCACGGCGACCTGTCGGCGTGGAGCGACCAGGGCGTCATGCTGCTCAACCGCGTGCTGACCGTCGCACCCGGGGCTCCGGCATCCCATCGGGGCTGGGGGTGGGAGAAGGTGACCGAGCACGCCATCCGCACGCTCGTCGCCAGGGACCAGCCGCTCGTCGCGATCCTGTGGGGGCGGGATGCCGCGAACCTGCGGCCGTTGCTCGCCGCGACGCCCATCATCGAGTCGCCGCACCCGTCGCCGCTGTCGGCCAGCCGGGGCTTCTTCGGCTCGCGGCCGTTCTCGCGCGCCAACGAACTGCTCGCCCAGCAGGGCGCAGCCCCCGTCGACTGGCGGCTGCCCGCCTAGGGTGCCCCGCACACCGGACATCGAGGAGGAGCGCATGCTCGAGGAGGAATACGAGAAGGATCGGCGGCGCCTGCCGCGGCATCTGCAGCGCCAGCCCGAGCCCGAGCGTCCCTTCTCGTTCACGATCCGGCCCGTCGAGGACCGCGACATGCCCGACATCCGCGAGATCTACAACTACTACGTCACCAACTCCGTGGTGACCTTCGACGAAGACATCTGGTCTGTCGGAAAGTGGCGCAAGAAGCGCGACGCCCTCGCCAAGCAGGGCCTGCCGTTCCTCGTCGCCGAGTCGCCCTCGGGGCAGATCCTCGGGTACGCGCTGGTGCAGCCGATGTCGAGCAAGTCGGCGTACCGGTACTCGGTCGAGAACTCGATCTACCTCGGGCAGGCGGCGACCGGGAAGGGCCTCGGCAAGGCGCTGCTCGAGGCGCTCATCGAGGCGAGCGAAGCGGTGGGCATCCGCCAGATGGTCGCGGTGATCAGCGACAAGGGCGCCGAGGGCTCGATCGCCCTGCACGAGAAGCTCGGCTTCGTCGAGGTCGGCCGCATGGGGCGCGTGGGATTCAAGTTCGGGCGCTGGCTCGGGACGATCTACATGCAGAAGGCCCTCACTCCGGTGAAGAAGAAGGGCATCTTCACCCGCTGAGCGTCACCGGCCCGGCCGCTCACGCTCCGCGGACGGGCCTTTGCGACTCCAGTCACGCACCGCGTCGACGAGTTCCCGCCAGGCACCGACGACCTCGTCGTCGAACAACTCCGCCTCCCGCGGATCCGTCCCCGACCAGCTCGCGCGGATGAACCACACGAAGCTGTCGGGCATCGGACTACGGGATCCGGCAGGCATCGTGGGCGCATCATCGGCGGCCTCCGGCGCTGCATTCCGCTGCGCGGCGGCGTCCTGGTCGTCCACTCCGGCGCCTGCTGCCGGGTGCGCCTCGTTCCACGGGCAGCGATCGATGAGCGAGATCCACTCGGGCGCCTCGGTCTCGGGCGGCTGGGCCGACCAGCGGCGCGTGATGCCGGCGATGCCGCCCGTGCGCGCGACGTCGACCTCGACCGCGGGCCGCGGTTCGGCTTCGTCAGTCGCGCCGGTCGTCTCAGGCGTCGGGTTCTGGGTCATCCGGGATCACGCCGACTCCCGACCACCCGGCGCGGACGGCGTCGACCTCCTCCGACTTCTCACCGTACTCCGCAGCCGCCGCGGCGAGGGTGGCGCGGGCGAACGTCGTGAAATCCGCTGTCGACGGCACCGTGCCGGAGGTGAGCGCGCGGTACCAGACGAGCCCCGCCTTCTCCCAGGCATGGCCGCCCAGCGCGGTCGCGACGAGGTAGAACGCGTGGTTCGGGATGCCGGAGTTGATGTGCACGCCCCCGTTGTCGTCGCGGGTATCGACGTAGTCGCGCATGTGGGCCGGCTGCGGATCCTTGCCGAGCACATCGTCGTCGTACGCCGTGCCGGGCGCGGCGAGGGACCGCAGCGCGCGCCCCTGTACGGCATCCGTGAAGATGCCCTCGCCGATGAGCCAGCTCGCCTCGTCGGCCGTCTGCCCGTTGCGGTGCTGCTCGGCGAGCGCGCCGAACACGTCGGCGATGGACTCGTTGAGCGCCCCCGACTGGCCGCGGTAGAGGAGCCCGCCCTCGTCCTCGACGACCCCGTGGGCAAGTTCGTGCGCGATGACGCTGAGCGAGCCGGTGAAGCCGCGGAACACCTCGTCGTCGCCGTCGCCGAACACCATGCGCTCGCCGTTCCAGAACGCGTTGTCGTAGTCGCGGCCGTAGTGGACCGTCGCCAGCAGCGAGCTGCCCGAGCCGTCGATGCTGTCGCGGGCGAACGCGTCCCACCAGAAGTCGTACGTCGCCCCGAGCCCGTCGAACGCCTCGTCGACGGCGGCGTCACCGGTAGCGGCGTCGTCCTCGCCGCGCACGCGCACACCCGGCACGACCTCGCGCTGCTGGGCGTCGGAGATCTCGCGATCGGGAGCCGGCGTGGCCTCGGCGACGAGCGTGCCGGGCTCCTGGATCGACAGCCGCAGCCGCGACCTCACGGGGCGATACTCGCGCGGCGCAGCGAGCGTGGAGCGGGCCGCCTCGGCGGCGCGCGCCCAGCCCTCCTCCTGCACGGCGGCGATACGAGCGAGCAGGTACGGCGGAACGATTCCGGGGGCCATGCTCCGAACCTATCGGCGGCCGCCGACGCCGGCTCTCGCCCCGCCGACTCGGCGCGGATGCCTCAGGAGGCGTCGGCGTCGATCACGGGGATGGATGCCAGCAGCCGCCGCGTGTACGCCACCTGCGGCTGCAGCAGCACCTTCTCGGTCGGCCCCTCCTCGACGATGCGGCCGTCCTTCATGACGACGACCTCGTCGCAGAGGTTCTGCACCACGCCGATGTCGTGCGAGACGAGCAGCAGCGTGAGCCCGTCCCTCACCCGCAGCTCGCCCAGCAGCTCGAGGATCTGGGCGCGCACCGTGACGTCCAGCGCCGAGAGCGGCTCGTCGCCGACGAGCAGGCGCGGGCGGTGCACGATGGCGCGGGCCAGGGCGATGCGCTGCCGCTGCCCGCCCGAGAACTCGTGGGGGAACCGGTCGGCCATGCCGGCCTCGAGTCCGACGTCGTCGAGCACCTCGCGCACGCGCGCCCGGCGGTCGCCGTCGATGCCGAGCGCCCACAGCGGCTCGCCGACGATGCGGCCCACGCTCATGCGGGGGTCGAGCGACGCGTAGGGGTCCTGGAACACGATCCCGGTCTGCCGGCGCAGCCAGTGCAGCGACCGCGTCGACGCGCGGGCGTCGACGGGACGTCCGTCGAACTCGACGGTACCGGCAGTGGGTCTGTCGAGGGCCAGCAGCAGTCGCACGAGGGTCGACTTGCCCGAGCCCGACTCGCCGATGAGGCCGACCGACGAGCCCTCGCGCACGTCGATGTCGGCATCCTCGAGTCCGGTCGTGAAGCTGCGCGGCTCGAACAGGCGCGTCTTCGGGGTGGGGTAGCGGCGCGTCAGCCCGCGGCCACGGATCAGCACGCTCACTCGGCACCACCCGGGCGCCAGAGGGTGGCGGTCGCATCGCGGAGCAGCTCCTGCGTGACCACGGATGCCGGTGCCGAGAGCAGCTGCGCCACCGGCGCCTGCTCGACCACGCGTCCGTGCTCGAGCACGACGCCGTGCGTGGCGATCTGCGACAGCACGGCGAGGTCGTGGGTGATGAAGACCAGCGACATGCCGTCGTCGCGCGCGAGCGACAGCAGGAGGTCGAGGATCTCGGCCTGGATGGTGACGTCGAGCGCCGTCGTCGGCTCGTCGGCGATCAGCAGCCGCGGGCGGCAGGCGAGGGCCATGGCGATCGCGACGCGCTGCCGCTGGCCGCCCGACAGCTGGTGCGGATAGCGGGCCACGATGCGGTCGGGGTCGGGGAGGGCGACTCGGGACGCCTCGGCGACGGCGCGGGCCGCGGCATCCCGCTTCGACAGTCCCTCGTGGATGCGGATCGACTCGGCGATCTGCCTGCCGACGGTGCGGATGGGGTTCAGGGCGGTGCGCGGCTCCTGGAACACGATGCCGATCTCGTCGCCGCGGAGCTGCGCCAGCTCGCCGTCGGCGAGGCCGAGGATCTCGCGGCCGTTCCAGCGCACGCTGCCGCCGGCGGTCGCGCCGTCGGGCAGCAGTCCCAGAATGGCGAGGGCGGTCAGCGACTTGCCCGACCCCGACTCGCCGATGAGGCCGACGCGGGCGCCGTCGGGAACGGCGAACGAGACGCCGTCGACGACGCGGCGGCCGCCGATCTCGATCGTGAGGTCGTCCACCTCGAGGCTCATGACACCACCTCGGGGATGTGCAGTCGCGCGCGGCGCGTGGCGAAGGGGCTGCGCGAGAGCGTGGGATCGGTGGCCTCGCGCAGGCCGTCGCCCAGCAGGTTGAGGCCGAGGACCGTGAGCGTGATGGCGAGACCCGGCCACACCACCGACAGGGGATGCACCGCGATGAACTGCTGCAGCTGCGCGAGCAGGAGGCCCCAGGACGGCTCGGTCACCGGCGCGCCGAAGCCGAGGTACGACAGGCCTGCCTCGGCGAGCACGGCGACCGCCATGCCCCACGAGAGCTGCACGATGAACACCGGTGCGACGTTGGGAAGCAGGTGCCGCCACAGATTCTGCGCCGGGGTGAGACCCGACGCGCGGCCGGCCAGCACGAAGTCGCTCTGCAGCACCCGTCGGAGCTCGGGGCGGGTCACCCGCGCGATGTTCACGCCGAAGCCGATGCCGACCGCCCAGATCACCACCCAGAGCGATCCGCCCCACACCGCCGAGATCATCATCGCGATGATGAGCACGGGGAACGCGATGAGGATGTCGACGAACACCGCCACCGACTCGCGCACCCACCGCGCGGTGAGCGCGCCGAGCGCGGCGAGCGAGATGCCGATCACCGTCGCGACGACCCCGGCGCCGACGGCGACGAACACCGTGGTGCGGGCGCCGGCCATGAGCAGGCTCAGGATGTCGCGGCCCGACCCGTCCGTGCCGAGCAGGTGCGGCCAGCCCGGAGGCGCCCAGCGGTCCGAGATCTCGACCTGCTGCGGGTCGAACGGCGTCCAGAAGCGCGCGACGACGGCGGTGAGGACGACCACCGCGACGACGATGAGGCCGAACCGGCCCGTCGACAGCGCCCACAGCCGCCGCAGCCACGCCCAGCGGGACGGGCGCCGCGCCGCAGCCGGCGCCGGTGCCCCGGAATCCGTCGACTCACCCGTCGGTGCTGGGTCGCCGGTCCCCGAACTCGTCGAACGGCTCACGACGCCTCCCGCTGTCGGGGGTCGATCACACGGTGCAGGAGGTCGACCACGAAGCCGACGATGAGCACGAACCCGGTGAGGGCGAGCAGCTCGCCCTGCACCTTGGGCAGATCGCGCGCGGCGACGTCGGCGACCAGCATGCGGCCGATGCCGGGGAGCGAGAAGAGCTGCTCGATGACGACGGCGCCGACGATGATGCCGGCCACCTGCAGGCCCAGCACGGTGATCACCGAGAGACCGACGACCGGCAGGCCGTGGCGGATGAGCGCCTGGTCGCGGGTGAGCCCCTTCGCCGCGGCCGTGCGCACGAAGTCCTGTCCGACGGCCTGGAGGGTGGCGCTGCGCACGAAGCGCAGCAGCATCGCGCCCTCGACGATGCCGATCGTGAGTGCGGGGAGGATCAGGGAGCGCAGCGCCGCCACCGGGTCGTTCCAGCCGGCACGGGGGAAGCCCTGCGCGGGGAGCCAGCCGAGCCAGACGGCGAAGACGACGACGAGCATCATGCCGGCCCAGACGACCGGGACCGCCGCGAGAGCCTGCGCCCCGACGCTGAGCGCCGTGCCGTCGGCGCGGCCGCGCCGCATCGCCGAGAGCACGCCGAGGGGCACGCTGATGACGACGGCGATGAGGAGCGACAGGATGCCGAGAGGCACCGTCACCTCGGCCTTCTGGGCGAGTTCGTCCACGACGCGGGAGCCCGTGAGCAGGGAGGTCCCCAGATCGCCGCGCAGGAGCCCGCCGATCCAGTCGAGGTACTGCTCCGGGAGCGGCCGGTCGAGACCGAGCCGCTCCCGGATGGCGTCCTGCTGCTCGGGGCTCGATCCGACACCCGCGATAAGATGCGCGATGTCACCCGGGAGCACCCGGAGGGTGACGAAGATCAGCACGCTGGCGACGAGAAGCCCGAGCAGAAGCAGGGCCAGACGGGTCAGCGTGTACCGGATCACCCGTTGCTCTTGGCGATCTCGGCGATGTTCAGGCGCTCGTTCACGTTGATCGAGGGCATACCGGTGATGTTAGTGCCGACCGCGACGACGGACGCGCCGTTGTACAGCCAGTCGGCGCCCGCGTCCTCCGACACGATGCGCGCGGCCTGCGTGAGCAGATCGGCCGCCTCGGCCTCGTCGGTCGCGGCGAGCGACTGGGCGTACAGCTCCTGCACCTCGGGGTTGTCGTAGGTGAAGTAGTAGTCCGGGTTCGCCCAGTTCTCGAAATCGTGGGCCTCGGTGTGCAGCACGAAACTGAGGTCGTAGTCGTGGTTCGTGTAGACGTCGGTGAGCCACGTGGTGAAGTCCACCGAGTTCACGTCGAGCGTGATGCCGACCTCGTCGAGGTCCGACACGAGGATCTGCGGGATCGTCGTCGAGTAGAAGCTCGGGATCGTGAGCGTGAGTTCGAGATCCTCGGCGCCGGCCTCCGCGAGGAGCGCCTTGGCGGCCTCCGGGTCGTAGGGGGCGACATCCGAGAGGTCCTCGTAGCCGGGGTCGAGCTCGGGGATCGGGCCGTACTGGGTCTGCCCCGACGCGAGCGCCTCGATGATGGCGTCGTGGTCGATCGCCTGACGGATCGCCTGGCGCACCCGCTTGTCGGCGAGCGGGCCCGACGTCTGATTGAAGGCGAGCGTTCCCTTGTCGGTGGACTGGCCGAGCACCAGCGAGAAGTCGCCGTTCGCCTCGACCTGGTCCTTCAGGTTCGCGTCGAACCCGGTGAGCACGTCGACCTCGCCCGCGAGCGCCGCGTTGAGCGCGGCCTGGTTGTCGGGGATGTAGTCGAACACGACCTCCGCCGCTCCCGCCTTGTCGCCCCAGTACGCGTCGTTGCGCGAGAAGGTGATGCTGTCGCCCTGTCGCCAGTCGGCGAGCACGAACGGGCCTGTGCCGTTCGCCGCGGTCTTGTAGTCGACCGTGTCGCCCTCCTTGAGGACGATGCCCGCACGGCCCGTGAGGTTCCACAGCAGCGTCGAGTCCGGCGCGCTGAGGGTGAGCGTGACGTCCTGCCCCTCGGCCGCGATCGACGTGACGTTCGCCAGTCGGGCGGAGTCCCGCCACTCCGGGGTGTCGCGGCGGGTGGTGAGCGACCATACGACGTCCTGCGGGGTCAGCTCCTGGCCGTCGTGGAAGGTGACGCCCTCGCGGAGCGTGAACGTGTACGTGAGACCGTCGGGAGAGACCGTCCAGTCGCTCGCGAGCGCCGGCACGATGTCCTGCTCGGGCGTGCGGGCGACGAGCCCCTGGTAGATGTTGTCGACGAGGATCTGGTCGAGGGCCGAGCCCGCCGTCTCGCGGATGTCGAGGTTGCCCGGCTCCAGCACCAGCCGGATCGCGACCGACGCGTCCGGGTCGGGCTCGCCGGGCGACGTCGGCGCGGTGTCGCCGCTCCCGCTGCTGCAGGCCGTGAGGACGAGAAGGCCGGCGGCGAGCAGCGAGGCGGCGGCGAGGGTGGTGCGGCGGAGCATGAAGATCCTTTCGGGGGAGGGTCCCGTGTGCTGTGCGGCGACTGTTGCTGTGTGCGCCCGCGACCGATCGGGGCGGCCGCCGGTGCGCGTAACAGCCTAGGGATACCGCGACGGCGAACGGCAACCCGCTACTCGGAACGCAACAGAAGCGTTAAGGCTTCCCCGATCGCGGAATCGACGCGGTCAGGACCCGCCGGCCAGGGTCCGCAGCCGTCCGCCGAGCTCGATCGGGATCTCCTCCTGCACGTTGTGTCCCGACGGCACCACCACGACGGATGCCTCGGGCACGCGTCGCAGGAACTCCGCGGCATCCGCTTCCGTGACGTACCCCCGGTCTCCGCGGAGCAGTGTCGTCGGTGCCGTGACGGCCGCGAGGTCGTCCCATCGGGATTCGCCGAGCACCGAGCCGACGGCGTCCTGCTGCGCGGCCGCCTCCGCCGCCGCTGCGGGGGAGGCGGCGGCCGCGTTCGCGAGGTGCGCGAAGTGGTGCTTCCATTCGACGCGCCCGTCCGGACGGACGCGGGAGTTGAAGTACACGCCGCGCTCGGCCTTGCGGCGCGTGCCGCCGCCCAGCCCGAACGCCAGTGCGCGGTCGACGAGCTCGTCGCGGGATGCCCAGTCCACGGGGCCGGCGAAGAACTCGCGGATCTGGGTGGGACCGGCGTTCGGGTCGACGCCGGGCGTGATGTCGATGACGACGAGCTGGCGCACGAGATCTGGACGGGATGCCGCGACCGCCGCCGCGGTGAGGCCGCCGAGCGACTGACCGACGAGCAGCTGGGGCCGATCCGTCCAGACCTCGATACCGGCCGCGACGTCGGGGGCGAGCACCCGGGCGATGTAGGCGAGGTCGTCGCGCCACGACGAGTCGCCATGCCCGGGCAGGTCGATCGCGAGGGCCGGGAGGCCGAGCGCCAGGATCGTGGTGTCCCACGTGTGGGCGTTGAGGCCGGCTCCGTGCAGGAAGGTCACCACCGGTGCCGCGTCGGGCGCGTCCGCGGTGGCGTAGCGCAGCGCGCTGAGCGTGCGGCCGTCGGGCACGGCGAGCGTGAGGCGCTCGCCGCGGGGCGTCGGGCCGTCG
>NZ_DATCVK010000141.1:0-4415 GCF_036566905.1 Microbacterium sp. | reverse complement strand
AGATCGCCGTCATCGTGCTCGCCCTCGCGCTCGCAACGATGACGACCCTCTTCCTGCTCACCACGAGCAAGATCGCGGGCGGTTCCGCCGAGCTCTCGGCTGGCGCCACCGAAGTCAGCGACGGTTCGCAGCAGGTCGCGGAAGGTGCCGGGGACCTCTCCGCCGGCTCCGTCGAGCTGAGCGAGGGCGCAGCGGCTGCCGCGACCGGTGCCGAGAAGGTCTCGGCTGGGGCCGGCTCGGCGGCCCAGGGCGCTGAACGACTCAGGGTCGGCGCGGCGAAGGCAGCGACCGGCGCGGTGACGCTGGCCGACGGCGCGGCGACGAGCGCGACCGGCGCGGCTGAACTCGCGGCCGGTGCCGACAAGGCGGTTGCCGGCTCGGTGAAGCTGTCCGACGGCATCACGCGCGCCGCTGCCGGTGCCAACGACGTGCAGAGCGGCGTGTCGCTCGTCTCCGCGGCGAACGGGGAGATCGCCGGCAAGTCCTTGACCCTGAGTGAGGGGGCACGCGGCATCGCGGGCGGCGCTGCACTGGTCCGCGACGGTGTGGTCCAGATCAACGAGAAGGCCCCCCTCCTGGCTGCTGGGGCACTCGAGGTGAAGGTCGGGGCCGGCACGATCGAGGCCGGACTCGGCGCACTCGTCCCGGGCGCGAAGACGCTCCAGGAGGGCGCCTCGGCTGTCGCCACCGGCACGGCGAACGTCTCTACCGGGGTCGGGAACATCGCGGCCGCCAACGCCACGCTCGCCGCGAACATCTCCGCGCTTCGGACGCAGCTCGTGGAATCAGGCGCGTCCGTCGAACTGCTCGGCTCGCTCGAGGCGTTGGAGAGCAGTGCTACCACGATCTCAGCGGGTGCGTCCGAACTCGCAAAGGGTGCGCGTGACGCTGCCGCCGGAGCCTCGCTCGTCAACACCGGCGCGGCCACCGTGCACGACGGCGTGAACGCGCTTGCGCCGGGTGCGACGAGGCTCTCCGACGGCGCCGATGCGGTCTCCGACGGAGCCTCGACCCTCAACACGAACATCGCACCGCTCACCGTCGGCGCGAAGACCCTCGCCGACAAGACGCTCGTGCTCGCAGCGGGCAGCAGCCTGCTCGCCGGCGGCACCGCCGAGCTGTTCGCGAAGACCGGAGACCTCGTCGCCGGCAGCTCTCGGCTCGCTGCCGGCACTCTCGACCTCGACCTCGGCGTCGATGACCTGGTGGCGGGCACGCAGAAGGTCGCAGTCGGTGCAACGAGCCTGTCATCGGGAGCCGACCGCCTCCTCGCCGGCGCGAACGACCTGTCGGCGGGTGCGAGCGAACTCGGCACGGGTGCGGCGAACCTCGCCGCCGGCACGAGCACGCTCGCGCGCGGAGCATCCGATCTCGCCGACGGCACCGGAACCCTCGCCGATGGATCCGAGACGCTCGCGAGCGGAGCATCCGATCTCGCCGACGGCACCGCCGAGCTGAGCGAGGGCAACGCCCTCGTCGCCGAGGGAAGCGCGACGCTCGCGACTGGAGCGGCCGGGGTCTCCCCCGCAACCATGGTGCCGTGGATCCTCGTCGCGCTGGGACTCGGCGCGGCGGCGATCGCCGGGTGGATCACCCACCGCGTGCGATTCGCCCGACGGGAGTCGGTCACCGCCTGAGCGGTGCAGCCGGCCGTCGCCGGTCAGTGGTCCCGGTCGTCTCCACGACCGGGGCCGCCCCGGCGTCCGTCATCGCCAGGGCCACCGTCGCCCGATCCGGGATCCGGCCAGTCGTCCCCGGAATCCTCGTCGAGTCCCTGCACCTGAGGTTCCGGAGCCGGGGAATCGGTGCCCGGCACCGGGCCGACCGAGGGCGCGACCCTCTGATTCGGACCCACGACGGAGAATGCGTCGCCGCCGTACTTCGCTGCCGCGACCGACATGACCATGGGCCACATGCGGTGTCGTGCCGTCGCGGCGGTG
This sequence comes from Microbacterium sp., assembly GCF_036566905.1. Classification (GTDB taxonomy): domain Bacteria; phylum Actinomycetota; class Actinomycetes; order Actinomycetales; family Microbacteriaceae; genus Microbacterium. Next base: position 2,475 of record NZ_DATCVK010000141.1, on the reverse strand, counting down.
CCGTTGCCGAAGCCCCCGATGCCGCGCTGGTTCGCATCGCCGTAGACGCTCACGACGCCCGCGACGGTCGCCACCTTCGAGCTGGCGCCGGCCATCCACGTGTCCTTGTTGCCGTCGGTCGTGCCGGTCTTGCCGATCAGCGGCACGTGCGGATTCACGTTGCGGTTCGATTCCGTCGCGGTACCGCCCGTCATCACGCTCTGCATCGCGTAGTGCATCGCCGCGGCCACGTCTGGTGTGACCGCGGGGGTACACGTCGACGCCGGCACCGGCACATCGTTGCCGTCGCGGTCGACGATCCGATCGATCGCCACCGGCGTGCAGGTCACGCCATTGTTCGCGATGCCGGCGAACGCGACGGCGAGGCTGAGCGGAGCGACCTCGTTCGTTCCGAGCACCGACGAGGGCCCCTGCTGCAGGGGATCGCCGTCGGCCCTGTGCATGCCGAACGCCTCGGCCGTCTTGCGGATGCCGCACAGGTCGAGCTTCTTGGCCATGCCGATGAAGCCCGTGTTGATCGAGCCGATGGTCGATTCGAGCGCCGAGTAATTGCCGCCGGACTCGTTGGCGTCGTTCTTGGGGCTCCACTTCTCGCTGTTGGTGTTGATCGGCCCGTTGCAGCTGTCTTGGAAGACGCCCCAGTTCGTCTTCGGCCTCGAGTCGACCCGCTCGTTCAGGGGGTGGCCCTCGTTCAGCCATTGGGCGAGCGTGAAGACCTTGTAGGTCGAGCCCGGCTGGAATCCGCTCGACCCGCCCTGCGTGTAGTCGGTGTTGTAGTTGACGCTCGTGTACTGCGGACCGATCGCGAGCACCTCGGGGTCCTGGCTGTAGATCTTGTTCTGGGCCATCGCGAGCACGCGCCCGGTGCCGACCTGCACACTCGAGATCACTCCGCCGACGTCCCACCCCGGATACGTCTGCGGCACGTTCTCGGCCAGCGCCGTCACCGCGGCGTTCTGCATGTCGAGGTCGAGCGTCGTGTAGACGTCGTAGCCGCCGCGCCGGAAGTTGCGCATGCGCGTCTCCTCGTCGTCGCCGAACGCCGGATCCGTCTGCAGGATGTTCTTCACGTAGTCGCAGAAGTATGCGGAGTCTCCGGCGGTCTGGCACCCGGTGCTCGGCTCCTTGATGAGCGGCTCGACGGGCGTGGCGATCGCCGCGTCGTACTCCTCGCGCGTGATCTTCTTCTCGTCGAGCATGTGGAAGAGGATGTAGTCGCGACGGTCCTTGTTCCTCGCGTAGCCGTTCGCAGCGCCGTTCGTCTCGCTGGCGGGCTTGTCGAGCTGGAACTCGACCGGGTTGTTCACGATCGCGAGGAGCGACGCCGCCTGGGCGAGCGTCAGGTTCGCCGCGGTCGTCGAGAAGTAGTAGCTGGCTGCGGCTTCGATGCCGTAGACGGTGCCGCCGAAGCCCGCGATGTTCAGGTACCCGAGCAGGATCTCGCTCTTGGAGTACCGCTTCTCGACGCCGATGGCGAGCCGCATCTCCTTCAGCTTGCGCTCGATGCCCGCGCTGCCGTCGGACTCGGTCGCGGCTTCGTAGCACTTGTTCTTCTCGGCATCGACGAGCACAGCCCGGTCGTCGTAGGTGAGTGCGGCGACCTCCTCCTCGGTCAGGTCGGCGACGGCGGTGATGTGCGCCTCGGCCTCGCATTCCTGCACGCGGATGTTCTTGACGTACTGCTGCGCGATCGAAGAGCCGCCCTGCGTGTTGCCGCCGGTCGCGGTCGTCATCGCCGCTCGGATCGTGCCCTGCAGGTCGACGCCGCCGTGATCGTAGAACCTGGGGTCTTCGCCGGCGATCGCGGCATCCTTCGCGTACTGGCTGATGGCGTCCCAGCCGACCTCGACGCGGTTCTGGTCGTAGAACGAGGCGAGGAGATGCGTGGTCCCGTCGCTGCCGGTGGCATAGATGTTGCTCTTCTCCGAGAGATCGTCGATCTCGAGGTATCCCGGGAGGTTCTCGAACATGTTGATGCTTCCGGATGCCGCGATGCCGACGGTGGCGATCGCCGGCGTCACCCCCGCCACGATGAGCATGGCCACGCCGACGCTCGCCGCGATGAGGCCCAAGAAGCCGCCGATGACGCCGAGCGGCGTGCGCGTCTCCCGGAAGTCACGATTCCGCATGTTCCCAGAACCCATGGCTCACCCAATCCCCGCCGGCGTCTCACGATCGTGCCGAGCCGGTAGGAGGCTCGAAATGTGTGCCGACACTCAATGGAATCGCAGCGCACCTTGGAAGTCCAGTCCACAGGCCGATCGCTCGGAATCACCGGTGCCGGAAAACGAAGAAGGCCCGGATGACCGGGCCTTCTTCACAAAAAATTGGCTGGGGTACCTGGACTCGAACCAAGAACAACGGTACCAGAAACCGCCGTGTTGCCAATTACACCATACCCCAATGGCCGAAACCGAAGCCCCGTGCCGACATGTAACTCTAGCCTACGGCGCGACGCCCGCCAAACTGAGCAGC
>NZ_DATCVK010000140.1:0-20239 GCF_036566905.1 Microbacterium sp. | reverse complement strand
TCGTCGGTGCCGGCGGGCTGCTCGGCGCGGTCGCCGGTGCCGCCGTGGTGAGCGCCGTCGCGGCCCCGCTGCTGGCGCAGGCGGTGGCGACGGGGATCGACTTCGATGCCGTCGCGGGCGCGGTGGACCTCGATGCGATCGCGGCCGGCGTCGACCTGGGCGGTGCGGGCGACCTCGTCTCGGGTGCGGGGGAGGCCGTCTCGGGTATCGGGGAGCAGGTGTCGAACTTCGAGATCCCGGGGCTGGGCGACCTCTTCGGCTGATCCGCCGGCATCGCGACGGGTGGATCCCGCACTCGGTGTGCGGGACCCCGCCGTGCGCGGTTGCGGGCGGGCCTACTTCGCGACGAGCGTCGTCTGGAAGCTGTACATGTCGGGGCGGTAGCAGTGGTGCCCGAACTCGACGGCGCGGCCCGAAGCGTCGAAGGCGACGCGCTCCATCGTGAGGACGGGGCCGCCCTTGTCGATGTCGAGAAGACCGGGCTCGTCGCCGTGGGCGCGGCGCGCGCCGATCTTCTGGTTGGCCACGCGGATCGTCACGCCGCGGGCGCGCATGATCTCGTACAGGCCCTTCTGCTGAAGCTGCTCGGTGGTGATGTCGGCGAAGTCGAGCGGCAGATAGTTCGTGAGCACCGCAACGGGCACGCCGTCGGTGGAGCGCTGGCGACGCAGATACACGATGTCCGACCCGACGGGAACTCGCAGCGCCTCGGCGGTCACCGGATCGGCGGGGCGCGTGTCGTGCTCGAGGACGAGCGTCCCCGGTTCGTGCTGCGAGTTCTTGAGGTCCTCGTAGAGGCTGGTGAGCTCGACCTGACGAGTGACCTGGCCCTGGACGACCTGTGTTCCGATGCCTCGGCGCCGCACCAGCAGACCCTTGTCGACGAGCTCCTCCATCGCGCGCCGGATCGTCGGCCGCGACAGTCCCGCCCGCTGGCCGATGGCGATCTCGTTCTCGAGGCGCGCACCCGGTGGGATCTCACCGGAACGGATCGCCCCTTCGATCGCGCTCGACACCTGGAAGTACAGCGGCACGGGGCCGGTGCGATCCAGGTCGGCGAGCAAGTCGTCCAGCTTGACCACGTCGTCTGCCATCACTCACTCCAAGTCCCGACAGCATAATGTCCCGACAATGCTACATCGCCGCGACTTTGTCAGCCGACCACGGACAGGGAGTGTCGCGCACGGGACTCGTTGTGTTATTGTCAGGACAAATTGTCCACCGATGCGGGCGCGCGGCGCACGCGGAGAGTTGTACAGCGGAGTATGACCGAGAGCATCCCTCCCTTCGACGTCCTCGCCTTCGGGCGGCTGGGTGTCGACATCTACCCCCTGCAGTCCGGAGTAGGGCTCGAAGAGGTGCAGACCTTCGGCAAGTTCCTCGGCGGCAGCGCCGCCAACGTCAGTGTTGCCGCCGCGCGGCATGGTCGGGGCGTCGCGCTGATCTCGGGCGTCGGCGACGACCCCTTCGGCCGGTATCTGCTCACGGAGCTGGCCCGCCTCGGCGTGGACAACCGCTACGTGCGGGTGAATGAGACGCTCAAGACCCCCATCACCTTCTGCGAGATCTTCCCGCCCGACGATTTCCCGCTGTACTTCTACCGCGAGCCGAAAGCGCCCGATCTCGACGTCGCACCGGCGGAGCTCGACCTCGACGCCGTGCGATCGGCCCGCATCCTGTGGTTCACCGCGACCGGACTCAGTCAGGAGCCGAGCCGGGCCGCCCACCATGCGGCGCTCCAGGCCCGAACCAGCGGACACACCGTCTTCGACCTGGACTACCGCCCCATGTTCTGGGCCGAGCCGGCGGAGGCGAGCGTGCAGATGGCACGAGCCCTCGAGCATGCGACCGTCGCCGTCGGCAACCGCGAGGAGTGCGAGGTCGCGGTCGGTGAGACCGAGCCTGAGCGTGCGGCAGACGCGCTGCTGGAGCGCGGCGTCGAGCTCGCGATCGTGAAGCAGGGACCGAAGGGCGTGCTGGCGAAGACGCGCGACGAGTCGGTCGTCGTGCCGCCCTATCTCGTCGAGGTCGTGAACGGCCTGGGCGCCGGGGACGCGTTCGGCGGGGCCCTCTGCCACGGCCTGCTCGCGGGGTGGGATCTCGAGCGCATCCTCCGCTTCGCGAACGTCGCCGGCGCGATCGTCGCGTCGCGCCTGGAGTGCTCGACGGCGATGCCCGTCGAAGCCGAGGTCACGGCGATTCTCGAGACGGGGGCGCTGCGATGACCCAGTTCCTCACCGAGGACGACTTCGCCCGCCTCCGCGACATCCGGGCGACCCGGCCGGAGGCGATCCGTGACGCCCTCACCGGCCGCCGACGTCGCGACGTGCTGCGCGGCGACGGACGCCTCTTCATCGTCGCCGCCGACCATCCCGCCCGCGGCGCCCTCGCGGTGGGTGGCAACCCGACCGCGATGGCGGACCGTTACGACCTGCTCGACCGGCTGGCCACGGCGCTGAGCCGACCGGGCGTCGACGGCGTGCTGGGTACGCCCGACATCGTCGACGACCTCGCCGCCCTCGGCCTCCTCGACGACAAGATCGTCGTCGGCTCGATGAACCGCGGCGGGCTGCGCGGCGCCTCATTCGAGCTGGACGATCGCATGACGGCATACGACGTGCGAACGATGGTGGCTTCGGGAATCGACTTCGCCAAGACGCTCGTACGCATCGATCTCGCCGACCCCGGCACCGTGTCTACGCTCACGGCGATGGCCGGTGCCGTCACCGAGGCGTCGACCGCGGGCCTTCCGATCATGCTCGAGCCGTTCCTCAGCACCCGCAGCGACGGTCGCGTCGTCAACGACCTGTCGACGGATGCCGTCATCCTGTCGATCGCGATCGCCTCGGGCCTGGGCGCGTCCAGCGCGAACACGTGGATGAAGCTGCCCGTCGTCGACGACATGGAGCGCGTCATGGCAGCGACCACCATGCCGACGCTGCTGCTGGGCGGCGACTCGGGCGTGGACCCCGACGAGACGTTCGCGTCCTGGGAGGACGCGCTGTCGCTTCCCGGCGTCCGCGGGCTGACCGTCGGCCGCACACTCCTCTACCCGCCCGACGACGACGTCGCGGCCGCCGTGGACATCGCGGCCGGCCTCGTCCACACCGACCTCTGAACCCCTCCCCTCACGAAGGACCCACACCGATGAGCATCACTGAGACCACCCCCGCACAGACCGACGTCGATGTCGACGTCCGCATCATCTCGCATTGGGTCGATGGGGTGGAGGTGGTGTCGTCGTCGGGTCGGTCGGCGCCGGTGTTCAACCCGGCGACGGGTGCGGTGTCGGCGCGGGTGGCGTTGGCGGATGAGGCGGAGATCGAGGCGGCGATCGCGTCGGCCGTCCGCGGGTTCCAGGTGTGGTCGGGGTGGTCGATCGCGCGGCGGCAGGGCGTGTTGTTCGCGTTCCGGGAGTTGCTGCACGCGCGGAAGCGGGAGTTGGCGGAGATCATCACCGCGGAGCACGGCAAGGTGGTCTCGGATGCGATGGGGGAGATCCTGCGCGGTCAGGAGGTCGTGGAGCTGGCGTGCGGGTTCCCGCACCTGATCAAGGGTGCCTTCAGTGAGAACGCGTCGACCGGGATCGACGTGTACTCGCTGAAGCAGCCGCTCGGCGTGGTCGGGATCATCAGCCCGTTCAACTTCCCGGCGATGGTGCCGATGTGGTTCTTCCCGATCGCGATCGCCGCGGGCAACGCGGTGGTTCTCAAGCCTTCGGAGAAGGACCCGTCGGCGGCGCTGTGGCTCGCGGCGCTGTGGCAGGAGGCGGGACTGCCGGACGGGGTGTTCACGGTGCTGCAGGGCGACAAGGCCGCCGTCGACGGCCTCCTCACCAGCCCGGATGTGGCCGCGATCAGTTTCGTGGGGTCCACCCCGATCGCGCAGTACATCTACGAGACCGCGTCGCGCCACGGCAAGCGGGTGCAGGCGCTCGGGGGTGCGAAGAACCACATGCTGGTGCTGCCGGATGCGGATCTGGACCTGGTCGCCGACCAGGCCGTGAACGCCGGCTACGGTGCCGCCGGGGAACGCTGCATGGCCATCAGTGTCGTCCTCGCCGTGGAACCGGTCGCCGACGACCTCATCACGAAGATCACCGAGCGCATCGCGAAGCTCAAGATCGGCAACGGTGCCGGGGTGGACGGCGTGGAGCCCGACATGGGGCCGCTGATCACCGACATCCACCGCGACAACGTCGCCAGTTACGTCGACATCGCCGAAGCCGACGGCGCCACCATCGTCGTCGACGGCCGCGGCTACACCGTCGACGGGCATGAGGACGGGTTCTTCTTCGGCCCCACCCTCATCGACCACATCCCCACCACCTCCCGCGCCTACACCGAGGAGATCTTCGGCCCCGTCCTCTCCATCGTCCGGGTGCAGTCCTACGACGAGGGGCTCGCGCTCATCAACAGTGGCCAGTTCGGCAACGGCACCGCCATCTTCACCAACGACGGCGGCGCCGCCCGCCGGTTCCAGAACGAGGTGCAGGTCGGCATGATCGGCATCAACGTCCCCATCCCCGTCCCCGTCGCCTACCACTCCTTCGGCGGCTGGAAACAGTCCCTCTTCGGCGACGCGAAAGCCTACGGCGTCCACGGCTTCGACTTCTACACCCGCGAGAAAGCCATCACCAGCCGCTGGCTCGACCCCGCCCACCACGGCGGCATCAACCTCGGCTTCCCCCAGAACACCTGACCCCGGCATCCGTCCTACGATCGACCCACGAGAGCACGAGATGAGCACTACCGACCAGCGCTGGTTCCACCGCAGGGGCGACCTCGCCCGTGACGGGTGGGAGAGCGTCGTGGACGCATCGATTCCCGGATGGCAGCACACCGGCATCCGTGTCGCCGATATCGCAGAGGGAGAGTTGCTGACACTCGACGACCGGGGCGTCGAGCGGATCGTCGTTCCCCTCGCCGGATCGTTCCACGTGCTGCACCGCCACGACCCGGGGGAGTGGGAGACCCGCCTGCGCGGCCGGCGCTCCGTGTTCGCCGGGCCGACCGACGTGCTGTACCTCCCGACGGGAACCACGGCCGAGATCCGGGGTCGCGGCCGTGTGGCGATCGCCGAGGCGCCGACGACTGAGCCGCGGCATTGGCAGTACGTCCCGGCATCCGACACCTTCGTCGAACTGCGGGGCGCGGGGCGCTCGAGCCGCCAGGTGCACAACTTCGGCACCCCGCGGGCGATCGACGCCGCACGTCTGATCGTGTGCGAGGTGATCACGCCGGCCGAGAACTGGTCGTCGTACCCGCCGCACAAGCACGACGAGCACGTGCCCGGCCACGAGTCGCGCCTCGAGGAGATCTACTACTTCGAGACGGCGCCGGTGGCGGGGGCGCCGTCCTCAGCCAAGGCTGCGTTCGGCATGTTCAGCACCTACTCCTCGCCCGCCGGCGACATCGACATCAACGCGATGGTGCGCACCGGCGACATCGCGCTCGTGCCTTTCGGGTACCACGGGCCGGCCGTCGCGGCCCCCGGCTACGACCTGTACTACCTCAACGTCATGGCCGGCCCCGATCCCCAGCGGCAGTGGCTGATCAGCGACGACCCCGCGCACGCGTGGGTGCGCGAGACCTGGACCGGGCAGAGCGTGGACGCACGGCTGCCGTTCACCGAGCACAAGGAAGGCCGCAACTGATGGGTGCGACGAAACGGATGACGGTCAGCCAGGCGCTCGTGGAGTTCCTCGCCCACCAGTGGACCGTCGACGGCGACATCCGCGAGCGGACGATCCCCGGCATGTTCGGCATCTTCGGCCACGGCAATGTCGCGGGCATCGGCCAGGCGCTCAAGCAGCTCAACGTCGAGGACCCCGACCTGATGCCGTACCACCAAGCCCGCAACGAGCAGGCGATGGTGCACCAGGCTGTCGGCTACGCCCGCATGCACCGCCGACGCGGAACGTACGCGTCGGCCGCCTCGGTCGGGCCGGGAGCGGCGAACATGCTCACCGCCGCCGCCCTGGCGACGGCCAATCGCCTCCCGGCGCTGCTGCTGCCCAGCGACACGTTCGCCACCCGCGTCGCCGACCCCGTGCTGCAGCAGCTCGAGCAGCCGTGGGACATCGGCCTCACCGTCAACGACGCGTTCCGCCCGCTGTCGAGGTTCTTCGATCGCGTGCAGCGGCCGGAGCAGTTGTACTCGATCGCCCTCGCGGCGATGCGGGTGCTCACCGACCCTGTCGAGACGGGCGCCGTGACGATCGCCCTCCCCGAGGACGTGCAGGCCGAGGCGCTCGACGTGCCGGTCGAGTTCCTGCAGGACCGCGAGTGGCACCTCCGCCGCCCGCTGCCCGAGCGCGGCGCGCTCGCTCGCGCGGTCGCGGCGATCCGCGCCGCGAAGAACCCCTTCATCGTCGCGGGCGGCGGCGTCCTCTACTCCGGCGCCGAAGACCAGCTGCGTGCGTTCGCCGAAACCACCGGCGTCCCGGTCGGCACCTCCCAGGCCGGCGGCGGCGTGCTGAACTGGGACCACCCGCAGTACCTCGGCGGGGTCGGCGCGACCGGCACGCTCGCCGCCAACCGCCTCGCCGCCGACGCCGACGTCATCATCGGCATCGGCACGCGCTACAGCGACTTCACCACCGCGTCGCGCACCGCGTTCCAGAACCCGGATGTCGTGTTCGTCAACATCAACGTCGCCGCGTTCGACGCGTACAAGCACGGCTCGCAGCTGCCGGTGATCGCCGACGCCCGCGAGGCGCTGGATGCGCTCGCGCTCGAACTCGAGGGCTTCGAGGTCCCGCGCGAGTACGCCGAGCGCATCGCGCGCGACAAGGCGGAGTGGGATGCCGCGGTCGACGAGGCGTTCGCGCCGTCGGGGCTCGCGCTCCCCGGCCAGCCCGAGATCATCGGCGCCGTGCAGTCGTCCAGCGCCCCGCAGGATGTCATCGTGCAGGCGGCGGGGTCACTGCCGGGCGACCTCCACAAGCTGTGGCGCGTGCGCGACCCGCTGGGGTACCACGTCGAGTACGCGTTCTCGTGCATGGGCTACGAGATCGCGGGCGGGCTCGGAGCCAAGCGGGGGCTCCTCGCCGACGGAGACGACCGCGACGTCGTCGTGATGGTCGGCGACGGCTCGTACCTGATGCTCAACACCGAGCTCGTGACCGCGGTCGCCGAGGGCCTCAAGATCATCGTGGTGCTGATCCAGAACCACGGCTTCGCGTCGATCGGGCACCTCTCCGAGACCGTCGGCTCCGAGCGCTTCGGCACCTGGTACCGGGAGTACGACGGCGAGGCCCGCAACTTCCAGGACGGGAAGGTCCTTCCGGTCGATCTCGCGATGAATGCCCGCAGCTACGGCCTCGACGTCATCGAGATCGAGCCCGGCGCCTCCGCCATCGACGACCTCAAGGCCGCCATCGCGCAGGCGAAGGCATCCGACCGGTCCACCTTCATCCACATCAACAGCGATCCTCTGATCTACGCCCCCGACGGTGCGGGCTGGTGGGACGTGCCGGTGGCCGAGGTCTCGACGCTCGACAGCACGCAGGACGCCCGCGACGCGTACCTGACGCAGCAGAAGGCTCAGCGCCCGCTGCTCGGCTGAGCGCGGGCCCCGGGTTGTGCGGCGTCCACAGCACACGATGTCGCCGAGGTCACACGTTCCGACCGCGCCAAGCGTGTGATCTCGGCGAGAGCACATGATCGGCGCGGGCGCGGGCGCGTGGCCGACGTGGGTCGGGCATCCGTCCCGGCATGACGAAGGCCCCCTGCCGCGTGGCAGGGGGCCTTCGTGTGAACCGGTGTCGGGTCAGAGCGTGGCCGCGAGCGGGTCGAAGTCCGCGTCCAGCGAGCCGACGTCGCCGACGGTGCTCTGCACCTCGACGTAGGTGCGCGACTCGGCGGCCTCTTCGATCGACAGCAGCGTGTCGAGCACGTGGTAGCCGAACTCGCCGGTGGCGATGTGCGGACGGCCGTCGCGGATCGAGCGGGCCATGTCGAGCAGACCGAGGCCGCGGCCGGCGAGCACGCCCTCCTGCGGCACCTGGAGGATCTCCTGCTCCCGCACCGAGACGTCGGTGAGCGGGCGGGTGATCGTGATGTCGCCGCCGAACGTGTTCGGGTCGGGGATCACGATCGTGCCCTCGGTGCCGTTGATCTCGACGATGCCGTGGCGCAGCAGCGGAGAGTCGGTGCTGTACAGGCTCTGCGCCTGACCGCCCTGCTCGAACTCCATCAGCACCGAGAGGGTCGACGGGATCTCGACGGGGAACTCCTGGCCGGCGAGCTCGCCGGACTTCACGGTGCGGGTCTCGACGCCGCGGAGGCCGAGCGCGGCGACCGAGGCGACCGGGCCGAACACGTGCACGAGCGTGGACACGTAGTACGGCCCCATGTCGAGCAGCGGACCGGCGCCCTTGGCGTACAGGAACGCCGGGTTCGGGTGCCAGAGTTCCGGACCCTGCCACTGGAACGTCGTCGTCGCGAACAGCGGACGGCCGATGTCGCCGCGCGCGATCGCGCGCTTGGCGGTCTGCACGCCCGGGCCGAGCACCGTGTCGGGTGCGACGCCGACGCGCAGGCCCGCGGCATCCGCCTTCTGCAGCAGTCGCTGGGACTCCTCGCGGTCGACGCCGATCGGCTTCTCGGTCCACACGTTCTTGCCGGCGGCGACGATCGCCTCCGACACCTCGACGTGCACGGCCGGGATCGTGAGGTTCACCACGATCTCGATGTCGGGGTCGTTCAGCACGACGTCGACGCCGCCGGAGTGGGGGACGCCGTACTTCTCGGCCTGGGCGCGGGCGCGGTCCTCGAGCAGGTCGCCGATCGCGATCACGCGAACGTCGGGGAAGCTCGACAGGTGCGTCAGGTACTGGTCGCTGATGTTGCCCGCGCCGATGATGCCGACGCCGACGGCTCCGGAAGAGGCGGCCATCAGGCGGCGACCTTCTCGTCGAGGAAGACGCGGCTCTGCTCGACGGCGTCGAACAGGTCGCCGTTGAAGTGGTCGAACTCGACGATCGCCACCTCGAGAGCGGATGCCGCGGCCAGCGCCTCCTCGAGGGGCACGACGCCCTGGCCCGCGGGGACCTGGTCGGCCGGCGGGTAGGCCGCGACGGCCTCGGGGTCGAGCGTGCCGTCCTTGACGTGCACGGCGATCACGCGGTCGCCCAGCGTGCGCAGCAGGGTCGGCGAGTCGACGCCGGCGCGAGCGACCCAGTACAGGTCGACCTCGAGCACGACGCGGGGGTCGAGCAGGTCGGCGAGGACCTCGAGGCCGGTCTTGCCGTCGAAGGTCGCCTCGAGCTCATGCGCGTGGTTGTGGTAGCCGACACGGATGCCGCGCGCGGCGCCGATCTCGGCGGCGGCGTTGAGCAGGCGTGCGGTCTCTTCGATCTGCTCGAGGCTCTCCCAGCGGGCGGGCGCCGTGTAGGGGTCGATGACCGTCGTCATGCCCAGCGTCTCGGCGGCGTCGAAGACGACGTCGGGAGTGGGGACCGGCAGGGTCGTGCCGCTGCCGTCGGGGTTGACGAACGAGGTCGACGCGAGGAATGCGTGGCCGGTGGGCGCGGCGATGCCGTTCGCCTTGAGGGCGGCGGCGAGGGGCTCGGCCCGACGCACGAAGTCGTAGGGCTCGGCGGCGGTGAAGCCGCGCGAGGCGAGCTCGGCGAGGGTGCCGTCGAGGTCGGCCTCGAGTGCGTCCTTGACGGTGAACAGCTGGATGGATGTCTGGACCGGCATCGGTCGCGCTCCTTCGATGTCTGCTTTGACGTGTGTCTGAGTGGCGTCGACGGACGGGGATCGCCCGGACGGCATCACGCTACCACGAAAACCTCCATGTGGAGGTTTTTATTCGGTAGCATGGGCCGCATGGCGGATGAGGAGCACCAGCCGGCCCTGCGCGGGTCGTACGCGAAGGGCGTCGCCCGTCGCCAGGAGATCCTCGACCGCGCCATCGAGGTGTTCGCGCGGCGGGGTTCCGACCGCACGAGCCTGCGCGCGATCGCCGAGGAGGTCGGCGTCACCCACGCCGCCCTGAAGCACTACTTCGGCTCGCTCGAAGAGCTGCTCGTCGAGGTGTACCGCGAGTCCGAGCGTCGCGGCGACGACGAGCACCCGGCCGACGTCGACATGACGCCCGTCGAGATGCTGCGCGGCTGGACCGAGTCGAACCGCGAGGTGCAGGGTCTCGTGCAGCTCTACTCGACCCTCGTGGCGTCGGCGCTCGAGGAGGGCCATCCGGCCGCACGGGAGTTCGCCACCACGCGCTTCGCACGCGTGCGCGCCGATCTCGCCGCTCGCGTGCGCCGCAACCAGGCGACCGGCCGCATCCGGGCGGACGTCGATCCGATGGCGGTCGCCGCACTCGTGATCGCGGCATCCGACGGCCTGCAGACCCAATGGCTGCTCGACGCCGACGCCCCGCAGGACGCCGCCCTCAGCCTTCTGGATCAGCTGCTCAGCGGGAGCACGGCGTCCGAGCCGTCGGTCTGAGCGGGACGAACCCATGCCCCGCAGAAGCACCGGTCGCCGGTTCGCCGCCGACCTGACCCACGCCGTGTCGAGCCTCTTCCGCCTCGCACCGGCGCCCGCGCCGCGGTGGGCGATCGGGCTGCGCGCCGCGATCGCGATGACGGTCCCGATAGCGGTGATGACGCTGCTGGACCGCCCCGACCTCGGCTTCCAGGCGGCCACGGGCGCCTTCGTCGCCCTGTACGGCACCCATCTGCCGGTGGTCGAGCGGCTGCGAGTGGTGCCGTTCGTGGCGGGCGGGCTGCTCGTCGCCGCGACGCTCGGCGCGCTGGCCGGACCGTCGCCGGCAGCGACCATCATCGGGCTCGCGGTCGTGACCACCGCTGCGGCGGCGGCCATGTTCGGCTTCGCCGTCGGGCCACCGGGGCCGCTCTTCATCGTGCTCGTCTATGGGCTGTCCGCGCACATCGTGGCGTCGGGAGCGGATGCCGCGACCTACGTCGCGGCGGTGGCCTGCGGCATCCTCTTCGCCGGCGCGGTGTCACTGGTTCCGCTCGTGCTGCCGAGCCGCCGCCGGGTCCCCGCGCGGCCGCTCCGCCAGGTTCTCCCCGGACCGGCTTGGCCCGCGAGCCAGCGCGTGCTGCTCCTCCGCGTCGCGATCGCGACCGTGGTCGGCATCGCGCTCGGCCTGGTGCTCGACCCCGACCGCGCCTATTGGATCGTCGGCGCGGCCATCGCGGTCATCGGCGTGGCGGCCGACCGCCGCGCGGCATTCAGCAGGGGACTGCACCGCATGATCGGCACGATCCTCGGCGCAGGTGTGTACCTGCTGCTGGCGCCGCTGCCCATTCCCGCGCTGTGGCTCGCGCTGCTGCTGGGCATCCTGCAGTTCACGATCGAGCTCTTCATCGTCCGCAACTACGCGCTCGCTCTGGTCTTCATCACGCCGCTCGTGCTGCTGCTCACGGGCGCGGCGACCGGCTCGGTAGACACCGTGGCCGTGGCGACCGAGCGCGTGATCGACACCCTGGCGGGAGCCGCGCTGGGCGCCGTCACGGGCGTGCTCCACGCGCGCGACGACTGACTCGGCATCCATCGATCGGTTGACGTGGATGTCGACCGGCTGCGCGACGCGCATGCGCCGTCTCGCACGTGGACTGATGGGGTGCATCGCTTCATCGATCTCCTGTCCCATCGGCTGACCTCACGACGAGGCGCATGGATCTCGCTGGCCCTCGGCGTGCTCGCGTTCGCGGCACTGCTCGGTGTCTTCGGCAGCGCCGATCTCGCTGGCGGGCGGTGACAGCGCACCGCCGCAGTCCGAGAGCGGGCAGGTGGCATCGCTCGCCCCGGAGTTCGCGGATGCCGCGGACCAGGCGCTCCTCGTCGTCGCCTCCCGCGACGACGGCGGCGCTCTGACGGCGGCCGACCTCGCGGCGCTGTCGGGCCTCGTCACCGAGATCGATGTCGCGACGGGCGGCAGCTCGGCGGGTCCGATCCCGAGCGAGGACGGTGAGGCGGCCGTTCTCACCTCGACGGTCGAGATCGGCGACGATGGCGCGGGCGGGCTTGCGGTCGATGCGCTGCGCGCGGTGATCGCCGACAACGGGATCGACGGCGTCGCCGTCCAGGTCACCGGTGGAGCCGCTTTCGGCGCCGACGTCGCTGCGGCCTTCGACGGCGCGGACTTCACACTCCTCCTCGTCACGATCGGGATCGTCGCGCTGCTGCTGATCGCGACCTACCGGTCACCGGTGCTCTGGCTCGTGCCGCTCGCGGTCGTGGCGCTCGCGGACCAGCTCGCCGGCAAGGCGACGGCCGCCCTCGGCACCACCCTCCAGCTGCAGTTCGACACGGGCATCGTCAGCGTGCTCGTCTTCGGCGCCGGAACGAACTACGCGCTTCTCCTGGTGTCGAGATACCGCGAGGAGCTGTGGCGCGACGATGACCACCGCGCCGCTCTCGCGCGCGCCTGGCGCGCGAGCCTGCCCGCCATCGTCGCTTCGAACGTCACCGTCGTCGTGTCGCTCGCGACGCTCCTGCTCGCGGTCGTCCCGGGCACGCGAGGACTCGGCATCGCCTCCGCGGTGGGACTGGTGATCGCCGTGCTGGCCGTGCTGCTCGTGCTGCCGCCGGCGCTCGCGGTCTGCGGACGCGGCGTCTTCTGGCCGCTGATCCCTCGGCCTGCGAAGGGAGCGCAGCATGCGCCCGAGCGCGTCGGAGCATGGCGCGCCCTCGGGGCGCGGGTCGTCGGGCGCCCGGTGCTCCCGGTCGTCGTGGGCGTGCTGCTGCTCGTGGTGTCGGCCACGGGCCTGATCGGTATGCAGATCGGACTGAGCCAGTCCGAGCGGTTCCGGGTGCCGTCGGAGTCCGCGATCGGGCTCGAGGTGCTCGGCGACCACTTCGCCCCCGGTGAAGCCGAGCCGATGATCGTCATCACCGACACGGCGGATGCCGACGCCGTGGCCGACTCGGTCGATGCGGTCCCGGGCATCGAGCGGGTGACGCCCGTGGCGGAGAGCGTCGACGCGTCGCTGGCGAAGCTCGTCGTCGTCGGCGACGCCGGACCGGGAACGCCCGAGAGCCGCGAGCTGGTCCATGCCGTCAGAGACGCCGCCCACGCGGCATCCGCCGGCGCGCTCGTCGGAGGACCCGCCGGCGCCGCCACTGACGCGTACGATGCCAGCGTGCGGGACTTCCTCCTCATCGCCCCGCTGGTTCTCCTGGTCACCTTCGTGGTGCTCGTCGCACTCCTCCGTGCCCTCGTGGCGCCGCTCGTGCTGCTGTTCGTCAACACCCTCAGCGCGGTCGCGGCCATCGGAGCGGGCGCATGGCTCGGCCGCACGATCTTCGGCTGGACCGCGCTGGACCTGCAGGTGCCGCTGCTGGCGTTCCTCTTCCTCGTCGCACTCGGCGTCGACTACACGATCTTCCTCGTGCACCGGGCACGCACCGAGTCGGCCGCCGTGGGAACGCGCCCGGGGATGGTGAACGCCGTCGCCGCGACCGGCGGGGTCATCACCAGCGCCGGGATCGTCCTGGCGGGGGTCTTCGCCGCGCTCGGGCTGCTGCCGCTCGTGACGCTCGGCCAGATCGGACTCATCGTCGGCGTCGGAGTCCTGATGGATACTCTGGTCGTGCGCACTCTCGTCGTGCCCGCGCTGTTCTCGCTGGTCGGTCGCCGGATGTGGTGGCCCGGTCGGATCACGGCGGCTGCGGCTCCGCGTCACGGAGGGGATCGCGACCCAGAGGAAGGGGTGTCCGCGGATGACTCAGCTCTCCGCGAGCCCGTCGCCTGAGACCGGGGAGCCGGCCACGCTGCCGTCGCGGTCCTGGCGCGGCCTCGTCACCTCGATCCGGGTCGGCCAGACCGTCATCACGGCCGCGCTCCTCGTGATCGGCGCGGTGCGCGCGATCGGCGACGGCACGCCGGTGGCGTGGGTCGTCGCCGTGTCGGTGGTGTTCGGCGGCTGGTACTTCGGCGGTCTGCTGCTGAGCGAGCGCACCCGCGACCCGGGGGTCGCCGCGGGCTGGCTCGTCGGGCTGGCGCTCATCTGGGTGGGCGCCGTCGCGATCTCCCCCGAGTTCGTGTGGCTCGCGTTCCCGCTGTGGCTGCTCGCGGGTTTCGTGCTCCGCCTGCGGTGGGCGATCCCGTTCAGCATCGTCGTGCTCGCCGTCGTCATTGCCGCACCGCTCGCCCACACCGGCTCCATCAGCTACGCCGACGTGATCGGGCCCGTCGTCGGCGGCGTGTTCGCGCTGGGTATCTCGCGCGGCTACCTGGAGCTCGTACGCGACGGGCGGGAGCGGAGCCGGCTCATCTCCTCTCTGGTGGCCGCCCACGAGGAGATGGCGCAGCTGCAGGACGAGCTCGCCCGTGCGCAGCGCGACGCGGGCGCCGTCGCTGAGCGCACCCGCCTCTCCCGCGACATCCACGACACGATCGCCCAGAGCCTCACCTCCATCGGGATGATCGCGGCGGGGGCGGCAGCATCCGCACCGGTGCCGGCCGCACGGGCGTTCGGGCAGATCGGCGACCTCGCCCGGGAGGGCCTTGCCGACACTCGCCGCATCGTGAACGCGCTGATGCCGGCTGAGCTCGAGGGGTCCGCCCTCGCCGACGCGCTGCAGCGCATGCTTGACCGGCTCAGCGACGAGACCGGCATCCGCACCGAGCTGCGCGTCGACGACACCGTCCCCGCTCTTCCGGTGGCGGTCGAGGTGGCGCTGCTCCGCGCGGCGCAGTCCGCGCTCGCGAACACCCGCGCGCACGCACACGCCGGGCGCGTCGTCGTCAGCCTGGTCGACGGCGGCGACAGCGTCCGCCTCGACATCGTGGACGACGGCGCCGGGTTCGATGCCGCGGAATGGGAACGACACCCCGCCGGGTCGGGTGGCGGATACGGGCTGCGCGCGATGCGCGACCGGCTGCGCGAGCTCGGCGGGGGACTGGACGTCGAGAGCGCGCCCGGTGCGGGTGCCGCGCTGTCGGCATCCGTCCCGATCGTGGCGAGAGGCTCGTGATGGATGTGCTGCGGGTGCTGATCGCGGACGATCACCCCATCGTCCGCGCCGGAGTGCGGGCGCTGTTCGACAGCCGCGCGGACGTCGAGGTAGTCGGCGAGGCGGCGACCGGCGAGGAGGCCGTGGCACTCAGCCTGCACCTCGCGCCCGACATCGTCCTGTGCGCCCTGCGCATGGGCGAGGGCATGGATGGCGTGCAGACGACCGCGGCGCTGCGAGTCCTCGATCCGGCGCCGGCGGTCGTCATCCTCACGACCTTCGATCGGGATGCCGAGATCCTGGGCGCGATCGAGGCCGGCGCCTCGGGCTACGTGCTCAAGGACGCCGCGCCCGACGCGATCGTGCGCGCAGTGCGCGAGGCGGCAGACGGCCGACTCGCGCTCACCCCCGAACTGAGCGAACGGGTCGTCCAGGTGCTGCGTGCACCGCGCGTGCGCCTCACCGAGCGCGAGCACGAGGTGCTCCGTCTGCTCGACCAGGGCGCGTCCAACCCGCAGATCGCGAAGTCGCTGTTCGTCGCCGAGGCCACCGTGAAGACCCACCTCGTCCACATCTTCGCCAAGCTCGGCGTCGACAGCCGCTCGCGGGCGGTGGCCGTCGCCCGCGAGCGCGGACTCCTGTGACCTGAGCGCTCGCCCGCCTCAACCTTTCGATGGATCCGCTCCCGCCTGCGCTCGCCGAGGCTGGAGAGGCAATCGAGAGGAATGCCATGCCAAAGCTCTACTACGCGGCCTTCGGCTACATGATCGCCGGGGTCGCCTCCGGCCTGTTCTCCCGCGAGTTCACCAAGCTCAACGACTTCCCCGAAGGGCAGTTCACTCAGCTCGGGCTCGCCCACACCCACCTGCTGACACTCGGGTTCATCATCCTGCTGATCGTCCTGGTGCTCGAGAAGGTCTTCGAGCTGTCGCGCTCGAAGCTGTTCGCCTGGTTCTTCTGGATCTACAACGCCGGCGTCATCCTCACCTCGGCGATGCTGATCTGGCACGGTTCGCTCACCGTCCTCGGACTCGAGTCGTCGAAGGCGATCGCGGGCATCGCCGGCACCGGGCACATCCTGCTCACGGCGGGCATGGTGCTGCTGTTCCTGGCTCTCGGTCGGGCTCTGCGCCGCACGTCGGTTCCGGGCGAGCGGATGCCGCAGCCTCACGCCGTCGCCAGGGGATAGAACCGACGCAGCACGAGCCGCTGCGCCAGCGTCCACGAGACGGTGACGGCCAGATACAGGGCCTCCGCCAAGGGGACGAAGAGTGCGAACACCGCGGTGGTGAACTGCAGCAGCCCCGCCACTCGTGCGATGCCCGCGCCCGCAAGCGGCGAGGCATCCTCAGAGCCGCCGACCGGCGGCCGGAACGCGCGGCGAGTGAGTTCGGCGACCACGACGATCACCGCGAGCACCCCTGCGAAGACGGCCCACGTCGATGCCGTCGCGGCGCCCGTCGCGACCGCTCCGACGAGGCTCGCCCCCAGCGGCACGCCGAACAGCTGCTCGGCGAGCAGGGCGTTGGCGTGTCCCGCGATCGCGGTGTGAAGGAACAGCGCGTACACGATGGCGACGACCGGCGCTTGCGCGAGCATCGGCAGGCACCCGGCGAACGGCGAGGCCTTCTCGTCGGCGTACAGCTTCATCGTCTCGCGCTGCAGACGTTCCGGGTCGCGCTTGTGGCGCCGCTGCAGCTCCCTGAGCTTCGGGGCGAGGCGGCTGCGCATCTGCTCCGCCTTCGCCTGTGCGATACCCGCGGGCACCAGCGCGGCACGCACGAGCAGCGTGATGAGGATGACGGATGCCGCAGCCGCGGCGGATCCGGCGAGGGGCTCGAGCAGGGCCGAGAGACCCATGAGCAGTGAGTAGGCCGCGTCGAGGATCGCGGCGATGGGCGGGAAGGCATAGAGATCCAAGGTGTGTCCGTTCGTCCGGTGTCGGTTCGTGGCGTGCGGCCACGACGGCACCGGCGAGCGGTCCTCGGAGAGGACGTGCGGCGGGGCTACGCGGCCAGAGCCGCCGAACCCGGTGCGCGCGGACGGGAGTGTCCCGGGGCGTCGGGGTGGGACGCGGTGAGGCGAGTCGCGTCGGAGATCGCTCGGCGAGGGTGCGGCGCGGTGGCGACCGGCCGAGCGGGCGAGAGGAAGACGGCGACCGCCACCGCCAGCACGGCGAGGGTCGCGAGGACCGCGATCGTCGTGGTGGCCGCGGCGAATGCGAACGCGCCGGAGTCGGGGCCCGCGATCGCGCCGACGAGCTGGGCCAGGGGCCGCAGGGCGAGCCCCAGGGACTCGAAGAGCACGCGCAGCAAGACGCCGATCGACTCGATCACGTGCACCTCCTCCCGATGCGGCTCACGGTAGCACGCGGGGATGGTGTGCGATGCGCGGCCCGGGGGTACGGTGCCTGCCTGCATTTCGCCTGCTCCGCCGCGCCTCACACGAGGGGATGCGCCGAGACGAGGACTGCAGCCAACGCTTCCGTCCTCATCTCGGCTCAGTTCCTCAGCTGAGGAGGGGGCCCCGAGCTCGATCGAGGAGCGGCGCGGCTCCTCCACAGCCCCGGCACGTCGCCACGCATCCCTCGATGCACCCGGATGCGTGCCGGGGTGTCAGGACCATGAGGCAGGGTGGAACCGTGACAGCGACGACCACGACCCGCACCGAGGCCCTCGAGGTGCTGCGCGCGCTCGTCGGGCGCGACGACGCCGACTTCCACGACGGGCAGTACGAGGCGATCGAGGCGCTCGTCGATGACCGGCGACGCGCGCTCGTGGTGCAGCGCACCGGGTGGGGAAAGTCTGCGGTCTACTTCGTCGCGACGCTTCTGCTGCGTCGTCGGGGCGCCGGCCCCACGGTGCTCGTCTCTCCGCTGCTCGCGCTGATGCGCGACCAGATCGCGGCCGCCGCGCGAGCCGGGGTGCGCGCCGTGAAGATCGACTCCACGAACGCGCACGAGTGGGGCGACGTGCTCGGCCGGCTCGATCGAGACGAGGTCGACGTGCTGCTGGTCTCGCCCGAACGTCTGAACAATCCCTCCTTCCGCCACGAGCAGCTGCCGCAGCTCGTGGCTCGCATCGGACTGCTCGTCGTCGACGAGGCGCACTGCATCAGTGACTGGGGGCACGACTTCCGGCCCGACTACCGGCGCCTGCGCGACCTGATCGCCCGGATGCCGGCCGGTGTCCCCGTGCTCGCGACCACCGCGACGGCCAACAGTCGCGTGGTGTCCGACGTCGCCGAGCAGCTGGACGCCGGCAGTGCTGCGGGTGAGGGACCGAAAACCGCATCCGCGGGCGTGCTCACCATCCGAGGTCCGCTGGCCCGGGCGTCGCTCCGGCTGGGGGTGCTGCGTCTGGCCAACTCGCCGAGCAGGCTGGCCTGGCTCATCAGCCACCTGGGCGACCTCCCCGGCTCGGGGATCATCTACACGCTGACGGTCGCGGCGGCGAACGACACCGCCCGGCTCCTCCGCGAGCGCGGCTACGACGTGCGCGCCTACACCGGCCAGACCGACACCGATGAGCGCGAGGAGTCCGAAGCGCTCCTCAAAGACAACCGCGTCAAGGCGCTCGTGGCGACCAGCGCGCTCGGCATGGGATTCGACAAGCCCGACCTCGGCTTCGTGGTGCACCTCGGTGCGCCGTCGTCGCCGGTGTCGTATTACCAGCAGGTCGGCCGCGCCGGCCGCGCCACCGAGTCCGCCGATGTGCTCCTCCTTCCCGGCACCGAGGACCGCGAGATCTGGCAGTACTTCGCAACGGCGTCGATGCCCGACCGTGAGCGCGCCGAGCGCGTGCTGTCGGCGCTCGCGGCCGCGGCCGCGCCGATGTCGACACCCGCGCTGGAGGCGATGGTCGACATCCGCCGCACGCCCCTCGAGCTGCTGCTCAAGGTGCTCGATGTCGACGGTGCGGTCGCGCGCGTGCGCGGCGGGTGGACCGCGACCGGCGAGCCGTGGACCTACGACGAAGAGCGCTACCGCCGCATCGCCGCCGAGCGGGTCGCCGAGCAGGAGCACATGGTCGAGTACGAAGAGACCTCGGGCTGCCGCATGGAGTTCCTGCAGCGCTCCCTCGACGACGACACCGCGGTGCCCTGCGGGCGATGCGACAACTGCGCGGGCACCTGGTTCCCGACCGCGATCGCCGAGGGAGCGACGGATGCCGCCGCCGCCGCTCTCGACCGCGTCGGCGTGCCGATCGAAGCGCGACGGCAGTGGCCCACCGGAGCCGATCGGCTGGGCGTGCCCGTCAAGGGCCGCATCGCGGCGGACGAGCAGGCCGGCGAAGGCCGTGCGCTCGCGCGCCTGACCGACCTCGGCTGGGGCGGCGTCCTGCGCGACCTCTTCGCCGCCGGCGCCGCGGATGCGCCCGTGCCGCCGAACGTGCTCGGCGCGTGTGTGCGAGTCCTCGCGGAATGGGGCTGGGACACCCGCCCGGTGGCGGTGGTGGCGATGCCGTCGCGCGCGAAGCCGCAGCTGGTGGACTCGCTCGCCCGCGGCATCGCCGAGGTCGGCCGGCTGCCGTTCCTCGGGTCACTCGACCTCGTCGACGGCGGGCCCACAGGTCAGCCGGGCGGGAACAGCGCGTTCCGGCTGGCGGGGGTGTGGAATCGGTTCTCGGCCGCGGACCTCGGTATTCCGGCGGGTCCCATTCTCCTGGTCGACGACCGGGTGGACAGCGGCTGGACTCTCACGGTCGCCGCGCGCGAGCTGCGCCGCGCCGGGGCCGCCGCCGTGCTTCCGTTCGCCCTGGCGCTGCGCGGCTGACGCCGAGCCTCCGTTCGCGCGCTTCGTCTCGCGGGCGCTCGCTCGACGACCGGATGGTCGATGCTGCGGTCACTCGCTGTCATGGAGCGAGCGAGCGCCGGCGACCGAGACGAACGCAGAGCCGCCCGCTCAGGCTCCGGTAGGCGGCTTCGGCCGGGGGCGGCGCACGATCAGGTAGATCACCGCACCGGCGACCAGCAGGATCAGCACCACGACCCATGGCACCCAGTTCATCGGCGACGCGGCCGTGTCGCCCGCCTCGGCCGTCGGCGACGGAGACGACGTCTGGGACGGTGACGGCGACGGGGTGGCGCTGGGCGTCGGCGTGGGTGTCGCCGTCGGCTCCGGCTCGGGCGTCGTCGTGGGCTCGGGCACCACCGTGGGCGCCGGCTCGGGCACCACCGTGGGCTCGGGCGCACTGGCCTCGGGGGTGGGCTCCGCCGTGGGCTCGGGCGCGACCGTCGGCTCGGGCGCCACGGTCGGCTCCGGTGTCGGCTCGGCGGTCGGCTCGGGCGACCGCGTG
>NZ_DATCVK010000139.1:0-2811 GCF_036566905.1 Microbacterium sp. | reverse complement strand
GGCCGACGCCGCTCAGCACCAGTCGGGCGTGGACGGCGGGGCCGTCGGCGAGGGTGATCTCTCCGTCGGGGGTGACCGCCACGACCTCCGCCCCAGTGCGCATCTCGGCACCAGCCTCGGTCGCCGCGCGCGACAGCTCGGATGTCACGCGACCCATGCCGCCGACCGGCACGTCCCAGTCGCCGGTCCCGCCACCGATCACGTGGTAAAGGAAGCAGCGGTTCTGCCGCAGGCTCTCGTCGTCGGCCGACGCGAACGTGCCGATAAGACCGTCGGTGAGCGCGATGCCGCGGGCGATGTCGGTGTCGAGGGACGAACGCAGCAGCCCACCCAGCGGCCGTTCGAACAGCTCCTCCCAGAGCCCGTCGTCGTCGAGCGCCGCGCGCAGCTCGCCGGCCCGGGGCAGCGGCTCGGTCATCGACGGGAAGATCAGCCGGGCGACGGGCGCCATCCGCTCGGACAACGCCGCGAAACGAGTCGCCTCGCCGGTGCTGCCGGTCACGCGGGCGAAGGCGTCGGCGGTCGCCGCGGCATCCGCCGTGTCGATGAGGATGCCGCGCGAAGGGTCCTGCGGATCCGGTGTGTACGACGAGTAGCGACGGCGCAGCAGACGGATGCCGAGCCCCAGGTCGTCGATGATGCGCTGCGGCAGCAGGCTCACGAGGTAGGAGTAGCGCGACAGGCGTGCGGCGACGCCCGGCCACGGTTCCTCCGACACCGCGGCGCCGCCGACATGGTCGAGCCGTTCGAGCACGACGACCGTGCGTCCGGCGCGGGCGAGGTACGCGGCGGCGACGAGGGCGTTGTGGCCGCCGCCGACGATGGCGACGTCGTAGACGGGGGAGTGGGCGGGCATGCGCACACGCTATCGAGACCCTCGTCGTCAGGCGAGCGTCGCCCCGCGTTCGCCGGCGCGGTGAGTACCGCCGGATACCGTGGAGGCATGAGCCTCGAGCACGACCTCGGATCCCTTGCCATGGACATCGCCCGCGAAGCCGGTGAGCTGGCCCGTGTGCGTCGTGACGCCGGCGTGGCGATCGCCGCGACCAAGTCGGCGCTGGCCGACATCGTCACCGAGGCGGATCGCGAGGTCGAGGCGCTCATCCGCACGCGCCTGAAGGCGGCGCGGCCCGACGACGGCTTCCTCGGCGAGGAGACCGGAGCCGAGCGCGGGGCCAGCGACGTGACGTGGGTCGTCGATCCCATCGACGGCACCGTCAACTACGCGTACGGCATCCCCACCTACGCGGTCAGCATCGCCGCCGTCCGCGGTGAGCCGAGCCCAAACGAGTGGGAGGCGCTGGCGGGTGTCGTGTTCGCGCCGGTCAGCGGAGAGGTCTTCCATGCGGTGCACGGCGAGGGCGCGTGGCTCGGCGTCAACCGGATCGCCGTCAACTCCGAGGTCGGGCCGGCGGGCGCCCTGCTCGCGACGGGCTTCGGATACGACCCCGCGACCCGCCCCGGCGACCTCGAGCTGATCGGACGTGTGATGCCGGGGATGGCCCGCGACCTCCGCCGTGCCGGTGCCGCGTCGCTCGATCTGTCGTACGTCGCGGCAGGCCGCCTAGACGGGTACTTCGAGCGCGGCCTCTCGCCGTGGGACCTCGCCGCCGGCGCCTTGCTGGTGACCGAAGCGGGCGGGCGGTTCGGCCGTGCCGAACCCGACGGGGGCCCGCGCGGACCGCTCGTGGTCGCGGCGACCCCGGCGATCTTCGACCGCCTCGCCGAGGCGGCGGGACTGGTGTGAGATACGCGCTCTCATCGAATTTTCACGAAGCGCGCGTCATGAAATCCGAGTCTTACATGGCATTCCCAGCACGCTCGGGGTAGTGTTTACCCGATCGTTACCTTCGCTGCCCGAATCGGCGGAGGTGGTCATAGCCCGACCGACAGCCCTGCTGCGTGCACCCCCCCCTCGCGGCACGACACGAGAGCCCGACTCCGCTTGCCTTTCGACTCCCCTATGGCTGAGCCCGCGCCCACGCGCCGATCCAGCCGTACCTCCCCGACGCCTGTGCAGGCGACGCCGGAGACCCCGGGGACGGGTCGCGCCACAGTGCGGCGGCAGGCGGCCGGAAGCGCTCCCGACCGTCCCGCCGTCGTGTGGGGCCGTCCTGTCGAGGCCAAGCGAGCGGATGCCGCCACTTCGGCCGCGGTGAAGCCTCAGACTCCCGCCTCCGTGACGCCGGCGTCCGACATCCCGGCGCCGCGACCGACTCTGTCGGGGATCGATGCTCCTGCCGCTGCGACGCCCGTCCTGCCGCCGGTCGCACCGACCCCTGCACCCGTGGCGCCGGCACCCTCGTCGGTGGATCTCCCCGTGGCGTCGAGCCCGGTCGTCGAACCGGTCGCTCCTCGCATTCGCGCTCGTGCCGCGGCATCCGCTGTTCCGCCGGTGGCCCCGGTGGAGCACGTGAGCCGCCGCTCCCGGCGCGCCCAGACCGGCGAGCAGCCCGTCGTCGCCGTGCCGCCGATCGCCGCCGAGTCTCCCGCGGCACCGGAGCGCCCGGCCGCCGCCTTCGAGGCCGAGCTGCCGACGCGCGAAGAGCCGGCGCCGCTGCTGGACACCGTCCTCGTCGCCGCCGAGCCGTTCGAGCTTCTCGAGCCCGCCCTCGAGACCGTCGCCCCCATCGGTTCCACCCCCGTCGCCGAGCCCGTCGCAACCGCGCCCGCCGACACCGCCTCCACGTGGGCGGCCGACAGCCTCGCGAAGCTCCTCGCCGCCGAAGCGGCCGCCACCATCGCGTCGGCGGCTCCGCTCGTCGAGACCGGCGCCCTCCAGCCGGCCCCTGCTCCGCGAGCAGCCGAGCC
>NZ_DATCVK010000138.1:0-21645 GCF_036566905.1 Microbacterium sp. | reverse complement strand
CACGACGGTGCCGCCGCCCGCGGCGGCCGGCCGCCGAGCCCGCGCCAGACTCCGTCGATCGGGCAGGCCTGTGACGAGCACGCCACCGACGAGCAGCACACCGCCGCCGACCTCGGCCGGCGTCGGGATCTGCCCGAGCAGGAGTGCAGCCGACACCATCGCGACGACCGGCGCCAGCAGCACCCACGGCACGACTGCCGCGGAACGGTTGCGCGCCAGCAGGCTGTTCCAGATCGAGTACCCGACGATCGTGCACAGCACCGCGGTGTAGAGCGTCGACAGAAGCGACTGCCAGCCGAACGAGGCCACCCCGGCCGCGATCGCCTCCGGCCCCTCGACCAGGAACGACAGCGCGAGCGCGGGGACCGGCACGACGAGCGCCGACCACACGGTGAGCGACAGCGAGCCGAGCCGTCCCGGTCCGCTGACCACTCCCGCCCGGCGTGAGATGACGTTGCCGATCGCCCATGAGAACGCCGCGGCCAGCGCCAGCCCCACCGCGAGGGCCGGCGCATCGCCGCCACGACCGGCCGCCACGATCGCCAGTCCGATGACACCGACGCCGACACCGACGCTCTGCGGGATCGTCGGGCGCTCGCGGAGGGACACGGCGGCGATGAGGATCGTGAACACCGCCTGCGCCTGCAGCACGAGCGCCGCGAGGCCCGGCTGAAGCCCCAGCGCCATCGAGGTGTACAGCAGCCCGAACTGCCCGAGACTCATGAAGAGGCCGACGCCGATCACCGTCCGCCAGGAGGCTCGGGGGCGTGGGACCACGACGACGGCGAGCGCGACCACCAGGAAGCGGATCGCGACGAACAGCAGAGGCGGGACGCCCGCCATGCCCCAGTCGATCACGACGAAGTTGAAACCCCAGAAGGCTGCCACCGCGGCCGCCAGCACCATGTCGCGTCTCTTCACGCCTTCCACCTCAGCGGGTCCCAGGATGAAGGACAAGCGATGCTTTTGCCATGGAACTGTGTAGCGTTGCTTCATGATCGATCTGGAAGCGGTGCTGTCTCTTCGCGCGGTCGCCACGCAGGGCAGCGTGGTCGCAGCGGCGACGAGCCTCGGCTACACGCCGTCCGCCGTGTCGCAGCAGGTCAAGCGACTCGAGCGGGAGACCGGCATCACCCTCCTCGAGCGCGCCGGCCGCGGCGTGATCCTCACCGAAGCGGGCACACGGCTGGTCGTGGCGTCCACGCCGATCCTCGCCGACCTCGAGCGCCTGCGCGCCGATCTCCAGCTCACCGCCGGGACCGACGACCGGGTCGTGGGCGAGATCCGGCTCGCCGCCTTCTCGACCGTCGTGCGGGGCCTCGTCATCCCGGTGCTGAGCGAACTGGCCGTGCGCCACCCCGACCTCTCGCTGCCCCTGCGCGAGAGCGAGCCATGGGAGACGATCGCGATCGTCGCATCGGGCCAGCGCGACCTCGGCATCGTCCATCGCTGGGGCGGGGTCGCCCTGGCGATGCCCGACCACCTCGTCTCGACGCCCCTGTTCACCGATGTCGCCGACGTCATCCTGCATCGCGACCACCCGCTCGCCGACCGTGAGTCCCTCCACCCGGAAGAGCTCGCGGGCGAGAACTGGGTCGCGACGTTCGAGGCGACGATCTGCCGCCAGTGGCTTCGGCGGCTGTTCGACGGCGTCCCCAACGCACCACGGATCGTGCACGAGTCGATGGAGTTCCAGAATCACCTGGAGCTCGCCCGCGCGGGCCGCGCGGTCGCGCTGGTGCCTCGCCTCGGCCGCGGTGACCTGGGCGCGGATCTCGTCGCGATCCCGACCGTCGCGCCGGCCTCGACCCGCGATGTGCTCGCGGTGCACCGCCGTTCACAGGAGGACTCGCCCGCGCTGCGCACCGCGCTCGACGCGTTCGTCGAGCACGCGCGCACGATGTGACCCGGGTCGCGGAGCGGCTGCCGCGCCTCATCGCCGGGGTGGAACGCGCGGCCTCAGTCCGATTCGGGAAGGGTGCGCATCCCACGCAGTGGCGGCGAAAGGACGGCGATGAGCGCGGCGACAGCGAAGACGACCATCACGGCGACGAGCGTCCACTGATCCCCGACGAGACCGACCGCCGCACCGCCGGCGAGGGCGCCGAGCGCCGCCGCTGTCCGGTTGGCCGAGCGGATGTTCGCGTTCACGCGTCCAAGCAGGGCATCGGGCGTCACCGCCTGCCGGAGGCCCATCTCGTTCGCGTTCTCGACGCCTGCCGCGAGACCGTGGATCGCGAGCGCTATATAGAGGAGTACCGGCCCCGCCGACAGCCATGCCGCCCCCGCGACCAGTAGCCAGGCGATCGGATAGGCCGCGCGGGCGACGATGATCGCCGGGCCGGTGCCGAGCCACGACCCGAACCTCGCCGCGAAGGTCGCGCCGAGCAGAGCCGCCGACCCCGAGACGGCCAGCAGCAGTCCGAACGTGAACGCGGTGAAGCCGAGCGACCGCAGCGCCAGCAGCGAGAGCACGGTGAACGCGATGCCGTTCGCGAAGAACCAGACGTGCGTCGACACCGCCAGCGGGCCGAGCGTCCGGTGCGCGTACGCCCAGCGCAGCCCGTCGCGGATCTCGCGGAGCAGATTGCGGTCGGGGCGGCGCTCCCGGGGCTCGTCGACGCGGATGCTCGCGTTCAGCACCGCATCGACGAGGTAGCTGACCGCGTCGACCACGAGCGCGATCGGCGCGCCGAGCAGGCCGACGAGCCCGCCGCCCAGTGCCGGACCCACCGTCTGGGCTGCGGCATCCGTCTGATCCAGGCGCGCGTTCGCGACGACCAGCCGCGACCGCGGCACGAGCCGGGGGAGGAACGACTGCGTCGCCGCGAAACCGAACACCGAGAACGAGCCGAAGAGCAGCAGGAGCACCACGAGCATCCAGATCTCGAGCGCGCCGGTCAGCCAGAGCACGGGGATCGCACCGAGCGACACCGCCCGGCCGATGCTGGACCAGACGAGGATCGGCTTGCGGCGCCAGCGGTCCGTGT
This sequence comes from Microbacterium sp., assembly GCF_036566905.1. GTDB lineage: Bacteria > Actinomycetota > Actinomycetes > Actinomycetales > Microbacteriaceae > Microbacterium. Next base: position 18,655 of record NZ_DATCVK010000138.1, on the reverse strand, counting down.
ACGCGCCGGCGAACAGCCCGAGAACCGCGTACGGCACGAACTGTGCCGCATTGACGATGCCGACCTCCGCCGGCGTCGCCGCAAGCAGCTGCACCACGAGCACCGGCATCGCGACGGCCGAGACGGCGGTCCCGAACGAGCTGATGGAGGCCGCCGCCCAATATCGGGCGAACGACGACCGGGGGACGGGGGCGGCTCCGCCCCGATTCTCGGCAGCCACGCTCACGATGCCGGGCCGCGTGCCGTCATCCCATCCACGACGTGCGACCGAAGCGCTCCCAGCGCTCGACGACGCGCGGGCTCGCGGCACCCGCGCCCGGCTCGTAGACCGCGCGCCCCTCGATGAACACGCGCTGCACGCGCGAGTCGACGGCGAGCGGGTCGTCCGACCACACGACCACGTCGCCGTCGCGGCCGGGCTCGAGAGCGCCGACGCGTTCGTTCAGGCGGAGGATGTCGGCCGGGTTGGTCGTCAGCGCCTCCAGTGCCGTCTCGGCGGGAAGGCCCTCGCGCACCGCCAGGATCGCCTGCAGCCGGATCTGGTCGATCGGCACCACAGGGTGGTCGGTCGTGATGGCGACCTTCACGCCCGCCTCGGCGATGAGGGCGAGATTGCCGATGGCACGGTCGCGCAGCTCGACCTTGGAGCGCGAGGTCAGCAGCGGCCCGAAGATCACCGGGATCTGCTTCTCGGCGAGCACGTCCGCGATCTTGTGCGCCTCGGTGCCGTGGTTGACGATCAGGCGGTAGCCGAACTCCTCCGACAGCCGGATCGCCGTCGCGATGTCGTCGTGACGATGGCAGTGCTGATCCCAGAGGAGATCGCCCGCGAGCACCGCCGCGAGCGTCTCCTTGCCGAGGTCCCGCTCGAACGGCTCGTCCTTGTCGGCGGCCGAGGTGCGCTTGTCGGCGTAATTCTGGGCGGCGACGAAGGCGTCGCGGAGGACGGAGGCCACCCCCAGACGCGTCGACGGCGTCTGCTTCCGGTCGCCGTACACGCGCTTCGGGTTCTCACCGAGCGCCGACTTCACCGACACCTCGTCGGCGAGGACCTGCTCGTCGACGGTACGGCCGCCCCAGGTCTTGATCGCGACCGTGCGGCCGCCGATGGGGTTACCCGACCCGGGCTTGATGACGGCCGTCGTCACGCCGCCGCGCAGCGCGTCGCGGAAGCCGACCTCCTCGATGTCGATGCCGTCGAGAGCGCGGAACCGCGACCCGTTCGGGTCGGTCATCTCGTTCGTGTCGTTGCCCGACCATCCCTCGCCGTCCTCGTGGACGCCCAGGTGGCCGTGGGACTCGACGAATCCGGGGACGACCCAGCTGCCCGCGGCGTCGATCACTTCGGCGCCGTCGGGCACCGACGTGTCGGCCCCGCCGACGGCGGTGATGACACCGTCGGTGATGACGACGGTGCCGTTCGGGATGGGGTCGGAGCTGACAGGGACGACGTAGCCGCCGGTCACGGCGAGGATGCGAGCCATGCCCTCCAACCTACGCCGGGCCGTCGGACCACGATCGCCGCGGTAGGGCTCAGGACCGGTCGCCGGCGCCCTGGCGCGGGGCGCTGCTGCGTCCGGCGGCGGAACCGCTCAATTCGGCGTCGAGCGACTCCTGCGCGTACCGCATGTTCTCGGCGTACTCGGGCTGCTGCAAGCGCTGCCACATGACGTCGTCGGGCACTGTTTCCACCTGCTGGGTCACCCACCAGATGTTGCCGAGCGGGTCTCTGACGCGCCCGCCGCGCTGTCCGAAGGCGTTGTCGCCGAGTTCCGTCACGACGGCCGCGCCTCGCTCGATGGCGCGGCCGAAGGCTGCGTCCGCATCCGGAACCCATACGCGGAGCAGGCTCGGCATCGCGGCCCACTCCTGCCGACGGTCGAAGGCGAGCACCACGGTGTCGCCGACGCGGATCTCCGCGTGCCCGATGAGCCCGTCCTCGGTCTCGACGCGCGCGAGCTCTTCACCGTCGAACGCATAGGCGATGAAGTCGAGGAGGGCGCCCGTGTCGTCGGTGACGACCCACGGGGCGACCGAGGTGTAGCCGGTGGGAGTGGCGGGGTCGGAGATGGTCATGATGGCTCCTTTCGTCGATGTCCGACGGTAGGCGCCCACCAGGACCGATGCTGTCCGCAATGCCTCGCGGGCGGCACGATCAGGTCCCGGGCGGGCCTTCCAGCACCCTGGGCACGTACTCGAGCAGCTGACTGCGCTGGTCGAACGTGCGGGCCTCGACCAGGTCGAGGCGGACGTCGGGGTAGCCGTCGAAGATCCGCTCCTGCCCGGTCGCGCCGGTGATCACCGGGAACACGACCACGCGGTAGCGGTCGACCAGTCCGGCTCGGAGGAGCGATCGGCAGAGCGAGACGCTGCCCAGGGTACGCAGCGGCCTGTCGGACTCCTCCTTCAGCCGCCGCACGACGTCGATCGCATCCTCCCGCACCAGCACCGAGTTCTCCCAGCCGAGGGGATCCTCGAGTGTCGACGAGAAGACATACTTCGTCACCCCGTTGAGTACGTCGGTGCCCTCCTCGCCGCCGGCGGTCAGCTCCGACATCACGCGGTACGTCGTCGCTCCCATCAGGATCGGATGGTCCTGCTCCGGCAGCTGCTCCAGCCAGCCGAGATACTCGGGGCCTTCGAGCCCCCACCATCCCGGCCACCCTTCCGCGGCGCCGTAGCCGTCGAGCGACATGATGAAGTCGACCGTCAAGGTCTGCATCTGAGCCTCCTGCGCGTTCCGCTTCCCGCGTGGTCGCCCGGGACTACTTCTCGGGTGGATACCTCGGGCACGAGGGTAATCGCGGGCGGGACGTGACGGAACCCCAGTGGCGGGAAGGCTGCACCGGGTTCGCGAAGCGACGTTGTGCCGAGGTGGGCCTCGCAGTCCGGCCGAGGGGGCCTCGGTGGCCTGCGGGCTACGCGAACATCTGGCGCAGCACGTCGAGGTCGCCGACGTCGAGCGCCTGCGCGATCACCTCGGCCTCAGCCGGGTTGGGGAACAGTCCGGCCAGCTCGCTCGCGAAGATCGCGCGCATCCGGTCGAGGTCGCCCGCGTGGGCAGCGGTGCTCATCGCCTCGACGGCGAGCTGGTACGGGATCTGCTGGTAGCCGGCGGGCGCGGTCACCGGGTTGTAGTACGGCACCCACGGGATCGAACTGTCCGGGTGGAGCAGCAGCACCTCGCCGGGCTGGATGGTCCGAGTGTGGTTGAGCATCGCGATGGTCAGCGCGTTGGCGATGCAGAACCGGTCCCCGATCGCGTACAGCGCGTCGCCGGGCGCGACCGTGTAGGTCACGATCCGGCCCTCGTCGTCCAGGCCCGCGCTGCCTGCGGCGAGGTCGCGTGCGCCCCGGTCGACCAGGTCCCCGCTCAGGCTCGCGCTCGTCCCGCCGACGTGGAGCCAGGCCGGGTCCTCGCAGCCGGCCGGACTGCCCTTCGGGATCGCGGTGCCGTTCCCGACGTAGACGTAGCCGTCGCCCAGTTCATCGATCATCTCCTCGCCGATCGCGTCATCCTCCGCGGAGGCCGGCTCGACGGACGGCTCCTCGGCCGGCTTCTCGGTGGGCTGGAAGAGCGCCCAAGACGACAGCGCCCCGTGCACCGAGGCGACGGCGGGTACTGCGAGGGCCACCAAGCCGCCGACCACGAGCACGGCGACGCCTGTGGTGATCTTGGCGCCGCGGTTCATGGGAACGAACCTATTGGAACAAGGTGTCCCGAGGCTATGGTCGCGGCGCGGATCCGACGGGCCTGCGGACGACGGTGTAGCGGTCGTGCTCCTCAGCGGGCGCGAAGCCGCGCGCATCGAACATCGAACGGGGGCCGCAGAAGGCCCCCGAGTCGTCGTCGGTCTCCACTCGGCGCGGGTAGCCCTCGACGTATCGTGCACCGCGGGCCCCGCCGTCGGCGACGACGCGATCCAGGAGCGCCGATGACACGCCGTGGCGCCGGTAGGGCGGCGCGATGATGAAGCAGGAGACGCCCACGACGGTGTCGGGGGCCGGCCCCTCGCGGTCGACGTCGTCGTATTTCGCGTACGTCGATCGGCGCGACGCGTTGACCCAACCCGCCGGGGTCCCGTCGACGTACGCGAGGTAGCCGAGCGTCGCTCCCGACCGCAGCCGCTCGACCATCTCGGCCCGCACATCACGCCACGGCCGCTCGGGAACATCGCCCGTGTGGGGATGCAGGCAGTAGCAGGATCCCCAGTCGGGATTGTCGGGAAACGCGTCGCGGTCGAAGAACCGCAGCCAGTCGTCGATGCGCTCCTCCGTGACGGGATGCACCTCTATGGAGCCGATCGAGGGAAGTCGCTCGACAGGGCCGTCCTCGCGCGCCGACGCCTCCGCGAAGTTGCGCGCCCACAGCCGCACCTCTTCATCGGGGTAGGGAACCTCGTGCGTCCCGCGCACGTGTGCGACGAACTGTTCGACGAGCGACTCGCGGTCGGTGCCGTCGAATCGCGCGTCCTTCTCGAAGCACTCGATCCACATCTCAACTCCTTCGTCGGGGTGGGCGCAGCCGCCGCCCATCGTCGCCGGGCGCCATCACGTCGAAAGCACGATAGCGACATGGCGGGTCGAAATCGAAGACCTGGGAACCCTTCGGACTCATGGGAACGCCGGCGTTGGCTGTCGGTGACAGTGTGAGGGTCTCGTAGGTCTCCTCAGCCCAGGGGTCTACGCAGTGGTGCCGTCGAGTCGCACCCCGGTGTGAGCTGTCAGAGCTTCGAGGAGGGCGTCCTGCCGAGCGGGGTCGGTGACGGCGGGGTCGGGCCTCTGCTGACGCTGGTGATGCCAGTACGCGGAGGTGTGGGTCGCAGGATCTTCGCCCGCTGCCAGCCAAGCCTGCGTGCGGTGCCCCAGTTCGAGGTCATCGGGGGCTCCAGGCCCGCCCATCCGGGTCGGCACCCATCCCGGGTCTACGGCATTGCTGTACACGTCGCGCCTCACCCGGCCGACCGCCGCGGCCAGCATCGTCACGAGCAGTTTGCTGTCCGAATACGACGCGGTCGCGTGGGTGCCCGACCAGTCCACGCCCGTGACGTCGCTGCGACCGCCGCGGTGCATGCTGCTGCTGAGATAGACCAGCCGAGCGGCCGGCAACAGCACCGTCAGCAGATAGGGCGCCACCACGTTCACGGGGACGAGTTCTCGCCCGCTGATGACGCCGGCGTTGTGGATGACGGCATCCGGCTTCCCGAACGTCGAGACCTGTTCGACGATGCCGCGGGTCTCATTCATATCGGACAGGTCGCCTGTGACGAGTTGCGCACCCCGCTCGATGAGGGACCGGAGGTCCCTCGCTCGATCGACAGTTCGCGCGTGGACGATCACCTCATGCCCCTCGGCGGTGAGCCGCCGGGCGGCGCCGAGTCCCAGCCCGCCTGCCGAACCGGTGACAAGGATACGAGCCATCGCTTCCTCCTTCTTGTACGTGGGTGGTTGTTCATTCGGGAGCGGTCCTGGGTATCGCAACCGTCCCCACTGTTCTCGGTCGCCCAGTCGAGGAGCTCTTCGGCGTCGCAATGACTATCAGGCTGATGGCGTTCCCCGTTGCCGGAATAGCGAGTCCTGCAAGGAATGAACATGTCGGCACGAGTGCATCAGACGTGTGCGACGAGCCGCTCAGCGCAGAAGCGGGGTCAGCAGTTCGGTGATCGCCAGCTCGGTCTGGGCCGAGGACAAGTCGCCGTCGAATCGCAGGATGCGCCAGGTGGTCGCATCGCAGATGGCCACGATCTGGGCGAGCCTCCTCTGTCGAGACGCGTCGTCGGGCTGGGGCGAGAGGTGCTCCGAAAAGGCGCGGCGGCACCAATCGAGGTGGTACGCCCTCCCTCGCGCCACGATTTCCGGCAGCCCTGGCACGAGTGAGGCCTCGGAGTAGGTCTTCAGGATGAGAAGCCCGTATTCGTCATAGTGCTCCACCAGCGCTCGAATCGTCTCGGCCGAACTTGATCGCAACGCTGCCTCGCGTTTCGCCGCGATGCGTCCCAGTTCGCGTTCGACTGTTGTGGTCATCAGCACCGGTTTGCTGCCGAAACGGCGGATCACCGTCTGCGACGTCACGCCCGCATCCGCGGCGACGTCTTCGAGCCTGATCCGCTCGTACGGAGTGGTGCGCAGGCGGTCCAGCATGCAGTCGATGATCCGCTGACCTGTCAACTCTGCGGCGTCTGCTCGGGCCGACATCCGATACTTGCGCTCTTTCATGTTAGTCATGATAACGTGAAATTATGAAGACCTTCTCAGAACGCGCCCAGCGGGTCGACACCCGCCTCGGTTCTCTCGCCGTGCGTCGCGTCGGCGCGGGCGACATGACCGTGCTGTGGTCGTCGATGTTCGTCGACAGCCACACCTGGGACAGCGTGCTGCCGCTGTTGCTGGCCGGCGCACCCGGGCGGGAGCTCGTCCTCATCGACCCGCCCGGGCTGGGACGCAGCGATCCGCTTTCGCGGCGCACCAGCATCGCCGAAGCAGCGGATGCCGCGCGAGACGCCCTGGATGGGCTCGGTGCCACCACCCCTGTCGACTGGGTGGGCAACGCGTTCGGCGGCCACGTCGGCTACCAGCTCGCGACCGACCCCTCCACCATCCGCAGTTTCGTTGCGATCAGCGCGCCCACCGAGCCGATACCTGCTCACCTCCGGCGTCAGATCGCCGTGCTGCATCCCATCCTGCGCCTCATGGGAGCGGTCGGCCCGGTGCGCACGGCAGTGATTTCGGCAATGGTGACGGATGCCTCGGCCGCGACTCCCGGCATCCGCGACGTGGTCGTCGACAGCCTCAACCGACCCACGCGCGCCAGCATGAGCCACGCGCTGCGCTCGTTCATCATCGATCGAACCGACGTGACCGATCGCCTCTCGGGCATCGGCGTACCCAGTCTGTTCATCGCATCCGATGACCGGGGAGACTGGAGCCCGGAGGATGCTCAACGCGCGGCGGCATCGTTGCCGCACGCCACATCGGTCACGATCGCTGGAGCGCGCACGCTCATTCCGCTCGAGCAGCCCAGCGCAGTCGCGCAGGCGATCCTCGCATTCTGGGCAGCCAACGAGAGTGAAGGACCCCGGCTCTCCGACATCCCGGCGTAAGACGGACGCGACCTGAGGTGGCCCAGCTCATGAGCCGGTCCACCACAGGGGCACTACGCCTACTACCCGAAGTCGCCCGGCGCCATGTCGGTGAAGCGGGAGAAGTGGCCCTGGAACGCGACGGTGATGGTGTCGGTCGGCCCGTTGCGGTGCTTGGCGACGATGAGGTCGGCCTCGCCGGCGCGCGGCGAGTCCTTCTCGTAGGCGGCTTCGCGGTGCAGGAGCACGACCATGTCGGCGTCCTGCTCGATCGAGCCCGACTCGCGCAGGTCGGACAGCGCGGGCTTCTTGTCGGCACGCTGCTCGGCACCACGGTTCAGCTGGGAGAGTGCGATGACGGGGACGGCGAGCTCCTTCGCGAGCAGCTTGAGCGCTCGTGAGAACTCCGACACCTCTTGTTGACGCGACTCGACGCGCTTGCCCGAGGTCATGAGCTGCAGGTAGTCGATGACGACGAGTTTGAGGCCCGCGCGCTGCTTGAGCCGGCGGCATTTCGCCCGGATCTCGACGAGCGTCATGTTGGGGCTGTCGTCGATGTAGAGCGGGGCGTCGTTGATGCGGCCGCGCGTCGCCGCGACGGTGGTCCAGTCACGCGAGTCGAGCGTGCCCTTGCGCATGGACTGCAGCGGGATCGCGCCCTCGGCGCTCAGCAGGCGCATCGCGATCTCGCTGCGCCCCATCTCGAGCGAGAAGAAGATCGTGGGCATGTCGTGCTTGACGGCCGCCGACCGCGCGAAGTCGAGCGCGAGCGTCGACTTACCCATCGCGGGTCGCGCCGCGATGATGATCATCTGGCCCGGGTGCAGGCCGTTCGTGAGGGCATCCAGTCCCGAGAAGCCGGTCGGGATGCCGGTCATCTGGCCGTCGCGACCTCGCGCGGCCTCGATCTCCTCCACCGCGGCATCCACCGCGATCGTGAGCGGCACGTAGTCCTCGGCCGCCTCGGCACCCGTCACCGAGTAGATCTCGGCCTGGGCGTTGTTGACGAGGTCGAGAGCCTCGCCCTGACCCGAGTACCCCATCTGCACGATGCGGGTGCCCGCGTCGACCAGGCGGCGCAGCAGGGCCCGCTCCGAGACGATCGACGCGTAGTAGCCGGCGTTGGCAGCCGTCGGCACGATCGACGTCAGCGTGTGCAGGTAGTCCGCACCCCCGGCGCGCTGTAGCTCGCCGGTCTTGATGAGCTCGTCGGTGACCGCCACGACGTCGGTCGGCTCGCCGTGCGAGTAGAGGGTGAGGATCGCCTCGAAGATGAGCTCGTGCTTGGGCACATAGAAGTCGGTGCCGCGGAGCGTCTCGATGACGTCGGCGACGGCATCCTTCGACAGCAGCATGCCACCGAGGGCGCTCTGCTCGGCGAGCAGGTCGTGTGGGGGAGTGCGCTCGAAGTCACGGGGACCCCCCATGCGCTCATCGGAGATGTCGGCGATCGACATAGGCTGCGAGTCCTCCTTATCGTTCGTTCACATCGTCCGAGTTGTCACGGCGCGGGCCGGTGCGGCTCGCCGGGCACGCCTCAGCGTGCACGAGCTGATTGCGGGATGCCGCAGCACCCCGCTCCCCGCCGAACCCCCGTGTGCCATCCCCCTGCCGCTGTCACGCCGTTGTGTCCAGCACGGAGGCGCGCGCCACGAGTGGGCCGCACCCCACGCTAAGGACGGCCTCCGACACGCGCAACACGACCTGTGGATAACTCTGTGGAGAGGCTGCGTGAAACGCCGACACGCCTGTGAACAACCACTGTGGAGAACTCGCTGCTTTTCGAGCACGGTCTTCGCAGAAACCGCTTCTGACCGGCCTTTGCGTATTGCACAGCCTGTGGAGGGGGATGTGATTGAAGTCGGGGTTGAAGGTTGGCCTGTGCATCGTGCCCTGTGCACAATTCCGGGGACCCCGACACGCCGTGCGCGCGCGGGGAGCACACCGTGCGCGCACCGGGGAGCACACCCTGCGCGCGCGAGGAGGCGCGTTCGGATTCGCGACGCGAGGGGTCTGGACACGGCGATCGTCCAGGCGATATCCTCGCAAGTCCAGGCACCCCTACGCACGATCCGTCCGGAACGTGCGGCTCTTTCGTCGTGGGAGGTGAACGTGGAGATCGTAACCTCGCAGCTGCCGAGGATCGTGCGGCTGGCCCTCATCGGGGTCGCAACCGCGTTCGCCTGGATCGTCATCTCGCTGGTCCTCGGCCTCGGCCTCGGACAGGCGCATGCCGACGAGACCGAAGACGGAGGACTGCTCGGGGGTGCTCTCGGTGCGGTGACCTCGGTGGTGGACACGACCGCGACGACCGTCACCACCACCGTCTCCACCGTGACCACGGGCGTCACCGGCGCCGTCAACACGGTGGTCGCCACCGCTCCGGCGCCGGTCCAGCAGCCGGTCAGCCAGGTCGTCCAGACGATCGGCACCGTCGTCACGAACGTCACTCAGCCGGTCTCCGACGTCGTCTCCGGCGGCGTCGTGAGCGGCATCACCCAGCCCGTCGTCGACCTCGTGACCGAGGTGCCGATCGTGGGCGGCATCGTCACCGGCATCGGCCTCGACGACGCGGTGAACGACATCGGCGGCACCGTCGACGAGACGCTGACCGGCGTCGTCGTCGCGGTCGACGAGACCGGCGCGACCGTCGGACTCCCGCCCGTGGGTGGCGCCGGCGAGGTGCCCGCCCTCCCCGGAATCCCCGCGATTCCGGGCGTTCCGTCGTTCTCGGGCGGGCTGACGGCGGACGACATGCTCGCCGCTTCCCCCGCCGAAACGGACGCCGGAGCCGTCTTCTCGACGACGGCCGGCTCGATCGGCCGGTGGGCTGCGGCCTCCCTGTCGCACGCCACCGCCGCCGTCTCGGTCGTCGTCTCGTCCGCCGCTCTCGCCGCGAGCGGACCCCTGAGCTCTGTAGGCGGACTCTGTCTGCCCACTTCTTCCGCGGGACCCGGTGGTGCGGGTCTCGGTGCCTGGGCGCTCGCCGCCCTCCTTCCTCTCGCCGCACACCGTGCCTGGGTGCGTCGAGCAGGGCCGGAGGACGAGCACGCGCTGCCGGCGCCCGTCGGCTCCACCGACGTCTCCCCCGACTGATCGGCTCCCCGCCGCCGTGCTCACCCGAGCGCGGGCGGCAGAGGAATCAGCGCGCCCTCACGCGCTGAGCAGCGCCTCTCCGTGCGCTGCGAACTGATCAATCCACAAAGGGGAACACCATGCGTACTTTCTACAAGCGCGCCCTCTTGGGCACGCTCCTCGCCGGCGGCATCACGCTGCTCGGCGCGACGGTCGCGAATGCGGCCGAGACGACGGGTGATGACGGGCTGCTCTCGGGCAGCCAGGCGGTCATCGACGTCAACCTTCCGATTAACATCAGCGGCACGTCGCTCTCGGTGCTGGGCGACTCGTCGAGCAGCGGCGCGACCACCGCGGCGCCGGCGCCCGCTCCGGCTCCCGCCGAGGCGACGACCAGCGGCTCCGACGGCATCGGCTCGGGCACGCAGGGCCTCGTGTCGGTGAACGTGCCGATCACGGTCTCGGGCAACGCGATCTCGGTGGTCGGCGACTCCTCGTCGACGGATGCCGCGACCACGGCGCCCGCGCCCGCCACCGCCCCGGCCGCACCGGCCGAGACCTCGGGTCAGGACGGCCTGCTCTCCGGAACCCAGGGGATCGTCTCGATCGCCGCTCCGGTGACCGTCTCGGGCAATGCGATCTCCGTCGTCGGCGACAGCACGAGCGAGGATGCCACCACGGCGTCAGCGAGTTCGGGCGCCGCCAGCGGAGCCGATGCCTGGACCGACGGCGAGGACTCGATCCTCGGCGGCAGCCAGGTGGTCGCTCCCGTGACCGCGCCGGTCACCGTCAGCGGCAACGCGATCTCCCTCGTCGGAGACAGCGATTCCACCGACGCCACCACGACCGCCGGCTCAGGCACGTCGTCGGCCGGTTCCATGGGCACCACGGGCGGCGAGGACTCCATCCTCGGCGGCACCCAGGTGCTCGCTCCCGTCACCGCGCCGATCACCGCGGTCGGCAACGCCATCTCACTGATCGGAGACAGCTCGAGCGAGGGCGCCACCACGGCCCCGTCGACCGGCTCGACCGGCAACGGCGCGACCGGCACCACCGACGGCACGGACGGCATCCTCGGCGGCACCCAGGTGCTCGCACCCGTCACGGCTCCGATCACCGCCCTCGGCAACGCCGTCTCGGTCATCGGGGACAGCGCGTCGACGGATGCCGCGACCACCGCACCGTCCACCGGCACCACCGGCGGCACCAGCGGCACCACCGACGGCACGGACGGCATCCTCGGCGGCACGCAGGTGCTCGCACCGATCGCCGTGCCGGTCACGGTCGTCGGCAACGCCATCTCGGGCATCGGCGACAGCACATCGACGGGTGCGGCTGCAGCGCCGGGCACCGGCAACGGCGGGACCACCGGCACCACCGGCGGCCTCGGCTCGGTCCTCGGCGGCACGCAGATCCTGGCGCCGATCTCGCTGCCCATCACCATCGGCGGCAACGCCGTCTCGGTGATCGGCGACAGCACCACGGTCGACGCCGTGGTGCCGACCGATCCGACGGACCCGTCGGACCCGACGGACCCGACCGATCCGACGGACCCGACCGACCCGACCGACCCGACCGACCCGACGAACCCCACCAACCCGGGGGACGACGGGACGCCCGGTGACGACGGCTCGGCCGCGGTCGCCGGTTCGGCCGCGGCGTCCGGCGAGGCCACCCAGCTCGCCACGACAGGAGGAGCGGGCGCGATGCCGTTCCTGCTGCTGGGGCTCTCGCTGCTCGCAGCGGGTGCCATCGCGCGCGTGTCGCGGCGGCGCTCCGCGTGAGTCGACGGGGCAAGTCGACGTTCCCCAGGCGCCCCTCGCCCCGACTCGCGTGAGAGCACGGCGGGAGGGCCGTCCCCAGCGGCCCTCCCGCCCTTGAACCGCCCCCGATCGCGATGACCGGACCGTGCCTGGACCGGCCTCGCGATCGGGGGTGCACCATCCGTCTCCGTCTTCGTCGTCCGACCATGCCTGGAGCGGGCGACGCAGCGGAGATGCCAGGAGCGGATGCCGCGAACCGGGGGGCTCGCGGCATCCGCTTTGTCATGCCCTCGCCGGGCAGATGGCCGACGTCGTCCTCATTGCGCGCCCCTCGCGCGCTCGCCAGAGTAGGGGGGTGCCCCTCCCCGACTCCTACCGCCTCACCCCCATTGGATCCGACCGGCTCGACGACGTCCTGCGCCTGGATGTCTGGGCGTTCCCGACCGAGCGCTCCATCGATACGCTGCGGGAGCTGCCGAGCCCGCTGAGCTGGCACCGCACGTACGGCGTCGCGCAGGTCGGCGACGACGAGCTGCTCGCCGGTTTCCACGGCGCGTACCCGCTGCGCGCCTACCCCGTACCCGGGGCGGAGGTGGCGTGCGGCTGGCTGACGTGGGTCGGCGTGCACCCCGGCCACCGTCGCCGCGGCATCCTGCGAGGGATGATCGAGCACCACTTCGCGGACTGCCTCGCGAACGGCGAGGCGATCTCGGGCCTGATGGCGGCCGAGACGCCCATCTACGGCCGCTTCGGCTACGGCATGGCGTCGACGCAGCTGAGCCTGACGATCCCGCGGGGCGCCGCCCTGCGTCCGGTGCCGGGCGCGGCCGAGCTCGACGTCGCACTGGAGGAGTGGGATGCCGAAGCCCACGGCGACCTCGTCGCCGCGCTGCATCGCGACTACGCGCGGCTGCCCGAAGGCCTGGGGCGGCCGGGCTGGGCGACCCGCGAGACGCCGGAGCAGCGCACGGCGCGCGAGGCCGACCCCGCTGCGCTCCGCGGCGGCAAGGAGGCGCTCCGGCTGCTGCTCGTGCGCGATGAGACCGACACGGTGCTCGCATACGCGACCTTCCGCCGCACGACGTCGTGGGAGCGTGCCGGGGCGGAGGGCACGGTGCACGTGCGCGAGGCCGTCGCTCTGACCGCTGCCGCCGCACGCCGCATGTGGTCGGTGCTGCTCGACCTCGACCTGACCTCTCGGGTGCAGATCTCGAACCTGCCCGTCGACGACCCGATCGTGTCGCTGCTCGTCGACATCCGCCCGGCGGTGCCCGACTACCAGGACAACTCGTGGCTGCGCATCCTCGACCTGCCGACCGCGCTGGCGCAGCGCCGGTACGCAGGCGAGGTCGACGTGGTGCTGGAGGTGACGGACGCGATACTGCCCGCCAACGGCGGCCGCTGGCGCGTGCGCGCCGACGCGTGGGAGCACGCGGAAGTCGCGCCGACCGCCGACGACCCCGACCTGGCGCTCGACATCCGCGAACTCGGCGCCGCGCACCTCGGCGCGATCTCGCTGTCCTCGCTCGCCCAAGCCGGGCTCGTCGAGGTGCGCTCTCCAGCCGGCCTGCGCGCGGCATCCACGGCGTGGTCATGGCCTGTCGCCGCCGGCGCGAACTGGATCTTCTGACCCGGTCCGCAGCGCCGGAGACGACGGATGCCGCGAACGCAGTGCTCCTGAAGAGCACCGGTTCGCGGCATCCGTTTCGCCGTATCCCGAAGGATTACTTGGCGGCGACCACCTGCAGGGTGATCACGGCGGTGAGGTCGTCACGGAGGCGGATCGTCGCCTCGTGCTCGCCCACCGACTTGATCGGGGAGGTGATGTGGATCTTGCGCTTGTCGAGGTCACCGAGACCGGCGGCCTTGACCGCGTCGGCGACGTCGACCGTCTTGACCGCGCCGAACAGACGACCCTCGGCGCCGGCCTTGACGGACAGGCGCACCTTGTTGGTCTCGAGCGCGTTCTTCAGCGCCACGGCCTCTTCGTGGTCGTGGATGACGCGAGCCTCGCGGGCGGCGCGGATCGACGCCACCTGCTTCTCGCCGCCACGGGTCCAGGCCACAGCGAAGCCCTGGGGGATGAGGTAGTTGCGGGCGAACCCGTTCTTGACCTCGACAACGTCTCCGGCGCTTCCGAGCCCGGCGACCTCATTCGTGAGAATCAGCTTTGCCATTGGGTGCTCCTTAGCGGCCAGCGCCGGCGTAGGGCAGGAGCGCCATTTCGCGCGCGTTCTTGATCGCCTTGGCGATCAGACGCTGCTCCTGCACCGAGACACCGGTGATACGACGGGCGCGGATCTTGCCACGCTCCGAGATGAACTTGCGAAGAGTCGCGACGTCCTTGTAGTCGATGAGACCGACACGGATCGCCTTCGCGGGGGCCGCGTTCTTCGCGCCCTTCCGCGGCTTCCGGCGGTCGCCGGTTGCCTTTCCAGCCATGGTGGTTCCTTTACGTTTTCTTGATCGGATGCCTCTTCACGAGGCATCCGGAATCTGCTTCTGAGATCAGAACGGGGTGTCGTCGCCGTAGGCGCCGGGGGCTGCCCAGGCGTCGCCGCCGCCGGCGTTCGACGAACCGGGCGTGGACCACGGCTCATCGGCGACCTGCGCCGGACGCGACTGACCGCCACCGCCGCCGAAGCTGCCGCCGGCACCGCCGGAGCCGCCCGCAGCGCGGGTGACCTGTGCGGTGGCGTAGCGCAGCGACGGGCCGATCTCGTCGACCTCGAGCTCGATCGCGGTGCGGTTGTTGCCCTCGCGGTCCTGGTAGCTGCGCTGCTTGAGGCGGCCGGTCGCGATGACCCGCATGCCCTTCGTCAGCGAGCCGGCCACGTGCTCGGCGAACTCGCGCCACACGCTCGCGCGGAGGAACAGCGCTTCGCCGTCCTTCCACTCGTTCGCCTGACGGTCGAAGTTGCGCGGCGTCGACGCGATCGTGAAGTTCGCGACGGGGAGGCCGTTCTGCGTGTAGCGCAGTTCGGGATCAGCCGTGAGGTTTCCCACGACGGTGATGATCGTCTCGCCGGCCATCAGCCTTATGCCTTCGCAGCCTTGGCGGTCTTGCGAGCGGCACGCTCGTCGGCGCGCTGCTTCTCCGACGCGATCATCGCGATGGCCTCTTCGGCACGCAGCACCTTGGTGCGCATGATCTGCTCGTTGAGGTTGAGCTGACGGTCGAGTTCCTGCGTGGTCGCGGCGGTCGCCGTGAAGTTGACGACGGCGTAGATGCCCTCGTTCTTCTTCTGGATCTCGTAGGCGAGACGGCGCTTGCCCCAGATGTCGATGTTCTCGATGGTGCCGCCGTCGGTCGTGATGACCTTCAGGAACTTGTCGAGGTTGGCGCCGACCTGGCGCTCATCGATCTCGGGGTTCAGGATGACCATGAGTTCGTACTGGTGCGTCACTAACCCACCTCCTTCGGACTAGAACGGCTGCCGGGCATTTCCCGACAGCAGGAGGGTGTGTGTGCACGTCATCCGACTTCCCGCGCATAGAACGCGTGCGGACAACCCTCCTATGGTACCGGATCGCCGACCAGACGCCGAACCCGCCCCGGTCGGGGGCGCCGGCCGTCAGTGGAAGGCGTCGAGACCGGTGAGGTGCTGACCCAGGATGAGGGTGTGCACCTCGTCGGTGCCCTCGTAGGTGCGGACCGACTCGAGGTTCGCCGCGTGCCGGATCGGGGAATGCTCGAGCAGCACCCCGTCGCCCCCCAGGATCGTCCGCGCCTCGCGCGCGATCGCGATCGCCTCGCGCACGTTGTTGAGCTTGCCGAGCGAGATCTGCGTCGGCGTGAGGGTGCCCGCATCCTTCGCGCGTCCGATCTGCAGGGCCAGCAGCGCACCCTTCTGCAGCTCGACCACCATGTCGACGAGCTTTCGCTGCGTCAGCTGGAACCCGGCGATGGGCCGACCGAACTGCTCGCGCCGCAAAGCATGGCGAAGCGCCGCCTCATAGCTGTCGCGCGCCGCGCCGAGCGCGCCCCACACGATCCCGTACCGCGCCTCGTTGAGCGCCGAGAACGGCCCACGGAGCCCGCGGGCCTCGGGAAGGCGAGCGGATGCCGGCAGCCTGACGTCGTCGAAGTGCAGCTCGGTCTGCACCGACGCCCGCATCGAGCCCTTCGGCTCGAGCACCGCGACCTCGAAGCCCGGTGTGCCGGTGGGGACGAGGAATCCGCGGACGCCCTCGTCGGTCTGCGCCCAGACGACCGCGAGGTGTGCGATCGACGCGAGCCCGATCCAGCGCTTGGCTCCCGACAGAACCCAGTCCGGGCCGTCTCGGCGCGCGAACGTCTTCATGCTCGACGGGTCGGAGCCGGCGGTCGGCTCGGTGAGTGCGAAGCTGCCGATCGCGTCGCCGGCCGCCATCCGCGGCAGCCATTCCTGCTTCTGCTCCTCACTGCCCCACCGGTGGATCGAGCCCATCGCCAGCGATCCCTGCACCGAGACGAATGTGCGGATGCCCGAGTCGCCCGCCTCGAGCTCGAGGGCGGCCAGGCCGTACTCGACGGCGGTGCGCCCGCGGCATCCGTAGCCGTCGAGGGTCATGCCGAGGACGCCGAGCCGTCCGAGAGCAGGCGCGAGCTCGACGGGGAAGTGGCCCCGGTCGAACCAGTCGGCGATGTGGGGGCGGATCTCGGCGTCGACGAAACCGCGCACACGGTCGCGCGCAGCTCGCTCGTCCGCAGTGAGGAGCGTGTCGATCCCGAGGATGTCGGATGCCGCGCGCAGCGCGTCGAGATCGTCGGGGTTCCTGCGGGCATCGGTCATGGCGCCTCCTCGCGTCGTGATTCGATCTTGCCCGAAGCCGTTTCGCGCGGGTCCTCGCTCGCGGGCCGGTGAGGCGATATGTTCGCGGAAGCCTTGGCGTCCGCTCCGCGGACGTCCGTGCCCAGACCGCCAAGCGAGTGTCGATCATCGCTGGCGGAACACGTTCCACGTCGATTGGACCACACCGGATGCCTCTCTCGACCACCCTCGTCTTCGCCGGCGATTCGATCACCGACTCCGGACGCGACCGAGATGACGCCGCCTCGCTGGGGGACGGCTACGTCGCGCTGATCGCACGAGCCGTCGGCGACGACGCGACCGTCGTCAACAAGGGCATCGGCGGCGACCGCGCCGTCGACCTCGCCGCCCGGTGGGACGACGTGCTCGCCGCGCGGGCCGACGTGCTCACGGTGTACATCGGCGTGAACGACATGTGGCGGCGCTTCGACAGCGACGACCCGACCCCGGCCGAGGATTTCGAGGCCACCGTCGCGGGACTGCTCGAGGCCGCCCGCGAAGCGGGCGTCGAGCGCTTCGTGCTCGTGGAGCCGTTCTTCGTGCCTGTGAGCGAGGGCCAGGCCGCCTGGCTCGAGGACCTCGACCCCAAGCGGGCAGCCGTCCGCCGCCTCGCCGAGCGATTCGACGCCACGCTCGTGCCGCTGCACGACAGCGTCGGCGCGGCGGCCGCCGCCCACGGCGCCGTGGCGATCGTGCCCGACGGCGTCCACCCGACGACCCAGGGCGCCGCCCTCATCGCCGACGCCTGGCTCGCCGCATACGCCGCGATCCCGGTCGGCGCCGCACGCACGGGCACATAGACCACGATGTCGATGCGCCGGCTGTCCCACGAGCACGCGGCCGGCACGCGGTTCCCCGACGACGCGACCGTGTAGCCGCCGTGCGCGCGGCATCGCCGAGTACCGTGGTCGCGTGAGCGTCCCCGCCGCCGAACCCGGCGTCAGACCGTCGTACCCCTTCGACGCGCGACCGCTGGTCGAGCCCGTCCCGCCCGGCGCCGCGCGCGCATTCGTGCAGGAGCTGCGACGCACCGGGCGCCTGCAGGGCTCGTCGTTCTCCGGTGTGCTCGCGGTCGTCGTGATCGCCGTCGTGGCCGTCATCTTCGGGTCGGTGGGGCTGACCATGCTCACCGCCATCTTCAGCGCCCTCGGCGCGGGCGCCGAAGGCGGGGGCGGGGTGGCGTTGATCTTCGCCGTCCTTCCGCTGCTGGTGGTCGGCGTCGTCGTGGCCCTGGTGATCACGTTCGCCGTCCGCGCCGCCCGCAGCGCCAGCGAACGCATGTACCGCCTCGACGGGTTCGCCCGCGCGAACGCGATGCAGTACGTGCCGCGCCTGGACGGCCCCGGTCTTCCGGGCATGATCTTCTCGATCGGGGACGCGCGCCAGTCCTCGGATCTCGTGCGCGGCGACCGGCCCCGTTTCGTGGAG
The DNA here is from genome assembly GCF_036566905.1 of Microbacterium sp. Classification (GTDB taxonomy): domain Bacteria; phylum Actinomycetota; class Actinomycetes; order Actinomycetales; family Microbacteriaceae; genus Microbacterium. The sequence continues at coordinate 517 of NZ_DATCVK010000138.1, read as the reverse complement.
TTCGCCAACTACCGCTACACGACGGGCTCCGGCAAGAACCGGCAGACGCACCAGTGGGGGTACGTGGCGGTCAAGCTCGACACCCCGCTGCCCCACATCGTGCTGGACGCGACGGGCAACAACTCGCTGTTCGGCTCGAACCTGCCCCTCACCTTCGACAGGGACCAGCGGCTGAGCCTCGAGGGCGACTTCGATCAGCACTTCGCCCTCTACTGCCCCGCCGGCTACGAGCGCGACGCGCTCTACCTCTTCACCCCCGACATCATGGCGCGCTTCATCGACAACGCGGCCGCCCTCGACGTCGAGATCGTCGACGACTGGCTCTTCCTCTACGCCAAGCGCGACTTCTCCACGATCGACCCGCAGACGTGGGCGTGGCTGTTCTCGGCGGTCGGCGCACTGCTCGACAAGTTCGCGCAGTGGGCGCGCTGGCGCGACGAGCGGCTGGCCGCGTCGGCCGGGGCGTCGATCCCGGATGCCGCATCCCCCGGCGACGCCCCGCTGGCGGCCGACCCCG
>NZ_DATCVK010000137.1:0-1912 GCF_036566905.1 Microbacterium sp. | reverse complement strand
TCGTAGGCCGTCGATTTCTCGCACCGGCCCTCGGCGGGTATCCTTGACAGGCCCCCGGTTGTGTGCAGAACGTGGTCGGGTGCGATGGCGAGTTACCCAAGCGGCCAAAGGGATCTGACTGTAAATCAGACTGCTCAGCATTCGGGGGTTCGAATCCCTCACTCGCCACCAGAGAAGCCCCGGTCAGCCGGGGCTTTCGTGGTTTCAGGCCCGGTGAGCGACGGATGCCGCGGTGCGCCGTGGATCCCGCCGGGCTAGCGTGTCACCATGAGTGAAGACGCATCCGCTGCACTGCTCGACCTCGCTCGGCGCATCGCGCTGCAGGCGGCGGAATTCGCGTTCGAGGCGCGACGCGGCGGGGTGAGCATCGCCGAGACGAAGTCGTCGCCCGTCGACATCGTCACGGCGGTCGACCGCGACACCGAGGCGCTCATCCGGCGTCTCGTGCTCGAGGCGCGACCCGACGACGGCTTCGTCGGCGAGGAGGCCGACGCCAGCATCGGCACGAGCGGCGTCAACTGGGTCGTGGACCCGATCGACGGCACCGTGAACTTCCTCTACGGCATTCCCGCGTGGGCGATCAGCATCGCGGTGGTCGAGGGGTCGGCGGATCCTGCGCGGTGGACCGCTCTCGCGGGCGTCGTCGTCAACCCGAGCACGGGTGAGGTCTTCGAGGCGCGCGCCGGCGGTGGCGCCTGGCTCGACGGTCGGCGACTGCAGGCGAACGCGGATGTCCCGCTGAGCCACGCCCTCCTCGGCACGGGCTTCTCGTACTCGGCGCAACAGCGACGCGTCCAGGCCGAGGTGCTGCTCGAGCTGCTGCCGCTCGCACGCGACATCCGCCGCGTCGGTTCAGCCGCCCTCGACCTGTGCGCGGTGGCCGCGGGCCGCCTCGACGCGTACTACGAGCGCGGATTGAACCCGTGGGACCACGCAGCGGGCGCGCTGATCGCCCAGGAGGCAGGCGCGCGGGTCGGAGGTCCCGGCGGGGGAGCGGCCACGTTCGAGCTCGTGATCGCGGCAGCGCCCGGGCTGTACGAGGAGATCGCCGAAGCGCTGCGACGCGCCGGGATCGACGCGTGACGCGACTGCCCGCTGTCGCCGCGGAATACGCGGCCTCGCAGGGCTCTGACAGGCGGAGATCGCGGTTCGACGTGGCGTGCGCGACTGAGAACGGGTAGTCTTTACCAACCTGTTATCTCGGCACTGTCGGGATGTCCACCTCCCCGCGTTGTCCGTTTCCACGAAGCCGAGAGTTTCCCCCCACGTGCTCGAGTCCCCCCTCGTGCCCGACGATTCCACGCCAGGCACCCAGGCCCTTTCGCGGCCCGAGCGACCCCTGACTCGTCGTGAGCTCCGTGAGCGCGAGTCGGCCGAGACCGCCGCGGCGCAGCGTGCGGCGGCCATCGGGCAGCATCAGATGGCTCCGGCGGTCGCGCAGGCGGCACCGGTCGAGCGGCAGACGGATGCCTCGTGGCAGGCCGTGTTCACCCCGGCCGATGCGGCTCCGGCCTACGCCTCACCCGCAGCCCAAGCCATGCCCGCGGCCCCGGTGCGCACCGCGCCAGCGGCCCCGGTGCATACCGTGGCTCCGTCGTTCACCGCGGCTCCGGCGTATCCCGCGGCTCCGGCGTATCCCGCGGCTCCGGCGTATCCCGCGGCCCCGGCCGCTCCGGCCCCCGGCGCGTTGAGGCCGAGGCGCGCGGCAGCCGAGGTGCCGGCATCGCAAGCCCAGTCGGAACCGTTCGTCCCCGCAGCATCCGTGGTACCCGCAGCACCCGTCACTCCCGCAGTCCCCGCAACTCCCGCAGTCCCAGTCGTGATTGCAGCTCCCGCTCCGACCTCCCAGGCCGAGCCGGTCGACCACTCGGTCGACAGGAACTCGGCCTTCTCCGTGTCACGGGCCGGTTCC
>NZ_DATCVK010000136.1:0-17930 GCF_036566905.1 Microbacterium sp. | reverse complement strand
CCACCGTGCTGTTCACCCACGTGTTCAGCAGCACGGCGACCACCGAGCCGAGGATCACCGCGATGACCAGCCCCATGCTGCCGACGCGGGTCGGGAGGAGCACGACGATCACGAGCACCGAGATCGCGCCGACGATCAGCGACGGGATGCTCCACTGCCCGATGTGCAGGAATACGTCGATCGTCTTGAGCAGGCGGTTCGGGCCCTCGGCCTGATAGCCGGTGAAGTTCGACAGCTGACCCAGCACGATGTTCACGCCGATCGCCGTGACGAACCCGGTCATGACCGCGGTCGGCACGAAGCTGATGAGACGCCCGCCCCGCAGCAGCCCGGCGATGACCATGATGATCCCGGTGAGGATCGCGAGCGTGAAGAGCCCCCGATCGGGGTTCGGGAGCGTGTCGAGCTCTGCGTCGGAGACGACGAGCGCCATTGCGCTGGTGGCCTGCACGGCCATGAACGCGCTGCTCGTGAGGGCAGCCGCCCCGACCATGCCGAACAGGTAGCCGTAGAGCCCGGCCAGCGGATTCACGCCGGCGAGAAGCCCGGCCGCCAGACCGTCGGGAACCGCCTCGATGCCGAGGATCACGCCCGCGACGGCATCCTTGCGCAGAGTCTTGCGCGAGAACCACGTGCGCGGATGGAAGGCCACGGTCTCACGCTAACGAAGGCGGGACGATTCCACCCGACATCCTTCACGGGAGGCGCGACGCCCGTCCGCCTCGCCGGCCGGAGAGGGTCGCCGATGTCGCCGTGCGACGTCCGATGACGCAGCGCTCGTCGGTGAGAAGGAAATGCACTCAGGATTCTCCCAGGTTCGCTAGTGTGTGCCGCAAGTGCTGCACGGCACCCCTGTGGTGCGGACCGGGCAGACTCCACCGCACCGGTTTCTCGCCGAATCGAAGGGATCTCTCACATGACCGACACCAACACCGCAACGACCGGCTGGGCCGGCTGGGGCGTCTTCGCCGCCGTCGTCCTGATCGTCACGGGCGCCATCGACGCCTTTCACGGTCTCCAGGCCCTCATCGGCCCTGACACCGCCTACTTCGTGGGCGACGCCGGGCTCTTCTCGATCGACGTCCAGGGGTGGGGATGGTGGCACCTCATCGCGGGCGTGCTGCTGATCCTCGTCGGCATCGCCCTGCTGGGCGGCGCGAAGTGGGCGCGCATCACCGCGATCGTGCTGGTCGCGATCAACGCGATCGGGCAGCTCTCGCTCATCGCCGCGCAGCCCTGGCTGTCGCTGGCGGTGCTCGCCCTCGACGTGATCGTGATCTACGCACTCACCGTCCACGGGCGCGAGATCGACGCACGCCGCGCATAGCCGCGTGAACGAGTGGAGCCGACGGCTCCGCTCGCCTCACGCCACGGATTCGAGCACGGATGCCTCGGCCACCGCTTCGGCGGAGGCCGAGGCATCCGCCGTGTGGTCGTCGTCGTTGCACGCGAACCGCGAGCGATACGCGGTCGGGGTGGTGCCGAGCACGCGGGCGAAGTTCTGCCGCAGCACGGCCGCCGAGCCGAAGCCGCTCTCGTAGGCGATGCGGTCGAGTCCCAGGTCCGTCTTCTCGAGCAGGCGCTGGGCGTGGATGATGCGCTGGCGGGCGAGCCACGCGGCCGGCGTCGCGCCGTGGTCGGCCTTGAAGCGGCGGGCGAACGTGCGCGGCGACATGTGCGCCTTCGCGGCGAGCTGGTCGACGGTGAGCTCGAGACGAAGGTTGTCGAGCATCCAGTCGGTCACCGGCGCGAGCGAGAGCGAGGTGGTGGCCGGCAGCGGGTTGGCGATGAACTGCGCCTGTCCGCCGTCGCGCTGCGGCGGCACCACCATGCGACGGGCGATGATGTTCGTCAGCTCGGCGCCGAGCTCCTGGCGCAGCAGGTGCAGACACGCGTCGAGGCCGGCGGCCGTGCCGGCGCTCGTGATGATGCGTCCGTCCTGCACGTACAGCACGTCGGGGTCCACGTCGATGGACGGGTACATCTCCTTCATCTTCTTCGCATACATCCAATGGGTGGTCGCGCGGCGCCCGTCGAGCACCCCGGACGCGGCGACCACGAACGACCCGCTGCAGACGCTCAGCACCCACGCGCCGCGGGCGACCGCCGCGCGGATCACGTCGAGCACACGCTCGTCGATGCGGCCCCAGTACTGATGGGGAACCGGCGACACGACGACGAGGTCGGCCTCGTAGGCGAACGACAGGTCCTCGTGGACGTTGATCGAGAAGCCCATCTTCGACTCCACGACGCCGGGATCGGGCGTCACGACGCGGAAGTCGAAGCTCGGGATGCCGTCGTCCGAGCGATCGAGACCGAAGGCCTCGCAGGCGACCCCGAACTCGAACGGGGCGAAGCCGTCCGTGACGATGCAGGCGACGGTGTGCATGCGAACCTCCGTGTGGCAGTTTTCCTGCGATGTGTGGCTATTCTGCCACTCGTGGCAGTTCTTCCGCAAGCGTAGCGTTTCTGCCATGTTCATGGTGATTCTTCTCGCAGCACTGTCCGCGGTGGCGCTCTCCTCGACGATCGCCGCCCTCCGCACCGACGGCTACCGTCGGATTCCCACCGACCGCACTCGCCTCCCCTGAGCCTGGCTCAGGCGGTGATGCGCTCGTAGACCTCGACCATCGCCGCGGTCCGCGACGACTGACGGAACCGCTCGCGGACCGACGGGTCTGGCCGACGCGCCGTGCCGGCGGAGATGTCGGATGCCGCCTGCCGCAGCGCGTCGGCGAGCGCGGCGACCGACGGGTCTGCCGTGACGCCGTCGCCGACCGCCCAGAAGCCCCCGCCGAGCTCGGCCGCCAGATCGGGGTCGCTCACCACCGCCGGGGTCCCGAGCGAGGCGGCCTCGAAGATCGTCATGCCCTGGGTCTCGAAGCCGATCGAGGTCTGCACGACGGCGTCGGCGGCGGCGATGCGGCGGAGGGTCTGGGCGTACGGCATCCGTCCCGCGAACACCACCCTCGCGCGCGGGCGCAGCTTCTCGACCAGACGCCGCGCCGCTCGGAGCTGGCCGCCGCCGCCGATGACCTCGACCTCGGCCTCGACTCCCGACGCCGCGAGCGCCTCGAGGAAGGGCAGCAGGCGCTTCTCGGGGCTCATGCGCCCGAGCCAGACGAACCGCGGCGGCCCGGGGGCGCGCTCCGCGAGCACGCCGGTCGCGGAGCTCGTCGAGCTCGTCGAGCTCGTCGACGCGAGCACCTCATCGAGCACATCGTCGTCGATGCCGTTCCAGATCACGTCGACCCGGGATCCGGCTGCCGGTCCCGCATCGCGGTGCGGGACAACCCCACGCCGGCCATGCGGCACCGCGCCGTGCGCTTCGAGCCGCTGCGCGAAGTGCGACGACGGCGCCGTTACTGCGTCCGAGCGACCCGCGAACCGGCGCAGGTACGCCCAGCCGTCGCGTCCGACCGGCGTCGCCCCGGCGGCGACGCCGAGCGCGCGCCGCTGCCAGGCGTTCAGCGCCCGCAGCACCAGCTTCGGGAACGGCGCGGTCGCCTCGATGCCCACGTCCACACGGTTGTGCATGGTGTGCACCAGCGGGAAGCCATGGCGCTCTGCGAACCGATGACCGACGAACGCGCCCCAGAAGTCCGCCTGCACGTGGACGACGTCGACCGGCGGGCGCCCGGTCTCGCGGATGAGACGCCGGAGCGCGGCATCCAGCCATCGATCCGTGCGGCGCGCGGGCCACGTCATCGAGTACTCGCGGTCCAGGGTGATCGGGATCGACGGCAGATCCAGGTACGACGGATCGGCGCTTCGTCTCGCCGGCTCGCTCAGCAGCCGTGCGCCCGCCCGCGCCCGGGGGCCGTGCATCGCCGGCGCGACGATCGTGACCGTGTGCCCGGCTTTCTCGAGGAAGCGCCGCTGCAGCCGCATCGAGACCTGTGCTCCGCCGAGGGACTCGACGTGCTGGTCGCCGAACATCACGACGTGCACGGCGGCTACTCGGGCAGCGGTTCGTCGCGGTACAGCGCCTCGAACGTGTCGAGCGTGCGGCGCATGTCGTGCACCTTGACACCTTCGAGCGACGCGCGCTGCATGCGCTCGCGCTCCTCGGGCGTCTGGGTCAGCACCGTCGTCAGCTTGGCGGCCAGATCGTCGACGTCGCCCGGCCGGAACAGGTAGCCGTTCTCACCGTCGTGCACGAGGTGCGGCAGCGCCACGGCGTCGGCGGCGACGATCGGCAGGCCGGACGCCATCGCCTCCATCGTCGCGATCGACTGCAGCTCGGCGATCGAGGCGATGACGAACAGGCTCGCGTTCGTCAGGAACGACCGCAGCTCGTCGTCGGTGGTGTGGCCATGGAAGTGCACGCGGTCGGTGAGACCGAGATCCGAGCTGAGCTGCTCGAGGTTGCGCCGCTGGTCGCCGCTGCCGACGATGTCGAAGCGCACGTCGAGCGCGGGGTCGAGCTGCGCGATCGCACGCAGCACGACGTCGATCTGCTTCTCGGTCGTGAGGCGTCCCACGAACACGAGGCGGTGCGCGTCGCGCGGGGAGAGATCGGCGGTGTAGTTCGAGGCCTCGATGCCGCAGCTGACCGGGATGACGCCCTGGATGTCGATCGTGCGCTCGAGGAACTCGGCGGCCTTGCGGGTGGGGGTGGTGACGGCGCGCGTCATCTTGAACGTGCGCTCGGCGTCCTCCCACGCGAGCTTGACGGCGTACCGGGTCCACGAGGCGGGGAGGATGGTGAAGTCGAGCACGTTCTCGGCCATGACGTGATTGGTCGCGACGACAGGGATCCCGCGCTTGCGCGCCTCGCGGGTGAGACCGCGGCCGATCACGATGTGCGACTGACTGTGCACCACGTCGGGCTGCACCTTGTCGAGCACGCGGCGCGCGTAGAACTTCGAGCGGAACGGCATGACGAACGTGAGCCAGTCGTGGGGGTACCAGCGCCACGACGGCAGACGGTGCATGGTCATCGACTGCCCCTCGATGACCTCGGTGAACGTGCCGTGCTCGCGGTGCGTCTTGCTGGGTGCCATCACGTGCACCTCGTGGCCGCGGGCCACGAGGCCGGCGGCGAGCCGTTCGGCGAAGCGCGCGGCGCCGTTCACGTGGGGAAGGAACGTGTCGGCGCCGATGACGATCTTCAAGGGGCGAGGGGTCGCGGCGGCGGTGTCTTCGGGCGTCGCAGGATCGGTCACGGGGTTGGGGCCTGTCTGTGCGGCGGGCGGGCGGCGGGGGGCGGGTCGCCGCGCGAAATCCACTGTACCCGAGGCTTCCCGGGGGCTCTCCAGGAACGCGCCGGAGCCGGCACGTACCCTGGTCGCATGCCCCGTTTGCAGGCCGATGCCGACCCCAACCTCTGGGTGCCCGTGACCGAGTCTCTCGGCTTCCGCGGGCGCCGACACCGCAAGGCGGCGATACGGATGCTGCTCGGACAGGCCGGCACGGCGATGGGCGGCTCCACGGGCTCAGGGGCCGCAGGCCCCCGCCCGGGCAGCGGCGTCGCGGCGTGGGCGATGAGCCAGGCAGCCCCCTTCCTCATGCGAAAGGCCGCCGGTCGCGTGCTCGTCTGGGTCTGGAAGGCCGACGCCGAGCTCGTCGTCGTGATGGCGCAGGTGCAGCAGGCGACGAACGACCTGCGGGCCGCCCGCGCGATGATGCCCATGGAGTACGACGACACCGAGTCGTTCCGCAACCCGTATCTCGGCGTCGGTGAGAAGCTCGAGCTGTCGCTGCCGCCCGACCCGCGCACTCCGCCGTTCGCGACCTACACATGGGACACGGGCACGCACTTCGTGACGGTGACCGCTGTGTGCTCCGACCGCGAGCGCTTCGGCACCGTGATCGGCAGCGTCGACGACCTCGCACGAACGCTGCGCATCGTCGACGACCTGTCGGTCGGCGAGTCGCCCGAGGTGCTGCGCATCGAGCCGAAGAGCTGAAGGAGTTCCGCGACGTGACCGAGCCCCGGCATCCCGCCGCCCATCGCCCGCTGCGGATCGGCGTGCAGCTGGCGCCGCAGCACGCCTCGTACGCCGCGTACCGCGACGCGGTCCTGCGCGCGGAGGACCTCGGCGTCGACGTCATCTTCAACTGGGATCACTTCTTCGCGCTCACCGAGCCGATCGACGCCGAGCACTTCGAGGCGTGGACGGTGCTCGCCGCGATGGCCGAGCAGACGGAGCGCGTCGAGTTCGGTCCCCTGGTCAACTGCAGCTCGTACCGCAACCCCGATCTGCAGGCCGACATGGCCCGCACCGTCGACCACATCAGCGCCCGCGCGACCGGCACCGGCCGGCTCATCTTCGGCACCGGATCGGGCTGGGCGCAGCCCGACTACGACGAGTACGGCTACGAGTTCGGCACCGTCGGCTCACGGCTCGACGCCCTCGCCGACGATCTGCCGCGCATCCGCTCTCGCTGGGACCGGCTCAACCCCGCGCCCACCCGGCGGATCCCGATCCTGATCGGTGGTCAGGGCGAGCGCAAGACGCTGCGGATGGTCGCGCAGCACGCCGACATCTGGCACACCTTCACGCGGCTCGACGACATGCCGCGCAAGATCGGGGTGCTCCACGAGTGGTGCGCGCGGGAGGGCCGCGACCCTGCCGAGATCGAACTGTCCACGGGGTACACCATCCGCGGCTTCGGCCCGCTCCTTGAGACGGATGCCGCTCCCCGCCTGTACGAGCTGGGCTTCCGCCTCATCATCCCGGCTATCGACGGTCCGGACTACGACCTCTCGCCCCTCACCCCCCTGCTGGAGTGGCGCGACCGGATCAACGGCACCTGAGCGCAGCGGGCCGATACGGTAGCCACGTCCGCTTCTCTCGACACCCCAGGAGGCCACGCCCATGGGCGCCGTCATCGGAGACATCCTCACGCTCGCCCTCGGTGTCGCGATCAGCCCGATCCCGATCATCGCGGCCATCCTGATGCTGCTGTCCCCGAAGGCGCGGGTGACCGGCACCGGATTCCTGCTCGGCTGGGTGCTCGGGATCGTGGTCGCGGTGACGGTCTTCACCCTGCTCTCGTCGGTGCTCCCCGAAGGCGAGGAGGACGCGTCGCAGCCGATCAAGGGCGTCATCCAGCTCGTCCTCGGCATCCTCCTGCTGCTTCTCGCGCTCCGGCAATGGCGCGGCCGACCGAGGGCCGGAGCGGAGCCGGCGCTGCCGAAGTGGATGCAGGCGATCGACACGATCACCTTCCCCAAGGCCCTGGGCCTCGGGTTCCTGCTGTCGGCGGTCAACCCGAAGAACCTGCTTCTCGCCGCCAGCGCAGGCGTGACGATCGGGGCCGCCGGTCTCGACGCCGGCTCGACCGTGGTCGTGATCGCCGTCTTCACCCTGATCGCGGCATCCACCGTCCTCGTCCCCGTCGTCGGCTACCTCATCGCCGCCGAGAAGCTGCGTGGCCCGCTCGACGCCCTCCGCGGCTGGCTCGCGAAGGAGAACGCGGTCATCATGGCGGTGCTGCTGCTGGTCATCGGCGTCGCCATCATCGGCAAGGGCATCGGCAGCTTCTGATCCGGGCCGGGGCCGCGCTGTTCCCGGGCCGGGGCCGCGCTGTTCCCGGGCCGGAGCCGCGCGCGCCGGGCTACGGTGGAGCGGTGACGTCGGCCATCCACGACCAGGTGCTCCTCGAGGGCGGCGTGTTCCGCATGGGGTCGGACGAGTTCTACCCCGACGAGCAACCCGTGCACGAGCGCGAGGTCGCCACCTTCCGGATCGACCGGTACGCGGTCACCAACGCCCAGTACGCCGCGTTCGTCGACGACACCGGCTACGTCACCGTCGCCGAGCGCGAGCTCGACCCCGCGAACTTCCCCGGCGCCGATGTCGCATCGCTCTCGCCCGGCGCGATGGTGTTCACCCCGACGCCCGGCCCGGTCGACCTGCGCGACTGGCGCAACTGGTGGCGGTGGGAGGCGGGCGCCCACTGGCGTCGGCCGTTCGGACCCCAGTCGTCCATCGACGACAGGCTGCGGCATCCGGTGGTCCACATCGCCTTCGAAGACGCCACGGCCTATGCCGAGTGGGCAGGGCTGCGCCTGCCCACCGAGGCCGAGCACGAGTACGCCGCCCGCGGCGGGCTCGACGGCCGGCGCTTCGCATGGGGCGACGAGCCCTACCCCGAGGGGGTGGCGCAGGCGAACTCGTGGCTCGGGCGCTTCCCGTACGACAACCAGGGCGTGGGCGACGCGGCGCCCGTCGGCTCGTACCCGCCGAACAGCTACGGGCTCTACGACATGACCGGCAACGTGTGGGAATGGACCACCGACTTCTACACGCCGCGGCACCTGCGCCTGTCGGACAAGCCCGTCGACGCCGGCAAGCGCGCGAACCTGCTCGCCGCCGCGAGCGCCCAGGAGGGCTTCCCGGCCATCCCGCGCCGCGTGCTCAAGGGAGGATCGCACCTGTGCTCGCCGGAGTACTGCCTGCGCTTCCGGCCCGCCGCCCGCTCGCCCCAGGCGGAGGACACCGGCATGTCGCACATCGGGTTCCGCTGCGCGAGCGACGCCTGATCCGCCGCGTCAGCTGTCGGCGGGGAACACCTGCGCCCAGTCATCGCGCACGCTGACGACCGTGAAGCCGTGGGCGGATGCCGCCTCCAGCGCCTGCTCCGCGCCCTTGTCGTACGGCGCATCGCCGCGGCCGGTGTCGTCGTCGTGGTGGATCAGCACGCTCAGACTGCGGGGGTTGCCCTGCGCGAACCGGAGCATCGGGATGTCGCCGTTCGAGTTGCCCGCGGCGAGGATCGGCCGCCGGCCCACGCGCATCCAGATGCGGACCGGCTTCTCGGGGCCGTCGTCGAAGAACGCGAGCTTCGGCGTGTACCGCACGACGTTGTCGTCCGCGTCGTACTCGAGGCCCATCCCCGTGCCCACCACGCGGTCGGCCGGGATGCCGTAGTAGTCCTGCGTCATCGGGCGCATGAAGTCCCTGTCGCCGCCCGACACGATGTAGACGCCGAAGCCGTTCGCCTCGAGGAAGCGGATCAGCTCCACCATCGGCTGGTAGACCGTGTGGGCGTACGAGCTTCCGAGCGAGAGGTGGCGGGCATCGCGGTAGAAGGCGGCGACGGATGCCTCGTAGTCCTCGACGCTCGCGCCGGCGCTGGACTCCGCCACGGCAGCGATCAGGAGACCGAGGTCGGAGTCGTCTCCGCTGTAGTGCTTGTCGATGGCCGCCCCGAGCCAGGCCAGATCGCCCGACACGGCAGCACGATAGGGCTGCCGGTCGGCGAGTGCGGGATCGGCGGCGGCGGCCGCCGCCTTCCACTGCTCCAGCAGGTAGTGCAGCTGCGTCGGCATCGGCTTCTCGCTCCACAGGGTGCCGTCATTGTCGAACACGGCGACACGGGCATCCGCGGGAACGAAGTCGGGACCGTCTTCTGTCGTGACGGCGGCCACGAAGTCGAGGATCGCAGCACGGCTCGCCGTGTCGCGCCACGACGGCAGTTGATCGGTCATGCCGCGACTCTACCGACCCCGCAGGGCGGGGCGCGGGTCACCCTCGTGTCGCCCTTCCCGGCCCGGCGGAGGGCGCATAGGGTCGCTGGTAAGGGGCCCCGGGAGGCCCTTTTCGATGCGAGAACGAAGGAGACCCCTGTGCCCCGTGACTTCCAGGGAAAGATCGAGCTCGATGTCAGGGACTCCACGGCCGACTGGCCGGCGTTCCTGTCGGAGAAGGCCCCGCAGGGCGCACCGAACGTCCTCGTGGTGCTCTACGACGACACCGGAACCGCCGCCTGGTCGCCCTACGGGGGCCGGATCAACATGCCGACGATGGACCGGCTCGCCGAGAACGGCCTGACCTACTCGCAGTGGCACACCACGGCGCTCTGCTCCCCGACGCGCTCGACGTTCCTGACCGGTCGAAACCACCACCAGAACGGCTTCGCGACGATCTCGGAGTCCTCGACCGGCTTCCCGGGTTACAACTCGCACATCCCGCCGTCGAACGCGACGATGGCCAACGTGCTGCGGGATGCCGGCTGGGCGACGTTCTGGGTCGGCAAGAACCACAACGTGCCCATCGACGAGTGGACCGCCGGCGCCTCGAAGAAGAACTGGCCGCTCGCGCAGGGCTACGACCGCTTCTACGGCTTCATCGGCGGCGAGACCAACAACTGGTTCCCCTCGCTCGCCGAGGACAACCACTACATCGACCAGCCGTACCTGCCGGAGGACGGCTACCACCTGTCGAAGGATCTCGCCGATCAGGCACTGAAGATGATCCGGGACGTCAAGCAGACCGAGCCCGACAAGCCCTGGTACCTCTGGTTCTGCCCCGGCGCCAACCACGCACCGCACCACGCGCCGCAGGAGTACATCGACAAGTACAAGGGGAAGTTCGACGACGGCTACGAGGCCTACCGCGAGTGGGTGCTGCCGCGCATGATCGAACGCGGCATCCTGCCCGAAGGCACCGACCTCACCGAGATGAACCCGATGCCCGACGGCACCTTCACCCAGACCGACCTGGTTCGGCCGTGGGCGGAGCTGAGTGACGAGGAGAGGGCGATGTTCTGCCGGATGGCGGAGGTGTACGCCGGGTTCTCGGAGTACACCGACGCCCAGGTCGGGAGGATCGTCGACTATCTCGAGGAGTCGGGCCAGCTCGACAACACCCTCATCCTCTACTGCGCCGACAACGGCGCTTCCGGCGAGGGCAGCCCCAACGGCTCGGTCAACGAGGGCAAGATCTTCGGCGGCTACCCCGACTCGCTCGAGGACAACCTGCGGCTCGTCGACAAGCTCGGCAGCCCCGACACGTACAACCACTACCCCACCGGCTGGGCGATGGCGTTCTCGACCCCGTACCGGATGTTCAAGCGGTACTCGTATCAGGGCGGCGTCTGCGACCCGCTGGTCATCCACTGGCCCGCGGGCATCGCCGCCAAGGGCGAGGTGCGCTCGCAGTACCACCACTGCACCGACATCGTCCCGACGATCCTCGAGGTCTGCGGCGTGGAGATGCCGGAGGAGTACAACGGCGTCGCGCAGACGCCGCTGCCCGGCGTCTCGATGCGCTACTCGTTCGACGCCGACGGGCCGACGAACAAGAAGACGCAGTACTACGAGATGCTCGGCAGCCGTGGCATCTGGCACGAGGGCTGGAAGGCCGTCGCCGAGCACGGTCCGATGGCCGGCATGGCGAAGTTCGAAGACGACGTGTGGCAGCTGTTCCACACCGACGTCGATCGCGCCGAGGCGCACGACCTCGCGGCCGAGCATCCCGAGAAGCTGGAAGAGCTGAAGGCGCTGTGGCTCGAGGAGGCGAAGGCCAACGACGTGCTGCCGCTGAACGACCTGCAGATCATCGGCAACGCGAAAGACTTCGAGACGTTCGTCGCCATGGAGTTCCATCAGCCGGCGCCCCCGAGCGGGCAGTTCGTCTACTACCCGGGCACGTCCGAGGTCCCGGAGCGGTCCGCGGCGAACGTGCACAACGTGTCGTACAAGATCGCGGCGGCCGTCGATCTCACTCCGGACACCGAAGGCGTGATCTTCGCGCACGGCTCCCGGTTCGGCGGGCACGCCCTGTTCGTGAAGGACGGCACCATCACGTACGCGTACAACTTCCTCGGCATCCCGCCCGAGGACCGCATCCAGGCGCCCGTGCCCACTTCCGGCAAGCACGTCATCGGGGTCGAGTTCGCGAAGGAGCGCATGGGCGAGTACCGCGAGGGCATCGGGCCGCTCAAGCTGTACATCGACGACCAGCTCGTCGCGGAGCAGGAGATCCGGACGGTCCTGGGCCACTTCTCGCTATGCGGTGAGGGCCTCACGATCGGTCGCGACAGCGCCGACCCGGTGTCGTCGCTGTACGGCTACGGGTTCGACTTCACCGGCGGCGAGATCGAGAAGGTCGTCTTCGACATCGCCGACGACGCGTACATCGATCTCGAGGCGCATCTGGCGGCAGCGATGTCGCGGGACTGAATCACGACGAACGGGACGGATGCCTCGGCCGAGGCATCCGTCCCGTTCTTCGTTCCCGGGTGCGTCAGGCGGCCGCCGCCGTCAGGCCTTCCTCGACGGTGTCGTGTGCGCGCCCCGCGTCGGCGAGACCGGCGTACCAGGAGTCCTTGCCCGCGACGCTCGCCGCCGAGTCGGGGAGCCCGGCGAGGTGGAGCACGACGCCGCGACCGGCGAGCTCGCGGTCGAGGTCGGCGAGCATATCGAGGACCGTCATCGTCACGACGTCCTGCCGCTCGAGGTCGAGGACGACCGCCGTCGCGTTCTCGTCGGCCGCGAGCCGGATGATCGCCTGCTCGTTCTCGAGCGCGTTGGCGGTGTACAGCGCGCGCATCAGGTGTACCGCGATGGCATCGCCGCGGCGCTCCTCCACCTCGAGCTTGGGGATGTTGAGCTCGCGCAGCACCAGGATGAGGGTCACGACGACGCCGACCCCGACGGCGGCGAGCAGACCCGCCGACAGCCCGATCAGCGCGACGACCACGGCGATCCAGAAGTCGGTCGGGCTGATCCGCGCCCAGCGGACGAGCTCCGGGATGTCGATGAGGCCGATCACCGCGACGAACACCATGGCGGCGAGCGTCGCCTGCGGCAGGAGGCTCAGCACCGGGCCGAGGAACAGCGCGACCAGCACCGCCAGCGCCACCGTGACGAGGGTCGACACCTGCGTCTTGGCCCCGGCGCTCTGGTTGACGGCGCTCTGCGAGAATCCGCCGGCCGCCGGCATCGTGGAGAAGAACGCTCCGGCGACGTTGGCGGCGCCGGTGGCCATGAGCTCCTGGTTGCTGTCGATCTGCGGCTCGGTGGTGCGACGGATGCCGCGGGCCACGGCCGCGGACTCGAGGAACGCCATCACGGCGATCGCGAGCGCCCCCGGCACCAGTGCCGGCAGCGTCGAGAACTCCGGAAGGCCCGGAAGGGGCAGGCCTGAGGGAACCGGCGCGATGAGGTCGACGCCCGCCTCCGCGAGTCCGGCGAAGGCGACGAGCAGGATGCCGGCCCCGACGACGATCAGCGCACCCGGCACCCTCGGTGCGAACCGCTTGAGCAGCAGGAGTGTCGCGATCGATCCTGCCGACAGTGCGACGGTCGGCCAGTTCACGCTGTCGAACGCCTGGCCGACGGCGGCGAGCGAGCGGAGGAACCCGTGGCCGGTGAAGTCGTAGGTCTCGCCCAGGAGCTTCGGCAGCTGGCCGACGGCGACGGTCGCGCCGACACCGATCTTCATACCCAGCAGCGTCGCGCCGCTGATGTTCTCGACGAGTGAGCCCAGCGTGAAGAGCCGGGCGAGCAGCAGGATCGCCCCGACGAGGAGAGTCAGCATCATCAGCGACCCGACGGCATCGTGCGGGTCGTCGGCTGCCGTCGCGACCCCCGCCGACACGAGAGTGGTCGCGCTGAGGGTCGCGATCGTGGAGGTGGTCGAGACACTCATGGCACGGCTGCCGCCGAGGAGGGCGTAGACCAGCATCGGCACGATGCAGGAGTAGAGACCGATCTCGACCGGGAGGTTCGCGATCGTCGCGTAGGCCATGGCTTGCGGAACGACGACGGCGCCGGCCGAGAGGCCGCCGACGATGTCGGGCGCGAGCCACTCGCGGCGGTAGCCGGCGAGGGTGGGCAGCACCCGGCGCGGGCGCGGGGCGGGTGCGGTCGTCGTCATGAGCCGAATCTACCCAGCCACCGGCGCCGGCCGACGCCCCGGCACGGTGCCGGGTTGCTGCGTCCCGCCGCGGAAGGGTGCCACACTACGGACGTGGACTCCACCTTCCTCGCCAACCTGTCCTGGACCCTCGCCGTCCTCGTGCACGCCGCGATCGTCATCACCGCGCTCATCGTGATCCCCCGCGGCCGCAAGCCGACGGCGGCGATGGCCTGGATCCTGCTGATCGTGATCCTGCCCGGTATCGGCGTGGTGCTGTACCTCGTGATCGGCAGCGTGCGCCTGCCGGCGAAGCGGCGGGCCGAGCAGGCCCGCATCGACGGGATCATCCGCGACAGGGTGCGCGCGAACGGTCTCGAGCAGACCGAGGCCGACTGGCCGCGGTGGTTCCAGCGCGTCGTGCAGCAGAACGAGACCCTCACCGCCCTGCCCGCGTCATGGGGCAACGACGCCTCGCTCTACGGCGACTACCAGGCCTCGATCGACGCGATGGCGGCAGAGATCGACACGGCGCAGCGCTTCGTGCACGTCGAGTTCTTCATCGTCGCCTGGGACGACACGACGCGCGGCTTCTTCGCCGCCATGGAGCGCGCGGTGGCGCGCGGCGTCACGGTGCGCCTGCTCGCCGACTACGTGTCGACGCGCCGGCTCGGCAACTGCAAGGCGACGCTGGCGGAACTCGACCGCATCGGCGTGAAGTGGGAGTGGATGCTGCCGGTCATGCCCTTCCAGGGCAAGTACCAGCGCCCTGACCTGCGCAACCACCGCAAGATCGTGGTCGTCGACGGCCGCGTCGCCTTCATGGGCTCGCAGAACCTCATCGATCGCACGTACGACTCGCCCAAGAACATCAAGCGGGGCCTGAAGTGGCAGGAGCTCATGACGCGCCTGACCGGACCTGTGGTCGCCTCGGTCAACGCCGTGTTCCTGTCGGACTGGCTCATCGAGACCGGCGAGGACCTGTCGGCGACCGAGCAGCTCTCCCCCGCCGCGATCGAGGCGGCGCGCGGCGCCGGTGGCGAGCCGGCGACCGGAGGCACCGGGCTGCTGTGCCAGGTCGTGCCGAGCGGACCGGGCTACGACACCGAGAACAACCTGCGCCTCTTCCTGTCGCTGATCTACGGCGCGACCGAGAAGGTCATTCTGACGAGTCCGTACTTCGTGCCCGACGAGGCGATGGTCTACGCCATCACGACGGCCTGCCAGCGCGGGATCGAGGTGCAGCTGTTCGTCTCCGAGATCGGCGACCAGTTCATGGTGTGGCACGCACAGCGCTCGTACTACACCGCCCTGCTCGAGGCCGGTGTGCGGATCTTCCTCTACCCGGCGCCGTTCATCCTGCACTCGAAGCACTTCTCGATCGACGACGACATCGCCGTGATCGGCTCGAGCAACATGGACATCCGCTCCTTCAGCCTCAACAGCGAGGTGTCGCTGCTGGTGCGCGGCGAGTCCTTCGTCGCCGGCATGCGCCAGGTCGAGCAGGGCTACCGCGACGCCGGCCGCGAACTCACGCTGGAGGAGTGGCGCCGCGAGCCCGCGAAGGCCACGTTCCTCGACGGCCTGATGCGCCTCACCTCCGCCCTCAACTGACGCGCGCTGTCCCGCTCGCGCTGCGGGCAGGCCGAGGGGACGGATGCCGCGGGCCGCGGCATCCGTAGGGCGCGTCCGCGGGTCAGACCTTGAGGTTCTGACGGGGGACGACGACCTCGCGGATGATCAGCAGGAGGGACGCCATCACCGGCAGCGCCACCAGGACTCCGACGACGCCCGCCAGCGCCCCTCCGGCCAGGGCGCCGATCAGCACCAGGGCGGCGGGGATCGCGATCGCCTTGTTCATGACACGGGGACTGATGACGTACGACTCGAGCTGGATGTAGATCAGGTAGGCGATGAAGAAGATGAGGGCCTGGGTCGGGCTGCTGAACAGCGCGACGATCGAGGCGAAGATCCAGAAGATCACCGAGCCGAACAGCGGGATGAGGGTGATGACGAACGCGATCACGGCCATGAGCGCCGGAAACGGCAGTCCGATCGCCACATGCAGGATGAAGACGGCCGCGGCGTTGAGGGACGAGAGGATCACCGAGCCGATCAGCGCGCTGCCCACGGAGCCCGTGATGCGCTCGGTGAGGTCCGCCAGGCGAACGCGGCTGTGCGCCGGCGCGAGGGCGTAGAGGGCCTGCTTGGCCGCCGAGAGCGAGGCGAGGAAGTAGAGGGTGAGGGCGATCACGACGAAGCTCGCCGAGATCCCGGCGACGAAGCCCACACCCACCGCCAGCACGCCCCCGCCGAGCATCGCGATGGTCGACGGCGTCGAGATCCAGTCGGCGAGCTGATCCATGCCCGCGATGATCGCCGCCTGCCCGTCGGGCGCGAGCTGCGCGAACCAGTCCGACTGCGGGATGTTCTCCACGCCTTCGGGGATCGCCTCGACCAGCTGCACGATCTGCGCGATGACGGGCGGCAGCACGAAGACGAAGAACGCGACCGCCACGAGCGCGAATCCGCAGAACACGATGGCGATGCCGGCGCCGCGCTTGACCCTGTGGCGCTCGAGCATCCGCACGATCGGGTCGAGCCCGAGTGCGAGGAACATCGCCAGCACGATGTAGACGAGGATCGTCGAGATCGAGCCGATCGCCGAGCCGAGCACGAGCGCTGCGAGCACACCGATCGTCACGAGGAACCCGGTTCCCAGCGGGTGATCGAGTGCGGCGAGCACGTTGGAGAAGCGCCGCGGGCGCCCTGCGACGACCGCAGGCACCACGTCGGCGTCGGAGCCCTCAGGTTCATCGGTCATGGGGAACATGATGCCGCTAAGCGGTCAGGAAAGCTTCGAAAACCGGTCATGCCCATCCGGCGTGTTTGGCGGTAGTCTCCGACCAGAGCAGCCGCGACGGACGCGCTGCCGACAATTGCACACCGACGGGTCGACCCCGTCGAGAAAGCTGGTATCCATGGGCGGCTTCTGGGATTTCATCGCCTGGATGTTCTGGATCTTCGTGTTCGTCGCGTACCTGATGGTGATCTTCTCGATCATCGGTGACCTGTTCCGCGACGACAAGCTGAACGGCTGGCTCAAGGCCGTCTGGATCCTCTTCCTGATCTTCGTGCCGTTCCTGACCGCGCTGGTCTACCTGATCGCGCGGGGCAACGGCATGCAGAAGCGCTCGATCGCGCAGGCGCAGGAGCTGCGCTCCGCTCAGGACGCGTACATCCGGCAGACCGCGGGTTCGGGGGCGAGCGCCGCAGACGATATCGCCAAGGCGAAGTCGCTTCTCGACTCCGGCGCGATCACCCAGGCCGAGTTCGACCACCTCAAGGCCAAGGCGCTGGCTGTCTAGCCGGCACTGGAGACAGGAGAAGACATGACGACCTTCGATTACGGCCCCATCGAGTTCTACGCGATCGCGTTCGAGGGCGACCGCCCCGGTCCGGCGGTTCTGCAGGCGATCGACGACCTCGTCGCCTCGGGCACGGTCAACGTGCTCGACCTCGTCTTCGCCCGGCGTTCGCCGGAGGGAGAGCTCGAGGTCCTCGAGCTCTCCGACACGATCGACGACGGCGCCCCCTCGCTCGACCTCGCCGGACTCGCGGGCCAGGACGACATCCTGTTCCTCGCGGAGAACCTCGAGCCCGGCTCGTCCGCGGCGATCCTCGTGATCGAGCTGCTCTGGGCGAAGGCGTTCGCGTCGGCGCTCTACGACGCCGGCGGCGCCGTCATCGCCCGCGAGGGCATCCCCGCACCGATCGTGAACGCGTTCCTCGCCGAGAACGCCGACTGAAGGAGGAAGACATGCCACTGAGAAGAATGGGCCGGCCCGGTCTCATCGGAATGGCCGCCCGGACCGCCGTCGTCGCCGGCACCGCCACTGCCGTCTCGGGCAGCGTCTCGCGGCACCAGCAGGAGAAGTACAACGACCAGGCCCAGCAGCAGGCGTACGAGGCCCAGCAGCAGCAGGCCGCGATGGATGCCGCCGCCGCCCAGGCCGTCGCCAACGCGCAGGCGGCCCAGGCAGCTCCGGCTGCACCCGCCGCGCCCGCCCCGGCGGCCGACGACCTGATGGCCAAGATCACGCAGCTCGCGCAGCTGCACGCGCAGGGCATCCTCTCCGACGAGGAGTTCGCCGCAGCGAAGGCGAAGCTGCTGTCCTGAGCACCGCTGAGATCGAAGAAGGCCGCGTCCATCCGGACGCGGCCTTCTTCACGTCACCCGCCGCGATCAGCCACCGGGGCGTTCGTCTCCGCTGTCGCCGCGCGAACCGTGCTCGTCGTGACCGTCATGCGTGCCACCGCCGCCCGCACCGCCGG
>NZ_DATCVK010000135.1:0-32082 GCF_036566905.1 Microbacterium sp. | reverse complement strand
CGCTCCGCGCCGAGCGCGACGCGTACACCGTCGTCGAACGCCTGCGCGACCTGGCGCTGCAGATCGACGACGCGTACGCGGGTGTGGCCGCCCGCGCCGCCGACGCCGCCGCGGTCGCCCGGCTCGCAGACACCGTGGCGGGGCGGGCTCCCAACACGATGAAGATGGACCTCGAGACCTTCGTGCTCGCCGCCGAGCTCGAAGAGATCGTCGCGGCGGCGAACCTGCGGCTCGGCGACATGTCGTCGGGGCGGTATCGACTGCAGCACACCGATGCGCGCGCTGCGCGCGGCGCCGCATCGGGGCTCGGCCTCGAGATCATGGACGCCTTCACCGGTCAGGCTCGTCCCGCCCAGTCGCTGTCGGGCGGCGAGACGTTCCTCGCGTCGCTCGCCCTGGCGCTCGGGCTCGCCGAGGTGGTCACCGCCCGTGCCGGCGGAGTGCGGCTCGACACGCTGTTCGTCGACGAGGGCTTCGGCTCGCTCGACGAGGAGACCCTCGATCTGGCCATGCGCACCCTGGACGAGCTGCGCCAGGGCGGCCGTATGGTCGGGGTCATCAGCCACGTCGCGGCGATGAAGGAGCAGCTGCCCGCACAGCTCGCCGTCGAGGCGACACCCCAGGGTCCGAGCGTCATCAGGCAGGACGACGTCGCCCGCGTCTGACTGCCGTAGGGAACGCTCCCACTGTCGGCGAACGATGCACGGGTGTATCGTTCGCGGCAGATCGCGCTCCTGGGGGATTCCGCGGTCCCGCCCGACCGCCGACCCGACCGGCTGCGGTCGTCCGCCACGCCCACCCGTCACGACGAAGTACGGAGTCGACATGCGTTCCACCACCCGGGCGCGCCGCGCCATCGCCGCGGTCGCGGCATCCGCTCTCCTTCTCACCGGCACGCTCGGCGCGGCTTCCGCCGCCTATGCCGCTCCCGCCCCGTCGCAGGTCGTGCGGATGGCCGCGCTGGGCGACTCGATCACGCAGGCCGCCATGACGTGCTCGAGCCTCACGTCGTGTGCGGCGAACAGCTGGTCGACGGGCTCCACGTCATCGGTGAACTCTCACTTCCTGCGGCTGCGGGCTGCCGGTGCTACGGCCCTCGCCGCATCCAACAACGCCGTGTCGGGGGCGTCGTCGGCGGCCCTGCCGGGGCAGGCGCAGGCCGCGATCAACCAGGCGGCGCAGTATGTCACCGTCGAGATCGGCGCGAACGACGCCTGCACGAGAACCGTCGGGGCGATGACCCCGACGACCACGTTCAAGGCGAACGTGCAGGCCGCGCTGAGCACGCTGGCGGCCAGTGGCGCATCGCCCGAGATCTTCGTCGCGAGCATCCCCAGCCTGCAGCGCCTGTACGACCTCAACAAGTCGAGCATCTCGGCGCGGCTCGCATGGGGCATCCTGCAGACCTGCCAGTCGATGCTCGCCAACCCGAGCAGCACGAGGACCGCCGATGTGCAGCGGCGCGCTGCGGTGCAGCAGCGGGTCAACGAGTACAACCAGGCGCTGTCGGAGGCGTGCGCCGCGACCGCGAAATGCCGGTTCGACGGGTTCGCCGTCGCGAACTACGCGTTCGTGAAGTCAGACCTCTCCACGCGCGACTACTTCCACCCCTCGCTGTCGGGTCAGGCGACGCTCGCCGCCCTCACCTGGCAGAAGACGCAGTGGGTGTCGTGATCCGCTGCGGCTGCGGATCGGCACCCCCAGCCGAGGAGCAGCCGGGGCGAAGTCTGATCCCGTCCAGGGGGAGCGGGA
The DNA here is from genome assembly GCF_036566905.1 of Microbacterium sp. GTDB lineage: Bacteria > Actinomycetota > Actinomycetes > Actinomycetales > Microbacteriaceae > Microbacterium. The sequence continues at coordinate 30,330 of NZ_DATCVK010000135.1, read as the reverse complement.
TCAGACGTCGTAATCGGCGCGGATGCGGTCGCGCAGCTGATGGCTGCACGCGGTCACCGCGGCATGCCAGTCGGTGATCGCACCATCCTGCGCGCGATCCGACACCGCCTTGAGCACGCGGATGGGCACCCCGAACCGTTGCGCCACCCAGATGTACGCGTACGTCTCCATGTCGACCAGGCCGGCGCCGAGCGGCCGGATCACCGCGACCGCCTCGGCGTCGTCGACGAAGTGGTCGCCCGTGGCGATGGTGACGCCCTCGGCCTCGAGCTCGACGAGCGGCGGCAATGACACGTGCTGGCCCACGATGCCGTCGATGTCGGTGACGTCGTGCTGCAGGGCCGCGCTGATCTCGTAGACGGCGGCGTCGAGCCGCCCGTCTATCGCGCCGGCGGTGCCGACCACCACGATCTCGTCGTAGGTCGTGGCATCGAGCGCCCGTGTCAGTGCGTAGGTGGCCTGGAGCTTGCCGGGACCGGTGACGAGGCGGTCGAAGCCCGGAAGGTCGTCGGGAAACGCGACGAGCTCGGAGGCGAGGGCGGCGACGAGGAGTCTCACACTCCCATCATGTCCCGCTTTCTCGGGAGCGAGTCCCAGAAAGCGGCGCTGAGGGCGCCGCCGGCGAGCGAAATCGGGACACGGATGCCGCACCCGATCCAGCGGACGCCGCGGCCGATCCGCCGGGACACGGATGCCGAGCGCGATCCACCCGCCGACAACGGAAGCGGGGCTAGCCTGGGCACGATGCCTGAGTCCGAATCGAGAACCGCGAAGACCACGAGCATGGCCCGCGCCGTGCCGCCGACCACCGCCGTCATCCCGATCTCGCCCGCCGCCCGCTGGCGCGCGTTCTGGGTGTGCGTCTCGGTGGCGGCGATCACGATCCTCGACATGACGAAAGTGAACGTCGCCCTGCCGTCGATCGGCGAGGTGCTGGGTGCCAGCTCGACCCAGTTGCAGCTGATCGTGTCGGGGTTCGTGCTCACCTTCGGTCTCGTGCTGGTGCCGATGGGCCGCCTCGGCGACCAGCGCTCGCGCCGCACGCTGTTCATCGTCGGGCTCTCGCTGTACACGGTGACGAGCGTGATGTGCGCCCTCGCGCCGACCGCGACCGTGCTCCTCGTCGGCCGGCTGCTGCAGGGCGTCGCCGCCGGCATCCAGATGCCTCAGGTGCTGGGCATGGCGCAGGAGCTGTTCCAGGGCAGGGAGCGCGCGCGGGCCTTCGGACTCTTCGGCGCGACGATCGGCGTCGCGACGGCGTTCGGCCCGACGCTCGGCGGGCTGCTCATCGCGCTCGGCGGGCCGACGGACGGCTGGCGGCTCATCTTCTGGATGAACGTGCCGCTCTGTCTCGCCGCCATCGGACTCGCGCTGTGGCTGCTGCCCGATACGCGCACGAGATCCCACCGCCGTGTGCAGCTCGATCCCGTCGGCGTCCTCCTGTTCGGCGCGAGCGTCGTCTCGCTGATGTGGCCGTTCCTCTTCACGACGGGCGCACCGACCGACAACCCGGCGCGCTGGTGGCTCCTCGTGGCGTTCGCCCTGTTCGTCTCGGCGTTCATCGCCTGGGAGCGTCACTATGCGGCGCGCGGCCGCAAGCCGCTCATCCCGCTCAAGCTGTTCCGTATCGGGTCGTATCGCAACGGCACGCTGCTGCAGACGGCGTACTTCACTGCGGCGCCGGCGATGTTCCTCGTGACGACGCTGTTCCTGCAGATCGGTCTGGGGCTCGAACCCGTGTACGCGGGAATGGTGTCGATCGGCTTCGCGCTCGCGAGCGCCGTGACCTCGTGGGTCGGCGGCAACCTGGTGAGCAGCCACGGCCGCGTCGTGGTGGTGTGGGGGCTCGTCGCCATGCTCGCCTGCGTCGGCGGCCTCATGCTCACGGCGCTGTATGCCCCGCCCGAGTGGACCCCCTACATCATGGCCGCGATCATGACCGTCGGCGGCGCCGGCGGCGGCCTCGTGATCGCCCCGAACCAGACCCTCACTCTCGCCGAGATCCCGGTGAAGCAAGGCGGCGTCGCCGGCTCAGTCGGCCAGCTCGGCCAGCGCATCGGCGCCGCCGTCGGCACCGCGGTCGCACTGTCGCTGTTCTACGCGGCGATCTACCGCGAGTCCGGCTCCCACGACAACCTCGTCGTCTACCACGACGCGTACGCGTTCGGGATGGTGTCGGTCGGGCTCTTCCTCGCACTCGCGTTCATCGTGTCGATCGTCGACTTGACGGCCCGCCGCAGGGTCGGCTCGCGGTCGTCGGCCACCGACTCCCCGGTGCCCTGACCGTCACTTGGGGTGGCGCGACGCGCGGTCACGTCGCGCGCGATGCCGCGTGTCATGACCCCGAGCGCGGCGCGCGGGGCGCGCTCAACGGCGCAGGGACACCGGTCCCATGACCGGCCGTCGCCGGTCGCGCACCCACCGGTCGTGCGTCCGGCGGAACTCCTCGCGCGTCGTGAACCGGTAGCGGTACGACACGGCCCGCACCCACCGCGGGCGCTCGCCCGCGAACGGATCGTGTGCGAGCAGGCGCAGGGTGGCGGCATCCGCTTCCAGCAGCCGCACCAGGAAAGCGGTGAACCAATCTTCGAGCGAGCGCCCCAGCGGCAGGAACCACATCAGCCAGTCCAGGCGCAGATGGTACGGCGCGAACTGGCGGGGGATGCGGCGCACGTCGCCCGGCTTGCCCTTGAAGGCGTATTCGCGCCAGGTCGCGGCATCCGGATCCTCGTCGGTCGTCGCCTCGACGACGATCTCGATGCGCTGCGTGGTCACTGTGCCGAAGGCGCCGTACGCGTTGGCGAGCTGCCAGCGGTTGAACGAGGCGTTCATGAGCTGTCGCTGGGCGAAGAGGTTCTGCAGCGGCCACCAGCTGAGCACGAGGTACAGCACGCCCACGGCGCACGTGACGACGAGCCAGTACACCGGCATCCCGTCGAGGGTCCACGGGGGATCGGACGCCGCAGGCGCGTGCGCGGCGCCGATCCCCGGGAGCCCGATCGCCGAGAAGGCGAGCACGATCGTCATCCAGTTGAGCCAGGCGAAGTTGCCGGTGAGGACGAGCCACGCCTGCGTCGCGATCACGATCGCTGCGGCCACCGCGCCGATGATCGCCGGGACGGGACCGGGAACGAACAGCCCGAGGAGCGGTGCGAACAGGAACCACGGCACGATGAGCTGCGAGAAGTGGTTGCCGAGCACCTCGCCGCGATGGAACCAGGACGGGAGCAGGTGTGCCTGGCGGCTGAGCGGTCCCGGCATCGGCTGGGTCTCGTGGTGGTACATCAATGCCGTGAGATCGCGCCACTCGCGGCCGCCGCGGATCTTGATCATGCCCGCGCCGAATTCGAGCCGGAACACCAGCCACCAGAACAGGACGGTCACGACGGTCGGGGGAGGCTGTCGATCCGACCCGAGGAACGCCGCGAGGAACCCGGCCTCGAGGAGCAGCATCTCCCACCCGAAGCCGTAGAAGGTCTGGCCGATGCTCGTGATCGACATGTAGCCGAACCACAGGCCGAGGAAGCAGAGCATCGGCACCCACGGCGGGCCGAGCTGCGGGATGCCGATCACCAGCGCCGCCGCGACGACGACGCCCGCCACGCACAGTGCGACGAGCCGCCGATCGCTGTACCTCAGCCGGCGGAACAGAGTCGGCCGCAGCAGCCGCTGCCCGCGCTTCGACGAACGCGCCCACTCGAGGAGCTCGGTCGCCGGGAGCAGCCCGTGCTCGCCGAGCAGCGGACGGAACTGGTTGAGCGTCGACACGAATGCGACGACGAACAGCGCGGCGACGCCCCGCTGCAGCACCTGGCGCGCGAACTCGAAGTCGACCGCGGCGAAGCCGTTCACGGCGCGGACCCCCTGCGCCCCGTGTCGACACCGGGCGCCGCGGGGCCGGGCACGACGGTGGCAGAGAGCCCGTCGGGACCGCTGCCGACCACCACAGCACGCCTGGCCATGGCCCCATCCTGTCCACCGCCCACCGGGGTCGACAGGGGCTTGACGCCCACCGGGCTCATTTCGCACGCAGACCGGAGGCGGGCGCGTGGCGATCTTCCTCGTCGTGCGGCGCGGGGACAGGATGGAGGTGCGGACGGACCGCGGAGAATGAGGTGGATCATGCAATCGGTGCTTCTCGAGACTCCGGCGGGGATCACGGCGCGGCTCGGCTGGGATCCGAAGCTGCCCGACCACGACCGCAAGCGGCTCCTCGCCAAGGAGATCGTCGCCGCCCAGCTCGGGGTCGAGCCGAAGGACGTGCACGTCGAGCGCGAAGCGCCTCGCACGTTCGGCTTCCACACCCAGCTGATCGCCGAGGTCGGCGGCAGGGAGCTGCCGCTGAAGATCCGCAACGTCAACTTCCGCGCGGCCACGGTCGTCGCCGTCACCGACCCAGAGGTGTCGCTCGGGCTCGACCTGCGCGACGCGCATCCCGATGACGCCGAGATGCACCTCATGAAGCGCCACTCCCATCTGCTCGACGAGAACGACCTCTCCAAGCTCATCGCGCACTGGACGCGCGTGCAGGCCGTCCGCGACGCCGACGGACGCGGCGCGCGCGTCGCCGCCGATCACGTGCGGCTCGACAGCCCGCTGACGAAGGGCTGGATCCCCGACCGGAACGTCTTCTACCGGCTGGCGGATCTCTCGCGCGACAGCTGGATCATCACGCTCGCCTACACGCAGCCGCCCGCCTGAGCCCACTGCGGCGGATCGGGCCGCGCGCGGTCGGGCAGGCCTGTCGGGTCAGTCCTCGACGAGCTCGGGGAGGGCGGCCTTGAGCTCGGCGAGCCACACGCGCGCGTTGCCGTCGGACGGCGCGCGCCAGTCGCCGCGGGGTGAGAGCGAGCCGGCCGGCGACACCTTCGGACCGTTGGGGATCGCCGAGCGCTTGAACTGCGCGAATGCGAAGTAGCGCTGGAGGAACACCTGCAGCCACTTCGCGACCGTGGCGAGGTCGTACGCGTAGCGGTCTTCGTCGGGGAAGCCGGGAGGCCAGGCACCGGCGTCCTTGTCGCCCCACGCGTGCGCGGCGAGGTACGCGATCTTCGAGGGCCGGAAGCCGAATCGCAGGACGTGGTACAGCGTGAAGTCGTGCAGTGCGTAAGGGCCGATGCGGTCCTCGGTGGACTGCATCTTGCCGTCCTCGCCGGCGGGGACGAGCTCGGGCGAGATCTCGGTGTCGAGCACCGACTGCAGCACCTCGCGGGCGCTGTCGCTGAGCTCGGTCGAGCCGCCCTCGTCACGGCGGTGCGAGATCACCCAGCGGATGATGTGCTGGATCAGCGTCTTCGGCACACCGGTGTTCACCGCGTAGTGGCTCATGTGGTCGCCGACGCCGTAGGTCGCCCAGCCGAGCGAGAGCTCCGACAGGTCGGAGGTGCCGATGACCATGCCGCCGTGGTGGTTCGCCAGGCGGAAGAGGTAGTCGGTGCGAAGGCCGGCCTGCACGTTCTCGAACGTGATGTCGTGCACCGGCTCGCCGTCGGCGAACGGGTGGTCCAGGCGTTCGAGCATCTCGATCGCCAGCGGGCGGATGTCGATCGTCTCGATCGACGCCCCGACCGACTCCGCGAGCGCGATGGCGTTCGACTTGGTGTGCTCGCTCGTCGCGAAGCCCGGCATCGTGTAGGCGAGGATGTCGCTGCGCGGGCGGCCCATGAGGTCCATGGCGCGCGCCACCACGAGCAGCGCGTGGGTGGAGTCGAGCCCGCCGCTGACGCCGATCACCGGCTTGGGTCCGCCGATGGCGCGCATGCGCTGCACGAGGCCGGAGACCTGGATGTTGAACGCCTCGTAGCAGTCCTGCGCGAGGCGCGCGGGGTCGTCGGGCACGAACGGGAACCGGTCGAGGGTGCGGCGCAGCCCGACGTCGGTCTGCGGCGGGTCGAGCTGGAAGTGCACGGTGCGGAAGGCGGCATCCGCCTGCGTGGCCCGGCGGTTGTCGTCGAACGTGCCCTGGCGGAGGCGATCCTGGCGCAGCCGGTCGAGGTCGACGTCGGCCACCGAGCGGCGCGGCCCGTCGGGGAAGCGCTCCGTCTCGACGAGCAGGTTGCCGCCCTCGTAGATCATCGTCTGGCCGTCCCACGAGACGTCGTTCGTCGACTCGCCGCTTCCGGCGGCCGCGTACGCGTAGGCGGCGAGACAGCGCAGGGACTGCGACTGCACGAGGTCCTTGCGGTCCTCGGCGCGAGCGATGGTGATCGGGCTGCCGCTGAGGTTGAGCAGCACGGTGGCGCCCGCGAGTGCGGCGCTCGACGACGGCGGGATCGGCACCCAGACGTCCTCGCACACCTCGGCGTGAACGATGAGCCCGGGCACGTCGAGCGCCTCGAACAGCAGGTCGGGTCCGAACGGCGCTTCGAGTGCGCCGATGCGGATGTCCTGGTCGCCCTGGTCGTCGCCCGGCGCGTACCAGCGCCGCTCGTAGAACTCGCGGTAGGTGGGCAGGTACGACTTCGGCGCGACGCCCAGCAGCTCGCCGCGGTGGATCACGACGGCGCAGTTGTAGAGGCGGTTGCGGTGGCGCAGCGGCGCCCCGACGACGAGCACCGGCAGGAGATCCGCGGATGCCTCGACCAGCCGCTCGATCGCGGCGACGACGGCGTCGATCACGGGGTCCTGCATGACGAGGTCGTCGATGGCGTAGCCGGTGAGGCACAGCTCCGGGAAGAGGGCGACCGCGACGGCCTCCGCGTCGCACTCGCGTGCCGTCGCGAGGACCGCCTCGGCGTTGGCCGCGGGGTCGGCGATCGAGACCGGGATCGTGCAGGCAGCGACGCGGGCGAACCCGTGTCGATACGCGCTCTCGAAGGGCAGGCTCATGGCTCCAGTCTTGCAGGTGCCTCCGGCATTCCCGCGGGGTTGTGCGCCCTCGGCGGGTTCGTTCCCGCACGAAGCGGGAGACGGCGCGGAGCGCGAAGACGTGTCGGATGCCGCGGCTAGGGTCGTGTGAGAAGGGCGGGGCATGCGATACATCGAGGACGAAGGCCGGATCGTCTGGAGCGCGAGTGATCTGAAGGCGGCCGCCGAGTGCGAGTTCGCCTGGCTCCGCGCGATCGACGCGCGGCTCGGCCGCGTCTCAGCGGTCGAAGAGCCCGAAGACCTCACCCTCGAGCGCGCAGGGCGTCTCGGCACCGTGCACGAGCGGCGGGTGCTCGACGAGTACGTCAGGAAGTACGGCGACCGGGTGGCCGTGATCCCCGAGGCGAGATCGTCGGATGCCGCGGCCCTGGCCGATGCGGTCGCACGCACGAACGCGGCGCTGGCGTCCGATGCGGAGGTCGTCTACCAGGCGGCGTTCGCCACCGACTCGTTCGTGGGGTTCGCGGACTTCCTGGTGCGCGACGACGCCGCCGGCAGCGGAGCCGCCCGGCCGTGGATCGTGCAGGACACGAAGCTCGCGCGGCACGCGCGCGTCACCGCCCTCATGCAGCTCGCGGCCTATGTAGACCAGCTCGACCGCCTCGGGGTTCCCCGGTCCGACCGCGTGCAGCTGCTGCTCGGCGACGGCAGCGTCAGCGAGCACGAGGTCGACGACCTCCTCCCCGTCTTCGCACTGCGCCGCGAGCGGCTGGCCGCGCTGATCGCCGACCGGCGCCTCGAACTCGGAGCGGCGGGGGAGCCGATCGCGTGGGGAGACCCGCGCGGCGAGCTCGGCGTCGTCGCCTGCGGACGCTGCGCGACGTGCGACGCCGAGGTCGTGGCATCCCGTGACCTGCTCCTGGTGGCGGGCATGCGCCCCGTGCAGCGCGAACGGCTGCGCGCCGTCGGCATCGACACGATCGAGCAGCTCGCCGGGGCGGCAGCGGGGCCGGTGGGGATGAATCCCGACGTCTTCGCGTCGCTGCGCACCCAGGCGCGCCTGCAGCTGGAGAGCCCGGCGGGCACCCCGCCGCTCGTGGCGCCGAAGGCCCACCGGCCGCGGCACGACGTGACGGTCGTCGAAGCCGTGATCGTGGGCGACGCCGCGACCGCCGCCCACGGGGTCGCGGTCCACGATGCGGCCACGCAGGTCACGGTCGCCGCTCTTCTCGAGGAGCCCCGCACCCGAGACGCCGTGGTCCCCGTCGAGGCACCGCCGATCCCGGTGTTCGAGGTGGTGGCACCGCAGGCGCTGGGCGCGCTGCCGCGCCCCGACCACGGCGACCTCTTCTTCGACTTCGAGGGCGACCCGCTGCACACCGAGCCGCCGGTGCCCGGGGAGCCCACCCAGTGGGGCATCGACTACCTGTTCGGCTGGGTCGACACCCGCGAGCAGTACACCGCGCTCTGGGCGCATTCGTTCGCCGAGGAGAAGCGCGCGCTCGAGACGTTCCTCGACATCGTGAACCTGCGGCGGCAGCAGTTCCCGGGCATGCACATCTACCACTACGCGCCGTACGAGCCGACGCACCTGCTGGCCATGGCCGCACGGCACGGGGTGCGCGAGGCCGACGTCGACCGGCTGCTGCGCGACGGCGTCTTCGTCGACCTGTACCCGATCGTGCGCCGCGCGCTGCGCGTCGGATCGCGGTCGTACTCGATCAAGAAGCTCGAGCCGCTCTACATGGGCGACGAGGTGCGCACCAGCGACGTGCAGAAGGGCGACGACTCGATCGTCCGCTACGTCGAGGCCTGTGCACTCCAGGCCGACGGCGCCGCGGCCGAAGCCGCCCTCGTCTTCGACGACCTCGCCGACTACAACCGCTACGACTGCGTGTCGACGCGGCGCCTGCGCGACTGGCTCGTCGACCGGGCGCGCGCGGCCGCCCTCGTGCCGTCGCCCAACCCCGAGCCCGACGAGCGCGCCTACGAGCCGTCGGCCCGGGCGACCGTGCTCGACGCACTCGCACGGGAGCACCCCGAGGACTCGGTCGCGGGCCGCACCCTGCGCCTGGCCGCGGCCGCCATCGACTACTACCCGCGGGAGGCGAAGTCGTTCTGGGCGACGCACTTCCTTCGTCTGCGCGAGCCGGTGTCGCTGTGGGACGAGACCCGCGACGTGGTCGCGATCGACCCCGCGCGCAGCCGCGTGCGCGAGGACTGGCACTTCCTCGAGAGCGGCAGAGGCGGCGAGCGGCGCGTCGTCGAGCTGCGCGGCGACCTCGCACCGGGCACCCGCCTCAGCGAGGGGACCAATCCGTTCGCACTGTACGAGCTGCCGGCGCCCTACCCGTTCGAGGCCTCGCCGCGGTGGATCCACTCGTACCGTTCGGTCACCGTCCTCGAGGTTCTCGACGACGGTGCCGTGATCGAGGAGACCGCGGTCGACGGCGTGACCTGGAACGAGCTGCCTCTCGCGCTCACGCCCCAGGCGCCGCCCGCGGCGGGCAACCAGCAGGCCGCCATCGACGCGTGGGCGGATGCCGTCATCGATGCCGCGCCGGAGCTCCCGGCCGACCCCGCGACCGACATCCTGTGCCGACGCCCGCCGCGCATGCTGCATCCGGTGCTCGGTGCGGGCGCCGCACCGCGGGCGGAGGGAAGCCCGCTCCCTGTCGCGGGCGAGGACGCCGTCGATGCGATCGCCCGGTCGGTACGTGCGCTCGACCGCAGCTACCTCGCGGTGCAGGGTCCTCCCGGCACGGGCAAGACCTACGTCGGCTCCCACGTGATCGCGCGGCTGGTGCGGGACCACGGCTACAAGGTCGGCGTCGTCGCGCAGGGGCACGCAACGATCGAGCACCTGCTCGAGCGCGTGATCGCCGCCGGCGTGCCCGCGTCGCAGGTGGGCAAGGCCCCGAAGGACCCGTCGGCCGCGCACGGGTTCACCGTGCTGCCGAAGAACGGCGTCGCCGCATTCACGGCCGAGCACGAGGCATCCGGGTTCGTCATCGGCGGCACCGCGTGGGACTTCAGTCACGAGGGCCGTGTGCCGCGCCGCAGCCTCGACCTGCTCGTCGTCGACGAGGCCGGGCAGTTCTCGCTCGCGTCCACGATCGCCGTGTCGCTCGCGGCGCCGCGGCTGCTGCTGCTCGGCGACCCGCAGCAGCTGCCGCAGGTGAGTCAGGGCACCCACCCGGCACCCGTCGACACGTCGGCGCTCGGGTGGGTCATGGACGGCGCCGACGTCATCCCGACCGAGTACGGCTACTTCCTCGCGCAGACCCGGCGCATGCGGCCCGAGGTGGCCGCGCCCGTCTCGACCCTGTCGTACCGCGGCGAGCTCGCGGCGCACCCGTCGACGGCGCTGCGCCGGATCGACGGCATCCCGCCCGGGCTCGTCCCGATCGCGCTGCGCCATCATGGCAACGCGACGCAGTCCCTCGAAGAGGCCGCCGAGGTCGCCCGGCTGGTGACGGACCTCATCGGACGGGAATGGACCGATGCCGCAACCGACGACAGCGACGGGGCATCGGTGGCGTTGCCGCCGCGACCGCTGGAACAGGGCGACCTCATCGTCGTGACCCCCTACAACGCCCAGCAGGTGGCGGTCGAGGCGGCCCTCGCCGCCGCGGGATTCCCCGACGTGCCTGTCGGCACGGTGGACAAGTTCCAGGGCAAGGAGGCGGCTGTCGCGATCGTCTCGCTCGCGGCGTCGAGCGGCCGCGACGCGCCACGCGGGCTCGAGTTCCTGCTGCTGCGCAACCGCCTGAACGTCGCCATCTCGCGGGCGATGCACACGGCGTTCCTGGTGTACTCGCCCGGGCTCCTGGACGACCTGCCGTACACCCCGGAGGGAGTGGCGAGGCTCAGCGGGTTCGCCCGGCTGGTCGGTCGCGGCTGAGCGCCGCGTAGACTCGCGCACACGTCGCACACGACAGCCCGACTCTCACGCGGGCGACCGCGCGAGACGCCGCCCGAACAGGAGCCCGCATGGCCGACGACGCATCGCAGCAGTTCGAGATCGACCTCCCGCCCGAGCTCATCGGCGGCGCGTACGCCGACTTCGCGAACGTCTGGCACACGCCGACGGTGTTCGTGATGGACTTCCTCACCCTCGCGCAGCCCCCGCGCGAGCAGGTGGACGCCGAGACCGGCCAGCGTCACACCGTCGTGCCCGCGCGTGTGGTGAGCCGAATCCGGATTCCGCCGGACCAGGTGTTCGAGCTGGCGAAGGCCCTCACCCAGCAGCTGGAGTTCTGGGAGCGCGAGACCGGACGCCGCAATCCGCAGGATCCGCCGCTCGGGGACTGACACCCGACTCGAGGGTCGTCGGCGGCCTCGGGCGCGAGTAGTCCGCCGCGCGCAGCATGTCAACCCCTTTGGGGTCTGAATCCGACCCCACGTAGCCTTACCAGGCGCCAGAAGGCGTGCAGGCGCGACATCCGTTCGGCGAGGGGCGGGTGTCGCGCCGTCTCCATGTGCGGCGCCGGCACCACGGCCCCTCCCGTATCATCGCCGGCGCTTCCTCCTCTGTCAGACGGAGGGGGACGCCATGACCACGATCGACCAGCCGGCCGCGACCGCGGCGATCGCGTCCGCGTGCACGGCGACCGACCCGCGTGCGGCAGCCGGCGCCCCGCAGCCCCGCCGCGGGCCCCTGTTCTGGATCGCCCGCTACCTGCCCGCCGAGATCACCGGCACGGCGGCCATGGTGATCTCGGGCATGCTCGCCACGCTGTGGACCGATGCGGCCCCGCTCATCGCCCTGGCCGCCCTCCTCGGCGAGATCGCCGGCTTCTACGCGGTCCTGGCGGTCACGGTCTACCTCGAGCTCGTGCCGGTCACACGGACGCGCCGCGGGGCCTTCGGGAAGACCGGCGTGCTCCTGGTCGCGGAGTTCGGCGCGGCCGAGGTGCTCGACACGCTGCTGGTGCGACCGGCGGCGCTCATGCTGGGCGTCTGGCTCTTCCCCGATCCGCTGTGGGGGATGCTGGCAGGCAAGGTCGCCGCCGACATCGTCTTCTATGCGGTAGCCGCGGGCGCGTTCACCGTCACCGCCCGTACCGGACTCCGCGACGCGCGCCGGTCCTCGCGCACCGGGGAGGCGGCGACATGAACCTCGACGCGCTGCGACGCGAGCCGCGGACGGCGCCCGCCTTCGCCGACCGGCGGCGGGCGGAGGCATCCGCCGTGATGTCCTCGGTGGCGGCGCGGGCCGCGATCGCTCTGCACGGGACCCCGCTGCTGCTGCTGGATCCGCAGCGCGTCCGCACGCAGTATCGCCGCCTTCGCGAGGCGCTCCCGTTCGTCGGCTTCCACTACGCGGTCAAGGCGCTCGCCCACGACGCGGTGCTCGACGTGCTCGACGACGCGGGCTGCGGATTCGACATCGCCACCGGCGAGGAGCTCGCGATGCTCACGCGGCGCGGCGTCGAGGCCTCGCGGCTGATCCACACGCATCCGATCAAGAAGCCCGCCGAGATCGCCGACGCGCTCGCGGCCGGAGTGCGCACGTTCGTGGTCGACAACGAGGTCGAGATCGGGAAGTTCCGCGGCGCGCCGGCGGACACCCGGCTGCTCGTGCGGTTGGCGTACCGCAGCCCGCATGCCAAAAGCGACCTGTCGAGCAAGTTCGGCGTCGGACCGTTCGAAGCCGCCCACCTCGTCGAGAGCGCCCTCGCCGCCGGGATCACGGTCGCCGGCTTCAGCTATCACGTTGGCAGCCAGCTCGACGATCCCGGCCGCTTCGCGTCCGCCGCTGCCGACACCCTCGAGCTCATGGGCATCCTGGAGCGGCGCTGCAACGTGCAGTTCGACACGCTCGACATCGGCGGCGGGTTCCCGGCCTCGTACGACACCGAGTCGGCGGCCATCGACGACATCGCGGCCCTGCTGCGACCTGTGCTCGGCCCGCATGCGCGCCGGCTCGACATCATCGCCGAGCCCGGCCGCGTGATGGTCGCCGACGCGATGACCCTCGTGACGAGCGTCGTCGGCATCGCCGAGCGCGGCGACGGGCGGTGGTACTACCTGGACGACGGCCTGTACGGGTCGTATTCGAACGTGCTGACGGAAGACGTGCATCCGCTGGTGTTCGCCGCACGCGACCTCACGGCCACCGACCCCTGGAGCGGCCGGCTCTCCGCCGGCGCGAGCGCCGGCGGCCACCGCTGGGCGACGCTGGCCGGACCCACCTGCGACTCATCGGATGTGATCGCGCAAGAGGTCCTGCTGCCCGAGTTGCGGGTCGGCGACCTGCTCGTGAGTCCCACCATGGGCGCGTACACGACCGTGACGGCGACGCGCTTCAACGGGCGCCCGTTCACTCCGGTGGCCGTGGTGGGCAGAGGTGCGACGAGAGCACCGGCCGGCGAGATCGCCGACCTCCGCCGCGTCCCGATCGTCTGACGCGACGGACTCGCGGCTCAGACCGTGCCGTACAGCCGATCGCCCGCGTCGCCGAGGCCGGGCACGATGTAGCCCTTCTCGTTGAGGCGCTCGTCGAGCGCGCCGAGCACGAGGGTGACGTCGCGGTCGGCGACCTGCTTCTCGATGGCGGCGACGCCCTCGGGCGCGCCGAGGATGCAGATGGCCGTCACGTCCTGCGCGCCGCGCTGGAACAGGAACTCGATCGCGGCGCCGAGCGAGCCGCCGGTCGCCAGCATGGGGTCGAGCACGAAGCACTGGCGGTCGCTCAGGTCGTCGGGCAGTCGCTCGGCGTAGGTCGACGGCTCGAGCGTCTCGTGGTCGCGCACCATACCGAGAAAGCCCACTTCGGCGGTCGGGATGAGCTTGACCATGCCCTCGAGCATGCCGAGACCGGCGCGCAGGATGGGGACGACGAGCGGACGCGGCTCGCCGATTTTCACGCCGATCGTCGTGGTGACGGGCGTCTGGATCTCGATCGGCGACACGCGGACGTTCCGGGTCGCCTCGTACGCGAGGAGCGTGACGAGCTCCTCGGTGAGCTGTCGGAACACGGGGGACGAGGTGCGCTGGTCGCGCAGCACCGTGAGCTTGTGGGTGATGAGCGGGTGGTCGGCGACGTGCAGGCGCATAGAGACAGGTTAGTCCGTCGCCGTCCTCGCACCCGGGGCGGGTTCGGTGCGGACGGCTACGCTCGTGCTGTGCAGCCCGCTTCCACCGACCTCGCCGCCATGGATCGCGCGCTCGCGCTCGCCGCCGCGGCGGGCGAAGCGGGCGATGTGCCCGTGGGGGCGGTGGTGACGGATGCCGAAGGCGCGGTGATCGCCGAAGGCCTCAACCTTCGCGAGCTCGAGCACGACCCCACCGCGCATGCGGAGGTGGTGGCGCTGCGGGCGGCGGCCGCGGCCCGCGGCTCTTGGAACCTCGAGGGCTGCACGCTCGTGGTCACCCTCGAGCCCTGCGTGATGTGCGCGGGCGCCGTGCTCCAGTCACGCATCTCACGGTTGGTCTTCGGCGCGTGGGACGAGAAGGCCGGCGCCGCGGGCTCGGTGTACGACGTCGTCCGCGACCGGCGTCTGCCGTATCGCGCCGAGGTCGTCGCCGGGGTGCGCGAGGATGCGGCATCCGCTCTCTTGCGCGCCTTCTTCGACGCGCGGCGCTGAGCCGTCAGCGGGGGAGATCGGCCAGTACTTCGCCCAGATACTCGACGTGCGAGACGTCCTGCAGATCAAGCAGCTGGAAGTACACGCGCTCGATGCCGAACGACCGGTAGAGCGCGATGCGCTCGCCGATCTCGGCGGCGTCGCCCACGATGTTCGTGCCGTCCCGCACGTCGGCGACCGTCTTGCCGATCCGCCCGGCACGGCGGGCGACCTCGGCGTCGTCCCGGCCGGCGACGGTGGACATCGCGATCGAGAGGCGCACGGTCGCAGGGTCGCGGCCGATGCGGTCGCAGGCGGCGCGCAGGTTGTCGATGCGCTCCGGGATCTGGTGGTCTTCCGGGAAGCCGATGTTGTACTCGCGGGCGAAGCGGGCGACGAGGTCGGGGGTGCGCCGCGGACCGCCGCCGCCGATGATCACGGGGACGGGCTGCTGCAGCGGTTTGGGCAGACCGGGCGCCTCGACCAGCTGGTAGTTCGTGCCGCTGAAGCTGTAGGTCTCGCCATCGGGCGTGGCCCATAGGCCGGTCACGATCTCGAGCTGCTCTTCGAGGAGATCGAACCGCTTGGCCGGGAACGGGATGCCGTAGGCCCGGTGCTCGCGCTCGAACCACCCGGCTCCGAGTCCCAGCTCGACGCGTCCCCCCGACATCGCGTCGACCTGGGCGACCTGGATCGCCAGCGAGCCGGGGTGACGGAAGGTGACGGGGGAGACGAGGGTGCCGATGCGGATCCGGGAGGTCTCGCGGGCGAGCCCCGCCAGCGTCGTCCAGGCGTCGGTCGGTCCCGGCAGACCGTCGCCCATCCCGCTCAGGTAGTGGTCAGACCGGAAGTAGCCGGTGAAGCCGAGGCGCTCCGCCGTCTGGGCGTAGGCGAGCTCGTCGTCGTAGGTGGCACCGAGGTGGGGCTCGGTGAAGATGCAGTATTCGATGATCGTTCCCTGTGTCTGGCTCTGGGTCGCGCGTCAGGTCGATGGCGCCCAGCGACCCCGGTGGCTGAGGCCGACGGAGCGGCGGAGACTCAGTCGGCCGACTTGATGACGAACTCGGATGTCGGGGGCGCCGGGTCCTCGCCGGGGCGATAGATGTCGGGCTCCACGTAGATCACCCGTGCCGCGGGCACCGCGGCGCGCACACGCGCTTCGACGCGGTCGATGTCGGCCGCGACTTGGGCGAGCGGCGCGTCGGCGGCGAAGCCGAGCTTCGCGGCCACGAGGAGCTCGTCGGGACCGAGGTAGAGCGTCTTGATGTGGATGAGCTTCTCGACCTCGGGTCCGGCGGTGATGGCGGCGACGATGCGCTGGTGATCGGCCTCCGTGGCGCCCTCGCCGACGAGCAGGCTCTTCGTCTCGATGCCGAGGACGATCGCGATGACGATGAGCAGCGTGCCGATCATGAGCGTGCCGAGGGCATCGAAGACCGGGTTGCCGGTGATCACGGTGAGGCCGACGCCGAAGAGCGCGAACACCAGGCCGATGAGCGCACCGACGTCTTCGAGCAGGACGACGGGAAGCTCCGGCGCCTTCGCGTGGCGGACGAAGGACACCCACGACTGGTCGCGGCTGCGCACGTGGTTGCTCTCACGGACGGCGGTGCGCAGCGAGAACGACTCGAGGGCGATGGCGACGACCAGCACGACGATGGGCAGCCACCACCACTTCTCGTCGAGCCCATGCGGGTGGGTGAGCTTCTCGACCCCCTCGTAGATGGCGAACAGTCCGCCGACCGAGAACAGGATGATCGACACGACGAACGCGTAGACGTATCGCTCGCGTCCGTAGCCGAAGGGGTGATCGCGGTCGGCCATCTTCTTGGCTTTGCGACCGCCGAGCATCAGCAGCAGCTGGTTGCCCGAGTCGGCGACCGAGTGGATCGCCTCGGCGAGCATCGAGGCCGAGCCCGAAAGGAACCATGCGATGAACTTCGCTACGGCGATGCCCATGTTCGCCAGGAACGCCGCGAGGATCGCCTTGCCGCCACCGGAAGCACTCATGCCGACGAGTCTACGGATGCCGAGCCCGCCGCTCGCGCGCCGGACGCGCGTCCGGCGGTGTCAGTCGGAGGAGCGGAGGATGATCGCCTCGGTCGGCGGCGCCGGATCGTGACGGTGTCCGACGTAGCCGATGATCTCGAGCAGTGCCTGGCGGAACTCGGCCGGCCGCTCCAGGTGCGGCGAGTGCCCGGTGCCTTCGAGGCTCACCTCGGTGACCTCGCCGCCGGCGGCGGCATAGCGATCGAGGACGTCGCGCGTCTGCGAGACCATCTCCTGCGCCGGCGCGACCTCGTCGCCCGGCCAGCCGGGCACGATCCCGAGCTTGCCGAGGTTGTTGAAGTCGTAGAACGAGGCGTCCGACACGATCGCGTCTGCGGTGCCGTGGATCCACAGGATCGGCGGCTTGACGGCGAGATCGACGATGCCCGACACGTCGAAGTGCGCCGGTGTCATCGTGTTGAGCACTCCGAGCCCGCCCGCGCCGAAGCCGGGCCAATTCTCGCTCGTGACGGCGTCGCCGGGGTAGTTGCCGGTGGCGGTGGAGGTCGTGAGCATCGACTCGACCCACACGTCCTCGTGGGCGCTCTCGTACCCGGCCGCGACATAGCCGGAGCGGAACACGCTCCGCGGCGAGGTCGGCGCGTCCGCCGTCGTGTCGTGGTCGATCAGGCGCTGCACGAAGTCCGGGTTCGCGCCGCCGCCGCCGCACCCGGCGTCGTCATCGGTGAGCCGGGAGCCGTCGCGGCGCGTGCCGCCGAAGCCGTACGGCGACACGGTGGCCTGCAGGGTGAGGCTCAGGACGGGGTGGTCGAGCGCGTACTGCATGATCACGCCGCCGCCCATCGACCAGCCGACGAGGTGGGTGGTCGGGATGCCGAGCGCCTGGAGCGTGGCATGTACGTCGTCGCTGAAGTCCCGCACGCCGCGGGTCGCGTCGATCGGCGCGTGCTCGGTGCCGCCGAACCCGCGCAGGTCGATCGCGATCACCCGCAGGTCGGTCGGGAGATCGAGCATCAGCTCCTGCCAGAACAGCGCCGACGAGACGTTGCCGTGGATGAGCACCACGGTGCGCTCCGGCGGCGTGGCGGGATCGTCGCCCTCGCGCTCCAGCACGTTGACGGTGAGTCCGGGCGTCTCCACGCTGCGCGCGGTGATGCCGTCGAAGAGCGTCATGTCGGAAGCCTCCCACGTCGTGGCGGGGGCCCCTGCGTCCCCGCACTCCCGAGGATAGACCGGCCCGAGGCGCCGTGAATGGACTCTCACGTCGCGCCCGCCGAGGGCGGCGGCATCCGCCCGCCCCCGGCGCATGCGGAATGCTCGGCACTCACTCCTCGGCGGCGGCCGTGGTCGGCTCCCCGGTGTAGAACGCGTAGGTGTTGTCGGCGGCCCGTGCGGCTGCCGCAGGGTCGGCGCCGTCGGCGGCGTGGGCGGCGCCCCAGGCATCGGCGGCACCGCGGTAGAAGGCCCTGCCCTCGTCGGTGAACGCCCACGCCTCGGCCTCTCCGGGCGACGGTCCGTCGCCTCCGGTCAGGTGGAGGCCGAGGCCCAACAGGCCGCCGTCCCAGCCGACCCCCGTCGCGCCGGGACCGTAGACGTCCCAGAACTCCGCAGGCACATCGTCGGTGCGGGCGACGTGCTCGAGTTCGAACCGTGTCGCATCATCGCCCTCGGCGGTCAGCCTCACGGTGAGCCAGGTCACGCCGCCGCCGTACTCCCAGGTCGCCGTGAAACGGGCGAAGCCGTCCGCAGGAGGGGCGCACTCCTGGATCTCGCCGCCGGCGTTGCCCTCGATCTGGTACCGGCCGCCGAGCCGGAGATCGCCCGTGATCGGCTGGAACCACCGTGCGATCCGCGCCGCACTCGTGACGGCGTCCCACACATCGTCGATGGGTGACGGATACGTCTGCGCGAGCGTCTGTACGCGCGCCGGGTAGCCGTCGATGTCTTCGCTCGCGATTTCGCGGCTCACCGCGTCGAGCTGGTGCTGTACGTCGACCATGTCATTCCTCCTGGGGGTCGTCGGTCGTGTCGGATTCGTCTGTCGCGGCATCCGGCTCCTGCTCGGCAGCGAGCCGGCGCTGGCGGCGTCCGCGGGCGAGCTCGGTGCCGAGAGCGTCGAGGTGCGGCTGCCAGAAGCGCCGGAACGGGTCGAACCACGCGGCGGCGTTCTCGAGCGGCTCGGGTGCGATGGCGTACAGCCGCCGCACGCCGTCAGGACGCACCGTCGCGAATCCCGATTCCCGCAGCACGCGCAGGTGCTGCGAGACCGCGGGCTGCGAGATGCCGAACTCGCGCTGCACGTCCTCGCCGATCTCGCCGGCGCTGCGCTCGCCCTCCGCCAGGAGTTCGAGGATGCGCCGACGAACTGGGTCGCCGAGGATGTCGAGTGCGTGCACAATGGTGATATTTGCGTGCTTGCTTATATAAGTCAAGTGTTAAATCAGCGAGTCGATGTGCTCAGCGCTCGTAGGATGACGCCATGCCTGCTGACGTCACCGCCCTTCCGCCCATCGCGATCCTCGGCGCCGGCTCGATGGGTGGTGCGATCGCGCGCGGCCTCTCTCGCTCCGGCCTCGCCGGCGGGGGAGTGACGACCACGAACCGCTCGCGTGCGAAGGCCGCCGAGCTCGACGGGCTCGACGGCGTGACCAGTGTGGCGCTGGAGACGAGCCCGACCGGGAACACGGATGCCGCAGCCGCCGCCGACGTCGTGCTCGTGGGGGTGAAGCCCGCGATGGTCCCCGATCTGCTCCGGGAGATCGCTCCGTCGCTGCGGCCCGGAGTGATCGTCGTGAGCCTCGCCGCGGGGGTCACGATCGCGACGTTCGAGCAGATCCTCGGCGACCGCGTCGCGGTTCTGCGGTCGATGCCGAACACGCCCGCCCTCGTGGGTCGCGGCGTCACCGGCCTCGCGGCCGGGTCGCAGGCGGGCGAGGATGCCGTCGCCACCGTCCGGCGGCTCTTCGAGACCGTCGGCACCGTCGTCGAGGTGCCCGAGACGCAGATCGATGCGCTGTCGACGATCTCGGGTTCGGGTCCCGCTTACTTCTTCCTGCTCGTGGAGGAGTTCACGAAGGCCGCCGTGGGCAAGGGGTTCTCGCAGGCGGAGTCGCGCGTGATGGCGGAGCAGACGTTCATCGGCGCCGCCGCGCTGCTTGAGGCGTCCGAGGACGACCCGGCGGAGCTGCGTCGACGCGTCACCAGCCCGAAGGGCACGACGGAGCGCGCGATCGCGGTGCTGCAGGAGGCGAAGCTCGACGACGTGTTCGCCGTCGCGACGGACGCGGCGCTCGCACGCGCGAAGGAGCTCGCCCAGGGCGTGTGAGCGCGGCGGGTCAGTCCTTCGGCTGCTTCATGTACCACTCGGTGAACGCCCGGGCCCGCCCATCCCCATCGAGGTCGATCACCCACAGGTTGCGGTAGACGCGGCCGTCGGGCAGTTCGTCGTTGGGGGCGTAGTCCGTTCGCGCGTCCACGAAGACCCGGTCACCGTCGACGCCCGCGATCTCCCACTCGAACTCGTATGTGCCGGGCTCGTCGCGCGCCTCGAGCCAGCCGGCGACGATGGCCTCGGCCCCGGCCCACGGTTCACCCCAGGGCTGGGTGAAGTACGCGGCGTCGTCAGTGAAGAGGGCCCGGATGTCGTCGGGCTCGTTCGTCTTCCATGCGTTCTCGTACGCCTCGACCCATCGCCGGGCCGCGGCATCCGTCGTGTTCCGCTCTGTCATGCCGCGAGTATGCCGCGGGGCGGGGACATGCGACAGAGGGACGCGTCAGCGCTCGAGCGAGGCGAAGCGCTCGATGTCGGAGTTGGTGCCCGAGACGATGATGAGGTCGTGGTTGGTGACCACGGTGTTCGCCTCCGCGTAGCGGAAAGGCTTGCCCGGGCTCTTCACTCCCACCACGGTGACGTTGTACTTGGTGCGCACGCCGGATTCGTTGAGACCGACGCCGCGGATGAACTTCGGCGGGTACAGCTTGGCGAGGGCGAAGTCGTCGTCGAAGCGGATGAAGTCGAGCATGCGGCCGCTGACGAGGTGGGCGACGCGCTCGCCCGCCTCGCGCTCGGGGTAGATGACGTGGTTCGCGCCGACGCGGGCGAGGATCTTGCCGTGCGACTGCGACACCGCCTTCGCCCAGATCTGCGGCACCTTGAGATCGACGAGGTTGGCGGTGATGAGGACGGATGCCTCGATGGACGAGCCGACGGCGACGACCGCGACGGAGAAGTCCTGCGCGCCGATCTGCTTGAGCGAGTCGATGTTCTTGGCATCGGCCTGCACCGTGTGGGTCACGCGCTCCGACCACTTCTGCACGAGGTCGAGATTCTCGTCGATCGCGAGCACCTCGCGATCGAGCCGATCGAGCTCACCCGCGCAGGCGGCGCCGAAGCGGCCGAGTCCGATCACGAGTACGGGCGCATCGCCCCTGATTCGCTCAACCAACGATCGGCCTTTCCACGGGCAGCGAGTACAGCTGCGAACGGGATGACGCGGCCACGGCCGCGGCGAGAGTCACTGTACCAACGCGGCCCATGACGATCGTGATCGCCAGCACATACACAGCCGGATCCGGGAGCGTCTCGGTGAGCCCGGTCGACAACCCGACCGTCGCGAAGCCCGAGATGACGTCGAAGAGAACGTCGCCGAGGTCGGCTTTGGTGATCTGGGTGATGATGATCGTCGACAGCGCGACGATCGTGGATCCCCACGCCACGACCGACAGCGCGACGCGCAGGACGTCGCTCGGGATGCGGCGGCCGAACACCTGGTTGGACGCACGCCCCTTCGCCTCGGACACGACGGCGAGCGCGATGACCGCCAGCGTCGTGACCTTGATGCCGCCGGCCGTCGACGCCGAGCCGCCCCCGACGAACATGAGCATGCACGCGACCAGCAGGCTCGACTGGTTCAGCTGTCCGATGTCGAGGATGGCGAAGCCGCCGGATCTCGTCATCGCCGAGAGGAAGAACGCTTGGAACGTCGTGTCCCATGCGTCCTTCGTGCCCAGCGTCAGGAGGTTGTCGTACTCGAGGACGAGGAAGACCACGCCGCCCAGGAAGAACAGCATCACCGTGGTGATGAGGGTGAGCTTGGCGTGCAGCGACCACCGACGCACCCTCCATCGCTGCCGCAGGAGGGTGTAGATGACGGGGAAGCCGATCGACCCGAGGAACACGCCGGCCATGAGCACCGTCAGGAAGAAGTAGTCGTGACGGAAGGGCTCGAGGCCATCGGCGTTCGGGGTGAACCCGGTGTTCGTGAAGGACATCGCCGCGTAGAAGGGCGCCTCCCACAGTGCGACGTTCCAGGGCACGCCCGCGATCAGCAGGCCCGGATAGAGGAGGATCGCGAGGATCACCTCGATCACGAGGGTCGACAGCGCCACCGTCGCGAGCAGGCTTCCGATCTGGCCGAGCTGCACGGTCTGGCCTTCGTTGACGGGCCCGCCGTGCGTGCGGAGCGGATTCGAGTCGCTCGCCGCGATGAGCTTCGCGCGCAGCCCCAGGCGGCGCGAGATCACGAGGCCGAGAATGGACGCCAGCGTCAGCACACCCAGGGCACCGATCTGGACGCCGATGAAGACCAGCACATGACCGAACGGCGACCAGTACGTCGCCATGTCGACGGTCGCGAGGCCCGTCACGCAGATCGTCGAGACCGCCGTGAAGAACGCGTCCGCGAAGGGCGTGACCTGGCCGCTCGCCGAGGCGACCGGCAGTGAGAAGAGACCCGTGAAAAGCAGGATCAGCGAAAGGAAGATGATGATCGCGAAGCGGGCGGGGGAGCGTTGCGTCAGGTCGCGGAAGAACTCCATGAACGCGTGACCGAGCGTACGCAGGCGGCCCATGCCCGTGACGGGGGCGGCGCGCCTGCCATCCGTCATACGGGTCCTCCTGGTGCGTACGGGCTTCGTGAACCCAGCACCTGTGATTCGGTTGGGGGGCCGGTTGTTGCTCATGGTACTCCGCGGGGCTCCCGACTAATCTGAGCACATGGCGGACATCTTCGACGTGATCGCGGACGGAACACGTCGCGACATCCTGCGACTGCTGCTCGATCGATCATCCGCCGGAGAACGCGGTACCAGCGTGTCGCACATCGTCACAGAGCTCGGCGCCAGCCAGCCGACGGTCTCGAAGCACCTCAAGGTGCTGCGGGACGCGCATCTGGTCTCGGTGCGCGAGGAGGGGCAGCACCGCTACTACAGCCTCTCGGCCGCGCCGCTGGACGAGGTGGACGACTGGCTCGTGCCGTTCCTCGACGGCGACGGCGGCGAGGCCGGCGAAGGGCTCGCCGTGGCGTTGCCCGACTCAGCCGCCCATGCGGCCGAGGTCGTCGGGCGGGCCGCAGCTTCGGCCAAGCACGCCTTCGAGAACGCCTTCAAGCGCCTGCCCGGACGCTGACGGCACCACCCGGCATCGCGCCGGCGACGCGGCCACGACCCCGCGCAGCGCGCTGCGTCAGCGGCGCCCGGCCTTCCGCCGGAACAGCCAGGCTCCCCAGACGAACGAGACCGCGAGGATCGCCGCGCACCAGCCGACGGCCCACCATGCGGCATCGCCCATCGGCGTTCCCATCAAGAGGCTCCGCAGCGCCTCGATGATCGGGGTCACCGGCTGGTTCTCCGCCACCCACTGCAGCCACTCGGGCATCGTCGAGACCGGCACGAATGCGCTCGACAGGTACGGCAGGAACAGGATGATGAACCCGTAGCTGCTCGCCGCTTCGGGGCTGCCGGCGGCGAGGCCGATCGCCGCGAAGAGGTACGTGATCGCGAGGATGTACAGCGCGATCAGGGCGATGGCGCCGATCCATCCCCACACGTCGGCGGTCGGGCGGAACCCGACGAGGAGTGCCACGCCGATCACGACGGCGGTGGCCAGGAGGTTGCGCAGCAGACTCGCGACGACGTGGCCGGTGAGCACGGCGCTGGCGCGCAGCGGCATCGTCCGGAAGCGGTCGATGATCCCGGCCTTCATGTCGTTCGCGACATACACCGCGGTGGATGCCGCGCCGAAGCCGGCGCACAGCAGGATGATCCCGGGGACGACGTAGTTCACATATCCGCCGGACGGATCGATCGCGCCGCCGAACACGTACGTGAACAGCACCATCAGCAGGACCGGCAGCATGATCGCCATGAGGAGCGACTCGCCGTCGCGCAGCGAATGAAGGAGGCTGCGGCTGACGAACACGCTCTCGGCGGTGAGGCCCGAGATGCGGGGGCGCAGCGCGGGGGCGGGGGCGAGCGTGGTCATGCGAGCTCCTTGGCGGTGTCGGGTGCGGTGGCTGCGCGGGTGTGAGCGCGCTCGCCGTGGCCGTCGGGCGAGGTGAGGGCGAGGAAGACGTCGTCGAGGCTCGGTCGCCGCAGCGTCACGACGCCCTCGGCTCCCGACTCGTCGAGGACGTCGAGCGCGCGCCGGAGTCCCGAGACGGAGCCGTCGGTCGGCACCTCGCGCAGAAGCGCGCCGTGGACGTCGTGCAGCTCCACGGCGTCGCCGCCGATGCGCCCCTTGAGGTCGGCGGCGGTCCCGGTGGCGACGATGCGCCCGCCGTCGAGCACGGCGATGCAGTCGGCGAGGTGGTCGGCCTCCTCGAGGTACTGCGTGGTGAGGAAGACGGTGGTCCCTGCGTCGGCGAGGGAGCGGATGACATCCCACAGCTCCCGACGACTGCGGGTGTCGAGGCCGGTCGTCGGCTCGTCGAGGAAGAGCACCTCGGGGGCGACGACGAAGCTGAGCGCCAGGTCGAGGCGTCGTCGCATGCCACCCGAGTAGGTGCCGACGCGGCGGGCTGCGGCATCCGTCATCCCGAAGCGTTCGAGCAGCTCGGCGGCGCGCGCACGGGCGGCACGCCGTGACAGCCCCGACAGGCGGCCCAGCATGACGACGTTCTCGGTCCCCGTGAGCGCGTCGTCGACGGCCGCGGACTGCCCGGTGAGGCTGATGCGGCGCTTGACCTGCTCGGGGTCGCGCGCGACATCGATGCCCGCGACAGTAGCGGTGCCCGCGTCGGGCCGGACGAGTGTGGTCAGCACGTTGATGGTCGTGGTCTTGCCGGCGCCGTTCGGGCCGAGGAGGGCGAAGACCTCGCCGCGGGCGACCTGAAGGTCGAGACCGTCGAGCACCTGTCGGTGCCCGAAGGTCTTGGCGAGGCCCTTGATGGCGATGACCGGTGGAGCGGTGCGATCGGGCATGGGACATCCTTCCCAGGATTCGTGTACGGCAGAAACTGTTTACAGCGATAACTGTTTATGACGGTAACACACTGTTTATGAGATAAACAGACCTAGACTGACGCCATGACCGATGCGATCGAGCCCGAGCTTCCGCGAGGCATCGCCCTCGCGTGGGGAGTGGCCGCCAACCCGCAGCGCGGCCCCAAGCGGGAGATGAGCGTCGAGCGCATCGTCGAGGCGGCGATCGAGATCGCGGATGCCGAGGGCCTGGGTGCGGTCTCCATGGCCGCCGTCGCCGCCCGCCTCGGCTTCACTCCCATGTCGCTGTACCGCTACGTCACCGCGAAGGAGGACCTCATCCTGCTCATGCAGGAGGAGGCGACAGGCGTTCCATCGGAGGCGACGCGGACTGCCGGCGGCTGGCGTGAGCGACTCGAAGCGCTGTACCGCGAGCAGCTGCAGCACTACCTGACGCACCCCTGGGTGCTCGACATCCCGATCTCAGGGGTCCCGGCGACCCCCAACAGCGCTGCCTGGATGGATGCCGGACTGAGCGCGCTCGCCGACACCGCGCTGTCGTACTCGGAGCGGCTGGCCGTCATGCTGCTCGTCACCGGCACCTCTCACTGGGCCGGGTCGATCCTCGCAGGGTACGCACGCGTGCAGCGCGAGCAGGGTCTCGACGAGCAGTCCATCGCCCGCAACGAAGACGCGATGTTCCGTGCGCTCATCACCGCGGACGCGTACCCCGAGCTGCGTGCGGCGATCGACGCGGGCGTGTTCCTCGACGAATCGGATCCGTTCTCGTTCGCCCTCGCCCTCGGCCTCGAAGGAGTCAGCGACTACATCGCCGCGGCGGAGGAGGGGCGCCGCGAGGAAGGTCGGCCGTGGGTCGCACTGGATGACGCCGACATCGCCGACGACAAGAAGTTCCGCGAGGCGCGCAAGGCCGTGCGCGAGGCCGAGAAGGTGCTGCGCGCCGCGCACAAGCTCGAGCGGCAGGCGGCGCGCGAGGCGCGCGACCGCAAGGCGCGCCAGCGCACAGAGGCGTGAATCCCGCCGCACAAGCCACAGCGGTCACAGCGGTTCACACAGGCACCGTATTTACACGCCGGTCTCGCCCGTTCTAGAGTGTGTGCAGCACTCCTGGGGAAGGAATCGACATGGCTGAACTGTCCGATGTGCGCTTCCTCACGGTCGCCGAGGTCGCGGAGCTCATGCGCGTGTCGAAGATGACGGTGTACCGGCTGGTGCACTCCGGCGAGCTGCCCGCTGTCCGCTTCGGACGCAGCTACCGGGTCCCCGAGTCCGCCGTCACCGAGGCCCTGCAACGGCCGATCGCCGACGTCGGCTGAGGCCCGCGCGTCACCTCGCGACCCGGGTGTGGCGCATGCGCCAGTTGACGGGCTCCCAGGTCTCGCCGCCGTCGAACGAGAAGTCCTGCTCCCAGACCGGATGAGCATCGTCGGTTCCGAGCCAATGGAACCGCGCGAGGAATGAGCGACCATCGGTCTCGGCCGGGCCGACGAACGTGCCGCGCCCGTTGATGAAGCGTCCGCGCACCGGCTCATCGAGCACGCCGGGGTTCGCCTTCGATGCCCACCAGATGGCCCACTCGTCGGTCGACGGATCGTAGAGCCGAAGTGAGAAGCCCACGAAGCCCGTCCCGTCGGGGAACGTGCCACGCGTCTCGTCGACGGTGCCGAGCCCGTCCAGGATCGGCATCACGGTGGCGGTCGAGGCGAAGCGCACCCGCGGCCCGGAGGGAGAGGCGAAGGGGTCGATCAGCTTGTCATGCTCGACCTCCCACGTGCCGAGCAGGAAGTCGAAGTCGGATTCAGGCATCTCAAGAGTCTGACGCCGGCCACCGACATCTCGATGGTCGCGATCAGGATCCCGGCCCGGAACGGGTCGAGGCCATCGTGGACACGGACCGAGTCCGACGTCGGCTAGACTGTCCCGAGGCATTTCACGCATCTGCCCGATCCCGGGCGCGCACGAGCCGCGCCCAGACCCCGACATAGTGAGGTTTTCCGTGGGTTCTGTCATCAAGAAGCGCCGCAAGCGCATGGCGAAGAAGAAGCACCGCAAGCTGCTTCGCAAGACTCGCCACCAGCGCCGCAACAAGAAGTAAGCGGCATCCGCACCAAGCGCCTGTCTTCGGACGGGCGCTTCGTGTATGCCTGCTCCGCCCGGCGGAGTCCGCGACCCGAGAGGCCGACATGAAGTCCATCACTGTTCAGCAGCTGCGTGAGCGCGCCGACATCCCGCTCATCGACGTGCGCGAGGTCGGCGAGTTCGCCGCTGGGCACGTGCCCGGAGCGGTCAACATCCCGATGTCGACGATCGGCGGCCGGCTCGACGAGCTGCCCGACGGCGCGTTCGACGTCATCTGCGCGGTCGGCGGCCGTTCGGGCCGCGTGGTCGAGGCTCTCGAGGCGCGGGGCTACGACGCCACCAACGTCGACGGCGGCACGAACGAGTGGATCGCCGCCGGCTACCCGGTCGAGGCGTGACGGCAGTGCCGGCGTGACCACCATCACCCTCATCGGCAAGCCCGACTGCCACCTGTGCGACGTCGCCCGCGAGGTCGTCGAGACGGTCGTGGCCGAGCTGCCCGAGGACGCCGTCGACATCGAGGAGCTCTCGATCGCCGAAGACCCCGCACTCTACGCGCAGTGGTGGGAGAAGATCCCGGTGGTGCTCATCGACGGGAAGCTGCACGGCCACTGGCGCGTGTCGCCCGACCGCCTGCGCGCGGCGCTCACCACCCCGCGCTGACCGCGCTCCTCGGTCTCGGCGCCTCGCTCGGCGCTCTCGAGGGATGACCGACGCGTCCTCCAGCGACATCCGTGATCCTCATCTGAGGACCTGAGCCGGAATGAGGGACGACACGCCGGAGGGCGGACCGCAGCTCGGCTCCGGTCCTCAGATGAGGACGATCACGCCCTATCGCTCGGACCGGTCACGTTCCTCGGATGAGGAGCGGCGGGCGACGAAGGCGCGACCGGATGCCGCGGCTCAGCCGGCGAGGCGCGTGCGGAGCGCGCCCAGCTCGGCGTCGGTCAGCCCACCCGACTGCAGGTACGCTGCGGCACCGCCCCGCTCGTCGAGCCACGTCAGCGCCTGCTCGATGGCCGCGGGCGGCGTTCCCGTGACCAGCTCGCGGATCTCGGGAGTCAGCGGCGCCCCCATCTGCTCGATTCCGGCGAGCATGCGGTCGGCCCACGGGCCGGCGAGATTCCGCTCCGAGATCGCGTAGTCGGTGACGACCGCATCCCGCTCCACCCCGACCGCGTCGAGCAGGAGCGCGACGGCGACGCCGGTGCGGTCCTTGCCTGCCGTGCAGTGCACGAGGACCGCCGACGCATCGCCGTCCACAGATGCCGCGTCGGCGTGGTTCTCGCGCAGCTCGGGAGCCGCGACCCGGCGAGCGGCCTCCGCGAAGGAGGTCGCGCCGTGTTCGAGCATCTGGACGTACAGCTCGCCGAGGCGGGGGAGAGCCGCGAGGATCTTCTTCGCCATGCCGGTGTCGATGGGGCCGTCGGTCGTCGCCGCGGCACCGGCCGCGCCGGTCAGCGCGCCCTCGAGCACCGACAGCTCGACGACCTCGACCTCCCGGTCGGCGGGCAGGCGGTCGGGCGCGCTCGCCTGCTCCATCGGCGTGCGGAAATCCGCGACGACGCCGATCGGGCTCGCCGAGAGCGCGGCGACGCCGGCTTCGGTGAGGCTGCTGAGGCCTTCAGAGCGGTAGAGCACACCGGAGCGGACGCTGCCGCCCGCCGCGAGGGGAAGGCCGCCGAGGTCGCGGAAGTTCTGGAGTCCGTCGAGGATGATCGTCACCTTCGAGGATTACCACACTCGCGTGCGCGCGCCGGCGCTATCAGGGCGCCAGGCGCGTCGGGCCGCGGAAGAGATAGGTGACCTCGCGGATCGACGACTCGCCGAGCAGCAGCATCATCACGCGTGCGAGACCCATGCCGAAGCCGCCGTGGGGCGGGGCGCCGTAGCGGAAGAAGTCGAAGTAGAAGTCGAGGTGCTCGGGCTCGAGCCCCTTCTCCTTCGCCTGCTCGATGAGCACGTCGACGCGGTGCTCGCGCTGCGCGCCGGTCGTGATCTCGACACCCTTGAACAGCAGGTCGTAGCTCTTGGTGAGCCCGGTCTCCTCGTTGCGCATGTGGTAGAAAGCGCGGATCTCCGGGTGGTAGTCCGTGATGAACACGAACTGGTGACCGTAGGTCTCCTCGACGTACGCCGAGATCTGCCGCTCGCCCTCCGGGTCGAGGTCGCCGTCGGTGCGGGGGACCTCGTAGCCGCGACTCTTCACGATCTCGAGCGCCTCGGCGAGCGGGATGCGCGGGAACGGCACGGCCGGCACCTGCACTTCGAGGCCGAACAGCTCCTCGATCTCGGCGCCGTGCTTCTCCTTCACCGCGGCGATCGCGGTCGCGAGGAGCTCCTCCTGCATCGCGGCGACGTCCTCGTGCGAGTCGATCCAGCTGATCTCGGCGTCGATCGACGTGAACTCGGTGGCGTGGCGGGACGTGAACGAGGGGTCGGCGCGGAACGCGGGGGCGATCTCGAAGATCTTGCCGAAGCCGGCGACCTGCGCCATCTGCTTGAAGAACTGCGGCGACTGCGCGAGATAGGCGGTCTGGTCGCCGAAGTACTCCAGCGAGAACAGCTCCGCGTTCGACTCGGATGCCGTGGCCATGAGCTTCGGCGAGTGGACCTCGATGTAGTCGCGCTCGATCCAGTAGCTGCGCATGGCGTGCTCGAGGGTGGTCTGCACGCGGAAGATGAGGTTGTTGCGACGCTGGCGGAGGTCGAGGAAGCGCCAGTCCATGCGCTTGTCGGGAGCACTGTCGGCGGCGATCGGCGTCTCAGGGAGCGCGGCGCCCGCGATGTCCAGCGCGCCGATCTTGACCTCGACGCCGCCGAGCTTGACGCGCTCGTCGTGCTTGAGCTCACCCGTCACCGTCAGGAAGGTGCCGGTGGCGAGGTTCGAGATGAGGTCGGTGAGGGCCAGCGCACCGGCATCCTGTTCCGAACCATCCTCGGCGGGCCGGGTCGCCGGGTTGACCAGCTGCACCGCCCCGGTCTCGTCGCGAAGGATGACGAACTGCACCTTCTTCTGGTCGCGGACGGTCTCGACCCATCCGGAGACGGAGACGGGGCCGTCGGCGAGGCCCTTGAGCTGGTTGACGAGAACGCGTTCAGTCACGAGGGACAAGTGTACGTGGGGCTGCGCACCCCGCCTGTCGGCTCCTTCCGGAGGTCATCGACGGCGTGGCAGGTGGACCGTGGTCCCGTCGCTGACGACGACGTCCCGCACAACGCCCCCGAACGACGCACCGGCGCGCAGGCGCACGCGACCGGTGGGGTTCAGCCAGCGCGCCTGGGACAGCATCCGCAGCGTGATCTTGCACCCGGCCTCGTGCCACTGCAGATCGACGACCAGGCCGCCCCGTGCCCGCAGCCCCGACGCCGAGCCCCGCGACCACTCATCGGGCAGCGCGGGGAAGACCGCCAGTTCGCCGACCGAAGAGCCCACGAGCATCGCCGCGACGACGGCGGGCAGCGCACCGGACGCGTCGAGGTTGAAGATGCGCCCGGCGTCGTGCGTCGTCGTCAGGGACGGCTGCCAGTGGTCGAGCGTGAGAGTGCGCACGCACGCCAGAGCCGAGGCGGCGTCGCCGAGCGTCGCGGCGGCGAGGCCCAGCTGCGCGAGCCCGAACGCCATCTCGCCGCGACCCGGCGG
>NZ_DATCVK010000134.1:0-3347 GCF_036566905.1 Microbacterium sp. | reverse complement strand
ACCCCACCAGGCGAGGCGCACGGTGTTCTGCGGCTCGAGCTTGGAGATGTTCTGGGCGAGCTCGAGGAGCGCCGCCGAACCGCTTCCGTTGTCGTTGATGCCGGGACCGGCCTGCACGGAGTCGAGGTGCGCACCGGCCATCACGACGTTGTCGTCGTTGAGTCCCGGAAGCTCCGCGATGACGTTCTTCTGCGGGCGCGACTGGGGCAGCGGCACCATCACGCGGGCGGTCGAGTCCGCCTGCGCGAGCGCGACGCCGTCGGCGAAGCTTCCACCGACTACGGGGATCCCCACGATGTCGTTGCCGCCGAGGGTGCCCGTGATGAGGCCCTCGCGATCGGGGCTGTTGCCCTGGTTGAAGATGACGACCGCTTCGGCACCGGCGGCCTCGGCGAAGATCGCCTTGACCGCGAAGTTGCACGCTCCACGCTGGATGAGCGCGATGTCGCTGTCGCCCGAGAAGTCGAGGCCGGCGAAGTCCGCCTCCTCGCACCCGCTCGTCGATGCCTGCGGCGGGTCGAGCGCGAGGTCGACCGGGATCACGGTGCCGATGACCTCGCCGTACCCCGTGCCCGTGAACGGGCCCGTGGGATAGGTCGCGACGACCGGCGACAGCTGCTCGAGCTCGGACGGCCCCACGTACGTGTACGGGAACTCATCGATCGACACGTTCCAGCCCGCGGCCGTCAGGGTGTCGACGACGTACTCGACGCTCGCGTCGTAGCCCGGAAGACCCGCGGCGCGATTTCCGCCGTTGGCGTCGGCGATCGCTTGGAGTTCGTCGAGATGCTCGACCACACCGTCGGCATTCACGCACTCCAGAAGTTTCGAGACGGTGTTGTTGTTGCGGTTGTCGCACTTCACGGCCGGAGCGGCGAACGCCGCGCCCGCCGGGACGAGTGCGATGGTGAAAGCCGCGGCCGTCGCGATGGCGACGGCTCGAGCTCGTTTGGAAAGTGGCGCAGATGGGTACATCGTCTTCCCTTCCATACGGGCGGCACCGGTTGACGCCCGACTTGCGGGAGAGCATATGCGGAGCCCATGCGCCGGCAATAGCCCCAATTCCACGATCGCCCGCAACACGCACGAACCGTGCGTCGCAGAGCGCTCCCGTGGCTAGACTCGCCGTGATGGGCACGATTTCGGTCATCATTCCGAGCTTGAACGACGCGGACTTCCTCGCCGCATGCCTCGACGCGCTCGCGAGCCAGACCCGGCGCCCCGACGAGATCATCGTCGTCGACAACGGCTCGACGGATGCCACGACCGACGTCGCCCTCGCCGCGGGCGCGCGAGTGGTGCACGAGCCCCTGCGCGGCATCTGGCCCGCGACGGCCGCAGGGTTCGACGCGGCATCCGGTGACCTCCTCGCTCGCCTCGACGCCGACTCGGTGCCAGCACCCGACTGGATCGCCGAGATCGAGCGGCGCATGGCCGCCTCGGATCGCCCCGCGGTCGTCACGAACGGCGGCACGTTCTACGGACGCAACTCCGTCGTGCGCTGGATCGCGCGCAACATCTACATCGGCGGCTACTTCACCGTGATCGGCGCGCTGCTCGGACATCCGCCCATCTTCGGCTCGAACTACGCAATGCGCGCCGACGTGTGGGCGCGGCTCCGCGACCTCGTGCACCGCGACCGAGCCGACGTGCACGACGACCTCGACCTCGCATGGTGGATGCAGCCCGGCATGACGGTCGTGCGCGACCGCCGCTTGCTCGTGGGTGTCTCGGCGCGCCCGTTCGACACGTTCGACGGTCTGGCACGACGAGTGCGCATGGCGTTCCACACGATGTCGGTCGAATCGCGGGAGTGGCCACCGCTCACCCGACGGGCCGAGCGACGCCGTGCGCCGGTCTGGGTGTGGGAGGCGAATGCATCGCCCTCGGATCTCGACGGCGCCGATGCGGTCGAGCCCGACGGAGAGGCGCCGCTGCCCGCGTGAGACGGGTTGCTGGCCGCCCGCCACCCGCAATGGCTACGGGGTGAGGTCGGTCGCCTCGAAGAGCCTGAGCATGTCGCGCACGAGCTGGTGCGGTGCCGTCTCGCACGGGCTGTGCCCCGTGGGATAGACCGACAGGTGGGCCCCGATCTCGCGCGCGAACCGCTCGTGCAGCTCACGCGGCCAGAGATCGTGTTCCCCGACCGCGACGAGCTTCGGAATCGTCGATGCGGCGAGCCCGGCCCGCAGGTCCGGTGTCTTCATCATGAGCGCGATGATGTCGTCGACGCTCTCGCGGCGCGTGAGCGCGAACCGATCGCGCACGAACTCGAGTCGGCGCGGCGGTACCCGGTTGAGGTTGTTGCGGATGCCCCAGAGCATGAGGCCCGCGCCCTGGCGCGGGGAGGTGAACGCACTGATCGGCCCGATGCGCTTGACCCCGCGGAACGACTGCCCGGGCTCGGGCGGTGCGCTCAGGAGCGTCAGGCTCGCGAACCGCTCGGGCCGCTCGAGCAGCGCGAGCTCGGCGAGGGTGCCGGCGAAGCTGTAGCCGAGCACGTGCGCGGGCGCCGTGCCGTCATCGAGCACCGCGAGGAAGTCGTCGAGGAAGAGCCGCTCGTCGTAGCGCTGCCGCGGCGGGCGGAGGTTCCACGGCCCTGCGCGCCACGACTCGTACTGGCCCGCGAGATCGAAGGACTCGACTCGGTACCCGGCCTCGGCGAAGAGGGGCATCATGAGCACGAAATCCTCTTTCGACCCCGTGGCGCCCGGCACCAGCACGATGCGGGGGGCCGACGGCGCCCCGAGGGCGACTCGTGCGAGCATGCCGCTCGGCGCCTCGAACATCGAGTGCTCGGCGCCTTCGGGGAACACCCGCCAGTCGAGGTCGGGGATCGCGTCGTCGGCCGCCCGTGCCGGATCCGACGGGTGCGCGGCCCCATGCGGACGCGCGACATCGACCGCGACCTCCGGTTCCGACGATTCGTCGGAGACCGAGCCGCGGCGACGGAACGAACCGAGCGCGCCTCCGAAAGCGACCACGCCTTCACGATACCGGCGCAGGCCCGCGGCGGCGCTGCATGCTCGCGTGCAATCCTGGTCGCGCGGCCGGGGCGAGCGCACAGCTCGCGCAGGGCGAACACCGAGCGCGCCCACAGCGACGCCGCATAGGCTTGCTGCATGGCTACCGTGGCGCTCACCCTGGACACCTTCGAGAAGACGATCCTCGAGGGAGGCACCGTCTTCGTCGACTTCTGGGCCGGATGGTGCGGCCCGTGCCTGCAGTTCGCGCCGAACTACGAGGCCGCCGCCGAGGCGAACCCCGACTTCACCTTCGCCAAGGTCGACACCGAAGACCAGCAGCAGCTCGCCGCGGCGATGAACATCACCTCGATCCCGACGATC
>NZ_DATCVK010000133.1:0-26557 GCF_036566905.1 Microbacterium sp. | reverse complement strand
GCCGGTCGTCCCGGTGGCGCCGGTGGCGGTGGCTTCCAGCGTCCTGGCGGCGCTCCCGGTGGAGCGCCCGCGGGCGGTTTCGCCGGTCGTCCCGGCGGTGGTGGCGGTCGCGGCCGTGGCCCCGGCGGTGGCACCGCGGGCGCCTTCGGCAAGGGCGGCGGCAAGTCGAAGCAGCGCAAGTCGCGTCGGGCGAAGCGTCAAGAGTTCGAGATGCGGTCGGCGCCGGTCGTCGGCGGCGTCAACGTCTCGAAGGGCAACGGCGAGATCATCCGCCTGCGCCGCGGCGCATCGATCGCCGACTTCGCGGACAAGCTCGAGGCGCTGCGCGGGTACACCGTGCAGCCCGGCACGCTCGTCACCATCCTGTTCAACCTGGGTGAGATGGCGACCGCGACCGAGTCGCTCGACGAGGCCACCTTCGAGGTGCTCGGCGCCGAGCTCGGCTACAAGATCCAGATGGTCTCGCCGGAGGACGAGGACAAGGAGCTCCTCGAGGGCTTCGGTCTCGATCTCGAGGCCGAGCTGGAGGCGGAGAACGAGGAAGACCTCGAGATCCGGCCTCCTGTCGTGACCGTCATGGGTCACGTCGACCACGGTAAGACGCGCCTGCTCGACGCCATCCGCCAGACCAATGTGGTCGCGGGCGAGGCCGGCGGCATCACGCAGCACATCGGTGCGTACCAGGTCTGGACCGAGCACGAGGGCATCGAGCGCGCGATCACCTTCATCGACACCCCGGGTCACGAGGCGTTCACCGCCATGCGTGCCCGTGGTGCGCAGGTGACCGACCTCGCGATCCTCGTGGTCGCCGCCGACGACGGCATCATGCCGCAGACGGTGGAGGCGCTCAACCACGCCCAGGCGGCCAACGTGCCGATCGTGGTCGCGGTGAACAAGGTCGACAAGCCCGACGCCAACCCGGCCAAGGTGCGTCAGCAGCTCACCGAGTACGGCCTGGTCGCCGAGGAGTACGGCGGCGACGTGATGTTCGTCGACGTCTCGGCTCGCCAGGGCACCGGCATCCAGGAGCTCCTCGATGCGGTGCTGCTCACTGCGGACGCGGGTCTGGACCTCACGGCCAACCCGAACAAGGACGCGCGCGGTGTCGCGATCGAAGCGAAGCTCGACAAGGGTCGCGGTTCGGTCGCCACGGTGCTCATCCAGTCCGGAACGCTGCGCGTCGGCGATGCGATCGTCGCCGGCACGGCGTACGGCCGCGTCCGCGCGATGGCCGACGAGAACGGCGACCCGGTCGAGGAGGCCTTCCCGTCGCGTCCCGTGCAGGTGCAGGGTCTGAACTCGGTGCCGCGCGCCGGCGACACGTTCATCGTGACCGAGGAGGACCGCACGGCCCGCCAGATCGCCGAGAAGCGTGAAGCGGCCGAGCGCAACGCTCAGCTGGCCAAGGCCCGCAAGCGCATCTCGCTCGAGGACTTCACCCGCGCTCTCGAAGAGGGCAAGGTCGAGTCGCTCAACCTCATCATCAAGGGTGACGTGTCGGGTGCTGTGGAGGCACTCGAGGAGTCGCTGCTCAAGATCGAGGTCGACGACTCCGTCCAGCTGCGGATCATCCACCGCGGTGTGGGTGCGATCACCGAGTCCGACATCAACCTCGCGACGATCGACAACGCGATCGTCATCGGCTTCAACGTCCGTCCCGACACGAAGGCGCGCGAGCGCGCCGCTCGTGAGGGTGTGGATGTCCGGTTCTACTCGGTCATCTACAACGCGATCGACGATGTCGAGCAGTCGCTCAAGGGCCTGCTCAAGCCGGAGTACGAAGAGGTCCAGTCGGGCGTCGCCGAGATCCGCGAGGTGTTCCGCTCCTCGAAGTTCGGCAACATCGCCGGTGTCATCGTCCGCTCGGGCACGATCACGCGCAACGCCAAGGCGCGCGTCATCCGCGACGGAGTGGTCCTGGCCGATGGCCTGGCCATCGAGTCGCTGCGCCGGTTCAAGGACGACGTCACCGAGGTTCGCACGGACTTCGAAGCCGGTATCGGCCTCGGCAAGTACAACGACATCCAGGTGGGCGACGAGATCGAGACCACCGAGATGGTCGAGAAGCCCCGCGCGTAAGTCGCGCGCGTGAGGGGCGTCCTGCATCGTCAGGGCGTCCCTCACGCTTCGAAAGGAGCATCATCATGTCTTCGGAACGTCAGGCCCGGCTGGGCGACCGCATCCGCGTCATCCTGGCCGAGAGGCTCGAGAAGGGCCTGCGCGACCCGCGGCTCGGATTCGTGACCATCACCGATGTGAAGGTGACCGGCGACCTTCAGCACGCCTCCGTGTTCTACACGGTGCTCGGCTCGCCCGAGGAGCGCGAAGGATCCGCCGCGGCGCTGAAGTCCGCGACGGGGATGCTGCGCTCGGAGGTCGGCAAGCACCTCAACGTGCGTCTCACCCCCTCGCTCGAGTTCATCCCCGACGCGATCCCCGAGAACGCGGGGCACATCGCCGACCTGCTGCGCGAAGCGCAGGAGCGCGATGCCGCAGTGGCGGGTCTCGCCTCATCGGCGACGTACGCCGGCGACGCCGACCCGTACGTCAAGCCGCGGGAGCTCGATGGCGAGGACTGACTCCTCGTCGCCATCGACACGCCGCGACCGGTCCGCCGGTCGCGGCGTTCGTCGTTGCGGCGCCCTCCTCAGCGCGGCAGGCGCAGCAGCCCGTCGGATGCCTCGGCCAGCCCGTCCGCGATGAGCGAGTCGATGGCCCGGTCGCGCTGGAGGGGGTCCGGCCACTCCGCAACGACCTCGGCCAGGGGCACCGCGTGGGTGGCGGCATCCCGCAGCGACTTCAGCACCGCGCCGCGCGCCTGCCGGTCGCTGCCTTCGTAGCGCGCCTGCTTGCGCCGGTCGTCACCGGTGTCGGGATACCCGGCCGCCCGCCATTCGCAGCGGTCGCGCAGCGGGCACGCGTCGCAGCGCGGTGCCCGCGCGACGCAGACGGTGGCGCCGAGCTCCATGGCGGCTGCGTTCACGACGGCCGACGTGTCGCGGTCGTGGGGGAGGATCGCCGCCATCGCCTCCAGGTCGCGCCGCGACGGCGGGCCCGGCTGCGACCTGCCGTCGATCGCGCGCGCCAGCACGCGCCGCGTGTTCGTGTCGACCACGGGATGCCGGTCGCCGTAGGCGAAGACGGCCACCGCGCGTGCGGTGTAGTCGCCGATGCCGGTGAGGGCGAGGAGCGCGTCGACGTCACGGGGAACGACTCCGCTGTGACGGTCGCGGATCTCCATCGCAGCACGATGCAGCCACAGCGCCCGCCGCGGATAGCCCAGGTTGGCCCACTGCCGCACCGCGTCGGCGGGAGCGGCGGCCGCCAGGTCCGCCGGCGTCGGCCAACGCTGGAGCCACGCCTCCAGGTGGGGGATGACCCGCGTGACCGGCGTCTGCTGCAGCATGAACTCGCTCACCAGCACGCCCCACGCCCCGAATCCCGGCCGCCGCCACGGCAGGTCGCGCGCGTTCGCCGAATACCACTCCACGAGTGGGGGAGCGAGATCGGGCATGCGCTCCAGCGTAGGCGCGCGACGGGACCGGTGGCGTCGTCGCCGTAGGCTGGAACCATGCGCCTTCCCGTCACGCCGACCACGACGCTGTGGCGTGAACTGCGCGACCGTGTCCGGCGACGCAACTCCGGCGGCCGCGTGATCGTGGCCGTCGACGGGCTGGACGGCGCCGGCAAGACGGTGTTCGCCGACGGGCTCGCCGAGGTGTTCGCCGAGACCGGCGATGCGGTGTTCCGAGCAGGCATCGACGGCTTCCACCGACCCCGGAGCGAGCGGTACCTGCGCGGCCGCCACAGCCCCGAGGGCTTCTATCGCGACTCCTTCGACTATGCGACCTTCCGGCGCGTGCTGGTCGACCCGTTCCGCGACGGCGCGCAGACCGCGGGCACGACGGGCTTCCAGCTGGCGGCCTTCGACGTCGTCCGCGACGCTCCCGTCGAGTCGCAGTGGGTCACCGCACCTCTGGATGCGGTGCTCGTGGTGGACGGCGTCTTCCTGCACAGGCCGGAGCTGCGAGACCTGTGGGACTGGTCGATCTGGCTCGACGTGCCCTTCGACGTGTCGTACGCGCGCATGGCGTTGCGAGATGGATCCGACCCCGACCCGGACGCGCCGTCGAACGCCCGCTACCGGCAGGGGCAGGAGATCTACCTGCGTGAGGCGCGACCCCAGGAGGCGGCTTCCGTCATCGTCGACAACGTCGATCTCGCCCACCCCCGGATCGTCGGGCGCAGCTGATGGCCGCACCCGGAATCCTGCTCGTCGACAAGCCCCGCGGCATCACCTCGCACGACGTCGTCGCACGAGCGCGCCGTGCACTCGGCACACGCAAGATCGGCCACGCCGGCACGCTGGACCCCATGGCGACCGGGCTGCTCGTGCTCGGCGTCGAAGGCGCGACGCGGCTGCTCACGTTCATCGTCGGCCTCGACAAGACCTACGAGGCGACGATCCGTCTGGGCGTCGCGACCGACACCGACGACGCAGAGGGTCAGGTCGTCTCTGTGACGGATGCCGCCCTCGACTCCCCGGCCATCAGGGCGGGCATCGCCGCACTCACCGGTCGCATCTCGCAGGTCCCCAGCACGTATTCGGCGATCAAGGTCGACGGGCGCCGTGCCTACGACCTCGCCCGCGCGGGGGAGGACGTGCAGCTCAAGGCGCGCGAGGTCACGGTGTCGCGGTTCGAGGTCCTCGCCGAGCGGCGCCTCTCGACCGGCTCAGGCATCGTGGCCGGGGACGCCGGCGCCGCGGGCGCGGGCTCGGAGATGCCGGGCGTCATCGACGTCGATGTCGTCGTCGACTGCTCGAGCGGCACGTACATCCGTTCGCTCGCCCGTGACCTGGGTGCCGCGCTCGGCGTGGGCGGGCATCTCACGTCGCTGCGGCGAACCCGCATCGGTCCGTTCGACGTGGCCGGGGCGCCAGGCGTCGAAGACCTCGCCGACGCGACGATGGTCGACCCTGCGACGGCAGCAGGTGCGGTGCTCGGCCGGTTCGAGGTGACCGGCGACGAGGCGCGCGACCTCCGCCACGGCAAGCGGCTGCTCGGGGCTGCCGGACGCCTTCCCGCGACACCCGCGGCGGCGATCGACCCCGACGGCGGGCTCGTCGGCGTCGTCGAGCGTCGCGGTGACGACGTCAAGAGCGCGATGAACATGCCCGAGGGGGGCGCCCGATGATCCTGTGGTTCACGATCGCCCAGGTGATCGTCGCGGTCGCGACAGGTCTCTTCTGCGTCATCGCCGGGCTCGCCGGCCGGCGGCCGAGCGACTGGACGGTCGGCGCTCTCGCCCTGGTCGAGCTCCTGCTCCTCGCGCAGGTCGTCATCGCGATCGTCGCGCCGTTCGCAGGCAACCCGCCGTCGGGGAGCCTCCTCGAGTTCTGGGTCTACCTCGTCTCCGCCGTGCTGCTGCCCGTCGCCGCCGTCGCGTGGGCGTTGCTCGAGCGCAGCCGCTGGAGCACGGTGATCATGGGCATCGCGGCGCTGTCCATCGCGGTGATGGTCTGGCGCATGCAGGTGATCTGGACCGTCCAGCTCGCCTGAGGGACGTCGCGCGCGGGCGCGGCGGCCGCCGACACCACGGCGCCGAAATGCCGGCGCGGGTCATCGTGGCGGAACCGGCGCCCGCGGCACGAACTAAACTCGTCTGGTTATGTCGTCTTCCGCCCGCCCCCGCATGACCGGCATCGGCCGCGTGCTCGTGATCGTCTACGCGATCATGGCCCTCGGCGCCACCGGTCGGTCCTTCGTGCAGATCGTCGAGCGCTTCGACGAGGCGCCGCTCGCCTACACGCTCTCGGCGCTCTCGGCGCTGGTGTACATCGTCGCCACGCTGGCGCTGGTCTTCGCCGGCCGACGCGGGTGGTACGTGGTGGCATGGGTCGCGATCGTGTTCGAGCTCGTCGGCGTGCTGATCGTCGGCACGCTGAGCTTCGTGATGCCGGAGCTGTTCGCCCATCCGACGGTCTGGTCCTGGTACGGGATGGGCTATCTGTTCGTGCCTCTCGTGCTGCCGTTCCTCGGTCTCTGGTGGCTGGCGACGCATCGTCCCGTCGCGCAGCCCGCGACGGCGCCGGCGGCGGTGGCGTCGTGATCGTCTTCCGGGACCCCCGCGAGGTGCCTGCCGGCTTCGGTCCCTCCGTCGTCGCCATCGGCAAGTTCGACGGCGTGCACTCCGGGCACCGTGCCGTCATCGACCGGGCACGGGTGGATGCCGAAGCCTCCGGCGCGCGCGTCGTCGCCGTCACGTTCGACCGCAACCCCCTCGCGCTGCTGCGCCCCGAGCTCTGCCCTGACAGCCTGGTCGGCGTCGACCAGAAGCTGCGTCTCCTCGCCGACGCGGGTGTGGACGCGACACTGATGCTCACGTTCGACCGCGAACTCGCCGACCTGGGTGCCCGGGAGTTCGTCGAGCATGTGCTGGTCGGCGCACTGGGCGTGCGGATCGTGATGGTCGGCGCCGACTTCCGCTTCGGACGCGGCGGCGCCGGAAACCCCGAACTGCTGCGCGAGCTGGGGGCCGAGTTCGGCTTCGACGTGGACGTCGTCGACGACGTGCGTGCGATCGACGCCGGGCGGCGCGTGTCGTCGACGTGGGTTCGTGAGCTCCTGGACGCCGGAGACGTCGCGGGCGCGACGCGCCTGCTCGGGCGCCCGCACGCCGTGCGCGGCGAGGTCGTGCACGGGCTCAAGCGCGGACGCCAGCTCGGCTTCCCGACGGCGAACCTGGCGGCCGACCTCGAGGGGTTCGTCCCCGCCGAGGGCGTGTACGCCGGCTGGCTCGTCGACGAGGGGATGCCGCAGGACGGCGCATCCGCGCCGCGCAGCAGCGTGCGCTACCCGGCCGCGATCAGCATCGGCACCAACCCCACGTTCGACGACATCGACGTGCGTCAGGTCGAGGCGTATGTGCTCGACGAGACGGACCTCGACCTCTACGGACACGTCGTCGAGATCGAATTCGTATCGAGGATCCGCGGTATGGTCGCGTTCGAGGGGGTCGAGCTGCTCATCGAGACGATGACCGCCGACGTCGCAAAGGTGCGTGACGAGCTGACTTGACCGATCCGGCGGGCCGGACGCGCACTCCCGTGTCGCTCGCTCGCCGCGCGATCGTCGCCGTCATCGTCGTCTCGTTCAGCGTCGCCGCGATCAGCGGCATCGTGGGGTACGAGCCCCCGCCCGTGCAACGCCCGTAGACCGGCGTACGCGGTCGCCCTACGATCGAGGCGTGCACGCGCTGGTCCTCATGGCCGCCGACGCAGCGGCCTCCGACTCCCCGAACCTCTGGGGCGCTCTCGGGTGCGCGGTCGCGTTCTCGGCGTCGCTGCTGGCGACGCTCGACGCGTTCGCCGACCTGATCCTCGCGCGCGGCGGCTCGCCCGCCGGCCGACTCACCCCGGGCATCGGGATGAAGTTCGCCTCGAAGCTGATCGCCGCGGCGATCGCGGTCGTGTCGGCGGCTATCGTCCTCGCCCTCGACAACAACTGGTTCGCGTTCACGACCCTGTCCATCGCCTTCGTCGTGGTCGTCGGCATCGGGGTGATCGTGCTGCTGCGGCAGGCGAAAGCGACCACCGCGGCAACGGCTCGGGCTGAACCGGGTGGCTGAGACATCCGCCACGCGATGCGCCCCCGACCGTTGCCTGCTCATCTGAGCAAGATTCGTTCAGATGTTGGCAGCGGTCGCCTCCGTGTGTCAGCCTGGAGTGGACGACGAAGGGAGGATCGTGGACGCCGTCGACGAACTTCTCTCGATCCGAGCCGCTGAGCTCTACTACGAGGAGAACCTCACGCAGGAGGAGATCGGCCGGAGCCTGCAGATCACCCGGTGGAAAGTGGGCCGCCTCCTGACGCAGGCCAAGGA
Organism: Microbacterium sp.; assembly: GCF_036566905.1. Classification (GTDB taxonomy): domain Bacteria; phylum Actinomycetota; class Actinomycetes; order Actinomycetales; family Microbacteriaceae; genus Microbacterium. The sequence goes on along the minus strand of NZ_DATCVK010000133.1, from coordinate 18,673 downwards.
GGAGGGCTTCGTCCGCATCGAGATCCTGCACTCGCGCGCGCGACGCCCGCAGCTCGAGCGCCGGCTCCGCGATGAGCGCGGCGTCGCAGCGGTCGTCATCTCGCGCGCCGGCGTGCGCAACGAGGACGAGCTCCAGCAGCGCGTGGCGCAGGCCGCGGCTGACTATCTCACGGCCCTGCGGCCCAGCCCCCGGGTGCTCGGCGTCAGCTGGGGGCGCACGCTGTCCGACATCGCGCACCACCTCCGCGACGGCTGGTCGTCCGGCACCGACGTCGTGCAGATCAACGGGGGCGTCAGCATGAGCCAACGGCCGGGCACGGCGGCGGCCACCGCGGTCAGCATCGCGCAGAAGGGCGGCGGCGCCGCGGCCCTGCTGCCCAGCCCCGCGATCCTCGAGCACCGCGCGACGAAGGAGGCCATCGAGGCGGACCGCATGGTGGCCCGGGTTCTCGAGACGGCGCGCTCCGCTGCCGCATACCTCTTCAGCGCCGGTGCGGCCGATCACCGCTCCGTCCATGTCGACAGCGGGTATCTCACGCCCGGCGACATCGACCGCCTCGTCGCGGCCGGCGCCGTCGGCGATGTCGTCGGGCGCTACATCGGCGCGGACGGCCGCATCGTCGACCACGATCTGGACGCACGCACGGTGGGCATCTCCCTCGATGAGCTCCGCGGCGCCGACGTCGCGATCGCCGTCATCGCGGGCGAAGCCAAACGAGAGGTCGCCGCTGCGGTGGTCGCCTCCGGACTGTGCTCGGTCCTCGTCACCGACGAGTCCACCGCACGTCACCTGCTCGACGGATGAGCAGCTGAGCGGCACCCCCACTCCCATCCCACAGACGAAAGCCAGGTCAGCACATGTCAGGCACCTCCATCGTGACGCTCCCCGAGCGGGCCGTCGAGCTGCTCGGCGGGCAGCCCGATGACACGACGCTGCGGCGATATCTGCACGGCCTTCCCGGCGTCGACGCGGTCGGTCTCGAGCAGCGTGCCGCCGGGCTGGGCACGCGCTCCATCAAGACCACGTCGAAGGCGTGGGCCCTCGACAAGATCATCGAGCTGATCGACCTCACGACTCTCGAAGGCGCCGACACCCCCGGCAAGGTGCGCTCGCTCGTCGCGAAGGCTCTGAATCCGGATGCCTCCGACCCGACGTGCCCGCGCGTGGCCGCGGTCTGCGTCTACGGCGACATGGTCCCGTACGCCGTCGAGGCGCTCGGCTCGGCCCACGGCGACCCCGACGAGGGCGGAGTGAGCGTCGCCGCCGTCGCCACCGCGTTCCCGAGCGGCCGGGCTTCACTCGACATCAAGCTTGCCGACACCGCCGAGGCGGTGGCGCACGGCGCCGACGAGATCGACATGGTGATCGACCGCGGGGCCTTCCTCGCGGGGCGCTACGGTCTCGTGTTCGACCAGATCGCGCGGGTGAAGCAGGCGTGCCGCCGTGAGGACGGCAGCTACGCATCGCTCAAGGTGATCCTCGAGACGGGCGAGCTCAACACCTACGACAACATCAAGCGCGCCTCCTGGCTCGCGATCCTGGCGGGCGGCGACTTCATCAAGACGTCGACCGGCAAGGTGCAGCCCGCGGCGACGCTGCCGGTCACGCTCCTGATGCTGGAGGTCGTGCGCGACTGGCACCGGGCGACCGGTGAGAAGGTCGGCGTCAAGCCGGCCGGCGGCATCCGCACGTCCAAGGACGCCATCAAGTACCTCGTCACCGTCGCCGAGACCGTGGGCGAGGAGTGGCTGCAGCCGCATCTGTTCCGCTACGGGGCGTCCAGCCTTCTCAACGACGTGCTGCTGCAGCGCCAGAAGCTGAAGACCGGCCACTACTCCGGTGCCGACTACGTGACCATCGACTGAGCCGGGAAGAAGACATGAGTTTCCTCGAATACGCGCCCGCCCCCGAGTCGCGCGCCATCCTGTCCCTCAAGCCCGAATACGGGCTGTTCATCGACGGCGACTTCCGTGCCGGCTCCGGGGAGCCGTTCGCGACGATCTCGCCCGCCGACGAGAAGCACATCGCCACGATCGCCTCGGCGAGCGACGCGGATGTCGATGACGCCGTCGCTGCGGCGCGGCGCGCCTATGACCGGACGTGGTCGAAGATGAGCGGGCGTGACCGCGGCAAGTACCTCTTCCGGATCGCCCGGCTCGTGCAGGAGCGCGCGCGGGAGCTCGCCGTCGCCGAGAGCCTCGACAACGGCAAGCCGATCAAGGAGAGCCGCGACGTCGACGTGCCGTTGGTCGCGGCGTGGTTCTTCTACTACGCCGGGTGGGCCGACAAGCTCGACTACGCCGGCCTCGGCGCCGACCCGCGATCCCTCGGTGTCGCCGGCCAGATCATCCCGTGGAACTTCCCGCTGCTCATGCTGGCGTGGAAGTTCGCCCCTGCGCTCGCCGCCGGCAACACCGTCGTCCTGAAGCCCGCCGAGACGACCCCGCTCTCGGCGCTCATCTTCGCGGAGATCCTGCAGCAGGCCGACCTGCCGCCCGGCGTCGTGAACATCGTGACCGGTGCCGGCGCGACCGGCGCCGCACTGGTGCGGCATCCCGACGTGAACAAGGTCGCCTTCACCGGTTCGACCCCCGTCGGACGCGAGATCGCCAAGGCGGTCGCCGGCACCGACAAGAAGCTCACGCTCGAACTCGGCGGCAAGGCCGCGAACATCGTGTTCGAGGATGCCCCCATCGATCAGGCGATCGAGGGCATCGTCAACGGCATCTTCTTCAACCAGGGGCACGTCTGCTGCGCCGGCAGCCGCCTGCTGGTGCAGGAGTCGATCCACGACGAGGTCGTCGACCGCCTGAAGTCGCGCCTGTCGACGCTCCGCCTCGGCGACCCGCTCGACAAGAACACCGATATCGGCGCGATCAACTCCCGGGAGCAGCTCGACCGCATCCGCGAGCTGAGCCGGGTCGGCGAGGACGAGGGCGCCGAGCGCTGGAGCGCGCCCTGTGTCATCCCCGAGAACGGGTTCTGGTTCGCGCCGACGATCTTCACGAACGTGCAGGCCAGCCATCGCATCGCCCGTGACGAGATCTTCGGACCGGTGCTGTCGGTGCTGACGTTCCGCACGCCCGCCGAGGCGATCGAGAAGGCCAACAACACGCCGTACGGTCTCTCGGCCGGCATCTGGACCGACAAGGGCTCGCGCATCCTCGCCGTCGCCGACCGCCTGCGGGCAGGCGTGGTGTGGGCGAACACCTTCAACCGGTTCGACCCGTCGTCGCCGTTCGGCGGCTACAAGGAGTCCGGCTACGGCCGCGAGGGCGGCCGCCACGGCCTCGCCGCCTACCTGAAGGGCGCGGCGAGCCTCAGCAGCACCGCCCGAGTCGAAACCGCTCGCTCCAAGAAGGAGGTCTCCGCGTGAGCAAGCGACTGACCGTGCCGAAGACGTACAAGCTCTACATCGGCGGAGCCTTCCCCCGCAGCGAATCCGGGCGCACCTACGAGGTCGCGACGCCGAAGGGCGAGTTCCTCGCCAATGCGGCACTCGCGTCGCGCAAGGACGCACGCGATGCCGTGGTCTCGGCACGCGGCGCCGTCAAGGGGTGGTCGGGGGCGACCGCCTACAACCGCGGGCAGGTAGTCTACCGCGTCGCCGAGATCCTCGAGGGCCGGCGCGCGCAGTTCGTGGACGAGATCGTGCAGCAGACGGGTGTCTCGGCATCCGTGGCCGCCGCTGAAGTCGACGAGTCGATCGACCGCTGGGTCTGGTACGCGGGCTGGTGCGACAAGTTCGCGCAGGTCGCCGGCAACGGCAACCCCGTGGCCGGACCGTACTTCAACATCTCGGTGCCCGAGCCGACAGGGGTCGTGGGTGTCGTCGCCCCGCAGGACACGGCGCTCGTGGGTCTCGTCTCGGCGATCGCGCCGGCGCTCGTGACGGGCAACGCGGTGGTGGTGGTCGCATCGCAGCGGTATCCGCTGTCGGCGATCTCGCTGGCCGAGGTGCTGGCGACGAGCGACGTGCCCGGGGGAGTGGTCAACGTGCTGACCGGCTCGCCCGCCGAGATCGCCCCGTGGCTGGCATCCCACCCTGACGTGCACGCGCTCGACCTCGTCGGCGCCGGCGACCTGGACTGGGTCGACCTGCAGATCGCGGCCGCCGACACGCTCACGCGCGTGCTCCCTCCTGAGAACGGGACGGATGCCGCCGCCCCGAGCCTCGCCCGCATCTCCGCGTTCACCGAGACGAAGACGGTGTGGCACACCAAGAGCCTGGTGTAGACCGCGCTCTTCCAGGCCGCACAACGACGAAGGCCCCTCCTCCCAGCCGGGAGGCGGGGCCTTCGAGGCCTTGGTGCAGTCCTATTCGAGCGCGAGCCCGCCCCACTCGCCGGGATGTGCCAGCTCGCCGTAGTGGACGTCGACGTCATGCGCCGAGACCGATGCGACGCACGCCAGCAGCGACAGCGTGGGGTAGCCGTAGGGGCGATTGTCGCGGATGATGGCGCCGTCGTCGGTGGGAGCGAGCTCGGCGGACCGCTCGAGCACCTCGACCCACGGCATCCACCAGCGTTCTTCGTCGGTGGGCTCGGCCGCGCGGAACTCGCCCAGCCACCGGCCGATGCGTGGGGTTGCGCTGTCGTCGACGTCGTCGTGGGCGATCATGTGCGTGCCGGGCGCGAGTTCGACCGTGCGCAGCGCCACGCCGTCCCATGTGAGGACGCGCGCGTGCGCGCCTTCGACCTCGACGAGGTTGAAGCCGTGCGTCGGCGGTTCGCCCGCCGGTGAGCGGCCCGCGACGGAGTCCAGCACGATGCCGCCCCGTGACACGAGCTCGGACTCCGGACGCGAGGACTCGTCGGCGCGGTTGAGCAGCACCGCGAGCCGGCCCGCCACCGGGTCGGCCGCCAGCCATGCACCGCCGGCGCGGACGTCGCGCACCCCGACGACGCCGTCGTGAGGTTCGGGCCACCACCGGCCGAGCGGATTCCACGGCCGTTCCGGGTCCTCGTCGCGGATCGCGAGCATGCGTGTGGGCTCGTCGGCCGACGCCGGGACGCGGATCACAACGGTGCACATGCGGAGGGCTCCTCGGGGGGTGTCGTCCGGCCGTGGGCCGGGGAGTCGGGTGGGCGTGCCAAGATCGGAGGGTGTTCGTCGTAGTCGGGGTCACCGGTGGCATCGCCGCCTACAAGACGGTGCAGCTCGTGCGCCTGCTGGTCAAGGCCGGGCACGAGGTGCATGTCGTCCCCACGGACGACGCCCTCCGGTTCGTCGGGCTGCCGACGTGGGAGGCGATCAGCCGTCACCCCGTGACGACCTCCGTCCACGATGACGTCGCGCGGGTCCGTCACGTCTCGCTCGGCCAGGCGGCCGACCTCGTGATCGTGGCGCCCGCGACGGCGAACACCCTGGCGAAGATGACCGCAGGGCTCGCGGACGACCTCCTCGGGACGACCCTACTCGCCACCACGGCACCGGTCGTCGTGGCGCCGGCGATGCACACCGAGATGTGGCGCCACCCCTCGACCGTCCACAACATGGCGACGCTGCGCGAGCGCGGGGTCATCGTGGTCGGCCCCGAGAGCGGTGAGCTGACCGGCGGCGACAGCGGACCGGGACGGATGTCGGAGCCCGAGGCGATCCTCGACGCCGCGCTCGCCGCGGCGGGCGGCCGACCGGCCGACCTCGACGGGCTCCGCGTCGTCGTGAGTGCCGGTGGCACACGCGAGCCCATCGATCCGGTGCGCTACATCGGCAACCGCTCGAGCGGCCGCCAGGGTGTGGCCGTCGCGCTGGCCGCCGCCGACCGCGGCGCCGACGTGGTGCTCGTCGCCGCCCATGTCGACGACGGCGTGCTGGCCACGGCATCCGCTCTCCCTCGCGTGCGGGTGGTGCGCGCCGGAACCGCGGCCGAGCTCGGTGCCGCCGTCGAGGCCGAAGCCGGTGCTGCCGACGTCATCGTGATGGCGGCGGCCGTCGCCGACTACCGTGTGGCCGAGGTGTCGCCGCTCAAGCGTTCCAAGGACTCGGCGCCGGCGGGCGGGATCACGCTCGACCTCATCGAGAACGACGACATCCTGGCCGGGCTCGTCCGCCGCCGCCGCGGCGGGCAGACGATCGTCGGGTTCGCCGCCGAGACGCCGGGCGACGGCGAGACCCTGCTCGACCGCGGCCGCCGCAAGGCGGCTCGCAAGGGCACCGACCTGCTGGCCGTGAACGAGGTCGGCTGGGCGAAGGGATTCGAGGCCGCCGACAACGCGGTCACGGTGATCGACGCCGAGGGCGAGGTCGTCGCGGCGCGGCGTGGGAGCAAGGGCGACGTCGCCGAGGCGCTCTGGGACGCCGTCATCGCCGTGAGGCGAACCAGCGCGAATCCTAAGTAACGAAACAGTAACGGCGCATGTAGAGTGTTCCGCACCACGTCGACGGTGACGCGGTGCACGAACCTCGGAGGACATGCCCGATGCCCTACCCCGCGGCATCCGATCACGCTCGCGATCGGATCCACGCCCTGTCCGTCATGTGCGTGCTCGCCATCGCGAGCGTCGTCATCGCCGTCCTCGGCGCGACACCCGCGCGCGTCAGTTCGCGCGAGCTGATGGGTGACGAGAGGACGCCTGGCGAGGCCGCGTTCATCGCCAGCCATCGCGGCGGCGCCGCCACCGCCCCCGAGAACACGCTGCCCGCCATCACCGCCGCACTCGCCGACGGATTCGACTACGTCGAGGTCGACGTCGCGCTCACCGCCGACCGCCAGCCGGTGCTCATGCACGACAAGACGGTCGACCGCACCACCGACGGCCACGGCCGGCTGTCGTCGCTGGCGCTGGCCGACGTCCGCGCGCTCGACGCGGGCTCGTGGTTCGATCCCGCCTACGCCGGAACGCCCGTTCCGACGCTGGCCGAGTTCCTCGACGCGCTCGTCGCCGCCGACGGCCGTGCGATCGTCGAGCTGAAGGGCGGATGGGATGCCGCAGCCGTCGACGCGGCCGTGGCCGAAGTCGCCGCGCGTGCCCTCGAGCGGCGAGTGGTCTTCGCCAGCTTCGACGCCCGCACGCTGGCCCTCGCCGCGACGGAGTCGGAGGTGCTGTCGCGGCTGCTCATCCTCAAGCATCTGCCGTCCGATGTCGTCAGCGCCGTGGCCGAGTCCGGCGCGCGCGGCGTGGTGGTCAGCCGCAAGGCGGTGCTGGCGCGCCCCGGCATCGTCGACGAGCTGCACGCGGCCGGGGCGCGCGTCGTCGTGTACACGCTCAACAACGACACGCAGTGGGATGCCGTCACCGCACTCGGCGTCGACGGCATCGTGACCGACGATCCTCACACGCTCTCGGAGTGGCAGAGCGCGTACGCCGGACCCTGAGTCCGTCCCGGTTCAGGTGGCCGGGCGGCGTGGCCGGCGGCATCCGTCCGTCCTCGTCGTTAGGGTCGATATCGCGGCGCCCTCCGGTGGCGCGAGAGGACGGGTGACGTGGGAACGGGCGAGCAGAGCCGGTGGAAGCGGGTCGCGATCGGGTGCGTGGCGCTCGCCACGCTCGCCGTCGTCGTCGCGGGCTGTCGCCCCGAGCCGGCTGCGACGCCGTCGAGCAGCCCCTCGATCACCGTGAAGGAACCCACCCCGGCCCCGTCGGTGTCGCCGATCGAGACGGAGAAGCCGCAGGCGGCCTTCGAGCTGCCGGCCTCCTGCGAGCAGATCTACTCCGCCGCGATGCTCGCCAGCCTGCAGTCGGCCAATCCGCCGCTGAACGACCCCGGCGTCACGATGCTGTCGACGGAGAACGCCGACCTTCTCGAGATCATCCACGGCGGCGCTCCGACGCTGCGGTGCTCGTGGGGTCAGCCGAGCGAATACGGTCTGGCGACGAACGTCACCGTGATCGACGCCGACCAGGCCGAAGCGGTCCTCGCGGCGCTGCCCGCGGCCGGCTTCGGCTGCGAGGCGCTCGGCGACGGCACCGTGTGCCGGATCGAGCAGAAGGGCGTGACGCTCGACGACAACGAGTACACCCGCGGCGAGACGCACTACGTCGGCGACGGCGCCGTGGTGACGACCGCGTGGATCAACTTCGCGCCCGACGGCTACACCGAAGACGTGGTCGCGACGCTCTGGGGCTGACCCCGCGGCGCCTGCATCTCGAATCTGCATCCCTTCGGCGGGCCTACTTCCCTCGACCCGGGCCGCGTCCCGTAGAATGGCACGAGGGAAGAACCGCAGACGATGTCGCAGCTCGCAGAAGCGAGTGCCCGCGACCGTGGGCGCAACATCCCGATCCCGCGTTCGCGACGGCGTTCGCGCCGCCCGCGGGAGACGCAGAACCATCGGTGTCATCCGATCCTCGCCGGTCCCGAGCCGGCACTCACGCTCAGGAGGAGCATGCCGACCACGGCACCCGCCCAGACGGCGCAGCGTCGCCGCAAGACCTCGTCTGCACGTCGTGACGACGAGGCCCCCATCATCCCGATCCTCGCCCGCAAGGTGCGAGAGGTCGAGGCCAAGGCCCAGCGCGGAAAGCTGGGCCCGACCAACCGCGTCAAGTTCCAGGTCATCGCGTTCCTGGTGCGCGAGGAGCGCGCCCGTGTGAAGGGCGACACCGAGCTGACGGATGCCGCGCGCGCCGAGCTGCTGAAGCGGCTCGACGGCGTCGCCACCATCCTCGCGAAGACCGCCGCCCGCGACACCTCGCTCATCCAGCTGCTCGAGGTCGACCAGGCCACCTCGCCGGTCGCGCGCCGCATGCGCCGGGACTGGCTGCTCGAGTCGGGCGCCGAGCTCGCACCCGACGAGCTCATCATCACCGACGTCGCCCCGGTCGCGACGCCCGTCGTGCCGGCTGCGCTCGTCGAGCGCCAGGTCGTGCCGCAGCAGGTCGTGGCGCGGCGCGAGGCGAACCCGTTCCTGGCGCCCGATCTCTCGGCGCGCGGCCCCAAGCAGACGCCGTGCCGCCGCCTGGACAGCTGGGAGCTCATGGGCCCGCTCTACAAGGCGTTCGAGACCGGTGCCGGTGGCGGCAGCGCCACGATGGAGCTTCCGCCCGTGCCCGAGTTCGACCGCTTGTCGCCCAAGGGCCTCGAGGTCATGCCGCACCAGTCGCGGTTCCTCGAGTCCGTGCGCGCGGGGCACCGCACGTTCCTCCTCGCCGATGAGCCTGGCCTCGGCAAGACGGCGGAGTCGGTGCTTGCGGCATCCGTCGCGAACGCGTACCCGCTCCTGGCCGTCGTCCCCAACGTGGTGAAGATGAACTGGGCGCGCGAGGTCGAGCGCTGGACGCCGCACCGTCGCGCGACGGTGATCCAGGGCGACGGCGAAGACATCGACGCGTTCGCCGACGTCTTCATCGTCAACTACGAGATCCTCGACCGGCACCTGTCGTGGCTCAGCTCGATCGGGCTGAAGGGCATGGTCGTCGACGAGGCGCACTTCATCAAGAACCTGACGTCGCAGCGGTCGCAGAACGTGCTGGCCCTCGCGACGCGCATCCGTGAGCAGGTGCGCGACCCGCTCCTGCTGGCCCTCACCGGCACGCCCCTCATCAACGACGTCGAGGACTTCGACGCGATCTGGCGCTTCCTGGGCTGGACCACCGGCGAGAAGCCCGGGCCGGAGCTCATGGAGAAGCTCGATGAGACGGGGCTGACGCCCGCCGACAAGTCGTTCTACCCCGAGGCGCGCGACGCCGTCATCTCGATGGGGATCGTCCGGCGCAAGAAGAAGGATGTCGCCGCCGACCTGCCCGACAAGCTCATCGCCGACCTGCCGGTGCAGCTGGACGACGAATTCGGGCGCTCCATCCGTCAGGCCGAGCGCGAACTCGGTGAGCGCCTCGCCGCGCGCTACCGCCGCATCATCGATGCCCGAGGCGACCGCGGCCACGGCCCCGGCCACATCGACGAAGACATCGTGCGCCTGGTCGCGCAGAACGAGCTCGAGGAGTCGAAGGCCGCCGGCACCGGCTCGGAGAACGTCTTCACGATGGTGCGCAAGATCGGTCAGGCCAAGGCCGTGCTCGCGGCGGACTATGCGGTGCAGCTGCAGCGCTCGGTCGGCAAGGTCGTGTTCTTCGCCAAGCACATCGACGTCATGGACGCCGCCGAGGCGCACTTCGCCGCGGCCGGTCTCAAGACGGTGTCGCTGCGAGGCGACCAGGCGACGGTCGCCCGCCAGCAGGCGATCGACGCGTTCAACACCGACCCCGACGTCGGCATCGCCGTCTGCTCGCTCACCGCGGCGGGCGTCGGCGTGAACATGCAGGCCTCGTCGAACGTCGTGCTCGCCGAGCTGTCGTGGACGGCCGCCGAGCAGACGCAGGCCATCGACCGCGTGCACCGCATCGGCCAGGACGAGCCGGTCACGGCGTGGCGCATCATCGCGGCGCACACGATCGACACCAAGATCGCCGAGCTGATCGACTCCAAGCAGGGGCTCGCGGCGCGGGCGCTCGACGGCGAGGCCGTCGACCCGCAGTCGAGCGACTCGGTGCAGCTGTCCGCGCTCATGCACGTGCTGCGGCAGGCGCTCGGCGCGGCGTAGTCCGCATACCGGGGAAGGGCGGCGCGGAATCGCGCCGCCCTTCGCCGTCGGCCCAGCCCGGGGCGGTCCGTGTGGCAGGGCGGCGCGTCCGGCACTAATGTCGGGGGAGGCAGCGTCGCCGACTCTCTTCACCCGACAGCGAGGAACACAGCTATGAAGATCGGCATCCTGACGAGCGGCGGCGATTGCCCCGGACTCAACGCGGTCATCCGCGGCGTCGTGCTCAAGGGGACGACGACCTACGACCTCGAGTTCGTCGGCATCCGCGACGGCTGGCGTGGTGTCGTCGACGGCGACTTCTTCCCGCTGACCCGCCACGAGGTGAAGGGGCTGTCGAAGGTCGGCGGCACGATCCTCGGCACGAGCCGGACCAACCCGTACGAGGGCCCGCGCGGCGGCGCCGAGAACATCGCGAAGACGATGTACGGCCACCGCATCGACGGCATCATCGCGATCGGCGGCGAGGGCACCCTGGCCGCGGCCAACCGCCTCGCCAACGACGGCATCAACGTGCTGGGCGTCCCCAAGACGATCGACAACGACCTGCGCGCGACCGACTACTCCTTCGGCTTCGACACCGCCGTCAACATCGCCACCGACGCGATGGACCGCCTGCGCACCACCGGTGACTCGCACCAGCGCTGCATGGTCGCCGAGGTCATGGGCCGCCACGTCGGTTGGATCGCCCTGCACGCCGGCATGGCCGCCGGCGCCCACGCGATCTGCATCCCCGAGGTGCCGATGTCGATCGACGAGATCTGCGCCCAGGTGACGAAGGCCCACGACCGCGGACGCGCGCCGCTCGTCGTCGTCTCGGAGGGCTTCACCCTCACCGGCATGGACGAGGCGTTCAGCGACAAGGGCCTCGACGCGTTCAACCGCCCACGCCTCGGCGGCATCAGCGAGGTCCTCGCGCCCGAGATCGAGCGCATCACCGGCATCGAGACGCGCTCGACCGTGCTCGGCCACATCCAGCGCGGCGGGTCGCCGTCGGGCTTCGACCGCGTGCTGGCCACGCGCCTCGGCCTGCACGCCGCCGACGCCGTCATGGACGGCGCCTGGGGTCAGATGGTCGCCATGCGCGGCACCGACATCGTGCGCGTCCCCTTCGCCGAGGCCCTCGGCGAGCTCAACACCGTCCCCCTCTACCGCTACGAGGAAGCCGCCGCCCTCTTCGGCTGACTCAGAGCGAGCTGGAACCCCACGCCCAGCGGACTCTCTGTGCCGACAACAGGTGTTCTCGCGAGGACAGGCCGATTCGGCATCCGTCGTCCTGTGTGCGCCGGAACACCTGTTTCGGGCGGTTGACCGCCCGAGGCGAACCTCAGCTCATCGACCGACAGCGACAGCGAACGGATGCCTCGACCCGAGGCATCCGTTCGCTCAGCGCATCGCCCTCCGCTGCTCGGTGCGCGTCGCCGATGCCGGGTGGATCAGGCGTCGGCGACGCCGAGCACGTCGAGGAGCCAGGCGAGCTCGAACGCGCGCTCGCGCCAGGCGTTGTAGCGACCGCTCACACCGCCGTGGCCCGCCACCATCTCGCACTTCAGCAGCGCATCGGCGCCGACCTCACGCAGCCGCGCCACCCACTTCGCCGGCTCGACGTACAGCACGCGGGTGTCGTTGAGCGAGGTGACGGCGAGGATGCGCGGGTAGGCGACATCCGTCCGCACGTTCTCGTACGGCGAGTACGACTTCATGTAGGCGTAGACGTCGGCGTTGTGCAGCGGGTCGCCCCACTCGTCCCACTCGATCACGGTGAGGGGCAGCGACGGGTCGAGGATCGTGGTGAGCGCGTCGACGAACGGCACGTCGGCGAGAACGCCCGCGAACAGCTCGGGCGCGAGGTTCGCTACGGCCCCCATCAGGAGCCCTCCGGCCGATCCGCCCTCGGCGACCAGCTGCGACGGGGTCGTGTAGCCGTGGTCGATGAGGTGCCGGGCGCTGTCGACGAAGTCCGTGAACGTGTTGCGCTTGTTGAGCAGCTTGCCGTCCTCGTACCACTGGCGGCCCATCTCGCCGCCGCCGCGCACGTGGGCCACGGCGAACACGACGCCGCGGTCGAGCTCCGACAGGCGGGGCACCGAGAATCCGGGCTCGATCGAGTGCTCGTACGAGCCGTAGCCGTACAGGTGCACGGGACGCAGGGCGGCGCCGGCGTCGCCGAACGACCGCTTGTAGACCAGCGAGATGGGGATCTGGGTGCCGTCCTGGGCGGTCGCCCACACGCGCGCCTGCGCGTAGTCGTCGGGCTCGTAGCCGCCGAGCACCGGCTGGCGCTTGCGCAGGTGCAGCTCGCCGGTCGCGACGTCGAGGTCGTACACGGTGCCGGGCGTGACGAACGATCCGTAGCCCAGGCGCAGGAGCGGGGGAGCCCACTCCGGATTGCCGCCGGTCCCCACCGAGTACAGCGGCTCGTCGAAGCCGATCTCGCTCACCTCGTCGGTCGCGTAGTCCAGCATGCCGAGCCGCGCGAGCCCGCCACGGCGGTAGCCGACGACGCCCCAGTCGCGGAACGTCGACACGCCCAGCAGGCGCTCGCCGGGGCGGTGGGGGATCACGACCGAGCGCTCACCGGTCGGGTCGGATGCCGCCACCCGCACCAGCTCGAAGTCGAGGGCGTCGTCGTTGTGGAGGATGAAGAGCACGTCCTCGCCGTCGACGACGGCGTGCTCGGAGTCGTACTCGACGCCTTCGGTGCGCGGCCACACGACGCGCGGCTCGCCGCGCAGATCGTCGGCATCCAGCAGCCACTCCTCCGACGTGATCGACGAGCCCACGCCGATCACGAGGAATCGGTCGCTGCGCGTGAATCCGGCGCCGACCCAGTACTTCTCGTCGGGTTCGTGGAACAGCTTCGCGTCGCCTTCGACGGGAGTGCCGAGCTCGTGGAGCCAGACGGTGTCGGGACGCCACGCGTCGTCCACGGTCGTGTAGACGATGAAGCGGCCGTCGGGGGAGAAGGTCGCACCGGCGAAGGTGTCGGGGATCTCGTCGGGCAGCTGCTCGCCGGTGACGAGGTTGCGCACGCGCACCGTGTAGCGCTCGTCGCCGGCGACATCGACGCCGAAGAGCATCAGGGCGCCGTCGTTGGAGACCTCGAAGCTGCCGAGCGAGAAGAACTCGTGCCCGTCGGCCTCGATGTTGCCGTCGAGCAGGACCTGCTCGCCCGGCACCTCGATGTCGGGGGAGAGCTCGGGGGGCGTCCAGTCGCCGGGGGAGGCGAGCGGCGCACGGCACTGGATGCCGTACTGCTTGCCCTCGACGGTGCGGCCGTAGTACCACCACTCGCCGCGGCGGGTCGGCACCGACAGATCGGTCTCGAGGGTGCGGCCCTTGATCTCGCCGAAGATGCGCTCGCGGAGTCCCTCGAGGTGGGCGGTGCGCTGCTGCGTGTAGGCGTTCTCCGCCTCGAGGTGGGCGATGACGGCCGCGTCCTCCTTCTCGCGGAACCACTCGTAGCGGTCCTCGACCTCGTCGCCGTGGTGCGATCGGACGGTGATCCTGCTGTCGGCGACCGGAGGACGGATGCCGGCGGCAGGGGCGGACGGTGCGGATACGGGGTCGCTGAGAGTCACCGTTCCACGCTAGTCGCCTCCGAGTTGACCGTCAGGATCGCCGATGTAGGATTCTTCCTGGCCGGTTGCCGGTACCTGAACCCTTGGTGAACTGTTCGTTCGTCGCGCCGATCTCGTCGGCACCATCTCTCCACTCCTCCTCACCGAAAGCGAACGGTGGAAACCGCAACCCTCATCATCGTTCTGGTGATCGCGCTGGCGCTGTTCTTCGATTTCACGAACGGCTTCCACGACACGGCGAACGCGATGGCCACGCCTATCGCCACCGGAGCACTCAAGCCCAAGACCGCGGTGCTGCTGGCAGCGGTCCTGAACCTGGTCGGCGCGTTCCTGTCGACGGAGGTGGCTCAGACCATCTCGGGCGGGATCATCAACGAGGACCAGATCTCGCAGGACATCTTCCCGGAGATCATCCTGGCGGGGCTCATCGGCGCCATCACCTGGAACATGCTCACGTGGCTGCTGGGTCTTCCCTCGTCGTCCTCGCACGCGCTGTTCGGCGGGCTCATCGGCGCCACGATCGTCGGCGTCGGGTTCACGGCGGTGAACTTCGGCGTGGTGATGTCGAAGGTGATCCTGCCGGCGTTCATCGCCCCGGTCACCGCCGGGATCATCGCCTTCACCGCGACGAAGCTCGCCTACGCGCTCACCCGGCGTTACGACAGCAAGCCCGACGGACGCGACGGCTTCCGCTTCGGGCAGATCTTCACGTCGTCCCTGGTCGCCCTGGCGCACGGCACGAACGACGCGCAGAAGACCATGGGCATCATCACGCTCCTGCTCATCACGGCCGGCCTGCAGTCCGCCTCGAACCCCGAGCCGCAGACCTGGGTGGTTTTCGCCTGCGCGATCACGATCGCCCTCGGCACCTACATGGGCGGCTGGCGCATCATCCGCACGCTCGGCAAGGGCTTGACCGAGGTCAAGCCGGCCCAGGGCTTCGCGGCCGAGGCGTCGACGGCCTCGACGATCCTCGCTTCGAGCGCCCTCGGCTTCGCGCTGTCGACCACCCAGGTCGCGTCGGGCTCGGTCATCGGGTCGGGCCTCGGACGCCGGGGTTCCCAGGTGCGGTGGCGCACGGCCGGCCGCATCATGGTGGGCTGGATCCTCACGCTTCCCGCCGCCGGTGCGGTGGGCGCGGTCGCCGCTCTCATCGTCGTCTGGCTGCCGGTCTGGGGCGTGATCATCGACGCCGTGCTCGCCGTTCTGATCATCACGTTCCTCTTCCTGCGCTCGCGCCGCGATGAGGTGACCGCCTCGAACGCGATGAGCGAGGTCGCCGACTCGGGTCGCGCGGTCAAGGTCAAGCGCAACCCGCCGCCCACGCGCCGCCAGCGCGCCATCGCCCGTGAAGAGGCGCGTCGCGTGGCAGCCGCCCAGATCGCGGAGCAGACCGCCGCGAAGAAGGCGGCCAAGGCTGCGAAGGCGGCCGAGCGATCCGCGAACGGCCCGAAGAACGGAGGCCCGCGATGACCATCCACTGGGAATCGTTCGTGCAGGTCTTCATCGCGGCCTTCACATCGGCCGTGCTCGTCGTCGGCTTCTACGCGCTCGGCCTGCGGCTTCTCGTGCGCGCCGGCCGGGCACCGGTCGTCGCACCCGCCGAGTTCACCGATGCCATCACCGTGATCACCGAGAAGGAAGCGCGCCGCGCCGAGAAGGCTGCCGCGAAGGCCGCCAAGCGCAGCCCGCTCACCGATGGCCAGAAGCGGGTGGCCCTCGTCGCCGCCTACCTCTGCTTCGGCGTCTGCGCCGCCGCCGTCCTCGGCGGGCTGCTCCTCATCCTGTTCAACCACTGAGCCGCAACGGCCGTGCGTCGCGTGAGTGGTGTCGGCACGAGCGCCTAGGCTGAGGCGCATGGTTCCCACGCCTGCTCCCGGCGCCGCCGGTGCGTCGCCCGAATCCGCCCGGCGCGTGGGTCCCGCCGGGTCCGTCCGGTTCGGTCAGCATCCGCCCGCGCGGCGCACGCTGCTGCACATCAGCGACACGCATCTGCTTGCGGGTAACCCGCCGCTCGGCGGACGCTTCGACACCGCGGCGAACCTCGCTCGCACACTCGTCGCGGTCGAGGCAACGGGCGTCCGTCCCGACGCGATCGTGTTCACGGGCGACCTGACGGATCTCGGCGAGCCCGAGGCCTATCGGGCTCTGCGCGAGGCAGTCGAGCCGGTCGCCGACCGCCTGGGCGCGCCCGTGGTGTGGGTGGCCGGCAACCACGACGAGCGGCCCGCGCTGCGCCGCGACCTGCTGGGGCTCGAGCCGACGCAGGAGCCCGTCACCGGAGTGTGGGATCTCGGCGGCCTGCGGCTCATCGGGCTGGACTCCACGGTGCCCGGCTGGCACCACGGCGATCTCGACACCGCACAGCTGGAATGGCTGCGCGCTGTGCTCGCGACCCCTGCGCCGCTCGGCACGATCCTCGCGCTGCACCACCCGCCGCTGCCGTCGCATGTGCCCCTGTTCGACATCCTCGAGCTGCGCGACCAGGGACGCCTCGCCGAGGTGATCGCGGGCACCGACGTGCGTGCGATCCTCGCAGGCCACCTGCACTATTCGACGAGCGGCACGTTCGCGGGCGTCCCCGTCAGTGTCGCCGCCGCCACGTGCTACACGATGAACCTGGCGCGGGCCGCGGTCGACGTGAACGGCATGGACGCCGGCCAGTCCTTCCACCTCGTGCACGTGTACGACGACACGATCACCCACGCCGTCGTCCCCGTCGTGGAGGCGCCCACCGCCGACGTCTTCTCCGCGGAATGGGTGGAGCGGATGTCGCGCCTCACGCCCGAGCAGCGGCTCGAGGCATTCTCGCGCAAGCAGCACTGAGAGCGCTCGCTCGCCGTCGGCGAGGCCGCCGCCGTGTACGCGGCCACCCGTCTCGCTGTACGCCGCGTATAGGCCGGCGCGAGGGCGTCGCGAGTAGTCTCGAAGCATCCCGGCACACCGCTGTGAACGACCCACGAGGACACCACACACATGTCACTGGACGCAATGACGCGAACCCGCATCGAGACCGACTCCCTGGGATCCATGGAGATCCCCGCCGACGCGTACTGGGGCATCCACACCGCCCGCGCGCTGGAGAACTTCCCGATCTCGAAGAGGCCCATCTCGGTCTATCCCGACCTGGTGCGCGCGCTCGCCATGGTGAAGCAGGCCTCCGCCCGCGCGAATCGCGAGATCGGGGTCCTCGATCCGGCCAAGGCCGACCTCATCGATCGTGCGTCGCAGCTCGTGATCGAGGGGCAGTTCCACGACCAGTTCGTCGTCGGCGTCATTCAGGGAGGTGCCGGCACCTCGACCAACATGAACGCGAACGAGGTGATCACGAACGTCGCCCTCGAGCTGGCGGGACGACCCAAGGGCGACTACGCGTTCCTGTCGCCGATCGACGACACCAACCGCAGCCAGTCGACGAATGACGTCTACCCGACCGCGATCAAGGTCGGGCTCGGCCTCGACCTGAAGACCCTGCTCGAAGAGCTGGACCTGCTGCGACGGGCGTTCCTCGCCAAGGCCGTGGAGTTCCACGACGTGCTGAAGGTCGGCCGGACGCAGCTGCAGGATGCCGTGCCGATGACGCTCGGCCAGGAGTTCCACGGCTTCGCGACCACGCTGGGCTACGACCACCAGCGGCTCACCGAGAACGCGTACCTGCTGTACGAGATCAACATGGGCGCGACGGCCATCGGCACGGGCATCACCACCAACCCTTCCTACGCTCCGGCTGTGCTGCGGCACCTTCGAGAGATCTCCGGCCTCGACCTCGCGACCGCGAGCGACCTGGTCGAGGCGACGAGCGACACCGGCTCGTTCATGTCGTTCTCGGCGTCGCTGAAGCGCAACGCGATCAAACTGTCCAAGATCTGCAACGACCTCCGGCTGCTCTCGTCCGGGCCGCAGGCGGGCTTCGGCGAGATCAACCTCCCGGCTCGCCAGGCGGGTTCGAGCATCATGCCCGGCAAGGTGAACCCGGTCATCCCCGAGGTCGTCAACCAGGTGGCTTTCGCCGTCGCCGGCGCCGATCTGACGGTGACGATGGCGGTCGAGGGCGGGCAGCTGCAGCTGAACGCGTTCGAGCCGGTGATCGCGCACTCGATCTTCCAGTCGATCACCTGGCTGCGCCAGGCCATCCTCACCCTCCGCGTCAACTGCGTCGAGGGCATCACCGCGAACCGCGAGCGGCTCGGCGCCATGGTGGGCTCGTCCGTCGGCGTGATCACGGCGCTCACGCCGTTCATCGGCTACGCGGCTGCCGCGGCGCTGGCCAAGACGGCTCTGCTCACCGGGCACAGCGTCGCCGACCTCGTCGTCGAGGCGGGGCTCATGTCACGCGAGCAGGTCGCCAAGCAGCTGTCGCCGGCCCGACTCTCCGGGCTCGAGACGGCGACCGCCGCGATCCCGGTTCAGCAGGCGCCGGAGGACGTTGTCGTGGAGCAGACCGCCGACTCGCGCTGACTTGTTGCCGCGGGCGGCTCCGGATCGATAACGTCAGGGGACTCGAACGAAAGGCGAGAAATGACCGATCCGCAGAACCCGGCCGCACCCGAGCCGCCTCAGCAGCCCGCGTCGGAGCCGACTGCGCCTCAGCCGCCCGCCGATGCGCCTGCC
>NZ_DATCVK010000132.1:0-2032 GCF_036566905.1 Microbacterium sp. | reverse complement strand
ATCCACTGGTCGCGACAGGCATCGGCGGCGGGTGGGACCAGCCGTGGTCTGCTTGGCGCAACCTCCGGAGAAGCCGCCTGAAACCCAGTACTCCCGCTCTTGCCTCACGACTCGGCCGAGCCTGTCATGAGCAATGACCGAACGGATGGCGGAGTTGTGACGGCCGGGCCGGAGAACGCGTGCTGCTCCGGTCCCGGTCACAATCCGCCGTCGTGCCCGGTCTGAGCTGATATCGCCCCGCAGACGGCGGGAGCGGTTCGAGAAGGGGAACAGCCATGTCAGATCAGAAGCCGACCGTCGTGCTCGTGCACGGCGCTTTCGCCGAGTCCGCCAGCTGGAACGGGGTCATCGCCGCGCTCTACGCCGAGGGCGTCACCTCGGTCGCGGTCGCGAACCCGCTGCGCAGCCTCGCCGGCGATGCCGCGTACGTTCGCGACGTGATCGCCTCGATCGACGGGCCCGTCGTGCTCGTCGGCCACTCGTACGGCGGGCTCGTCATCAGCGAGGCATCCGCAGGCAACGACCAGGTCGCGGGCCTCGTGTATGCCGCGGCGTTCGTGCCCGAACCCGGCGACAGCGCCTTCTCGCTCTCGGCGAGCGAGCCCGGCTCGACGCTGGGCGACGCCCTCGACGCGCGCCCCATCTCGACGGGCGGCATCGAGTTCGTGATCCGCCGCCCCGCCTTCCACGACCAGTTCGCGGCCGACGTGCCCGTGCAGGTCGCGGGCCTGATGGGTGCGACCCAGCGCCCGGTGACGGAGGCGGCGCTGACGGACGCCGTGCAGGCGACGATTCCCGGTTGGAAGGACCGCCCGTCATGGCACGTCTTCGGCAGCGAGGACCGCAACATCCCGGTCGCCGTGCACCGCGCGGGCGCCGAGCGCGCGGGCTCGCGCGGCACGACCGAGCTCACGGGAGCCTCGCACGCCGTCAGTGTCTCGCAGCCCGAGGCGGTGGCAGCCACGATCCTCGAAGCCGTGCGCGGAGTGAGCGGCAACCGGGCGGCCGCGTAGTCGGCGTTCGCGTATCGCTGCTGGGTGCGCGGTCGACTGCCGGTCCCGCGCACCCACACCACGCTTGCTTGTCAGAGATCCTGCATCGAATCTCGCGGATCTCGTCACAACTGCGCGTGCTCTCCGGTCTCAGTTGGAAAGGACTGCTGTCGTCCTCCACCGACTGACAGGATCAGAACATGGAAGCGAACCTCGACGACGCGCTCGCCGCCTTCCAAGCCGTGCGCGGGCGGCTCTTCGGCATCGCGTACCGCATGCTCGGCAGCGCCAGCGAGGCTGAGGACATCGTCCAAGAGGCCTGGCTGCGATGGCAGGGCACCGACCGCACGGTCGTGCAGGACACTCCGGCATTCCTCGCGACGGCGACGACTCGCCTTGCGATCAATGCCCTGCAGTCGGCGCGGAGCCAACGTGAGACCTATATCGGGCCCTGGCTGCCCGAGCCGGTCGACACGAGCGCTGACCCGACGCTCGGCGCCGAGCGTGCCGAGGCGCTCGGCTTCGCCGTGCTCGTCATGCTCGAGCGCCTCACCCCGACGGAGCGGGCCGCCTACGTGCTGCGCGAGGCGTTCGCGTACCCGTACGAGCAGATCTGCGAGATCGTGCAGGTCTCCGAGGCTGCGGCCCGCCAGCTCGTCTCGCGCGCGCGGAAGCACCTCACCGGTGAACGCCGACGCGAAGTGCCCCAGTCCGAACAGCGGCGGCTCCTCACCGCGTTCCTGGCCGCGGCGAAGACCGGTGATCTCATGCAGCTCGAGCGGATGCTCGCCGAAGACGTGGTGTCGTACACCGATGGCGGCGGAGTCGTGCGCGCGTCCAAGTTCCCGGTGGTCGGTCGCGAGCGCGTCGCGAAGTTCGTGCGCGCCTTCCACACGCACTTCTGGAACGGCGTGGACATCACCGAAGCCGACACGAACGGCCAGGCATCGGTGATGCTCTCGAAGGACGGCACCACGTTCGCCGTGATCACCCTGGTCATCGGTGCGCAGGGCATCGACCAGGTGCTCTGGATGATGAAC
>NZ_DATCVK010000131.1:0-1770 GCF_036566905.1 Microbacterium sp. | reverse complement strand
CAGATCAGCTGAGACCGTCAGGATGTCGCGGTGCTTGTCCTGGATGTCTAGACCGTGGAGCATCGACAACACCGACAAGCCCCCTGCCGCGTAGGTGAACGGTTGCATGATCCGGAGCCGCTCCTGAAACTCAGGGTGAATCTCACTGACCCAAGTCTTCACCGCCTCGTTCCACTGCTTCTCTTCCTCACAGATCGGGAACGTGACTTTCCGGGGGTTCGTCGGGCTCGCATCCTTGAACGTCGCCATTCCCCATGCCACGGCGTCGAATGCGCTTCGGAGGTTATGCAGGGCGTCGCCGAGATCCAGCGACCACTCATGCTTCGGTATCCCACGGGGGACTCGCGCCACGAGATCGATCCCTTGGCGGTCTTCGGACAACACAGCGTCGACGGACACTGGCGCACTGGCGTGCCACTCGCCGAATTTCGCCTGGAGGGCGGAGACGTGTGAGTTCCCTCGGCTCCATTTGAGATCGGGCCACGTCGTGAAGTTGACGCCGCCAACGAGCCGGATCGGCTGTGTGTACGGCGGTTGGTTGCCTTCGGCAGGGGGATCACTGGACACGGGACCAGCATGGCAGTCGGCACGGACGCTCGTCCTCATTTGATGCACTGGGCGGAGTACCCGCGCGCGGCCTCCATAGGGCATTCCGTGACCTCGGCAGCACGCTGTCAGTCTGGCGCGATCGGATGCGCGGGGTGCGCGCCGCGGAGGTGCGCCGGCGTCAGGCGGTGGCTGTGTCGTCCGCTGTGCTGCCCGCGAGGACGCCGTCGAGCAGTCGATCGAGCCCCCACACGAACGCCGACGGCTCCGCGTCGCCCGACACGAGGTGATCGGTCGCCTCGGTGAGCGGATGGCTCGCGGCATCCGACCACAGCGCGCCGGCCGTCGACCGGTCGGCGGCGTTCTCGACGTCGTCGACCCGCTCGGCGGCGTCGAGGGCGGCGACCCCGAGCACGTGGGCCCGCACGGCGTAGGCGGCGCGGGCGGCGTCGCCCTGCGACATCCCCTCGGCCAGGAAGCCGGCGATGAGCGTCTCGTTCAGTCCCAGCGCGTGGCGTCCGTCGAGCGGACCGCTCGTGACGAGCACCATGGCGCCCGTGTGCTCGGCGATGCGTGCGCGCATCGCCGCGGCGAGGGCGTGCACGCGCGAACGCCAGTCGACCGAGACGTCGGCGGCCGCAGCGAGGTCGAGGCTCGACAGCAGCTCCTCGACCATCGCGCGCAGCAGCGCGTTCTTCGACGGGAAGTAGGTGTAGATCGCCGTGGGCGTGAGGCCGAGCGCTGCGGCGACGCCGCGCACGGAGACGGCGGCGAAGCCCTTCTGCTCGAGGATCTCGAACGCCGCATCGACGATGTCGACCTGGCTGACGCTGCGCCTCGGTCCGGGTTTCATGGTGCTGGTGCTCCTCGTGGTCGACCCCCAAGCGTAACGGCGCGGGCCGGCCGCATCGACCGCGGGTCGCGGGACCGTCGATCGGCCGCCCCATACCCGTTGTCAGCCGAGCGACGTCAGGAAGGTCAGCACCGAGCCGCGTTCGACGATCAGCGGGCCGAGTGCGGCGTTGAAGACGGTGCCGTGCGGGGCGGCGAGGTGTTCGGCGAACGCGGCGGCATCGCGATACGCCTCGGTCACGACGAATCGCGTGCCGACCGACGGCGACGACGCTGCGGCCGCCACCGCCGCGTCGGCGAGCCGACCCGGACCGGCGACCCCAGCCGGAACCGTGACCACGCGGCGCGGCGTGAAGTCGAGGCATCCGCTCT
>NZ_DATCVK010000130.1:0-27957 GCF_036566905.1 Microbacterium sp. | reverse complement strand
CGGCGCTTCCGGCGCCGATGCGGGCCCGCGACCCGGCGCTTCCGGCGCCGCGGAACCCGGCGCCTCGGCGGGAGCACCGGAGTGAGCCGCGCAGGACACACCGGCGCGGCACGTGCTGCCGCCGCGCTCAGCAGCCTCTCGACGCAGCCGATCACCGTGAGCGATCCCGCCGCACTCCCTGTCCGCCACGAGCGTGTGCGGGTGCTGGTGACGGGCGGCGCCGGCTTTCTCGGATCCCACGTGGCCGCAGCGCTCGTGGCCCACCCGGATGTCGACCTCGTCGTGGCGGGCGACGTGCGGCGGCCCGAGCATCCGATCGAGGGGGTCGTCTACGACGACTGCGACGTGACGCGCGCCGCGGGGTTGGTGCCGCTGCTGGAGCGTCACCGCATCGACGTCGTGGTGCACCTCGCGGCGATCGTGAACCCGGGGCGCGACCACCACCTCGAGTACCGCGTCGACGTCGACGGTTCGCGCCACGTGCTCGAGGCCTGTGTCGAGGCCGGAGTGCGGCGCGTCGTGGTGTCGTCGTCAGGAGCCGCCTACGGCTACCACGCCGACAATCCCGAGTGGCTGCGCGAGTCCGACCCCGTGCGCGGCAACGACGAGTTCCCGTACTCCAAGCACAAGCGTCTCGTCGAGCAGCTGCTCGGCGGCTACCGCACCGCGCACCCGGAACTCGAGCAGGTCGTGTTCCGCATCGGCACGATCCTCGGGCCCACGGTGCAGAACCAGATCACCGCGCTCTGGGACGGCCCGGCGCTGCTCAGGGTGCGCGGCTCGGAGTCGCCGTTCGTCTTCGTCTGGGTCGACGACGTCGCCGCAGCGATGGCGCGCGCGGCCACCGACGGACCCCCCGGGGTCTACAACGTCGCCGGCGACGGCCGCGTCACCGTCCCGGAGATCGCGCAGCGCCTGGGCAAGCCGGTCGTGACCGTGCCCGCCGGCGTGCTCGGCTTCGGCCTGCGTGTGGGGCGGATGCTGCGCCTCACGGTCCACGGCCCCGAGCAGGTCGGCTTCCTGCGCTATCGTCCCGTGCTCGCCAACCGTGCGCTGAAGCAGGACTTCGGCTACACACCCGGCAAGACCTCGGCAGAGGCGTTCGAGGCCTACCTCGCCACCCACCCCGGCGTCTCCCGCCGCTGAGCAGGCCTCGTCGTTCTCAACCTTGCGGTCCAGGACTCCCAGGTCCCCGGCATCCAGAACCCGCATAACCCGGACCGCGCTCAACTCGGTCGCCGGAATGCGCACCCAGCGGTCCAGGACTCCCAGGTCCCCGGCATCCAGAACCCGCATAACCCGGACCGCGCTCAACTCGGTCGCCGAATTGCGCACCCAGCGGTCCAGGAACCCCAGGTCCCCGTCATCCCGTACCTGCGTGAGCCGAACCTGCGACCGGGCCACTCCCGATATCGCGACAGCTAACGACGCCATCCCGCACGCACCAATGCCCGGCGGACGAGGTCAACGGCGACGCCCGGGTCGGGCCACAGGTGGTGATGGAGGATTCTGACCAGGTGCCAATCGAGCTCGGCGATGCCTCGCCACCGGTCGGCGTCACGGGCGAACTGATAGACGTCTTCGGCGTGCTGCCGACCGTCGTACTCGACTCCGACGCGGTACGCGGGGTAGGCCAGATCGAGGCGCGCGGCGAAGCCGCCATCTGGGCGGAACAACTCCAGCGCCAACTCCGGCTCAGGCAGTCCCGCATCGATCAGCTCCAAGCGGAGCTTCGTCTCCCGAGGCGACTCTGAACCCTCGCGTACACGGTCAAGGAGCGGCTGCAGTCGGCCGCATCGCATCCTCGAAGCCTCCGCGCGCAGCTCATCGATCGTGGCCAACCGCCGGCTGCGCGCCACGAGGAAGTCGGCCGCAACGATGAGCTCGACATCGGGGAGATGAGCCGACGCCTGCACCCACGCCCGATCCGGGGCCTCGATGCG
Source organism: Microbacterium sp. (assembly GCF_036566905.1). Classification (GTDB taxonomy): domain Bacteria; phylum Actinomycetota; class Actinomycetes; order Actinomycetales; family Microbacteriaceae; genus Microbacterium. The sequence continues at coordinate 26,014 of NZ_DATCVK010000130.1, read as the reverse complement.
CAGTCCCGCCACCCGCTGCGCGGCGGGCTCTCGCGGCGCCAGCCGATGCGATACGACAGTTTTCGTACGGGCGGGATTCCGCGGTCTGATTGCGGAGACGTGGATCGCCTCGTCCCACGCGTCGGCCGTCGGTGCCCCGTGGAGGACCAGCGCCGTGGAGTGGCTGAAGAAGTCCCCCTCGTGCATGCGCGTAGCGAACTGGCGGCAGCGCCTTCGGAAAGCGCGCAGCCGTATCTCGCTCTGCGAGAGCTGGGCAGAACGGCGCGCGTCGAGTTCGTCGACGTGCCGCCACTCGCGGACTCCGTGGAAAGGCCGCTCGAAGAGCGGCCCGTCGAGCGCGCCCCGCCCGACTCCGCGGGCGATGGCCTCGCCGACCCGGAACGGCTCATTGCCGAACGGGGAGTCTCTTGTCGTCATGCACCCGAGTCCACCGCAGCGCCCGCGCGGTCTCGTCCCAGCTGACCTGATCTGTGCGCACCGCCGCAATCCGCCTCGCTGTGGAGGAGGCGCTGTCCGACGATGTCGCACGCGTGCGCTCGGCGGTCCGGGATTCCCAGCGGCCCGGCCTCCGGAACCTAGGAAGCGCGGACCTGCATACCTCGGCACACCGGCTCGCGCCTGGGTCCGGTCCAGGAATCCCACGCTCTTCGCGCCCAGAACCCGCGAATCCTGGACCGCGCCGCCGCAAGAGACCCGCGGCTGGACGGCGCCGCACGAACGAGCGGATGCCTCGAGCCGAGGCATCCGCTCGCCGCACGCGAACCGGTTAGGCGTCGAAGCCCTCGGCGATGAGGTCGATGAGCTCCTCGCGCTCCTCCACGGGGAGGAAGGCGCCGGCCGCCGCGTTGAGCTGGAACGCTTCGAGGTCATCGAGCCCGTACTCGAAGGTCTCGACCAGCAGCGCGAGCTCGCGGGTCAGCGAGGTGCGGCTCATGGTGCGGTTGTCGACGTTCACGGTCACCGAGAAGCCGAGCTGGTACAGGAGGTCGAAGGGGTGGTCCTCCATCGTCGTGCCCCAGCGCTCGATCGCGCCCGTCTGCAGGTTCGACGACGGCGACAGCTCCAGCGGGATCTCACGGTCGCGCACCCAGCGGGCGAGGTCGCCGAACTGCACGAGCACCTCTTCGCCGGCACGCGAGACGACCTCGAGGTCCTCAGCGATGCGCACGCCGTGGCCGAGCCGCAGCGCGCGGCCGTCGATGAGCGCCGAGCGGATGGACTCGAGCCCGGCCGCCTCACCGGCGTGGACGGTCGCGGGGAAGAACTCCGACGCGAGGTAGTCGAAGGCGTCGCGGTGGTTCGAGGCGGGGAAGCCGTCCTCAGGGCCGGCGATGTCGAAGCCGACCGCGCCGCGGTTGCGCCATTCCACAGCGAGGCGGGCGATCTCCAGCGACCGGTCGGTGTGGCGCATCGCCGTGATCAGCTGACCGACGCGGATATCGTGACCCCGGCGTTCGGCGGCATCCTCGCCCTCCTCGATGCCCTCCTGCACGGCGGCGACGACCTCGTCGAGCGACAGCCCGCGCGCGAGATGCTGCTCGGGCGCCCAACGCACCTCGCCGTAGATCACGCCGTCGGCGGCGAGGTCTTCGACGAACTCCCGAGCGACGCGCGTGAGGCCCTCGCGGGTCTGCATCACGGCGGTCGTGAGGTCGAAGGTCTTCAGGTACTCCACGAGGGAACCCGAGTCGCTCTTCTCCGCGAACCAGTCCGCCAGGTCGTCCGGCTCGGACTCCGGGACGTCGAGCCCGATCGCGTCCGCCAGCTCGATGATCGTCGCCGGCCGCACGCCGCCGTCGAGGTGATCGTGCAGCGACACCTTGGGCAGGCTGCGGAGTGACAGACCGTCGAGAATGGCGTCGCCGTGCTGGTCGATGGGCATGGATTTCTCCTCGATTGCGATCGCGAGTGGGGGTGATGGACGGATGCCGCGACCCGGCGCCGCGCCGGATCCCCGGCGCGGGACTGACCCAGCCTAGGCGGTGATGCGTTCCAGGACGAGAGGAGCGGCAGCCGGCGCCTCGGCACCGATCTGCCACGCGCCGTCGACTGCTTCGAGGGCGCGTTCGAAGCGCGAGTCATCCTCGCCGAGCAGGGTGAACAGCGGCTGGCCGGCAGCCACCTGATCGCCCGGCTTGACGTGAAGGTCGATGCCGGCGGCATGCAGCACCGGGTCCTGTGCCCGCGCGCGGCCGGCACCCAGGCGCCATGCGGCGATGCCGAACGGCAGCGCCTCCATGCCTGTGATGTATCCGGCTCGGGTCGCCGTGACCGTGTGCGTCTCGTTCGGGGCGGGCAGCGCGGCATCCGGATCGCCGTCCTGCGCGCGGATCATGGCGCGCCAGGCGTCCATCGCGCGGCCGTCCCGGAGCGCCGCCTCGACGTCCGCGTCCGGCTGCCCGGCTAGTGCGAGCATCTCCCGCGCGAGCGCGATCGTCAGCTCCACGACGTCGGCAGGGCCGCCGCCGGCGAGCACCTCGACCGACTCGCGCACCTCGTTCGCGTTGCCGATCGCCAGGCCGAGCGGCGTGTTCATGTCGGTGAGGAGAGCCGTCGTCGCGACGCCCGAGTCGGTGCCGAGCGCCACCATCGTGCGCGCGAGCTCGCGCGCACGGTCGACGTCGCGCATGAACGCGCCCGAGCCGAACTTCACGTCGAGCACGAGCGAGTCCGTGCCTTCGGCGATCTTCTTCGACATGATGCTCGACGCGATGAGCGGGATCGCCTCGACGGTTCCGGTGACGTCCCGCAGCGCGTAGAGCTTCTTGTCGGCGGGCGCGAGCCCCGAGCCGGCGGCGCAGATGACCGCGCCGACGTCGCGCAGCTGCGTGAACATCTCGTCGTTCGACAGCGCCGCGCGCCAGCCCGGGATCGACTCGAGCTTGTCGAGCGTGCCACCGGTGTGACCGAGTCCGCGGCCCGAGAGCTGCGGGACCGCCACGCCGAACGAGGCGACCAGCGGAGCGAGCGGCAACGTGATCTTGTCGCCGACGCCGCCCGTGGAGTGCTTGTCGACGGTCGGCTTGCCGAGGCCGGCGAAGCTCATGCGCTCCCCCGACGCGATCATCGCGTCGGTCATGACGCGGATCTCGTCGCGCGTCATCCCGTTGAGGAGCACCGCCATCGCGAACGCCGCCATCTGCGAATCGGCGACGTAGCCGCGGGTGTAGGCGTCGACCATCCACCGGAGGGCGGGCTCCGGCACGGAGCCGCCATCGCGCTTGCCGCGGATGACGTCGACCGCGTCGAACGGCTCGACCGCCGCAGCACCCGTACCCGGCTGTTCGACAGGTGCGCCGGTCATCGTGCCGCCTCCTCGAGATCGCGGGGGCCGAACGCGTCGGGAAGCACTTCGTCGATCGTGCGGATGCCCGACACGGTCTCGAGCAGCATGCCGGGGATGGCGAACTCGTTCAGCAGCTGCCGGCAGCGACCGCACGGCATGATCGTGTCGCCGTGGCCGTTGACGCACACGAAGGCCACGAGGCCTCCGCCGCCCGACATCTGCAGCTCGCTGACGAGGCCGCACTCCGCGCACAGCCCGACGCCGTACGACGCGTTCTCGACGTTGCAGCCGGTGACGATGCGCCCGTCGGTCACGAGCGCGGCCGCACCCACCTTGTAGCGGGAGTACGGTGCGTACGCGCGCTGCATGGCGTCGGTCGCGGCGGCGCGCAGCTCGTCCCAGTCGATATCGGTCACTTCAGGACTCCGTTCACGGTGAGGGAAAGCGTCACAGGGGTCCGCTGCCGTTCCGTCGAGCCCGTCGGAGCATCCGATCGACTGCCCCGGTATCCGGAGGGTCGGCGGCGGCGGGTCCGGATGCCGCGGCTCGGCATCCGTCGCTCGTCACGGTCGCGGCGGGCACGGTCACCCCTTGATGTATGGCTTGCCCGCGGCGGCGGGGCCGCGGATCTGCCCGGCGAAGCCGGCGACGGCCAGGATCGTGACGATGTACGGGAGCATCGCCATGAACTCGACGGGGATGGGCGTCTCGAGCACGGACAGCAGGTTGCGGAGGTTCGTCGCGAAGCCGAACAGCAGCGCGGCGAATGTGGCGCGGATCGGGTCCCACCGGCCGAAGATGACAGCGGCGAGGGCGATGAAGCCCAGGCCTGCGGTCATGTCCTTGGTGAACTGCGGCACCGACACCAGCGTGAAGTACGCGCCGCCGATGCCGGCGATCGCGCCGGCGAGCGAGACGTTCCAGAAGCGGGTGGTGTTGACCCGGATGCCGACGGTGTCGGCGGCCTGCGGGTGCTCGCCGACGGCGCGCAGGCGCAGCCCCCAGCGCGTGCGGTACAGACCCCACGCGACCAGGGCGACCGTGACGTACATCAGGTAGCCGATGAAGGTCTGGTTGAACAGCACCGGGCCGAGGATCGGGATGTCGCCGAGGAGCGGGATCTTCCAGCGCTGGAACACGACGGCGCTGTTGAGCGCCTGCTCGTTGGGCACCAGCAGCGCGCCGTAGAGGAAGCCGGTCAGGCCCGCGACGAGCACGTTGAGCACGACACCGACGATCACCTGGTCGACGAGGTACTTGATCGAGAACGCCGCCAGCACGAAGGCGACCAGCACTCCGCCGATCATCGCGCCGATGAGACCGACGAACGGGTTGTGCGTGATGCTCGACAGCAGCGCGGCGACGAACGCGCCGAACAGGAACTGACCCTCGATCGCGACGTTGACGACGCCCGAGCGCTCGCCGATCACGCCACCGAGCGCGCCGAAGATGAGCGGGATCGACAGGGAGACGGCGCCGAAGAGCAGACCGGTCACCGGAACGAGCCCGTCGGCGGCGGCCCACACGAGGAACGCGAAGATGCCGAGCAGGCCGTAGACGATGGGAAGCCACGCGCCCGGACGGCGGTACGTGTAGGCGGCCCACAGCGCGTACAGCGTCAGGAGCAGCAGGATGACCCAGACGGCCCAGCTGGTGGCCGCGGTCGGCACCGAGACGGTCGGCAGGTCGAGCACGGATCGCGCGTCGCCCAGGCGGAACCGGCTCTCACCGGTGCGCGGGGCGAGCAGGAACAGCAGTGCGAGAAGCACCGTCACGATGGACAGCGAGATCGCCAGCTTGAAGTGGCGGATCTTCACGGGCGCCGCGGTGGACGCGGCCGGTGCGGTCACGAGGGTCGCGCTCATGATGCCGACACCGCCTTCTCGTTCGCGGGCTGGGGCGGATCAGCGGGAGGGCTGGGCGGCCGCTTGGCCGCCTTGGCGCGCGCCTTGGCGGCCTTCTCGGCATCCGTCTTGGGGAGGAAGAAGATCGTGCGCACGAGCGGCGGCGCCGCGATGAAGAGCACGATGAGCGACTGCACGACGAGGACGATGTCGACCGGGATCCCCTGCGACGCCTGCATCGTGAAGCTGCCCGCCTTGAGCGCGCCGAACAGGATGCCGGCGGCGAAGGTCCCCCACGCCCGGCTGCGGCCGAGCAGGGCCACAGTGATGGCGTCGAAGCCGATGCCGGCGTCGATGTGCGAGTCGAACCCGGTGACGACCGAGCCCTGGATCTGGTTCATCGCGGCCAGGCCCGACAGGCCACCCGCGAACAGCATCGCGTAGATGTACATGCGCGACACCGAGATGCCGGCCGCGCGCGCAGCGTGCGGGTTCTCGCCGACCGCACGGAGCCGGAAGCCGAGACTCGAGCGCTCGATGAGCCACCAGACGAAGACGGTCGCCGCGATCACGATCACGAAGCCCCAGTCGAGCAGCGGGAACCGGGGGCCTAGCAGATCGGGGAACTGCGCGCTCGGCGGCGTCGGGCCGGAGATCGGCTGGTTGCTGTTGGACTGCTGCAGCAGGCCGGGGGTGCGCACGAGCCACATCACGAAGTACAGCGCGACGTAGTTGAGCATGATCGTGAGGATCACCTCGTGCGCGCCGGTGCGTGCCTTGAGTAGTCCCACGATGCCACCCCAGATCGCACCGCCCGCGATACCGGCGGCGAGCGTGAGCGGCAGCTGGATGAACATCGGCAGATCGAGCTGGAAGGTGACCAGCGCCGCCGTCGCCGCGGCGATCAGCATCTGCCCGCGGCCGCCGATGTTGAACAGGCCGACACGGAACGCCAGCGCGACGCCGAGTCCGGCCGCGATCAGCGGGGCGGCGAATCCGAGCGTGTTGGTGAGCGGGCGGATCTGCGTGGCGAAGTCGTTGGCGCGGGCGTTGAAGATCGAGCCGCGGAAGAGGGCCTCGTAACCGCCGTACACGGAGTTCCAGATGGCGACGAAGGTGTCGCCCGGACGGGCGAAGAAGTAGACGGATGTCGCGCGCACATCCTCGTTCGTGAACGCCATGAGGATGCCGCCGACGATCATCGCCGCGACGATCGCGAGGATCGTCGTCACAGCGCTGCCGCGCAGCAGCTCCTTGATGAACACGTTCTGGCGCGGGGGCGGTGGCACCTCGCCGTCGACCGCGCCGGGCGCCTCGGGCGTCGGTGCGGGCAGGCCCGGTGATCCGGTGAGCGGCCCCGAGACGGGAGGCAGCTGCTCGGGCGGCAGGCCTCGGGTCGGCTCGGAGGCTCCGGAGGCCGGTGCCGGGGACTGGTCGTTCACGCAGCCGCTCCACTCTCGGGCGACTCGCCCGCCATCATGAGGCCCAGGACGTCTCGAGGCGTGTCGCTGGGCACGATGCCGACGATCCCGCCGCGGTACATGACCGCGATCCGGTCGGCGAGGGCTACGACCTCGTCCAGCTCGGTGGACACCACGAGGACCGGCACCCCGGCATCCCGCGTCTCGACGATGCGGTGGTGGATGAACTCGATGGAGCCGACGTCGACGCCGCGCGTCGGCTGCGACGCGACGAGGAGCTTGAGCTCGCGGCTCATCTCGCGGGCGATGACGACCTTCTGCTGGTTGCCGCCCGACAGCGTGCCCGCGGGCACATCGGCGCCCTGGGTGCGGATGTCGTACTCGGTGATGCGCGCCTTCGCGAAGTCCTCGAGCTCTCCACGGCGGATGGTGCCGCCGCGCACGAAGTCGCGGTCGCCGGAGCGGTCGAGGATGAGGTTCTCGGCGACGGTGAACGTGCCGACGAGGCCGTCCTCGGTGCGGTCCTCCGGCACGAACCCGACGCCTTCGTCGAGGATCGCGCGGATGCTCTTGCCGACCAGCTCGATGCCGTCCAGCGAGACCGAGCCGCTGACGCGGTCGCCGAGTCCGACGATGGCCTCGACGAGCTCGGTCTGACCGTTGCCCTGGACGCCCGCGACGGCGAGCACCTCACCGGGGCGGACCGTGAAGCTGACGTCGTCGACGACGACCGCGCCTTCGGCGGTGATGACGCGGAGGCCGTCGACCGCCAGGCCGCCCTCGCCGATCTTCGGCGGGTTCTTGTGGACGGTGAGCTCGACGGCGCGCCCGACCATGAGCGAGGCCAGCTCGGTGTTGGAGGCGGTGGGCGAGGCCTCGCCGACGACCTTCCCGAGCCGGATGACGGTGATGCGGTCGGCGACGGCGCGCACCTCGCGGAGCTTGTGGGTGATGAAGACGATCGAGGTGCCCTCATCGCGGAGCTGCCTCATGATCGCCATGAGCTCGTCGGTCTCCTGCGGCGTGAGCACCGCGGTGGGCTCGTCGAAGACGAGCACCTTCGCATCGCGCGCGAGCGCCTTGATGATCTCGACGCGCTGCTGCACGCCGACCGGGAGCTCGCCGACGAGCGCGTCGGGATCGACCTCGAACCCGAAGCGGGCGGCGACGTCGCGCACGTGCTGGCGGGCGGCGCCGAGGTCGAGCGCGCCGAGCGCCTTCGTGCTCTCGTGGCCGAGCATGACGTTCTCGGCGACCGTGAAGACGGGGATGAGCATGAAGTGCTGGTGCACCATGCCGATGCCCGCGGCCATGGCGTCACCCGGGCCGCGGAAGTGCTGGACCCGATCGTCCAGCAGGATGTCGCCCTCGTCGGCCTGGTAGAGGCCGTAGAGCACGTTCATCAGAGTGGACTTGCCGGCGCCGTTCTCCCCCAGGAGAGCGTGGATCTCACCGGGTCGGACCACGAGATCGATGTGGTCGTTCGCGACGAGAGACCCGAACCGCTTCGTGATTCCACGGAGCTCGAGCTTCATACTGTGCACCTTAGCGATTGAGGCAGCGGGCGAGGAAGGACCGCGGCCGGGCGGATATGGCATCCACCCGGCCGCGGCATGTCTGCGCTCGGATTACGGCGAGCTGGGCGAGGTCACCTCGAGGTCACCCGAGATGATCTGCTCCTTCAGAGCATCGAGCTCGTCGAGGAGGCCGTCCGGCAGCTGCGACTCGAACGAGCCGAAGCCGGAGAGGCCGACGCCGTCGTTGTCGAGCGTGCCGACGTACGGAGCGACATCGAACTCGTCCGCGGCGGCCTGCATGGTCGCCTCGTAGACCGCGCTGTCGATCCGCTTCATGATCGAGACCAGCACGAGGTCGGCGACCGACGGGTCGGCGACGGCGAGGTCGGAGTCGACACCCAGCATCACGGCGCCGTTGTCGGTGTCGCGGATGGCCTGTGCGGCGCTCTGGTAGATCGGGCCGCCGACGGGCAGGAGCACGTCGACACCCTGGTCGAGCGCGGTCTGCATGGCCTGCTTCGAGTCGTCGTTCGCCTCGAAGTTGAACGTGAACTGGCCGGTCTGGGCAGCGACGTCCCAGCCGTACGTGGCGACGGAGGCGCCCTTGTCCTCGTTGTACTTCTCGACGCCGTCGACGAAGCCGTCCATGAAGATCGTCACGGGCGGGATCGGGATGCCGCCGACGGTGCCGACGTTGTTGACGCCGGACTGCGCCGACCATGCGGCCGCGGCGTAGCCGCCGAGGTACGCGGCCTGCACCGTGTCGAACATGAGGGGCTTGATGTTCGGCGCGTCGGTCTCGCCGTCGCCGGTGTCCTTGCCGTCGTCGCCGGTGGCACCGGTGTTGTCGGCCCAGTCGTCGATGATCGCGTACTCGAGCTCGGGGTTCGCGAGCGCCGAGGCCACGGTGTCGGCGGAGAGCTTGAAGCCGACCGAGACGATGAACGTGCAGCCTTCCGAGACCAGGTTCTCGAGGTTCGGCGCGTAGTCGTTCTGCGACGACGACTCGACGTCGATCAGCTCGACGCCCAGCTCGTCGGCAGCCTTCTGCATGCCTTCGAGCGCCGACTGGTTGAACGACTTGTCGTTGAAGCCACCGTCGTCGGAGACGATGCACGGGGTGAAGCCTTCGACCGCGGGTCCGGCGTCGCCGCCGTCGGTCGGGCTCGTCTCGGGTGCGGAGCCGCAGCCCGCCAGGGCCAGCAGAATGCCTGCGGCGGCTGTGACGCCGACAAGCTTCTTGGTGCGTGAGATGGTCAACTCAGCCTCCACTACATTCCCCCGCGTCCTTCACGGGGACTGCACAAAGTTACCCACTGTGACGGCGCGGTTGCATACTCCAGCGGCCCCTGTTCGCGAAAGGTTACAAAGACGCAATACGCGGTGCGATGAGGAGAGCGGATGCCGCCGCCGCGGCATCCTTCACAGCACCTCGCCGCGCCCGCTCAGCTTGAGTGCGTCGACGACGCCCTTCACGCGCTGCGCGTGCTCGCTCGTGGTCACCAGGAGCGCATCCTCGGTGTCGACCACGACGATGTCGCGCACGCCGATCAGGCTGATGACGCGTCGCGTCTGGCTGACCACGATGCCGCTGGCGGCGTCGGAGAGGATGCGCGCGTTCTCGCCGAGGATGGCGAGGTCGTTCTTGCGTCCGTGGGAGTTGAGCTTGGCGAGGCTCGCGAAGTCGCCGACGTCGTCCCAGTCGAAGTGGCCGGGGATGACGGCGAGGCGCCCCTTCGCGGCCGCGGGCTCGGCGACCGTGTAGTCGATCGCGATCTTCTTGAGCGTCGGCCACACCCGGTCGACGACCGGTCCGCGCTCGTCGCGGTCGTCCCACGCCTCGGCGAGGTCCATGAGTCCCGCATACAGCTGCGGCTCGTTCTCGGCGATCTCGCCGAGGAGCACGTCGGCGCGAGAGATGAACATGCCCGCGTTCCAGAGGTAGTTGCGGTCGGCGAAGTACTCCTTCGCCGTGTCGAGGTCGGGCTTCTCCACGAAGCTCTCCACCAGCGCGGCCTCGGGCGCACCGTCGATCGACAGGGCGTCGCTCTTCTTGATGTAGCCGAAGCCCACCGACGGCTCGGACGGCTGGATGCCGATGGTGCAGATGTACCCCTCGCGCGCGGTGGCGACCGCCTGGTTCACCGCCCACTCGAACAGCTGCGGCACGCGGATGACGTGATCCGCGGCGAACGAGCCGATGATGACCTCGGGCTCACGGCGGGAGAGGATCGCGGCTGCGAGGCCGATCGCCGCCGTCGAGTCACGGGGCTCGGATTCCAGGAAGACGTTCTTGTCGGCGATGCCGGGGAGCTCCCGCTCCACCGCACCGCGGTGCGCGCGGCCCGTCACGACGGCGATGCGATCGGGGCCGGCGAGCGGCTCGAGCCGGTCCCAGGTGTCGCGCAGCAGGGTCTGCCCCGAGCCGGTGAGGTCGTGGAGGAACTTCGGCGCGTCGGCACGCGACAACGGCCACAGCCGGCTGCCGATGCCGCCTGCGGGAATCACGGCGTAGAAGTCGTCGATAGGTCCTGGCATGTCTCCGAGGCTACCGCCGAACCTGCGCGCGCGACGGCGGCCGACCTCGCGGCCGGCCGCCGTCGCACCCGATTCAGCCGTGCCGCGGAGAGGTGCCCGGCGTCGCCTCGCGCAGCGACTCGAGCATCGCGTCGAAAGCGGGCTTCGGCGAGTAGTCGTCCTCGAGGATCGTCGCCCACCCCTCGCCGGGGAACACGTCGGGAACCCAGGAGTTGGCGTCCGGGAAGCCCCACACCGTGAACGACGAGCAGGCGGTCACGTTCAGGCACGCCGTCAGCGTGGCGTCGTAGCGCTCGGCCTGCACGGCGACCTGCTCGGGCGTCGGGCCGGTCTCACCTGCCTGCAGCGGGATGCGGACGTCCGCCTCGGTCACCGCCACCTGCAGACCCAGCGCGGCGAAGCGCTCGAAGTTGGCCTGGATCGAGGTGTCGAAGCCGTAGAGCAGGCTGAGATGGCCCTGGGCGCCGAAGCCGCCCAGCGGGACGCCGTCGGCCAGCATCCGCTGTGCGAGCGCGTAGTAGGCGTCGGTCTTCTCGTTGATGCCCTCAGCGTTGTAGTCGTTCAGGAACAGCACCGCCTCGGGGTCGGCGTCGTGCGCCCAGCGGAACGCGTCCTCGAGGAGCGCGATCGGGTCCGCGGCGCAGGCCTTGAGGAACGGGTTCGCCTCGGTGCGCAGCCGCACCCCGCCGTTGTCCCACGTGTCCTGGAAGATCTCGTTCGCGACATCCCACTCGTAGATCTCGCCCTTGAAGTGGCCGACCACGGTGCGGATGTGGTCCTCGAGCACGGCACGGGCCTGGTCGCACGTCCACGTCTGGCTCGCCGCGGTGACCCACGCCGGGTTCTGACTGTGCCACAGCAGCGTGTGACCGCGCACCTGCTGGTGGTTCGCCTGGGCGAAGGCGACCAGTGCGTCGGCGGACGAGAAGTCGTACACGTCCGGCGCCGGGTGGACGGCATCCCACTTCATGTCGTTCTCGGGCGTCAGTGACGAGAACTGGGCACTGAGGACCTGCTGGTACTCGGTGGGTGCGCTGCGGTCGTAGTCGACGAGGTCCCGCTTGCCCCAGACGGCGCTGCCGATGGCGAGATCGCGCGGCGCCTGATTGCGCAGGGTGTCCTTGTCGGCGTGGCTGTATCCGGGAGGCTCGGCGTTCGCTGCGGTCGCGCCCCAGAGAGGCAGTACCAGAGCAGCGGCGACCGTGGCCGCCAGAAGTGATCGGAGAGATCGGCGCATGGGGAACTCCTGACATCGTTGTCGGTCATACGCGTCGCCTGAGCGGCACATATGTTCTTGCGTACAACAAACGCTAGGCGGCGCTTTCAGGCAGGGCAAAAGGTTTCGGAGTGTTTTCCACGAGACCGCGGACGCGCCCCGAGATCTCTCGACGTCGAGAGAAGTTAGGCCCACCTAATCCCCCACCGCAGCGCGACGGGAATAGGATGGTCGCAGCGCCCGCGTGACGCCGACGGCCCGAAGCGCACCGCTACGGGCCCTCTTCGGGGGCCGTCCTCGCAGTCAGAGGCCAGCCCCACCGTGTTTCGATCCAAGGAGGACGGCCGTGTCTGCACCAGCACGCGTCACACCGTCGGTATCCGAGACCACCTCCCGAGTTCCCCGCGGCACGCTGTATCGCGGGAACGAAGGCATGTGGTCGTGGGTGCTGCACCGCATCACCGGCGTCGCGATCTTCTTCTTCCTGCTCGTCCACGTCCTCGACACGGCCCTCATCCGGGTCTCCCCCGAGGCGTACGACGCGGTCATCGGCACCTACAAGAACTGGGTGATGGCCCTCGGCGAGGTCGCACTCGTGGGCGCCATCGCATACCACGCCTACAACGGGCTGCGCATCATCCTGGTGGACTTCTGGTCGTGGGCCACCCGCCACCAGCGCCAGCTGTGGTGGGGCGTCCTCGGGCTGTGGGTCGTGACGATGCTCGGCTTCGCGCCGCGTCATCTCATGCTCGCCTTCGCCCCGGGAGGAGGTCACTGATGACCGCGATCGCCGACCCCCGCGCCCCGTACTCCCCTGTCCGGCGGAAGGGGCCCAACCTCGAGAAGTGGGGCTGGATCTACATGCGCGCCTCGGGCGTGCTGCTCGTGGTCCTCATCTTCGGCCACCTCTTCGTGAACCTCATGCTCGGCGAGGGCATCCACGGCATCGACTTCGCCTTCGTGGCGGGCAAGTACGCCTCGCCGTTCTGGCAGTGGTGGGACGTGCTGATGCTGTGGCTCGCGCTGATCCACGGCGCCAACGGCATGCGCACCATCGTCAACGACTACGTCACGCACCCGACGACGCGTCGCGTGCTGGTGTGGGTGCTGTGGCTCGCCGCCGCGTTCCTCATCGTGCTGGGCACGCTGGTCGTGTTCACCTTCGACCCATGCATCGGCTTCGACGCCGAGACCGCCTCCGACCTCATCGTCGGAATCTGCGCATAGCGTTCGGGCGCCCCCCGAGCATCGACCACCGAAAGCATCCAGCGTGAGCACTGAGACCCCTGCCGGCACCGAGAGCACTGCGAGCTACGTCAAAGACGGCGTTCACTACCACCAGTTCGACATCGTCATCGTGGGAGCCGGCGGGGCCGGCATGCGCGCGGCGATCGAGGCCGGGCCCGGTGCGAGGACGGCCGTCATCTCGAAGCTGTACCCCACGCGCTCGCACACCGGTGCGGCGCAGGGAGGCATGGCGGCAGCGCTGGCCAACGTCGAAGAGGACTCGTGGGAGTGGCACACCTTCGACACCGTCAAGGGCGGTGACTACCTCGTCGACCAGGATGCGGCCGAGATCCTGGCCAAGGAGGCCATCGACGCGGTCATCGACCTCGAGAACATGGGCCTGCCGTTCAACCGGACACCCGAGGGCAAGATCGACCAGCGGCGCTTCGGCGGCCACACCGCCGACCACGGCAAGACCCCGGTGCGGCGCGCCTGCTACGCCGCCGACCGCACGGGTCACATGATCCTGCAGACCCTCTTCCAGAACTGCGTGAAGCTGGGCATCAACTTCTTCAACGAGTTCTACGTGCTCGACCTCATCACGGTCGGCGAGGGCAAGGACAAGCAGATCGCGGGCGTCGTGGCCTACGAGCTCGCCACCGGCGAGCTGCACGTCTTCCAGTCGAAGGCCGTGATCTTCGCGACCGGCGGCTTCGGCAAGATCTTCAAGACGACATCCAACGCGCACACCCTCACCGGTGACGGCGTCGGCATCATCTGGCGAAAGGGCCTCCCGCTGGAGGACATGGAGTTCTTCCAGTTCCACCCGACCGGCCTGGCCGGACTCGGCATCCTCCTCACCGAGGGCGCCCGCGGTGAGGGCGCGATCCTGCGCAACGTCTCGGGCGAGCGCTTCATGGAGCGCTACGCCCCCACCATCAAGGACCTCGCGCCGCGCGACATCGTCAGTCGCTGCATGGTGCAGGAGGTCGCCGAAGGCCGGGGCGCGGGTCCGCACCGCGACTACGTGCTCCTGGACTGCACGCACCTGGGCGCCGAGGTGCTCGAGACGAAGCTCCCCGACATCACCGAGTTCGCCCGCACCTACCTCGGCGTCGACCCCGTCGTCGAGCCCGTGCCGGTCATGCCGACCGCGCACTACGCGATGGGCGGCATCCCGACCAACAACGACGCGCAGGTGCTGAGCGACAACACCACCGTCGTGCCGGGCCTCTACGCCGCCGGTGAGTGCGCGTGCGTCTCGGTGCACGGCTCGAACCGCCTGGGCACCAACTCGCTGCTCGACATCAACGTGTTCGGCAAGCGCGCCGGCCGCAACGCCGTCGAGTACGTCAAGACCGCCGACTTCGTGCCCCTCCCCGAGGACCCCACCGCCGAGGTGCGCGGTCTCATCGAGGGCCTGCGCAACAACCAGGGCACCGAGCGCATCGCCGTGCTCCGCAAGACGCTGCAGGACGAGATGGACCGCAAGGCCCAGGTGTTCCGCACCGACGAGTCGCTCGGCGAGGTGCTCGAGGTCATCGAGGAGCTGCGCGAGCGCTTCAAGAACATCCACGTCGACGACAAGGGCAAGCGGTACAACACCGACCTGCTCGAGGCCGTCGAGCTCGGCTTCCTCCTCGACATCGCCGAGGTGGTCGTCGTGACCGCGAAGAACCGCAAGGAGAGCCGCGGCGGCCACATGCGCGACGACTACCCGAAGCGCGACGACGAGAACTACATGCAGCACACCATGGCGTATCTGTCGGGTGACCCGCACTCCTCGAGCGCCGAGGACCACATCAGCCTCGGGTGGAAGCCCGTCGTCTTCACGAAGAACGAAAAGGGCGAGTTGAACTACCCGCCGATGGAGAGGAAGTACTGATGTCGACCTCGGTCACCGACGTCATCGAGCGCACCGACGCGGACGCACCCGCCCGCGCGGAGGAGGCCACCAACGACACCGGCATCCAGTCGTTCCTGGTGACGTTCATCATCCGCCGGTTCAACCCTGAGGTCGACGAAGAGCCGCGCTGGGTCGACTACGACGTCGAGCTCTACTCGACCGACCGCGTGCTGGACGCCCTCCACAAGATCAAGTGGGAGGTCGACGGGTCGCTGACGTTCCGTCGCTCGTGCGCCCACGGCATCTGCGGCTCCGACGCGATGCGCATCAACGGCCGCAACCGGCTCGCGTGCAAGACCCTCATCAAGGATCTCGACATCTCGCAGCCGATCTACGTCGAGGCGATCAAGGGCCTGCCCCTCGAGAAGGACCTCGTCGTCGATATGGAGCCGTTCTTCGCGTCGTACCGCGAGGTGCAGCCGTTCCTCATCGCGAACTCGAAGCCCGAGCCCGGCAAGGAGCGCATCCAGTCGATCGTCGACCGCGAGGTCTTCGACGACACCACGAAGTGCATCCTCTGCGCGGCGTGCACCTCGTCGTGCCCCGTGTTCTGGACCGACGGGCAGTACTTCGGCCCGGCCGCGATCGTCAACGCGCACCGCTTCATCTTCGACTCGCGCGATGACGCCGGCGACGTGCGCCTCGACATCCTCAACGACAAGGAAGGCGTGTGGCGCTGCCGCACCACCTTCAACTGCACCGAGGCATGCCCCCGCGGCATCGAGGTGACGAAGGCGATCGCCGAGGTCAAGCAGGCCGTCCTGCGCGGACGCGCGTAGCCGCTCTGTCCGATTCACCGGGCGGATGCCGCCCCGCGGCGCAGTGCGGCATCCGGCAGTCGATACTCTGGCTTCCGTGAGCCAACGGGACGACGCGCGCAGACAGGATCGTACGCGCGCGCACGAGCACGACGAGGCTCGCGATCAGGCGGATGCCGCGCAGCGCGAAGAGGAGTCGCTCAGGGCTCGCTGGGAAGCGACGCAGGAGAACCTGCGCGAGCGGTTCGACCAGCCCCTCAGCAAGGCGACCGCGCTGACGCAGCGCACCATGGCGTGGTTCCCGGTGCGGGTGTGGCGCCACTTCCTCCAGCACAACGGCTTCCTGCTCGCCGCCGGCGTGAGCTACCAGGCGCTGTTCGCGACCTTCGCCGCCATCTACGTCGCGTTCGCGATCACCGGACTCTGGCTCGGCGGCAGCACGGATGCGGTTGAAGCGCTCATCAGGCTCATCAACAGCTACATCCCCGGCCTGATCAGCGACGACGGGCTGTTCACCCAGCAGCAGGTGACCGAGGTGGCGACGAGCAATGCCGGCGTCCTCGGCGTCACGGGCATCATCGCCCTCGGCACCCTGATCTGGACGGCGATCGGGTTCGTGACGTTCGCCCGCCGCGCGGTGCGCGACATCTTCGGGCTGCCGCCGGATCTTCGCAGCTACTTCTATCTGAAGGCGCGGGATCTCGTCGGGGCGGGGCTGTTCGCGCTCGCTCTCGTGGTCGGCTTCGCAGCGACGACGCTCGGCACGTGGGCGCTCAGCTGGCTGTTCGCCTTCCTCGGGTGGGAGAACGCGTCGGGCTGGGTCGGGGTGACCACGAGCATCGGCACGATAGCGATCTCCTTCGTCATCTTCAGCGCGGCGCTCGGGGGGCTCATCCGCTTCCTCACCGGGACGAAGCTGCCGTGGCGCCGGATCTGGCCAGGTGCCCTCCTCGGCGGCGGCGCGATCACCGTGCTGCAGCTCTTCACGGGCTGGCTCTTCATCTACACGCCCACGAACGCCCTGCTGGCGACGTTCGCGATCTTCGTCGGCCTGCTGCTGTGGTTCCGCATCATCGGCATCATCATGCTGGTGGCGGCCGCATGGATCGCCGTCGCCGCGAAGGACGAGGAGATCCCCCTCCTGCCGCAGACCGAGGCCGAGCGGCTCGCCGCCGAGCACGCCGCCCTGCTGGTGGCGGCACGGGTGCGGCTGCGCACGGCGCAGGAGTCGCGCGACACGGCTCCCTGGTACCGGCAGTGGGCGGCCGACCGCGCGGTGCGGGAAGCGGAGCAGGAGCTCGCCCAGGTCGAGGCGGCCGCCCCGGCCGCCCCGGCGAAGAAGGCCGGCAGCCTGTTCGAATGAGTGTCGGCGGCGACGGATAGTCTTGCCGTCGTGTCTCGCCGTGTTCGCATCGCCTCTGTCAACGTCAACGGAATCCGCGCCGCCACGCGCAAGGGCATGATCGACTGGCTGGACGCCGCCGACATCGACGTGATGGCCCTGCAGGAGGTGCGGGCGACCGAAGAGGAGCTGCGCGCGGCCCTCCCCGGGTGGGAGATCGTCAACGACGAGGCGCTGTCCAAGGGCCGTGCCGGCGTGGCGGTCGCCAGCCGCGTCCCCTCGATCGAGGTGCGACGCGTACTCGGCCCGGCTGCCGACGATGCGGCCGAGGTGCTCGACAGCGCCGGCCGCTGGATCGAGGCCGACTTCGACATCGACGGCGAGCGGCTCATCGTGGTGAGTGCCTACGTGCACACCGGCGAGGCCGAGACCCCGAAGCAGGACGCGAAGTGGGCCTTCCTCGACGCGATGGAGAAGCGGATGCCGCAGCTGAAGGCCGCGTCGCCCCTGGCGC
This sequence comes from Microbacterium sp., assembly GCF_036566905.1. Classification (GTDB taxonomy): domain Bacteria; phylum Actinomycetota; class Actinomycetes; order Actinomycetales; family Microbacteriaceae; genus Microbacterium. The sequence continues at coordinate 8,445 of NZ_DATCVK010000130.1, read as the reverse complement.
TCGTGATGGGCGACCTGAACGTCGGCCACCGCGAGCTCGACATCCGCAATTGGAAGGGCAACGTCAAGAAGGCCGGCTTCCTCCCCCGCGAGCGCGCGTACTTCGACCGATTCTTCGGGGAAGAGGGCGCCGAGGTGACCGGTGCCGACGGGTCGCGCGGCCCCGGCCTCGGCTGGGTCGACATCGGGCGTCGCTTCCACGGCGACGTCGACGGTCCGTACACCTGGTGGTCGATGCGCGGGCGCGCGTTCGACAACGACGCCGGCTGGCGGATCGACTACCACCTCGCGACGCCCGAGCTCGGCGACCGGGTGGTCGACTACCGTGTGGTGCGCGCGCCGTCGTGGGACACCCGGTGGAGCGATCACTCCCCCGTGGTTGCTGACTACACGCTCGGACGCTGAGCGCTGAGCAGCCCCGCGAGCCACACAGGCGGGGCGGCGGGCCGGCCGGACTGCGTCACGAGGGATCGGCGAGGGTGACGATCACGTTGCCCCGCTTGTGCCCGCCGTCGACGTAGGCGTGCGCCTCCCGGATCCGGTCGAGCGGGTACACGCGATCGATCACCGGGCGCACCTCGCCCGCCGCGGCGAGCTGAGCGAACTCCGCGAGGTGGGCGCCGGTCACGGCGCCGGTGTCCTGCACGCGACGGATGCCGTGGCGCACCGGTCGCAGCTTCGATCCGAGCATCCCGGCGAGGTCGGCGATGACGAGCAGGAGCACTCCCCCGTGACGGATCGCCCGACGCGCCCGCCGGTACGGCGCATTGCCGACGCACTCCACGACAGCGTCGTACCGTGCGCCCGATGACGTGAAGTCCTCGCGGGCGTAGTCGACGACCCGGTCCGCGCCGAGGTCGCGCACCAGCCCCACGTTGCCCGCGCTGCATACGCCGGTCACCCGCGCCCCGAGGCGCTTCGCGAGCTGGACGGCGGCCGAGCCCACCGACCCCGACGCGCCGTTCACGAGGACGTCGTCGCCCCGCCCGACGCCTCCCGCTTCCAGGAACACCTGCGCGGTGCCGAAGCCGAACGGCAGCGCCGCGGCGTCGACGAACGCGAGCTCATCGGGGATCCGCGCGACCGCGCCGGCGGCACGGACGACCACGTACTCGGCGTGGCAGCCGAACGCGGCACCCCGGAGAAGGACGACGCGATCGCCGACGCCGAAGTCGGCCACGCCGGCACCCACTGCCTCGACGACGCCGGCGCCGTCCATTCCGAGCACGCGATGCTTCGGCCGCCGCCAGCCGAGCGCGAACATCGTGGGCAGTCGAAGCCCCCGAGGCACGTCGCGCGCACGCACCCGGTGGTCGGCGACGCTGACGCTCGCGGCGTGCAGGCGCACCAGGAGCTGATCCTCGGCGGGCGTGGGGCGCGGCATGCGCTCGACCGACACCACATCGGGGCCGCCGAAGCGGTCGTAGACGGCAGCCCGCATGGTGGTGGTGGCGTCGCCGGCGACTCCCCCGGCGGATCCCTCGGAACGGGGCGCCCGCTTCTCGGTCGTGCTCATGTGACGTCCTCCATCGGCTCAGCCTTACGCTGTATGACTTACAACGTAAGGTACCGCCATCCGCGCGTGCTGTCCAGACCCGCCGCGAAGTCCACCGCTCGGCCGGCCCAGCGGCGACGGGCGGTACCGTGGACCCAGGAGGTGGCACATGACGACGGTCGCGACGGCTTCCCGCCGGGAGCCCTTGTCACGCGAACGGGTGCTGCGTGAGGCCATCCGCCTCGCCGACGAAGGCGGCATCGACGCGCTCACCATGCGCCGGCTCGCACAGCAGCTCGGCGTCGAGCCGATGTCGATCTACTACCACGTGCGCGGCAAGGATGCCGTGGTCACCGGTGCCCTCGACCTCGTCTTCGAAGACGTCGCGCGCCGTGCCGCAGCGGGGACGACTCCGCCTCCGTCGTCATGGCGGGAGCACCTGCGCGCGCGCATCCTCGCCGCCCGCGAGGTGCTCGTGGAGCATCCGTGGGCGCCGCGCGCTCTCGAGTCCCGCGGCACGATGACGCCGGCTTTCGCCGGCTGGGTCGACGCGAACGTCGCCGTCATGAGGTCGGGAGGCCTGTCGTGGGATCTGATCCATCACGCCATGCACACCCTCGGCAGCCGGCAGTTCGGCTTCTCCCAGGAGCTCATCCTCGACGATCCGCAGGGTGCAGACGGCGAGCCCGACCCCACCGCCGCTGCCGAGCTCGGCCGGCTCATGCCGAACGTGCAGGCGATGCTGCAGGACGTCGTCCACGACGACGAGGTCGGCACCCTCGGCTGGTGCGACGACCGCACCGAGTTCGAGTTCGCCCTCGACATCCTCCTCGAAGGGCTCGAACGCCGCGCCGGCTGAGCCAGGTCCGAGGCAGGGCGCGCACCCCGCGCGCCCGAGGTTCCCGCGCGGCGCGGCGCGCGGCATCCGCTTTATAGACTTGCCGGATGAGCAAACCGCGTCTGTACTCCGGCATGCAGCCCTCCGCCGACTCGCTCCAGATCGGCAACTACATCGGGGCGCTCATGCAGTGGCGCGATCTGCAGGAGTCGTACGACGCGTTCTTCTCGGTGGTCGACCTTCACGCCATCACCGTCGCGCAGGACCCGGAGCACCTCCGCGAGAAGACCCGACGGACAGCTGCGCAGTACATCGCCGCCGGGATCGAGCCGTCGAAGTCGGCGCTGTATGTGCAGTCGCACGTCCCGGCGCACGCCGAGCTGGCGTGGATCCTGTCCACGGTCACCGGCTTCGGCGAGGCCGGGCGCATGACGCAGTTCAAGGACAAGTCGCAGCGCTACGGCGCGGAGGTCGCCTCGGTCGGGCTCTTCACCTACCCGGTGCTGATGGCGGCCGACATCCTGCTGTACCAGACCGACATCGTGCCGGTCGGCGACGACCAGAAGCAGCACGTCGAGCTCACCCGTGACCTGGCCGAACGCTTCAACAGCCGCTTCGGCGAGACGTTCACGGTGCCGATGCCGGTCATCCAGCAGGAGACCGCGCGCATCTACGACCTGCAGAATCCGACGGCGAAGATGTCGAAGTCGGCGGAGTCGGATGCCGGCGTCCTGTGGATGCTCGACGACCCGGCCGTGTCGGCGAAGAAGATCATGCGCGCCGTCACCGATTCCGAGGGGTCGGTGCGGTACGACCGCGAGGCCAAGCCGGGCGTCTCGAACCTGCTGGTCATCTACGCCGCCCTGACGGGCCGTCAGATCCCGGCGATCGAGGACGAGTACGCGGGCCGCGGCTACGGCGATTTCAAGAAGGGGCTCGCCGAGGTCGTGGTGAACGAGTTCGGACCCGTGCGCCAGCGGGCCCTCGAGCTGCTCGACGATCCCGCCGAGCTCGACCGCGTGCTCGCCGCGAACGCCGCGAAGGCCGAGGCCGTCGCGAACCGCACCCTCGGCGACGTCTACGACAAGGTCGGCCTCCTCCGCCGCACCCGCTGATCGCGGGAGGGATGCCGCGGCTCACCGCCGCGGCATCCCCTCCCGGGTCGGCGTCGCGTACCGCGCCCGCAGTCCGCCCGCAGTCCGCCCGCAGTCCGCCCGCAGTCCGCCCGCAGTGCACAATTCAGGCGAACTTGCGGTTCCGAGAACAGATTGAGCCCCATCTGGCGGTTGAGCCTGAATTGTGCGCACGCCCGGTGCCCACCGTCGCCGGGCCGACTGATCCGGACTGACTGTTCGCAGTGCCGCGGGGCGTCTTCATCCGACGTCGCCGGCGCACGCCTCGCCACAACTCAGGCAGATCGCGGTGCCGAGCGTCCCTCCCGGTCGCCGAGATGGCGTTCTGCCTGAGATGTGCGCGTGGGCCCGACCCCGACGAGCTAGCGGCGGCGTCCGCGCGCAAGACCGCGGAGCGCGTCGAGCACCTCTTCCGGCCGATACATGACGTCCTCTGCCAGCGGACGCAAGGTGACGAAGCCCAGTCGAGCGGCCGCGAGATCCCGCTTCCGATCACGTCGCTGCTTCGCCCACCCCTCATGGAACTCCTTGCTGTCGCATTCGATGATGAGCCAGCCCTCGACGACGAAGTCGACGCGTCCGACACCGGCGATCTCCACCTGCGCCTCATACCGCAGTCCGAGCTGGCGCAGCATCAGCCGCACGAGCGTCTCGGGGCCCGACTCCGCGATTCCGTCGACCAGGCGCAAGAGGGGCCGGTACCGCGCCGGCAGGTGGGTGAACACGTCGCGCACCTCGTCCCATGTGAGGATTCCGAGGTGCAGGACGCTGTCGAGCGTCGCCACGGCGGCTCGGGGCGTCTGGCAGCGGACAGCTTGAACCACGGCGTCGAACAGCCCGACCTGGCCGACGAGCACCTCGCGCGGTCGGCTCAGCGGCCACCAATGCAGGACGAGTCCGCGCCGCGTCCGCGCATCCAGAGTTCTCCGCGCGTCGTCTGGACTGCGCAGCCGCGACATGGTCCTGAGCAGATGGACGTGCAGGGCGTCGGCATCGAGCACGAACACACCGAAGGCGGCGAGAAGCGAAATGCATGCAAGACGCCCACCTACCCGGACGGCTCGCTCCGTGTCGGGAGAAGATTGCGCCACGTAGTGATTCCGACGCACGCGAATGAGTTCGCCTACCCGGACGGCCAGAGTGATCTGCCGCGGTCTGAAGCCCTGGGCGAGCAGGTCGGCTCGTGTGAGCACAGAGCCCGGAGTCCTAGCATCCATCCTTGAACCGTCGACGCCGCGCCCCCGCGGCCTGGACCGCTGATCCCACAAAGTGGACAAGCCGCGGCGGCGCACATCTGGGGAGGAGTGTGCGGCGGTCGACGGCGCGCAACTCAGGCAGTACAAGGCCGTAGCGGCGGACACAGCGCCGGCGTCGGCCGACCAGCCTGAGTTGTGCGCGGTGGCGCGGCTGTCCCCGCTGCGTGGCAGGATGAGCGCATGCCCGAGATGCCCGAGGTGCAGGGACTCGTCGACTTCCTCCGCGAGCGGCTCACCGGTGTGCGTATCGCGCGCGCGACAGTCGCCAACATCGCGGCGCTGAAGACGTACGACCCGCCGATCGAGGCGCTGACGGATGCCGAGATCACCGGCGCCTCGCGCCACGGCAAATTCGTCGACCTCTCGACGACCGGCCCTCACCTCGTGTTCCATCTCGCCAAGGCGGGATGGCTGCGCTGGTACGACGAGCTGCCGAAGACGGTCATCCGGCCGGGCAAGACGCCGATCGCGCTGCGCGTCGCCCTGTCGGACGGCGCCGGATTCGACCTCACCGAGGCGGGGACCAAGAAGTCGCTCGCGGTGTACGTCGTGCGCGACCCCGCCGATGTGCCGGGCATCGCTCGACTCGGCCCCGACCCGCTCGAACCGACGTTCACGCGCGACGTCTTCGCCTCACTCCTCGAGGGACGACGCACCCAGATCAAGGGCGTGCTGCGCGACCAGGCGATCATCGCGGGCGTCGGCAATGCCTACTCCGACGAGATCCTGCATGCGGCGAAGATGTCGCCTTACGCGCTGGCCTCGTCCCTTGGCGACGACGACATCGCGCGCCTGTTCGACGCGATGACCGAGACGCTGACGGATGCCGTCAGCGAGGCATCCGGCAAACCGCCGGCGGAACTCAAGGACGCCAAACGGCGCGGCATGCAGGTGCACGGACGCCGCGGCGAGACGTGCCCGGTGTGCGGCGACGAGGTGCGCAGCGTCTTCTTCGCCGACAACTCCCTCGAGTACTGTCCGACCTGCCAGACCGGCGGGAAGATCCTCGCCGACCGGCGGCTCTCGCGGCTGCTGAAGTAGGGCTCAGCTCCCCGTCGTGCCCATGAGCATGCGGGCGTCGTCGTCGACCCAGTCGAGCGACTTCGACACGGCCTTGCGCCACTGGCGGTAGCGCCGCTCGCGCTCGTCCTCCGGCATCCGCGGCTCGAAGCGGACGTCTTCGCGCCAGTGGGTCCGCAGCTCGTCCAGCCCGCTCCAGACGCCGGTCGCGAGCCCGGCCGCGTAGGCGGAGCCGAGCGCCGTCGTCTCGACGACCTTGGGGCGCACAACGGGGATGCCGAGGATGTCGGCCTGGAACTGCATGAGCAGGTCGTCGCGCGTCATGCCGCCGTCCACGCGCAGTTCGTCGAGCGTCCGGCCGGTGTCCTCGACGACAGCCTCGATGACGTCGCGGGTCTGGAAGGCGGTCGACTCGAGCGCGGCACGGGCGATGTGCGCCTTGTTGACGTACCGCGTGAGTCCGACGAGCGCACCCCGCGCGTCGGGCCGCCAGTACGGCGCGAAGAGTCCGGAGAACGCCGGCACGAAGTACGCGCCGCCGTTGTCGTCGACGCTGGCGGCCAACGTCTCGACGTCCTCCGAACGGTGGATGATGCCGAGGTTGTCGCGCAGCCACTGCACGAGCGAGCCGGTGACCGCGATCGACCCCTCGAGCGCGTACCGTGCGGGCTCGTCGCCGAGGCGGTAGCCGACGGTCGTGATGAGGCCGCTGCCCGAGCGCACGATCTCGGTCCCGGTGTTCACGAGGAGGAAGTTGCCGGTGCCGTACGTGTTCTTCGACTCGCCCGCGTCGAAGGCGGCCTGCCCGAACGTCGCCGCCTGCTGGTCGCCGAGGATGCCGGCGATGGGGACGCCGTCGAGCACGGACGGCAGCTGCGAGTGCCCCACGACCTCGGACGACGACCGGATGGCGGGCATCATGGCCCGCGGGATGCGCCAGGTGTCGAGGAGGTCGTCGGACCAGTCGAGCGTGCGCAGGTCCATCAGGAGCGTCCGCGACGCGTTGGTCACGTCCGTCACGTGGATGCCGCCCCGCGCGCCGCCCGTGAGGTTCCACACCACCCAGGTGTCGGGAGTGCCGAACAGCAGCTCCCCGGCCTCTGCGGCCGCGCGGGCGCCCGGAACGCGGTCCAGGATCCATGCGACCTTCGACGCCGAGAAGTACGTGGCCAGCGGCAGCCCCGTGGTGTCGGCGAACCGATCGGCGCCGCCCTCCTTCGTCATCTCGTCGATGCGCGGCTGCGTGCGCGTGTCCTGCCAGACGAGCGCGTTGTGCACCGGACGGCCGGTGCGCTTCTCCCAGACGATCGCGGTCTCGCGCTGGTTGGTCACGCCGATGGCGGCCACCTGGGCCGCGCCGATCCCGGCGCGCGTCAGGCAGGACGCGATCACCCACTCGGCGCTGGTCCAGATCTCCACCGGGTCGTGCTCGACCCATCCCGCGCGGGGGAAGATCTGCTCGTGCTCGCGCTGCGACACGGCCACTACCGCGCCCTCGGCGTCGAACACGATCGCACGCGTCGATGTCGTGCCCTGATCGATGGACAGCACGTGGTCGGGCAACGTCGTCTCCTTCGTCGGTGGGCGGCATCGCCCTCGGTGCCGCGGGCAGCGCCCGGGTGCGGTCAGGCTATCGCGCCGACGCTGGAGCCCAGGTCGGATCGGCGGCGTGGACCCGCTCGAGCGCGCGTGCCACCTCCACGGCCGAGCGCGCGGAATCCCAGCCGAGCACGGGGGCGATCGCCGCGGCGACTTCCGCCACCGCCTCGTCCGTCGCGGCGCCGATGAAGGCGATGCTCGTGCGCCGCAGCAGGACGTCGTCCAGGTGCGCCACATCCTCGGTCGCTGCGAGGTGCCGCAGCTCCCCCGAGCTGTAGCCGGGCAGGTGCTCCAGCGGGGCGTCGTCGGGATCGGCGGCGATCGCGTCGGCCACGGCCTCGGCCACCGTGCCGTAGCGATCGAGCAGCGTCGCGACGCGCGCGGCCGGAACATCGACGGCGTGCGCGGCGATCCACTGCTGGCGCGCGCGCTCGGTCGTCGGGAAGCCTCGGCCGCCGCCGATCGGCACGCCCCGCGTCGAACGGCGCCGTGGCAGGGCGAGCGCCTCCAGGACGAGGTCGGCGAGGTGCTCGGCCGACGCGCGGAAGGTCGTCCACTTGCCGCCGACGAGGCTGAGCACCGTGGTGTCTCCGCCGACGAGCGGCGCCGACTCGACGCGGTAGTCGCGTGAGACGAATCCCGGCGAGACATCGCCATGCCCCGGAAGCGGACGCACGCCCGCGAACCGGTAGACGATCTGCGAGCGCTCCACCGGGATCGAGGGAAGGACCTGGCCGATCAACTCGATGAAGTAGTCGACCTCGGCCTCGGTGCACACGATCGGGTCGCCCATGTCGTGCTCGAGGTCGGTCGTGCCGACGAGAACCCGGCCCTTGAGCGGATAGATGAGCACGATGCGACCGTCTTCGTTCTCGAAGAACAGCTCCCGTCCACCCGTCGCCGCGAGCAGCTGCGGGTGGTCGAGGACGATGTGGGACCCCTTCGTGCCGCCCATGTAACGGGTCGGATCCCCGAGCGCGAGGTTGGTCTGATCCGTCCAGGGACCGCTCGCGTTCACCACGACGGATGCCGTGAACGGCGTCTCTGCACCGGTGGCCGCGTCGCGCAGCACGACCCGGCCCGCGTCGACGCCGACCGCCGCGGT
>NZ_DATCVK010000129.1:0-63412 GCF_036566905.1 Microbacterium sp. | reverse complement strand
GGCGGCCGGCGCCTCAGCGGCGGCAGCCTCAGGGGCGGGCGCCGCGGCGGCACCGGAGCCGTCGCCGATCTTCGCCAGCACGGCGCCGACCTCGACGGTCTCGTCCTCCTGGACGAGGATCTCCTCGATGACGCCGCTGACCGGCGACGGGATCTCGGTGTCCACCTTGTCCGTGGAGATCTCGAGCAGGCCCTCGTCCGCCTGGACCGTGTCGCCGACGTTCTTGAGCCAGCGGGTGACCGTTCCCTCGGTCACGCTCTCACCGAGAGCGGGGAGGACCACGGATGTGCTCATGAGGATGTCTCCTTCTGAAGAAATATCGGATCTAGCTTAGTGATGAGGGGCGACCGCGAGGGTCAGAGCGCGTGCAGCGGCTTGCCCGCGAGGGCGAGGAATGCCTCGCCGAGCGCTTCGGACTGCGTCGGGTGCGCGTGGACGTACGGGGCGATGTCTTCGGGGTGGGCTTCCCAGCCCACGACGAGCTGTCCTTCGGTGATCAGCTCCCCGACGCGATCGCCGATGAGGTGCACGCCGAGCACCGGTCCGTCCTTGGCGCGGACGACCTTCACGATGCCGCTGGTGCCCAGTATCTCGCTCTTGCCGTTGCCGGCGAGGTTGTACTCGTACGCGACGATCCCGTCCGCGCCGTGCGCGTCGGCGGCCTGCGCCTCGGTGAGACCGACGGAGGCGACCTCGGGGTGGCTGTACGTGACCTTGGGGATCTGCGTGTCGGGGATCACGACGGGGGAGAGGCCGGCGATCTCCTCTGCGACGAAGATGCCCTGCTGGAATCCACGGTGGGCGAGCTGCAGCCCCGGGACGATGTCGCCGACGGCCCACACGTGGTCGACGCCGGTGCGCAGACGCTCGTCGGTGATGACGAACCCGCGGTCGATGGTCACGCCGGCCTCCTCGTAGCCGAGGCCGGCCGACGCCGGTCCACGGCCGACGGCCACCAGGAGGTAGTCGGCGGTGAACGTCTTGCCGTCCTCCAGGGTCACGGTGACGGCATCCGCGGTCTGCGTCGCGTTCTGGAAGCGCACGCCGAGGGAGTACTGGATGCCGCGGCGGCGGAACGCACGCTCGAGGCCCTTGCTGAGCGCCACGTCCTCGTTCGGCACGAGGTGGTCGAGCGCCTCGACGATCGTGACGTCGGCGCCGAACGAGCGCCACACGCTCGCGAACTCGACGCCGATGACGCCGCCGCCGAGGATCACGACGCTGCGGGGGATGTCGTCGAGCTCGAGGGCGTGCTCGCTGGTGAGGATGCGTCCGCCGATCTCGAGCCCCGGAAGCGTGCGGCTGTACGACCCGGTCGCGAGCACGACGTCGGTGCCGCGGTAGAGGTCGTCGCCGACGCGGACGGCCGGCCCCGCCTCGAGCCGGCCCTCGCCGTTCACGACGGTGATGCCGCGTGCCTTCACGAGGCCTTCGAGGCCCTTGTACTTCTTTGCGACGATGCCTTCGCGGTAGGCGCGCACGCCGGCGGGGTCGATGCCCTCGAAGGTGGCGCGGATGCCGATGGCCGAGGCGTCCCGCGCCGCGTCCGCCACTTCGGCCGCGTGCAGCAGCGCCTTCGTGGGGATGCAGCCGCGGTGCAGGCAGGTGCCTCCCACCTTGTCCTTCTCGACGAGGGCGACGGTCTTGCCGAGTTCCGCGGCGCGGAGGGCGGCCGCATAGCCGCCGCTTCCACCGCCCAGAATGACGAGATCGAAGGAATGGTCGGTCATCGTGCCTCCTCATCGAGGTCAGCCAGGACGAAGCGGATCAAGCTGCGCACGGTCGCGGCAGTCGGTCCCTTGTCGGTGAAGCCGTACGGCGCGCCCTTGTGGGTGCCGCTGCCGGCGATGTCGAGATGCACCCACGGGATACGGGGCGCATCTTCCTCGTCGGCCGCGCGGCCGACGAAGTGACGCAGGAACAGGCCTGCGAACAGCGAACCGCCGGCAGGATCGCCGATCTTGGCGTTCTGCAGATCGGCGATCGGGGAATCGAGCTCCTCGACCATGTGGCCGGGGAGGGGCAGCTGCCACGCGGGCTCGCCGGCCTCGGCGGCAGCAGCCAGATACGCCGCCACGGCCTCGTCGTCGCCCATCACGCCGGTGTGACGGGTTCCGAGGGCGATCAGGATCGCGCCGGTGAGGGTCGCGACGTCGACGATCACATCGGGGTGCTCGCGACTGGCGGCCACGAGTCCGTCGGCGAGGACGAGGCGCCCCTCGGCGTCGGTGTTGAGCACTTCGACGGTGGTGCCGTCGAGCAGGCGCAGCACGTCGCCCGGGCGCGTCGCGCGACCCGAGGGCATGTTGTCGGCGAGGCACAGCCATGCCGTCACCTTGACGGACGCTCGGACGGATGCCGCAGCCCTGAGCACGGCGAGCACGGTCGCGGCTCCGGCCATGTCGTACTTCATCCCGACCATGGATGCGGCGGGCTTCAGCGAGAGCCCGCCGGTGTCGAACGTGATGCCCTTGCCCACCAGCGCGACGTGCTTGGTGGCACCCTCGGGTGCGTACTCGAGGCGCACCAGGCGGGGCGGGCGATCGGATCCCTGGCCGACGCCGAGGATGCCGCCGAAGCCCTGCTCGCGCAGCGCCTCCTCGTCGAGGATCTCGACGCTGACGGGCAGGCCCGACACGGACTCGGCGGCGCGCTCCGCGACATCGCCGGGGCCGAGCCACTCGGCCGGGATGTTGACGAGGTCCTTCACTAGCGCGACGGATGCCGCGGTCTCGACGATCAGCTTCAGGGCGGCGTCGTCGGGCTCGGCCGTGCCGTGGACGACGACGCGCGCCGCCCGCGGCTTGGGCGCCTCGCTCTTGTATCCGTCGAACCGGTAGCCGCCGAGCGCCGCGCCTTCCGCCACCGCAGTCCACAGTGCCGGGTCGGCGTACGGCGCGGTGACCGCCACCGTCGCGAACCCGGTCAGCGCGCGGATCGCCGCGCCGACCGCGTCACGCAGCGCGGCGGCATCCGGATCCGATCCCGTGCCGACGACCGCCAGCGGCAGCGAGGTGACTTCCGGCGCGTACGCGCGGACCCATGAGCCCGGAGCCCCGGTGAAACCCACGCCGAGGAGCGCGTCGCGCAGTCCCGGCCAGTCGGACAGTTCAGGGGATGCCTCGGCCTCGAGCGGGGGGAGCGCGACGAGCAGGAGGTCGGCGTCGGACTCTCGGACGGGTGCGGTGCGGTACTCGAGGTCGGGAAACGACATGGTCTCCATCCTAGGGACGACGACTGTTCGCTCTGAGCGCGACCGACGCGACCCGACCACGTCGAGGTGGCTCGTAGCATGGGACCATGCCTTTTCCCGGCCCGCTGTTCGAGCGTGCGGCTTCTGCGCCGCCCGTCCCGCGCGGGCTGCCGCTGGTGATCGCCCTCACCGGGTTCACCGACGCCGGCAGCGCCGTGAGCCGAGTCATCGACTACTTCCGCGACGACCTGTCGCCGTCGCCGCTGGCCGTCTTCTCCAACGACACGCTGCTGGACTACCGCGCGCGCCGGCCCATCGTGTCGTTCGAGAAGGACCACCTCACCGACTACCGTCCGCCGCGCCTGGAGCTCTCGTTCGCCCACGATGCGCTCGGTCAGCCGTTCCTGCTGCTGGCGGGCTACGAGCCCGACTTCGCCTGGGACGCCTTCGCCGGTGCCGTGCTCGATTTCGCCGAGAGCTACGGCGTGTCGACGGTCACCTGGGTCCACGCGATCCCGATGCCCGTTCCTCACACGCGACCGATCGGCACCACCGTCAGCGGCACGCGTTCCGAGCTCACCGAGGCGCACTCGGTGTGGCAGCCCCACACCCAGGTGCCCGCCACCGCGGGTCATCTGCTCGAGTACCGGCTCGCCGCAGCCGGGGTGCGCATCGCCGGCTTCGTCCTGCTCATTCCGCACTACCTGGGTGACACCGAGTACCCTGCCGCCGCCCTCGCGGCGCTGGACAGTCTCACCGTGGCGACGGGCCTCGTCTTCGCGGGCGACGATCTGCGCGACGAGAACCGCGAGTACCTCGAGAAGGTCACGGAGCAGATCGAGGGCAGCGACGAGCTCGCCCGGATGGTGCAGGGGCTCGAGGAGCGCTACGACGCCTACATGGCGGGATCGACGCTGGCCACCCCGATGATCCACACCGGCGATCTGCCGAGCGCCGACGAGCTCGCAGCCGAACTCGAGCGATTCCTCGCGACACGGCCCGCGGAAGACGACAAGCGCGGCTCCTGATCCACGCGGCGGCGGCGTTGGCGGAATTCCACGCCGGACCAGCGCGTTGAACCCATTGATGGAGGTGCGCCGCTCCACGCGGGGCGATGCTGGCGGCGCACGGCAAGTATGAGATACTAGACGCTCTGACCCGTTGTCAACCGTCTTCGTCCGGCTTCCGGCTGAAGATGTGGACTTGACAAGGGTCTTACTAGTGTCCGAAACCGACCGGAGATGCGCAGGGCGTGTCGACCGGTGAAAGGCGAAACGTGACTCCAGGCACGAACACCAAGGCTCGCTCGGCCGCGAAGGACACCGAGACGGACGAGGCGACGGCTCCCGCCGTGAAGAAGGCTCCCGCAGCGAAGGGCGCCGCAAAGGCGAAGGCGGCACCGAAGACCGCGTCGAAGCGCGCGAAGAAGTCGGACGACGACTTCGAGGACGACGTCGAGGAGCTCGACGACGACGTCGAGATCGAGGCGGACGACATCGATGCGGACGCCGCGGACGACACCGCTGAGGCGGCGCCGGCCGCCAAGGACGCGAAGGTCGCCACCGACGACGCCGCCGCGACCGACGACGAGGAGGAGGACGAGGAGAGCACGAAGCCCGCGTTCACCGAGCCTCTGCCCACGGGTGCGATCGTCATCTCGTCGAGCGACGAGGACGACGTCCCCGTGTACTCGACGCAGATCACCGGTGCCACGGCCGACCCCGTCAAGGACTACCTGAAGCAGATCGGCAAGGTGCCGCTGCTGAACGCGGCCGAAGAGGTCGAGCTTGCGATGCGCATCGAGGCGGGACTGTTCGCCGAAGAGAAGCTGTCGCACATGTCGCCCGCCGAGAAGACCTCGCAGCTCGGACTCGACCTGCAGTGGGTCGCCCGCGACGGCCAGCGCGCGAAGAGCCACCTTCTGGGCGCCAACCTGCGTCTCGTGGTGTCGCTCGCCAAGCGCTACACCGGTCGTGGCATGCAGTTCCTGGATCTCATCCAGGAGGGCAACCTCGGTCTCATCCGCGCGGTCGAGAAGTTCGACTACACCAAGGGCTTCAAGTTCTCGACGTACGCGACGTGGTGGATCCGTCAGGCCATCACCCGCGCCATGGCCGATCAGGCGCGCACCATCCGCATCCCCGTGCACATGGTCGAGGTCATCAACAAGCTCGCGCGCGTCCAGCGTCAGATGCTGCAGGACCTCGGTCGCGAGCCCACGCCCGAGGAGCTCAGCCGCGAGCTCGACATGACCCCCGAGAAGGTCATCGAGGTGCAGAAGTACGGCCGCGAGCCGATCTCGCTGCACACGCCTCTCGGCGAGGACGGCGACAGCGAGTTCGGTGACCTCATCGAGGACACCGAGGCCGTGGTCCCCGCCGACGCGGTGGGCTTCACGATGCTGCAGCGTCAGCTCGAGTCGCTCCTCGATTCGCTCTCGGAGCGCGAGGCCGGTGTGATCCGCATGCGGTTCGGCCTCGGCGACGGCCAGCCGAAGACCCTCGACCAGATCGGCGACACGTTCGGGGTCACCCGCGAGCGCATCCGCCAGATCGAGTCGAAGACCATGGCGAAGCTGCGGCATCCGTCCCGCTCCCAGTCCCTGCGGGACTACCTCGAGTGAGCGAGGCGAACGCCGGCAAGGCGCTCACCGTCCAGGTCGAGGGCTCGTCGTTCGCTCGCATCCCGATCCGCACGCGGGTCGTGATGCCGGGCGACGATCTCGATGAGTTCATCCGCGAGTACGCGGCGGACGTGGTCCGCGAGGGCGACCTGCTGTTCGTGACGGAGAAGATCGTCGCGATCACGCAGGGTCGGTCGTACCTCGTCGAGGACATCAAGCCCCGCAGGCTCGCGTTCTTCCTCTCGAAGTACGTCACGCGCACCCCGTACGGCATCGGTCTCGGCATGCCCGAGACCATGGAGATGGCGCTGCGCGAGTGCGGTCCGATCCGCATCCTGTTCGCGGCCGCGGTGTCGGCCGTGACCAAGCTGTTCGGGCGCAAGGGCGACTTCTACCGCATCGCGGGCGACAAGGCGCGGGCGATCGACGGCCCCACGTCGGGGACGATCCCGCCCTACAACAAGGCGGTCGTGCTCGGCCCCGAGCGTCCGCGCGAGGTCGCCCAGCACGTCAAGGCCCTGCTCGGCGGTGTGGCCGAGGTGGCCGTGGTCGACATCAACGACCTCGGCGGCAACATCCTCGGCTCGACCCTCGACAAGGCGGGGGAGAAGCGTCTCGTCGCGATCCTCAAGGACAACCCGCTCGGTCAGGGGCACCAGTCCACGCCGCTCGGCATCGTGCGCGCGGTCTGATCGCCGTCATGTGAAAGGCGCGGCATCCCTTCGGATGCCGCGCCTTTCCTTATGCGCCGCGTCAGAAGCCGATGGCCTCGCGGTAGCGCGGCTTGTGACCCGTGCGGATGCCGGTGACACTGGGCTTGTTCTCATAGACGCCGGCGCCCCAGTTGCCCTCGACGAGCACCGGACCCTCGGGGGTGACGACGATGTCCCAGCCGACGTACTGGATCTGCGGCACGACCCGCGCGACCCGGTCGACGAACTCCTTGACCTGGTCGATCATCGGCAGCTGGAAGTCGGCGATCGTGAAGCCGCTGTCGGGGTGCGTGACGTGCACGTGCCCGTGCGAGTCGTACCCGGGGCCGACGGCGTGGCCGTTCTCGTCGAGCATCGTGTAGAAGCCGCCGAACGTCATCTGGTCGCTCACCGCGCCGCGGCCGAACTTCTGCGCCATCGCCAGGATGTGCGTGGTCTCGCCGTCGAAGAACGCCGTGACGCGCGTGGTGTTCACCGTGCCGGGGCAGACCGCGGCGAGGTCCGCGTGCTGGCTGATGACCTCCTCGATCAGCAGCTCGCCGCGCGAGAGCAGGCCGCGGTGGAACTCGTCCCAGTCGGTGATCTCGGCGGCGTGGTAGCGGTGAACGCCGGTGCCGGCCTGCCCGACGGGCTCCTTGGTGACGATGGTGCCCTGCTTCTCGGTGAAGGCGCGCACCGCGTCGGCGTTGCCGTCCTCGACGACCATCCAGTCGCGGAGGAGGAAGTCGCTGAAGGTGCGGTCGAACGCCACCTTGTCGTGGAAGAGGTGGCGGTAGTCCGGGTGGTCGTACTTCTGCGACAGCTCGTTCGACACCGGGTGGGTCATGTAGGTCTCGCGCTCCGCGCGCGTGAGGATGGCGAAGTCGTAGTCGACGTAGTCCTGGAATCCCACCTGCCGGAAGCCGGCCGACCACAGCATGTCTGCGAGCACGGCGGGCGTCCACTTGCCGTGGTCGCGCGAGGTCTCCTTGGCGCGTTCGATCACCGATCCGACGTCGATGCGACGCGCGCGGGCGGCGAGATAGCGAAGGCGGTTCGAGAGGGCGAGGCCCTGAGAAGGCATGCGTGCTCCGGGGTCGGGTGCGGGGGACCCCGATAGTCTAGAGGCGTGAGTTCCTCGATCCCTGGGCACGCCGTGCCCGCGCCGGGATCGGCTCCCCGCAGCAGCCCGGTCGCCCGGATCTCGCGGGGCGCGCTCACCGCGAACGCCCGAGCCGCGTGGGAGCGCGGCATCCGCTCGTTCGATCCGTCGGTCCTCGAGGCGGATGCCTGGGGTCACGGCGATTCGCTCGTGCGGGAGGTTCTCGAGGCTCAGCGCTTCGTCGCCGCGGAAACGCCCGTCGTCACGGCCGCCCACGGACCGGCCATCGGGCGACCACCGACCATGCTCACGCCGTCGACGCTGCTCGGACTCCCCGGCGCCGGCCCGTCCGCGACACCTGCGATGCGCCTCACCGGCACGGTGCTGTCCGTCAAGGACCTCTGCGTGGGCGAGGGCGTGTCGTACGGCTACGCCTACCGTGCCGCCGCCGACACCCGCATCGCGCTCGTGACGGGGGGCTACGCGCAGGGCATCGTGCGCGGGCTCGGCGGGGCCGTCGATGTCGCCCTCGAAGGCCGACGGCATCCCATCGTCGGTCGTGTCGCGATGGATGTCTGCGTCGTGGAGGTCTCGGATGCCGCGGTGCGGCGAGGCGACGAGGTGCTGTTCCTCGGCGACCCCGCGCACGGCGAGCCGTCGCTCGAGAGCTGGGTGCGGACGACCGGCCTCAGCGAGGGCGAGCTCGTCACGATGGTGGGGCTTCGCGCCATACGCGAGGAGGCCGCGTGACGGCCCGGCTCCACGTCGATCTGGCGGCGCTCACGGCCAACATCACGCGGGTACGCGAGACCGTCGCGCCGGCGGAGCTCATGCTCGTCGTCAAGGACGACGCCTACGGCCACGGGCTGGGAGCCGTCGTGCACACGGCCACGCGTGCCGGGGTGACCTGGTTCGGGGCGTTCGACGTGCGGACCGGAACCGCCGTGCGCGCCGCTGCCGGCGATGCTGCCCGCATCTTCGCCTGGATCGCCGCGTCGCGCGACGATCTCGGTGCCGCCATCGCGGCGCAGCTCGACCTCGGCATCGGTGACGCGGAGCTCCTGGAGGAGCTCGCGGATGCCGCCTCCGACGCCGACGCCGCACCTCGTGTGCATCTCAAGATCGACACCGGACTGCACCGCAACGGCGTCCGCCCGGAGTACTGGAGCGCCTTCGTCGCCCGGGCCGCCGCGCTGCAAGCCGCGGGACGGATCGACGTCGTCGGTGTCTGGAGCCACATCGCCGAAGCGTCGGATGCCGAGGACGACGACGCGCGCGCCGTGTTCGAGCGAGCGCTGCAGCAGGCGGAGGCCGCCGGCATCCATCCAGAGGTTCGGCATCTGGCTGCCAGCGCCGCGTCGTTCGCACGGCCCGAGTTCCGCTACGACATGGTGCGGGTAGGCGCGTTCTGCTACGGCATCCGATCCGCGGGCGGACCGTCGGCCGACAAGCTCGGACTGCGCACGATCGCCCGGCTCGAGGCAGACGTGGTCGCGGTGCACGAGGAAACCGTGCGGATCGACATCGGTGCGTTCGACGGTCTGCCCTCCACGTTGCACGGTCGCGCCATGGTCGGCACGCCGGCCGGTGCGCGAAGGCTCGGCCCGGTGGGCGGTACCCACTCACTCGTGGACGCGTGGACCGGCGCGGGGGTCGGAGACGTCGTCACGATCTACGGTCCGGGCGGATCCGGCGAGGGGACGGCGACGGACCTCGCCGAGCTCGTCGGCACGATCGGCGAAGAGATCGCTGTGAGGGTCTCTCCTCTGATCCCGCGGGTCTACACGTGAAAGCCCCGTGAGACGCGAGGCGTCTCACGGGGCGGTCGTCAGGGAGCTGCGGAGCAGCGGACCTCGTGAGGGGCTTATTCCGCCAGCCGGGCCGTCTCGTCGTGCCACGAGGTCGCGATGCTGCGGAGCTTCTCTTCGTACTTGCGGCCGTGGTGGGCGCAGAAGAGCAGTTCGCTGCCGTTGACCTCGGCGGCGATGTAGGCCTGGGCGCCGCATGAATCGCAGCGGTCCACCGCGGTCAGGCGGTACTCGAGGACGGCGCCGGGCTCTGTGGGTGTCGATAGCGTGGTCATTTCGGTGCCTCCTCGTATATGTAGAACTCTTGGCCGGTGATGAGATACAACCACGGGGATGTTTCGAGAATGCCGCGAACAGGCCACATTTCGCTGAGCGCGTAGCGCTGCTCCACCTGAAGCGTGTCTGCGCGGCCCTCTCAGGCGGGCGGATTACGATGGGAGACTGTGACCGCCGAGTATTCTGCCCATCATCTCCAGGTGCTCGAAGGGCTCGAGGCGGTCCGCAAGCGCCCGGGCATGTACATCGGCTCCACCGACTCCCGGGGCCTGATGCACTGCCTGTGGGAGATCATCGACAACTCGGTCGACGAGGCCCTGGCCGGGCATGGCACCCGCATCGACATCGTGCTGCACGCCGACGGCAGCGTCGAGGTGCGCGACCGCGCACGCGGCATCCCCGTCGACATCGAGCCGCGCACCGGACTGTCGGGCGTCGAGGTCGTCTTCACGAAGCTTCACGCCGGCGGCAAGTTCGGCGGCGGATCGTACGCGGCATCGGGCGGCCTGCACGGCGTCGGCGCATCCGTTGTGAACGCCCTGTCGGAACGCCTCGACGTCGAGGTCGACCGCGGCGGCAAGACGTGGGCGATGTCGTTCCACCGCGGCGAGCCGGGCATCTTCTCCAACGGCAGCCCCGACTCCACGTTCACTCCGTTCGAGCAGCGCAGCGAGCTGCGGGTGGCCGGCCGCGCGGCGAAGGGCGTCACCGGAACCCGGATCCGCTATTGGGCCGACCCGCAGATCTTCACCAAGGACGCCGCGTTCAATCTGCAGGAGCTCGAGCAGCGCGCACGGCAGACAGCGTTCCTCGTCCCGGGCCTCGAGATCGTCATCCGCGACGAGCGCCCCGGCACCGAGTCCGGCGAGCCGGTCGAGACGAGTTACCGTTTCGACGGCGGCATCTCCGAGTTCGCCGACTTCCTCGCACCGGACGCGGGCATCACCGACACCTGGCGCCTGACCGGCAGCGGCAGCTTCACCGAGACCGTGCCGGTGCTGCAGCCGTCCGGTGCGATGGTGCCCACCGAGGTCGAACGCGAATGCCACGTCGATGTCGCCGTCAGGTGGGGCACGGGCTACGAGACGGTGTCGCGCTCGTTCGTCAACATCATCGCCACGCCCAAGGGCGGCACACACCAGCAGGGATTCGAGCAGGCCCTCATGAAGGTGCTCCGCGATCAGGTCACGCAGAACGCGCGGCGCCTCAAGGTCGGCAACGACAAGATCGAGAAGGACGACATCCTCGCCGGCCTCACCGCGGTGCTCACCGTGCGAGTGCCCGAGCCGCAGTTCGAGGGTCAGACGAAGGAGGTGCTCGGCACTCCGGCGGTGCGCCAGATCGTGTCGAACGTCGTCATCCGCGAGCTCTCCGCACGCTTCACCTCGTCCAAGCGCGACGACAAGGCGCAGACCAGCCTCCTGCTCGACAAGGTCGTGTCCGAGATGAAGGCGCGCATCTCCGCGCGCACGCATAAGGAGACGCAGCGTCGCAAGAACGCCCTGGAGTCGTCGTCGCTCCCGGCGAAGCTCGCCGACTGCCGGTCGAACGACGTCGCAGAGTCGGAGCTCTTCATCGTCGAGGGCGATTCGGCCCTCGGCACGGCCAAGCTCGCGCGCAACAGCGAGTTCCAGGCGCTGCTGCCGATCCGCGGCAAGATCCTCAACGTGCAGAAGGCATCGATCAGCGACATGCTGTCGAACGCCGAGTGCGCGGCGATCATCCAGGTGATCGGCGCCGGGTCGGGTCGCTCGTTCGACCTCGAGGCGGCGCGTTACGGCAAGATCATCCTGATGAGCGACGCCGACGTCGACGGGGCGCACATCCGGACCCTCCTGCTGACCCTGTTCTTCCGCTACATGCGGCCACTCATCGACGAGGGGCGCGTGTACGCCGCCGTGCCGCCGCTGCACCGCGTCGTCGTGATGAACCCCGGCACCAAGCCGAACGAAACGATCTACACCTACTCCGAGGCGGAGCTGCACGGGCTCCTGACCAAGCTCGGAAAGGCGGGCAAGCGCTGGCAGGAGCCGGTGCAGCGCTACAAGGGCCTCGGCGAGATGGATGCCGACCAGCTGGCGACGACGACCATGGACCGTGCCGGCCGCACCCTGCGGCGCGTTCGGATGCAGGATGCCGAGGCTGCGGCATCCGTCTTCGAACTGCTCATGGGCAACGACGTCGCGCCGCGCAAGGAGTTCATCATCGACTCCAGCGACCGGCTCGTGCGCGAGCGCATCGACGCCTGATCCTTCGGCTCGCCCCGCGGCTGAGCCGAGTGCGCGGGCTCAGCGGATGCCGGTGCCGACCGCGCCGATGACCCCGTCGAGGGCCGTCCCCGACGCATCGCGCTTCGCGCCCGCTGCGGGCAGCGCGCGCACCGCCCCGTCCGCGCCGATGGCACGCGGATCGGTGCCCACCCAGGCGATCGTGAGCGCGTCCTCGCCGCGGAGGAGGCGATGGGCGCGAACGCCCCCGGTCGCCCGCCCCTTGGCAGGGAACTCGCTGAAGAGCGACACCTTGGCGCTGCCCGCATCGGTGCCCGGGAGTGCGCTGGTCGAGCCGGCGATCGTCACCACGACCGCGTCGAACTCGGACGGCCCGACGACGTCGAAGGCGATGACCTGCGCCCCGTCGGTGAGCCGGATCCCGGCCATGCCGCCCGCGGAGCGGCCCTGCGGACGCACCGACGACGCGTCGAAGCGCAGGAGCTGGGAATCGCTCGCGACGAACACCAGCTCGGCGCCGTCGGAGGCCGGTGCGGCGCCGACGACGCGGTCGCCGTCCTTGAGCGCGATGATCTCGATGTCGTGCTTGCTGCCGAGCTCACTCGCGGCGACCCGCTTCACCACGCCCTGGGCGGTGCCGACGGCGATCGGCGGGGTGTCGACGAGCGGGACGAGCGCGACGACGTGCTCGCCGCCGCTCAGGCCGAGGTACTGATCGGCGCGCGTGCCGGCGCCTAGCTGCACCGAGTTGCCCGGGACAGACGGCAGGTCGACGGGGGAGAGGCGGACCAGGCGGCCGAGGCTCGTCACCGCGCCGATGTCGCCGCGGGTCGTCGCGTCCACCGAGGAACGGATCGCGTCGTGCTTCGAGCGGCGTGCCGGCGCCACGACGCCGCCACCGGGCGCGTCGGCGACCAGCTCGGCGCGGACCATGCGTCCGGTGGCCGAGAGGAAGACGCGACACGGGGCGTCCGCGATCTGCAGGTCGGCGGCCGCTGCGGCGGCGCGTGAGCGCGGCTGCACCGGGCCGCCGTTGAGGAGCAGGGTGCGCCGCGGCGTGCCGAACGCCTCGGCGGCGGCATCCAGTTCATGCGCCACCTGCGCGCGCAGCAGCACGTCGCTGCCGAGCAGCTCCTCGAGCTGGGCGATCTCCTTCTTGAGGTTGTCGCGCTCCGTCTCGAGCTCGATGCGGGAGAATTTCGTCAGTCGGCGCAGTCGCAGCTCGAGGATGTACTCGGACTGCGCCTCCGACAGGTCGAAGACACTCATCAGGCGCTGGCGCGCCTGCTCGCCGTCGTCGGAGGTGCGGATGACCTGGATGACCTCGTCGATGTCGAGGATCGCGATGAGGAGCCCCTCGACCAGGTGCAGTCGTTCCTTGCGCCGGGCGAGCCGGTAGCTGCTGCGGCGGGTGACGACGCTGATGCGGTGGTCGAGGTAGACGCGCAGGAGCTCCCGGAGCCCGAGGGTCTGCGGCTGGCCTTCGACGAGGGCGACGTTGTTGATGCTGAACGAGTCCTCGAGCGGCGTCAGCCGGTACAGGTGGTCGAGCACCGCCTGCGGGTCGAAGCCGGTCTTGATGCCGATGACCAGACGCAGACCGTGGTGGCGGTCGGTCAGGTCGTTGACGTCCGAGATGCCCTGCAGCTTCTTGGCGTTGACCGCGTCCTTGATCTTCTCGATGACGCGCTCGGGGCCGACGAGGTAGGGCAGCTCGGTGACGATGAGGCCGGTCCGGCGCGGGCCCAGCGACTCGATCGACACCTTGGCCCGGGTGCGGAAGCTTCCGCGCCCGTTCGTGTACGCGTCCTTGATGCCGTCGAGTCCGACGATGATGCCGCCCCCGGGGAGGTCCGGACCGGGCACGAACTCCATGAGCTCGTCGACGGTGGCATCGGTGTTGTCGAGCAGGTGCGTGGCCGCGCCGACGACCTCGATGAGGTTGTGCGGCGCCATGTTCGTCGCCATGCCGACGGCGATGCCGGTCGTGCCGTTGACGAGCAGGTTGGGGAACGCGGCCGGCAGCACTTCGGGCTGCTGGAACTGGCCGTCGTAGTTGGGGATGAAGTCGACGACGTCCTCGTCGAGATTCTCGGTGAGCGCCAGCGCCGGAGGGGCGAGACGCGCCTCGGTGTAGCGAGGGGCGGCGGGCCCATCGTCGAGCGAGCCGAAGTTGCCGTGTCCGTCGACGAGGGGCACCCGCAGGGAGAACGGCTGCGCGAGCCGCACGAGCGCGTCGTAGATGGGCGCGTCGCCGTGCGGGTGCAGCTTTCCCATCACCTCGCCCACGACGCGGGCGCTCTTGACGTGGCCGCGGTCGGGGCGCAGCCCCATGTCGGCCATCTGGAAGAGGATGCGCCGCTGCACCGGCTTCAGCCCGTCGCGCGCGTCGGGGAGCGCGCGCGAGTAGATCACCGAGTACGCGTACTCGAGGAACGACGTCTGCATCTCGGACGAGACGTCGACGTCCTCGATGCGTCCGTGGTCGGCGGGTGAGGAATCGGTGCGGGAAGCGGGCATGTGTCGATGAAGCCTCGGGTGACGGCGGGAGCGGTAGGGCGCGGCCGCGGTGTGCGAGACTGGCCCCGATGTCCCTCAGCCTACCCGCGGACCCGCCGCGCGCCCGGAGCCTCACCCGTGTCGTGCCCGAGATGTCGGCGGCGCTGAGCGGCACATCCGAGTGGTTCGCGCCGGCGCGTAGCGCGATCGTGTGGGTGATCGACGGGCTGGGCGTGGCGAACCTCGCCGCCCGCGCGGGGCACGCGCGATTCCTCAACGAGGCGCGGACGAAACGGGATACCGCACGCACCGTCTTCCCCTCGACCACGGCAGCCGCACTGACCAGTCTGCTCACGGGCGCCTTGCCGGGGGAGCACGGCATCGTCGGCTATCGCGCCCGGGTTCCCGGCACCGACGACGTCGTCAACATGCTGCGCGGGTGGGACACCGAGGGCCTGCCGCTGTCTTTCCAGCGCGCCGCGCCGCTGTCGGCCACGCTCGGCCGACCGTTCTTCGCCGTCTCACGCAACGAGTACGCGCGCACCGGATTCACAGCCGCGACCCTGCGCGACGCCGAGTTCCACGGAGCGGACGACCTCGACGAACGCGTGCGCGTCGCCGCTGACCTGGCGGCACGGCATCCGGGCTCGCTCGTCTATCTGTATGCGGCCGATCTCGACGCCGTGGGCCACAAGCGCGGGTGGGAATCAGACGAGTGGGTGGCCGCTCTGGAACGGATCGACGCCGCGGCCCGCACGCTCGCGGCGTCGGTCGACCGGAGCACCGGCGTCGTCGTCACGTCGGATCATGGCATGGTCGACGTCCCCCGGCACCGCCACATCCTGCTCGACGAAGGCGGCGAGCTGCTCGACGGCGTCCGCCTCATCGGCGGCGAGCCCCGCATGCTGCAGCTGTATACCGAGGCCGGACCGGCCGATGCCGTGCTCGCGCGGTGGCGCGAGGCCGAGGCGTCGCGCTCGTGGGTCTTCTCCCGTGCGGAGCTCGAGGCGTCGGGACTCATGGGAGCGGTCGACCCCGAAGTCAGGGCTCGGATCGGCGACGTGATCGTCGCCCCGCGCGCCGGGATCGCGTACTACGACGATCGCCTCGCCGACAAGGCACCGCAGAAGATGGTGGGCCAGCACGGCTCGCTCACGGATGAGGAGCGGGTCGTGCCGCTCATCCGGCTCGGCGCGTTCGCCTGATCTCGAAACACGTCGGCGCATGTCGTGCGGCGACGCACTCGATCCGGCGGAGCCGGCGTCAGTCCTCGGACCGGGCCCCGAAGACGATCTCGTCCCACGAGGGCATCGAGGTGCGCCCCTTGCGGCGACCCGCCTCCGCCACCGCGGCGGGAGTGGGCGCCTGATACTCGGATGCCGACGGCTCGTCGTCGGCGGGCGCCTCGTCGTAACCCGGTTCGAGCGCGTCGAACAGTGCGACCGGCGCCGAGGAGCGCTGCTGCGGTGCAGCAACTTCGTCGGCGCCAGGCAGTGGCTCGCGCTGACCGCGGCGACGGCGCAGCGCTTCGAGAAGATCGGCGGTCTCGGCCGACGTGACGACGGTGGGCTCACTGGCGCGCTTGATCGCCGCCTCCTGGACGGCGGGAGCGGCCGGCGAGGGGATCTCGGGCGACTCGATGTCGGCGTCGGGGAGGCGCCGCGGACCGAAGGCGCCGCTGTCGAAGCGCGAGTCGTCCTTGGCCGGTGCGCTGTCCAGTGCCCGCAGGCGCGGGATCAGCCCTTCGGGCAGCGACCCCTGGCGGGAGAGCTGGATCGCGTCGGAGTTCAGCGGGGACAGCGTGCTGCGGCGGGGGTCGAAGCCCCAGCGGGCGTCGTGGCCGATCTCGTTGGCAGTGAACTCCAGCTTGACGGTCCAGCCTGTGGGCGCCTTCCAGCTGGTCCACCGTTCGCCGATGGCACCGGCCTCGGCGAGCTTGGCTCGCACCGCGGAGCCGAACGTGGTCTGTCCGTCACCCTCGAAGTCGCCGCCGAGGAGCACGGGTACCGCCAGCGCCTGTCCGACGACGTGCTCGCGCTCGGCCAGCACGGGGCCTTCGAAGCGCACCACGTCCTCGACGCGCGCGCCGAGGAGCTCGGCGACTTCGCGGGCGGACAGTCCGGAGCGGATGTGCGCCTGGATCTCTCGCGGACTCGCGCGCGGCGCTTGGACGTCGCCGTCGCGGTCGCGCCGCGCCTTGCGCAGCTCGACCCGCAGCACATCGTCGACATCGAGCGAGAATCTCTCGCCGGACTCGGTCGCCAGGATGAGCTTGTCGTCCTCGGTTCCGATGACCTTGAGCTGTTCCATGCGGACGCCCCTTACTTTTCCCTTGGGCTCACGGCTGTACTTCCCCGTCGGGCTGATGGCAGCCGATGCTGCCTGATCCGCCCCATCGTGTCACAGCGAAGTGCGCTGGCCGGGAATATACGACGCGTGCCGCGAGTTTCACGCGAACGCACGTGGTGGACACCGCCGGACGCATTTGCGAAAAGAGGAACCGTCGTGCAAACTATCGCCGCCCGCAAGGGCGAGCGCAACCCGCGATACCCGGAAGTTGAGACGTTCACGCATGGCCACCGATTACGACGCCCCCCGCAAGACCGAGGACGACAGCGAGTCGATCGAAGCGCTCAAGGAGCGCGTTCCCGACAAGCTCTCGGGCTCGGTCGATGCGGAGGATGCCGACAACCCGTCGGGCTTCGAGCTGCCCGGTGCCGACCTCTCGGACCTCGAGCTCGACGTCGTCGTTCTCCCACCCCAGGAGGATGAGTTCACCTGCTCGAACTGCTTCCTCGTGAAGCACCGCTCGCAGCTCGATCACGAGACGGCCGACGGCCCTATCTGCGCGGAGTGCTCCGCGTGATCTGAGCCCGCCGCACAGCGGCGGACAGTCGATCCGGCGTCCGCGAGGAGATCACCCACGCGGTCGTCGGGTCGTCGACATCGGTCACCGGGATCACGACGAGTCCGTCGATCCCGCCACGGATCAGATGCCACGACCGCGGGTCGAGACCCGCACCGCGCGCGTGGCGAGCGTCGTCGCCGACGTGGACCTCGGGCGCACCGAGGAATTCGACGCCGATATGAGCGCGTCCCGCCCGCAGCTCGCCGTCCCGTACCTCGACCACGGGGGCCGCCGCGAGGAGCAGCGCGATCAGCAGCACCCCGACGCAAATGCCCACCACGAGAGCGATCGTCGTGTCGATCGGGGTGAGGACGAGGGCCGCCATCGGAGCCGCGACCGCCGCCGCGACGAGGATCCACAGGGAGGGGCCGAGCCGCTCCCGATAGCCGTCGGTGCGGCCGCTTCGGGCATCGGCGTGACGCATGGAGTTCTGCATTACCCTCGTTGGGTGACTGAAACGGTGGACGTCCCCATTATCGCCCCCGACGTCCCGGTGTACGCACACCCCGGAGACGCCGGAGCCGACCTCGTCGCAGCCGAGGCCGTGCGCCTCGAGCCCGGCGATCGCGCGCTCGTCGGCACCGGCGTGCGCATCGCCCTGCCCGAGGGATACGTCGCCTTCGTGGTGCCCCGCAGCGGCCTCGCGGCCAAGCACGGCATCACGATCGTCAACGCCCCCGGCACCATCGATGCCGGGTACCGCGGCGAGATCAAGGTCATCCTCCTCAACACCGACCGCGAGAACGCGCACGACATCTCGGTGGGCGACCGCATCGCCCAGCTGATCGTCATGCCGGTGCCTCGCGCCGTATTCATCCCCGTGGAGACCCTGCCCGACAGCGTGCGCGGCGAGGGCGGCTTCGGCTCCACGGGCTACCAGAAGGACGGAGTCCTCGCATGACCGACCCCTCATCCGCCGACGGACCGCGCAAGGTCGCGCCCGAGGACCGCGCCACCACCGGCCCGTTCGACGAGTCCGAAGCCAACCCGGTCCGGCCGTACATCGACCTCGGCGGCATCAAGATCCTGCCGCGCGAAGGACTCAACCTGCGACTCGAGGTCGAGGAGCAGACGAAGCGCATCGTCGCCGTCGGGCTGGACTACTCCGGTTCGACGCTGCAGGTGCAGCCCTTCGCCGCCCCCCGCTCGGCAGGGCTCTGGGCGGAGACGCGCGAGCAGATCCGCCAGCAGATCCGTCAGCAGGGCGGCCGCGTCGAGGAGCGCGAGGGCCCGCTCGGCCCCGAGCTGCTCGCCGAGGTGCCCGTCATCGCCGGTCCCGACGGCACGGCGGGCAAGCGCCTCGCGCGCTTCGTCGGCGTCGACGGACCCCGCTGGTTCCTCCGCGGCGTCATCGGCGGCGCGGCGACCGCCGACGTCGAGGCGGCCGCGGCCGTCGAGGACCTGTTCCGGTCGATCGTCGTCGTCCGCGGCGGATCGCCCATGCCGCCGCGCGATCTCATCCCGCTGCGCATGCCGGCCACGCCGGGCTCGGCGTGAGCGACAGCGCACGCCCCGACGACGCTGATTCGGACCGGACAGCGGACGCCCCCGCCGACGGGGCGAACTCCCCGATCGACGAGACCGAGGCGCCCGCGTCTGCATCCGAGGTGCTCGGTGCGGCTCTCGGCGGCGCCGCACGGCGCGCCGGCCTCGACCCCGCGGAGAGCCGCAGCACCGGCCACGTCGTGTGGACGGCGATGGGCGGCTGGCGCGGCATCCTGGAATCCGTCCTCCCCGGCGTCGTGTTCCTGGTGGCATGGACTCTCACCTACGACCCCGAGACCCGGACGGGCAACCTGCCGCTGAGCCTCGGCCTGTCCGTCGGTCTGGCCGCTGTGTTCACGATCGTGAGGCTCATCCAGCGGCAGTCCGCGAGCGCCGCCATCGGCGGTCTGATCGCGGCCGCCGCAGCGGCCGGCCTGTCGCTCTGGACGGGCAGGGGAGAGGACAGCTTCATCCCGGGCTTCCTCACGAACACGATCTACGGGACGGCGTTCCTCGTGTCGGCCCTCATCGGGTGGCCGCTGATCGGTCTCGCGGTCGGATTCCTGATGGGCGAGGGCACCGCGTGGCGCGCCGATCGGCGCAAGCGACGGGTCTTCTTCTGGCTGTCGCTCGCGTGGGCCGCTCTCTTCGCGCTGCGCCTCATCGTGCAGGTGCCGCTGTACTTCGCGGGCGACGTGACCGCGCTCGGCACGCTCAAGCTGGTGATGGGGCTGCCACTGTTCGCGCCGCTGGTCGCGGTCACGTGGCTCGCCGTGCGCGCGCTCTACCCCCGCGCGCCGAAGTGATACATTTATCTTGACATCAAGATAGTTTTCCCTCGATCCGTTAGGTCGACCTCACTAGCCGCGGGCTTCGGGGCGGGGGAAGATGGGGATGCCGGACTCCGGCACGATCCCGCCGCCGACGAAGGAGACAGACGTGTCCACGGTTGACAGCTTCGGTGCGAAGAGCACCCTGACGGTCGGCAGCACCGACTACGAGATCTTCCGCATCGACACGGTCGCGGGTTACGAGAAGCTCCCGTTCAGCCTCAAGGTGCTGCTCGAGAACCTGC
Source organism: Microbacterium sp. (assembly GCF_036566905.1). Taxonomy (GTDB): domain Bacteria; phylum Actinomycetota; class Actinomycetes; order Actinomycetales; family Microbacteriaceae; genus Microbacterium. The sequence continues at coordinate 43,523 of NZ_DATCVK010000129.1, read as the reverse complement.
TGCGGACCGAGGACGGCGCGAACGTCACCAAGGAGCAGATCGAAGCTCTCGGGTCGTGGGATGCCGCAGCCGAGCCGAACACCGAGATCCAGTTCACGCCCGCTCGCGTCGTGATGCAGGACTTCACCGGCGTTCCGTGCATCGTCGACCTGGCCACCATGCGCGAGGCGGTCACCGCGCTCGGCGGCGACCCGACGAAGATCAACCCGCTGTCACCGGCGGAGATGGTCATCGACCACTCGGTCATCGCCGACCTCTTCGGCACGGAGAACGCGCTCGAGCGCAACGTCGAGATCGAGTACGAGCGCAACGGCGAGCGGTACCAGTTCCTGCGCTGGGGCCAGACCGCGTTCGACGACTTCAAGGTCGTCCCTCCGGGCACCGGCATCGTCCACCAGGTGAACATCGAGCACCTGGCGAAGGTGATCTACGACCGCACCGTCGGCGGCGTCCTGCGCGCCTACCCCGACACCTGCGTCGGCACCGACTCGCACACGACCATGGTCAACGGGCTCGGCGTCCTCGGCTGGGGCGTCGGCGGGATCGAGGCGGAGGCGGCGATGCTCGGCCAGCCGGTGTCGATGCTCATCCCCAAGGTCGTGGGTTTCAAGCTCTCGGGCGCGATCCCGACCGGGGTCACGGCCACCGATGTCGTGCTGACCATCACCGACATGCTGCGCAAGCACGGCGTGGTCGGCAAGTTCGTCGAGTTCTACGGCGAGGGCGTGGCCTCGGTGCCGCTCGCCAACCGCGCCACCATCGGCAACATGAGCCCGGAGTTCGGTTCGACCGCCGCGATGTTCCCGATCGACAGCGTGACCGTCGATTACCTGCGCCTCACGGGCCGTGACGAGCAGCAGCTCGCCCTGGTCGAGGCGTACGCGAAGGAGCAGTCGCTCTGGCACGACCCCTCGCGCGAGCCCGTCTTCAGCGAGTACATGGAACTGGACCTGTCGACGGTCGTCCCGTCGATCGCCGGCCCCAAGCGCCCGCAGGACCGCATCGTCCTCTCGCAGGCGAAGCAGCAGTTCGAGAGCGACCTCACCAACTACGCCGAGGTCGACCACGATCTGGTCGATCTCGAGGGCTCGGAGTCGTTCCCGGCGTCCGACCCGCCCGGAAACTCGCCCGAGGACGAGTACAGCCGCCACGAACACCACCATCACAGCCACGCGCCGGCGACGGCGTCGAAGCCGACTCCGGTGACGCTCGAGGACGGCGAGAAGTTCGTCCTCGACCACGGCGCCGTGACGATCGCCGCGATCACGTCGTGCACGAACACGTCGAACCCGTCGGTCATGCTGGCGGCGGGTCTGCTCGCGCGCAACGCCGTGAAGAAGGGCCTCAAGGCGAAGCCGTGGGTCAAGACCACCCTCGCGCCCGGATCGAAGGTCGTCACCGACTACTACGAGAAGGCCGGCCTCACCAAGGACCTCGAAGCGCTCGGCTTCTTCACAGTGGGCTACGGCTGCACCACGTGCATCGGCAACTCGGGCCCCCTCATCGAGGAGGTCTCGGCGGCGATCAACGAGAACGACCTCGCCGTGACGGCCGTCCTCTCGGGCAACCGCAACTTCGAGGGCCGCATCAACCCCGACGTGAAGATGAACTACCTTGCGAGCCCGCCGCTCGTGATCGCGTACTCTCTCGCTGGTTCGATGAACTTCGACTTCGAGGTCGACGCGCTCGGCACCGACCAGGACGGCAACGACGTGTTCCTGCGAGACATCTGGCCCGACTCGGCCGAGGTGCAGGCCACGATCGACTCGTCGATCAACAAGGACATGTTCACCCACCAGTACGCGAGCGTCTTCGAGGGCGACGAGCGGTGGCGGACCCTCCCGACCCCCACGGGCGACGTGTTCGAGTGGGATGACGCGTCCACGTACGTGCGCAAGCCCCCGTACTTCGACGGCATGACGATGGAGCTGACTCCGGTCACCGACATCTCGGGTGCGCGGGTGATGGCCACGCTGCTGGACTCGGTCACCACCGACCACATCAGCCCGGCCGGAAACATCAAGGCCGACAGCCCGGCGGGCAAGTACCTCGCCGAGCACGGCGTCGACCGCAAGGACTTCAACTCCTACGGCTCGCGCCGTGGCAACCACGAGGTGATGATCCGCGGGACGTTCGCGAACATCCGCCTGAAGAACCAGCTGGTGCGCGCGGTCAACGACGGCGCCGAGGTCGAAGGCGGCTTCACCCGCGACTTCACGCAGGAGGGCGGCCCGCAGTCGTTCATCTACGACGCCAGCCAGAACTACCAGGCCGCGGGCACGCCGCTCGTCATCTTCGGCGGCAAGGAGTACGGCTCCGGCTCGTCGCGCGACTGGGCGGCCAAGGGCACGAGCCTCCTGGGCGTCAAGGCGGTCATCACCGAGAGCTTCGAGCGCATCCACCGCTCGAACCTCATCGGCATGGGCGTCGTCCCGCTGCAGTTCCCGGCGGGCGAGAGCTGGGCGTCGCTCGGACTCGACGGCACCGAGATCGTCTCGATCTCGGGACTCGAGCAGCTCAACGAGGGCATCACGCCGAAGACCGTCCGCGTCACGGCAGAGCCGAGCGAGTTCTCCGCGCCCGGCAAGGCCACTGTCGAGTTCGACGCGGTCGTCCGCATCGACACGCCCGGTGAGGCGGACTACTACCGCAACGGCGGCATCCTGCAGTACGTGCTGCGTTCGCTGGTCTGACAGGTGATTCACGGGGGACCGGATGCCGCGGCATCCGGTCCCCGCTTCATGCCCCGGGTAGACTTGCAGAGCCCTTCCCGGGCCCGAAAGGAGCGGGGATGTCGCTGCTGTCGTCCATCACCGGACCCCGCGACCTCGACGGACTGACCACCGATCAGCTCGAGCAGCTCGCGAGCGAGATCCGCGGCTTCCTCGTCGAGAACGTCGCACGCACGGGCGGCCACCTCGGCCCCAACCTCGGCGTCGTCGAGCTGACGATCGCACTGCATCGGGTGTTCGACTCGCCGAACGATCCGATGATCTTCGACACCGGGCACCAGTCCTACGTGCACAAGCTCCTGACGGGACGCCAGGACTTCACGAATCTGCGCGCGCGCGACGGCCTCGCCGGGTACCCGCAGCGCTCCGAGAGCGCGCACGACGTCGTCGAGTCGTCGCACGCCTCCAGCTCGCTGAGCTGGGCGGACGGCGTCTCCAGAGCGCTGACCCGCACCGGACGCAAGGACCGGCACGTCGTGGCCGTCGTGGGCGACGGCGCCCTGACGGGCGGCATGACGTGGGAGGCGCTCAACAACATCTCCGACGACAACGACCGCAACCTCGTGATCGTCGTCAACGACAACGGCCGCTCGTACGCCCCGACGATCGGCGGCATGGCCCGCTACCTCAACCGCGTCCGCACGGCGGAGTCGTACCGCACGCTTCACCGCGGCTCCGACGACCTGTTCCGCAAGCTGGGTCCCGCCGCGCGCGCCGTCTACCGCGGCGTTCGCGGGGGCACCCATGGCTTCCTCTCGCGGTTCACGAACAACGCGGCCCTCTACTCGAACCTCGACATCAAGTACCTCGGCCCCGTCGACGGTCACGACCTGCCGACGCTGATCGAGACCCTCGAGCTCGCGAAGTCGTACGGCGCTCCCGTCATCGTCCATGCCATCACCGAGAAGGGCCGTGGCTATGCCCCGGCTCTGGAGGACGAGGCCGACCAGTTCCATGCGGTCGGAAAGATCGACCCGATCACGGGCGAATCGCTCGGCGCGACCGGCGGTCTCGCCTGGACCGACGTCTTCGCCGACGAGCTCGTCGCCGTGGGCGATGCGCGCGACGACGTGATCGCCATGACGGCGGCGATGCTGCGACCGACCGGCCTCCTGCCGTTCGCCCAGCGATTCCCCGACCGCGTGTACGACGTCGGGATCGCCGAGCAGCACGCCGTCGCCTCTGCGGCCGGTCTCGCCTTCGGCGGCCTGCACCCGGTCGTCGCCATCTACGCGACGTTCATGAACCGCGCGTTCGACCAGGTGCTGATGGATGTCGCCCTCCACCGCGCCGGCGTCACCTTCGTGCTCGACCGCGCCGGCGTGACCGGCCCCGACGGACCGAGCCACCACGGCATCTGGGATCTGGCGATGCTGCAGATCGTGCCGAACATCCGCATCGCCGTGCCCCGCGACGGCGCACGCCTGCGCGAGGAGCTGCAGGAGGCGGTCGCCATCGACGACGGCCCTACGGTGATCCGCTTCCCGAAGGGCGTCGTCAGCCCCGAGATCGAGGCGCTCGAGCGCCTCGATGACGGCGTCGACGTGCTGGTGCGCTCCGACGCGCACGACGTGCTGCTCGTCGGCATCGGCCCCATGGCGCACATCGCCGTCGACGTGGCCGGTCGCCTGCGCGCGCAGGGCATCGGCGCCACCGTCGTCGACCCCCGGTGGGTCGTGCCGGTGCAGCCGTCGATCGTCGAGCTCGCGGCATCCCACCGCCTGGTCATCACGATCGAGGACGGCATCCGCGTCGGCGGCATCGGAACACGCGTCCGCCAGGTGCTGCGCGAGGCGGGCGTCGACACCGCGGTGGACGAGCTGGGTGTGCCCGACGAGTTCATCGACCACGCGAGCCGTGAGCAGATCCTCGACGATGCCGGGCTCACAGCGGCCAAGATCGCGCAGGATGTCGTGGCGCAGGTGCTCGGCACCCGCATCCCGGTCGCGCGCGGTGCCCAGCACGGCGACGCCACACCGACCGGCGCGATCCCGACGCTGTCGGATCTCGCGCGCAGCCGCGACGACCGGCGCTAGACGGACGAGAGCCGGGTCGCGAGGACGGATGCCGCGGCATCCCACTCCGCGCTCTGCGGGTCGGCAGGACGCGGCGTGATCGCCTGCGACAGCAGGTAGCCGTCGGTGAGGGCGTCGCCCGTGACGATCACGCGCAGCAGCTCGATGCCGCAGTCTGTGCGCACGAGGTCGGAGCAGGCGCTGACGACGCGCGGAGACAGGAGGTCGTTCGGCGGGAGCACGGCGCCTTCCAGCTCGTGCACGAGATCACGCAGAGCCGCACCCACGATGTTGCCCGCGCGCTCTCGCACATTGACGACGTCGAGCTCGAGCACGCGGAGATCGTGCCCCGACACGATCGGGCGCCAGTCGAACGAGGCATGCACCAGATGCTGATGCCCGCTGGCAGCGGTGAGACTCCGGGCAGGCAGATCAGTGGAGCGCGCGCGCACATCGACCAGCCGGTACCAGTAGAGGATCGGGAACGCGCCGTGGGTGCCGGGCCGCAGCACCACCACCTCGCCGCGTCCGTCCTCGGCGCCCCGGACGCGACGGATGATCGGCTTGCCGTTGCGGGTCCGGATCGCCGTAGACCCCTCGTCGACCGTCACCAGGAACAGCTTCATGAGGGCGGGGACGACCACGAGCAGCGTCAACGCCGCGCCACTGGTCTTGACCAGCACGCCCAGCGCACTGCCGCTGAACAGCCCCGAGATCACATCCAGCATCCGGACACCTCCCGTTCGCACCATCCGACAGGGACAGGATGCCCTGCGCAGAAGCGCCGGTGCGCCGCGCAGGCCCCTGCGCGCCGAGTGTTCATGCGCCGGACGCGTCGCGTTCCGTGGGACGAGCATCGCCGTTCGGGGCGCGGCCGCGACGAACGGCATGCGGCGACCCCTCCCGCATGTCAGGAAGGGCGCATCCTCCGCAGAGAGGATGCGCCCTTCCGTGAGCGGTTCGGCGGTGTCAGCCGGCGATGCCCTTGATCACCGGGTGGTGGAAGGTGTCGCCGAAGACGCGCTCCGACGCCCCCTCACGATCGAGGTAGGGCGACGCGCCGCCGTCGATGAACGGCCAGCCCGCGCCGAGGATGAGGCAGAGGTCGATGTCTTCCACCTCGGCGACCACACCCTCGTCGAGCATGATCCTGATCTCCTGCGCAAGGCCGTCCTGCACCCGGGCGAGGATCGTCTCGGCCGACGCCGGCGACGAGCCCACGGCGGGCTTGAGCAGCTTCTCAGCCGCCCTGGTCCAGCCGGTGACGCGGCCGCCGCGATCCTTCTCGACGACTTCCGGCAGCTCCGCGAGCGCGTGGAAGTTCTCGTTCGCGTAGAAGCGGTCGGGGAACGCGTGCACCATCGTGTCCTGGACGTGCGCGGCCACCTTCCAGCCGACGAGGTCGATGAGCTGGAACGGTCCCATCGGCAGCCCGAGGGGCGCGAACGCCTTCTCGACGTCCGCCACCGGCGTGCCCTCGTAGACGGCGCGCGCCGCCTCGCCCATGACCTTCGCCAGCAGGCGGTTCACCACGAACCCCGGCGCGTCCGCGGTGAGCACCGCGTTCTTGCCGAGATTGCGTGCGACCACGAACGCGGTCGACAGGGCGGCATCCGACGTCTGCGGCGTCTTCACGATCTCGATCAGTGGCATCACCGCGACCGGGTTGAAGAAGTGGAAGCCGACGAGGCGCTCCGGGTGTGCGAGCTTCGCGCCGATCTCTTCGACAGACAGCGACGAGGTGTTGGTCGCGAGGATCGCGTCCTCGGCGACGATCTGCTCGATCTCGCCGAACACCTGCTGCTTGACGCCGACCTCTTCGAAGACGGCCTCGATGACGAAGTCGCAGTCCGCGTACAGGCTCTTGTCCGTCGTTCCCGTCACGAGCGCGCGCAGCCGGTTGGCGGTGTCTCCGTCGAGGCGACCCTTCGCCTCGAGCTTGCCGATCTCTTCATGAATGTACGCCATGCCCTTGTCGACGCGCGCCTGGTCCAGATCCGTGATGAGCACCGGCACCTGGAGCTTGCGCACGAACAGCAGGGCGAACTGGCTCGCCATCAGGCCGGCGCCGATGATGCCGACCTTCCCGACCTTCTTCGCCAGCTGCTTGTCAGGAGCGCCGACCGGGCGCTTGGCGCGCTTCTGCACCAGATCGAAGGCGTACATCGATGCTGCGAACTGGTCGCCGGTGACGAGTTCCGCCAGCGCCTCGTCCTCACGCGCGAAACCCTCGGCCTTCGTGCCGCTCTTCGCCTTGTCGAGGAGCTCCAGCGCCGCGTACGGCGACTTCGGCACCGTGCCGATCTTGGACTCGAGCATGCCCCGGGCCATCTTGACGGCGATCGGCCACTTGGTGAGGCGCTCGATCTTGCCCGGCTCGTTCTTGCGCTCCACCTTCGTCTTGCCGGTCAGGACGCCGTCCGCCCAGGCCAGCGAGTCCTCGAGGTAGTTCGCCGCCGGGAAGATCGCGTCGACGATGCCGTACTCGAACGCCTGCTGAGGCTTCAGCATCCGGTTCTGCTTGAGCGGATTGGAGATCACGACCTCCAGAGCATTCTCGATGCCGATGAGGTTCGGGAGCAGGTACGCACCGCCCCAACCCGGGATGATGCCGAGGAAGACCTCGGGCAGCGCGATCGCGGCGGCAGAGGCATCCACTGTTCGGTATGTCGAATTCAGCGCGATCTCGAGTCCGCCGCCCAGCGCGAGGCCGTTCACGAAGGCGAACGTCGGGACGCCGAGCTCGGACAGCTTGCCGAACACCTGGTGACCCAGCTGGGCCACCAGGCGCGCGTTGTCCTTCGAGCCGACCTTTCCGATGTCGGACAGGTCGGCGCCTGCGGCGAGGATGTACTGCTTGCCGGTGATGCCGACCGCCTGGATCTCGCCGGCGGACGCACGCGCCTTGAGGGCGTCGAGCGTCTCGCCGAGCTGGAACATCGTGGCGGGGCCCAGCGTGTTCGGCCGGGTGTGGTCCCGCCCGTTGTCGAGCGTCACGAGCGCCAGGACCTTGCCCGAGGCGAGACGGATGTCGCGCACCCGAGAGTGCGTGATCACCTCGCCCTCGGTGACGGCCAGGATGGGAGAGAAGTCGATGTCGTCGTAGTTCGTCATGCCGAGCTTACTTCCGCTTCTTTCCGTCGTAGAAGGGGTTCTCCCAGATGACCGAGCCGCCCTGGCCGAGACCGACGCACATCGCCGTCAGGCCGTAGCGCACGTCGGGTCGCTCGGCGAACTGCGCCGCGAGCTGGATCATCAGGCGGACACCCGACGCCGCGAGCGGGTGGCCGAGCGCGATCGCGCCGCCCCACTGGTTGACGCGGGGGTCGTCGTCGGCGATGCCGAAATGGTCGAGCAGCGAGATCACCTGGATCGCGAATGCCTCGTTCAGCTCGAACAGGCCGATGTCATCGATCTTCAGGCCGGCCTTCTTGAGCGCCTTCTCGGTCGAAGGGATCGGCCCGATGCCCATGATCTCGGGCTGCACGCCGGCGAAGGCGAACGAGACGAGCTTCATCTTCGGACGCAGGCCGAGCTCCTTGACCGCGCCGCCACCGGCGAGGAGCGACATCGTCGCACCGTCGGTCAGCGGCGACGATGTGCCCGCGGTCACACGGCCGTGCGGCCGGAACGGGGTCTTGAGGCCTGCGAGGTCCTCCATCGTCGTCTGCGGACGGCGGCCCTCGTCCTCGGTGGCGAGGCCCCACGAGCCCTCGGCGTCCTTGATCGCGACCGACACGAGGTCGGGCTGGAACTTGCCGGCATCGTACGCGGCCTGCGCCTTGTGCTGGCTCAACATCCCGAAGCGGTCCGAGCGCTCCTTGGTGAGGTGCGGGAAGCGGTCGAAGATCCGCTCGGCCGTCACACCCATGTTCAGAGCGCCCGGGTCGACCATCTTCTCCGCGACGAACCGCGGGTTGGGGTCGGCATTGCCGCCGATCGGGTGGTGGCCCATGTGCTCCACGCCGCCGGCGAGTGCCACGTCGTACATGCCGACGCCGATCGAGCCGGCCATCGTGGTGACGCTCGTCATGGCGCCCGCGCACATGCGATCGATCGCGAAGCCCGGGACTGTCTGGGGGAGTCCGGCGAGGATCGCGACGCTGCGGCCGAGGGTGAGTCCCTGGTCGCCTGTCTGCGACGTCGCAGCGATGGCGACGTCATCGATGCGGTCCTTCGGAACGCCTGGGTTGCGCTCCATGAGTCCGATCGTCGCCTTGACGGCGAGGTCGTCCGCTCGGGTGTTCCAGTACATGCCTTTCTCGCCGGCGCGCCCGAAGGGGGTGCGCATTCCATCGACGAAGAAGACGTCCGAAATCTCGGCCACTCTGCCTCCAAAAGTAGGGATGCCGCCAGCCTAGGAGGGGCCACGGAGCGGCCGGAATCGGGTGGCGGAAACCTACGAAGCCGGTTCCGACACCTCCGACGGGGCTTGCACGGAACCCACAAAGGCATCGGCGATCACCTGTGCAGTCTGCGCAATCTGCCAGGGACGTGCACCCAACACAGCGAGGGCGTCTCCGACGGTCTCGGCCGTCAGCGGCTGCGGGGGAGACCACGCGACCCGCCGCAGAAGCTCGGGCGTCAGCAGGTTCTCGGTCGGCATGTGAAGCTCTTCGGCGCGCTTCTCGACGACCGGACGGGCAGCCTTGAGGCGGGCGTCGGCCTCGGGGTTCCGGTCGACCCACGCGCGGGGCGGCGGAAGCGTGTCTCCGCCGGTGGCGCGCTCGAGAGGCAGCTGGGTCACGGCGCGCCCCGCCTCGATCGCCGCCCACCACCGGTCGAGCTGGGAGCGACTCGCCCGCCCGGTGAACTCCTTCAGTGCCGCGAGGGCGCTCTTGGACGGAGGATCGGCGATCACCGCGGCGACGAGGGCCCGGTCGGGGACGAGCCGTCCCGGAGCGACATCCTCTGCGCGTGCGTACTCCTCGCGGGCGATCCACAGCTCGCGCGCGACCGCCAGCGCCTTCCGGCCACGCACGGTGTGGAGGCCTGACAGCCGGCGCCAGGGCTCTTCGCGCTGGGGTTTGGGTTCCCGTTCCAGCACGGCTTGGAACTCCTCGGCAGCGAACTCCGTCTTGCCCTGTTCCACGAGCTCGTCGGCGAGCTTGTCGCGGACGTCGACGAGGTGCTCGACGTCGAGCGATGCGTACTCCAGCCAGGACTGCGGCAGCGGCCGGGTCGACCAGTCGGAGGCGGAGTGGGCCTTCGCGAGGGTGATGCCGAGCGTGTCCTCGACGACGGCGCCCAGGCCCACCCGCTCATGGCCCAGCAGGCGAGCAGCCAGCTCCGTGTCGAAGATGCTGGCCGGTTCGAGCCCGATCTCGCGCAGCGACGGCAGATCCTGGCTCGCAGCGTGGAGCACCCATTCCTGGTCGCCGATGGCCGCCTGGAGAGCCCGGAAGTCGCCGATCGGCGGTGGATCGAACAGGAAGACGCCCGCACCTCGGCGGAACACCTGCACGAGGTACGCCCGCTGCGAGTAGCGGAAACCCGACGCGCGCTCGACGTCGACGGCGACCGGCCCCTCGCCTGCGGCGAGACGCCGCGCCGCGTCCTCGACGCGCGCCAGCTCGTCGATCACGTCGTAATCAGCCACGCGGCGACCTGTGCGAACCGAGCATCGCGATCCCTTCCGAGCCGGGGGGAAGACCGGCCAGCATGCAAACCAACTCCGCCCATGCTTCCACGTGCGCGGCGATCGCGCCTTCCGGCGACCACGACGCACGCAATTCGATCTGTGCCCCGTCGCCCTCAGCCGCCAGGGCGCCGAACCCCTTCGAGAGGGTCTTGGTGGCGGTGCCGGATGCCGAGTGGAAGCCCGCGCCCCGCGACTCCAGCGCGTCGGTGAGCCAGGTCCATGCGACATCGGCGAGGAGCGGATCGATGCCGATCTCGGGTTCCAGCGGCGCCTGCGCGAAGCAGACGATCCGCCACGGTCCGTTCCAGGGCGCGGGTTCGTCGGGATCGTGCAGCAGCACGAGGCGACCGGTGCCGTACGGAGAGTCCGTGTCGTCGGGCGAGGAGCGCACGTCGCCCGCGATCGCGATCGCGTCGGGCGCGAGTCCCTGCGGCGCAGCGATCTCCCGCACCGTGAGGTCTTCACGGAAGCGGATGTCACGCACCGCCTGCGCGGCCCGCTCGAAGGCGCTCGATGCCGCGGGGGGACGCTGCTCAGCCACGCGGACAGACTAGAATCGTTCCTCGATGGTCGCCTCCAGGCGCGCCGCAGTGCGCGCCGCATCTCCTGCCCTTGTCGCCGGCGTGAAGGCCGCGCTCACTGTGCTGAGCGTGGCACTGGCCGGTGCGCTCGGCGCCCTCGCCGCCGGCTCCGTGCTGATGGCGCGCAAGGTGGTGACCCCTGCCCGACGTCTGGCCGACACGCGCATCCTCGCACTCGACACTGCCGCACAGACCATCACGCTGTCGCGGACGGCCGACACCGAGCTGCCGGGGCGCTACGGCCTGTTCACGACGGGGTCGTCCGACTACATCAAGCTCGGCTCGGTGCTGTCGGAGGACGCCACGAGCGTCAAGCGCAAGCTCCTCACGCACATCCCCGCGGACGCGCGTCTCGAGCCCGAAGCCGCGTTCAGCGGGTGGTACTACGACCGTCCCGAGCAACTGCATCTGCCGTTCACCCCCGAGCTGATCGGCTCGACGGTCGGCCCCTGCCCGGCGTGGCTGTTCCCGGCGGGCGGAGGCGACACCTGGGTGATCCAGGTGCACGGTCGAGGCACGACGCGCGCCGAATGCCTCCGGGCCGTGCCGGTCTTCCACGCGCTGGGCATCACCTCCCTGGTCGTCTCTTATCGCAACGACGCCGAGGCTCCCCGCAGCCGCAGCGGCACCTACACGCTCGGTGCGACCGAGTGGCGCGACGTCGACGCGGCAGTCGGTTTCGCCCGCCGTCGTGGCGCGCGGCGCATCATCGTCATGGGCTGGTCGATGGGCGGCGCCATCGCACTGCAGCTCGCGCTCAACTCTCCGCATGGCGATGCGATCGCGGGCCTGATCCTCGAGTCGCCGGTCGTCGACTGGCGCACCGTGCTGAACTTCCAGGCTCGGGCGGAGCGTGTGCCCGGCGCGGTCAGCCGGCTGGCGATGGAGGCGCTGCAGACCGAGTGGGCGTCTCCGCTGACTCGGGCGGGCGCGGCGATCCGCCTCGACCAGCTCGACATCGTCGCCCGAGCGGCCGAACTGCGCCATCCGGTCCTGATCCTGCACAGCGACGACGACGGCTTCGTGCCGTCGGACGCGTCGCACGGTCTCGTGGCGGCCCGCCCCGACCTGGTGGAGATGCAGGTCTTCGAAGTGGCGCGGCACACCAAGCTCTGGAACTACGACCAGGAGCGATGGAGCAACAGCATCGGCACGTGGCTCACCGCGCAGGGGATCATCGCGGACTGAGTCGACTGCGGCGTCAGGCCGCCGAGGCGGCGCGGACCTGCCGCTGCGCCCGCAGCAGCATCCCCGTCATCCCCGAGATGCGCAGGGGCGACACGACGCGGGTGAGCCCCAGCGTCTGCGGGTAGTCGCCGGGCACTGCCAGCACCTCAGCGGCCGTGAGCCCGGTGAGCCCCTGCGCGAGGATGCTCGCGAAGCCGCGGGTCGTCGGCGCCTCGGGCGGCGCGGTCGCGTGCATCGCAACGACACCGTCGGCATCCACGTCGACGATGATGAAGACCGGCGACTGGCACTCGACCACGCGCTCGTACCGCTCGGGGTGATCGTCGTACTGCGCCGGCACCGCGGGCAGCTCGTACGAGTACTCCAGCAGGAGCTGCAGCCGGTCGGGTTCGGGCAGCTCCAGGAACTCGTCGCGGATCTCGGCGAGACGGTCGGGCAGGACGGCTTCGGTCATCTCTGCCATCCTCCCATGCGGTGGAGCCGCGCGCCCCGGGTCTGCCCGGATGCGCGGCGGCGCCGCGGGTGCAGAGGGCGGGCGGATGCCGCGGGTCAGCGGGCCGGGACCGCTCCCGGCTCCGCACCCGTCACGATCGGCACCCGCACGGCGCTGCCCCACTCGGTCCACGATCCGTCGTAGTTGCGGACGTCGTCGAAGCCGAGGAGGTGCCGGAGGACGAACCACGTGTGACTCGACCGCTCGCCGATGCGGCAATACGCGATGATCGCATCGCCGTCCTCGAGGCCGACCTCGTCGCGGTAGATCGCCTCGAGCTCGGCGCGCGTCTTGAAGCCGCCGTCCGGGGCGACCGCGCGCGCCCACGGCACGCTCTGCGCCGACGGGATGTGGCCACCGCGCAGCGCGCTCTCCTCGGGGTAGGCCGGGGCGGTGGTGCGGGAGCCGTCGTACTCCTCCGGGGAGCGGACGTCGATGAGCGGCCCGTTGCCCAGGTGAGCGAGCACGTCGTCCTTGTAGGCGCGCAGCGCCGCGTCGTCGCGCTCGACGATCGGGTAGTGCGTCGGAGCCGGCTCGGAAGGCTCGGTGGTGATCGGCCGTCCCTCGGCGATCCACTTGTCGCGCCCGCCGTCGAGCAGGCGGACGTCCGCGTGCCCGAACAGGGAGAACACCCACAGCGCGTAGGCGGCCCACCAGTTGTTCTTGTCGCCGTAGATCACGACGGTGTCGTCGCGCGAGATCCCCTTGCGGCTGAGGAGTGCGGCGAAGCCCTCGCCGTCCACGTAGTCGCGGACCACGGGGTCGTTGAGCTCGGTGTGCCAGTCGACCTTGACCGCGCCGGGGATGTGCCCGGTCTCGTAGAGCAGGACGTCTTCGTCGGATTCCACGACGACCAGGCCCGGCTCACCCAGATGCGCCTGCAGCCATTCGCCTGTGACGAGGCGGCCCGGCTGGGCATAGGCGGCGAACTTCTCGGACGAGGTGTCGGTCTCGACGGGCATGGGGTCTCCTGGAGTCGGGTGATGCGATCGCGCATCCGCCATCCGGCGTCAGGCGAGGCGGGCGCACGCGGGCGACGGTTAGGGTTGAACCGTCGCCTCCGACCATAGATTCCCGGACGGGCGTGCACAGCCCCTCTGTAAGACTCCGACACAGGATCCGCATGACCGTCTCCGCCACACGCACCGGCGTCGTCCACCTCGTGGAGCGCGCCCCGCAGCTCGCCGGCGCCGAGATGGTCGCCGCACTGGTCCCGCCCCCGCAGTTCGCCGATGCGACGTTCGACACGTATCGCGCCGACGCGGCTTACCCGTCGCAGCAGGAGGCGAAGGATCTGCTTCAGGCCTTCTCCGGCGCGTCGGCCCCGGCCAAGGGCGGTCTGTTCCGCCGCGCCAAGCGCCCTGAGCTCAAGCCGGGCGTCTATCTCGACGGCGGATTCGGCGTCGGCAAGACGCACCTGCTCGCCTCCGTCTATCACGCGATGCCCGCACGCCGGAAGTACTTCGGCTCGTTCATCGAGTACACGGCGCTCGTGGGTGCGCTCGGCTACCAGAAGACGGTAGAGCTCTTCCGCGGGGCGGACCTGCTCTGCATCGACGAGTTCGAGCTCGACGACCCGGGCGACACCATGGTCATGACCCGTCTGCTCGGCGAGCTCGTCGGGTCGGGCACCCGACTGGCCGCGACCTCGAACACGCCTCCCAACGCGCTCGGTGAGGGGCGTTTCGCCGCGCAGGACTTCCTCCGCGAGATCCACGCGATGGCGGCGAGCTTCCAGACGATCCGCATCGACGGCACGGACTTCCGCCATCGCGCGCTGGACGGCCACGCAGCCGTGCTGGATCCGCCCCAGTACGAGACGGTCATCGCGGATGCCGCGGGTGTGGGCCTCGCGTCGGACGACACGTTCGAGGCGCTCGTCACCCACCTGGCCCACGTGCACCCGTCGCGGTACATCAGGCTCATCGACGGGCTGTCGCTCGTGGGTCTGCGGGACGTCGCTCCGTTCACCGACCAGTCTGCGGCGCTGCGGTTCGTCGCTTTCATCGACCGGGTCTATGACGCGCAGCTGCCGATCCGCGCGACCGGCACGTCGCTCGACCTGGTCTTCCCCGAGGAGATGCTGGCCGGCGGGTACCGCAAGAAATACCTGCGCGCGATCTCCCGGCTCGTCGCATCGACACTGGACTGAGCGACACGACACTCACGGGACCGGCCGACTCCGGTCGGATTCGCGGCCCGCGTCCGGTCCGCCGAAACACGATGTTTACGTGCGCGGCCCTCGTGTAACGAGGGAGAAACACGGGTCGGCCCGCTGCGGAAACGGACCGTAGTCACACTGAGGGGACCCGACGCTATACCTGCGTCCCTGCAGAGAGGTTCTCTTCGAGATGGATCAAGGCAACACCGCATTCATCCTGATAGCGGCAGCACTCGTCCTGTTGATGACGCCAGGACTCGCTTTCTTCTACGGCGGTCTCGTCAAGGCCAAGAGCGTCATCAGCATGATGATGCTCAGCTTCGGCGCGATGGGCCTCATCGGCGTCCTTTGGGTCGTCTACGGCTACGCGATCGCGTTCCCCGGTTCTGACGGAGTCATCGCGCCGTGGGCGATCGACTGGTCGGCCATCGGGCTCGAGAGCGTGCTCGAGGCGCCTGAGGGCGCGGCGTACCCGCCGCTGGCCTTCGTCGCGTTCCAGGCCACCTTCGCCATCATCACGGTCGCGCTCGTCTCGGGCGCCATCGCCGACCGCGCCAAGTTCGGCTCGTGGATGATCTTCGCCGCGATCTGGGCGACGATCGTGTACTTCCCGGTGGCGAGCTGGGTGTTCAACTTCGGTCTGGCCGAGGACGGCAGCTTCGCCTACGGCGGCTGGATCACCTACGGCATGCAGGAGTTCTTCGGTGTCGGCGCACTCGACTTCGCCGGCGGCACCGCAGTCCACATCAACGCCGGCGCCGCAGCCCTGGCACTGGCCCTGGTGCTCGGCAAGCGTGTCGGCTTCCAGAAGGGCGTGCACGTCCCCCACAACCCGCCGTTCGTGCTCCTGGGCGCCGGTCTGCTGTGGTTCGGATGGTTCGGCTTCAACGCCGGCTCCGAGCTCGCTGCGGACAACACCGCTTCGCTCGCGTTCGTCAACACGATCGCAGCACCCGCAGCCGCACTGCTGGCCTGGCTGGTCGTCGAGAAGATCAAGGACGGCAAGCCCACTTCCGTGGGTGCCGCATCGGGTGCCGTCGCCGGTCTCGTGGCGATCACCCCGGCGTGTGCCTTCCTGACGCCCATCTGGGCGATCGTCCTCGGCCTGCTCGCCGGCGCGGTCTGCGCCCTGGCGATCGAGCTGAAGTACAAGTGGGGCTTCGACGACTCGCTCGACGTGGTGGGCATCCACCTCGTCGGCGGCCTCCTCGGCACGCTCTACCTGGGCTTCTTCGCCAACACGACGGGCCTGATCTACAGCGGTGACGGCACGCAGCTGCTCGTCCAGGCGATCGCCGCCGTATCCGTCCTGGTCTACTCGTTCGTGCTGGCATGGATCATCGGTTTCGCCATCCAGAAGACGATCGGCTTCCGCGTGAAGAACGAGGACGAGATCGCCGGCATCGACACGGTCGTCCACGGCGAGGAGGGCTACGTGCTCGAGGGCGCGCGCGCCTGACACGTACGGCACTGCCCGAAGGGGCGTCGCGGTTCCCCCCACCGCGGCGCCCCTTCGCCGTGCTCCGGCGCGGACGACTCCCGCTCTTAGGATGACGACTGTGACACAGCGAAACGGTCTGCTCGGCATCCTGGGCGGCATCCTCCGGCCACGCAGGAGCCCGGCGTCGACCACTCCACCAGCGTCGTCCGCTCCGCCCGCGACCAGAGCACCGGCCGAGAGCCGCGGCGGCCCCGCCGCGACCGTGGAGGTGACACCACCCGCCGCCCATGCTCTGCGGATCACGTATGCCCCCGACCACGACGGCGACCCCGACGCAGGGGAGATCGTGTGGACATGGGTGCCGTACTCCGAGAACGACGGCCGCGGCAAGGATCGTCCGGTGCTGGTCATCGCACGGCAGAGCGACGACCGCGTCTACGCCGTCCGTCTGACGAGCAAGGCTCACGACGCAGACCGCGATTTCCTCGCGATCGGCACAGGGGAGTGGGATGCGCAGAGCCGCCCGTCCTGGGTCGACATCGATCAGCTCTACAGCGTGCATCGCGACGGCATGCGCCGCGAGGCATCCGCTCTCGATCCGGAGCGGTTCGCACGCGTCGCCGACGCCCTCCACGGCCGCTACGGGTGGATCGCCGGCGACTGAGACCGCGTCGGTCCGCACTTTCACCTGGGAGTGCACACATGTGCGGCACGTACGGTCTGGGAATGAGCAGACAGCGGCCGTCCCCGTTCGATCCGAGCCCGCAGCGCGAGCAGACCGCGCCGGTGCAGGTGGTCGACGGGAACGAGGAGTTCGCGCAAGCCGCTCCGACGGCGTTCGGCGCGCGCATCGTCGACGGGGACCGGGTGCGGTCGCTGAAGCCGACGCACATCCCTTCGCGTTCACCTGAGGACGAGCTGGTCTGAAGCTCCCAGCAGGCGCGACTTCTCAGACCGGCGGGACTATGATCCTGTCATCGCGGACGACCCGAACGACTCCGCGACGGGGAGTTCAAGATGGACTGGGGAGTCCTTGTCGTCGTCGGCGTGCTCGTATGGACAGCCGTCGCCATCGGTCTCGGCCTGCTGCTGGGGCGCATGATCCGTCGCCGTGACGAGCAGAAGCCGACGAGACCGGCCGAGGCCGGAGAAGCGTCGGAAGACCGCCGAGCCGCGTGATCGCCTGAGTCGGCTGGACCCGACGATCGCACACAGAAGCGGAAATGCGAAAGCCCCCGGGGGTTCCGAGGGCTTCGTGGTGGGCGATACCAGACTCGAACTGATGACCTCTTCCGTGTGAAGGAAGCGCGCTACCAACTGCGCCAATCGCCCGTTCCCCGAGGGGGACGACTACCGATCCTACCGGATCCCGGAGCGTGCCTCGGACCACTTCCGGATGACACGCGCGGGGTGCGTTCGGTTTTGCAGGACGGCGAGGATCGGTTAGAGTCTTTCAAGTGCCCGGGTGAACAACTCGGGAGCGAAATGCGGATGTAGCGCAGTTGGTAGCGCACAACCTTGCCAAGGTTGGGGTCGCGAGTTCGAGTCTCGTCATCCGCTCGAGTGCAGGGATCTCCTCCAGAGATCACGGCACGTGGGGTCAAACCACACGCGGTGGCGTGGCCGAGCGGCTAGGCACCGGCCTGCAAAGCCGTTTACACGGGTTCGAATCCCGTCGCCACCTCCACTCCCGGTCCCGACCGGAGTTCGACTCGGGCGATTGGCGCAGCGGTAGCGCGCTTCCCTGACACGGAAGAGGTCACTGGTTCGATCCCAGTATCGCCCACCACCTGAAGCCCCCGCCTCGGCGGGGGTTTTCGCTTTCCCCGCGGGTCAGCGGACGTGCTCGGACGGATAGACCTCTCTGATCCGCTCACGGAAGAAGCGGCCGGCGCTCTCGGCGGCGCGCAGTCCGTGATACACCGACGGCGGCACTGCGAAGTAGCGGTAGAGCTCGCCCGAGCTGAACTCGAGCTCGAGCACGGCGGTGTCGGCGTCGTAGCCGGCCGAAGCGATCGCCGCGGAGTCGAGGGAGTGTCGGCGCACCCGCTCAGGCTACGCCGCGACGTTCCCCGTCGGTCCCGTCCGACATACGGGTGAGCCCGTCTGCCGGCACCCGGCCCCCCACGGGCACTGGTTACACTCGAGGGATGGAACTCGTCTGGTCGACCGCTGCTGCGGCACTCAAGACCGACACGCGAACGCTCGGCGCCTGAGCGGGCGGGGCGTGTCGTGCGCCTGAAGCTGAGTAGCCTTGATCCGAGCCATTTCCAGGAGAGTTTCCGTGACTGACGCTGTGTCCCTGCCCATTGACGGCTTCGCCCTGTTCCCCGACCGCTCCGTGGTCGCATTGCGGGTGAACGGCGAACTGAAAGACCTCGCGACGGCGGTGAACGACACGGATGCCGTCGAGCCGGTCACCATCGACAGCCCGGACGGTCTCGCCATCCTGCGCCACTCGACCGCCCACGTTCTGGCCCAGGCCGTGCAGCGCATCAACCCGCAGGCCAACCTCGGCATCGGCCCTCCGATCACGGACGGGTTCTACTACGACTTCGGCGTCGAGCATCCGTTCACCCCTGAGGACCTCAAGGCGATCGACAAGGAGATGCAGCGCATCATCCGCGAGGGCCAGCGCTTCGTGCGCCGTGTCGTCAGCGACGAGGAGGCGCGGGCGGAGCTCGTCGACGAGCCGTTCAAGCTCGAGCTCATCGGCCTCAAGGGCGGCGGAGCCGAGAAGACCGAGGGCGCATCGGTCGAGGTCGGCGCCGGCGAGCTGACCATCTACGACAACGTCGACCGGGACGGCCAGACCGTGTGGAAGGACCTCTGCCGGGGTCCGCACCTGCCCAACACTCGGATGATCGGCAACGGCTGGGCGTTGCAGCGCATCGCCGGCGCGTACTGGCGCGGCAGCGAGAAGAACCCGCAGCTGCAGCGCATCTACGGCACCGCCTGGCCCTCGAAGGATGAGCTGCGCGCCTACCAGACCCGTCTGGAGGAGGCCGCCAAGCGGGACCACCGCAAGCTCGGCAAGGACCTCGACCTCTTCTCGTTCCCCGACGAGATCGGCTCGGGCCTGTCGGTCTGGCACCCGCGCGGCGGTGTCGTCCGCGGCGAGATGGAGCAGCACGCGCGCCGTCGACACATCGCCGGCGGCTACACCTACGTGTACACGCCGCACATCTCGAAGGAGGACCTGTTCCTCACCTCGAATCATCTCGTCACCTACAAGGAGGGCATGTTCCCGCCCATCGTGATGGACGAGGAGCGCGACGAGAACGGCGAGATCACCAGGCACGGTCAGGACTACTACCTGAAGCCGATGAACTGCCCGATGCACATCCTCATCTACAAGGAACGCGCGCGCAGCTACCGCGACCTGCCGATGAGGCTGGCAGAGAACGGCACCGTGTACCGCAACGAGCTGTCGGGCGCACTGCACGGGCTCACCCGCGTGCGGGGCTTCACACAGGACGACTCCCACCTGTTCGTCACGCCGGAGCAGCTCGAGGAGGAGGCGACCAACGTCCTGCAGTTCGTCATCTCGATGCTGCGCGACTTCGGGCTGGACGACTTCGAGCTCGAGCTGTCGATGCGCGACGACGAGAAGGAGAAGTGGATCGGCTCCGACGAGTTCTGGGACTACTCGACCAACGCCCTGCGCAACGTCGCTGTCGCGAGCGGGCTCAAGCTCACTGAGGTGCCCGGCGAGGCGGCGTTCTACGCTCCGAAGATCGACCTCAAGACCCGCGACGCGATCGGCCGCGTGTGGCAGCTCTCCACGGTGCAGGTCGACCCGAACCTGCCCGAGCGGTTCGAGCTCGAGTACACCGATCGGGACGGCCAGAAGAAGCGGCCGATCATGATCCACCGCGCGCTGTTCGGCTCGATCGAGCGGTTCTTCGCGATCCTGCTCGAGCACTACGCCGGCGCCTTCCCGGTGTGGCTCTCGCCGGTGCAGGTGGTCGGCATCCCGGTCGCCGAGGACTTCGCGGACTATCTGGGCGACGTGGTCGACCAGCTCAAGGCCGAGGGGGTCCGCGCCGAGCTGGACCACAGCGACGACCGGATGCAGAAGAAGATCCGCACCCACACCACGCAGAAGGTGCCGCTGCAGCTGATCGCCGGTGCGCAGGACCAGTCCGCGGGCACGGTGTCGTTCCGCTTCCGCGACGGGACGCAGGAGAACGGCGTCCCGATCGCCGACGCCGTGCGTCGTGTTCGCGACGCCATCGCCTCCCACGCGCTGGTGAACACTGCGGAGGACTTCGCGTGAGCGACGACGAGGCCGGGTCGGAGGGCGTTCGGCGGACGGACGCCGCCGACCCGGCGCTCGTCGACGCCGCGACGCTTCCGGGCGTGCCGGACGAGTTCCAGCGTCTGTGGACACCCCACCGGATGGCGTACATCCAGGCGGGTCCCGAGGTGCTGCGCAAGGAATGCCCGTTCTGCGAGGCGCCGCGCAAGTCCGACGAGGACGGGCTCATCGTCTTCCGCGGGCGAACGGCGTACGCGCTGCTGAACCTGTACCCGTACAACTCCGGGCATCTGCTCGTGTGTCCGTACCGCCACATCGCGACGTACGACCAGGCGACGGATGAAGAGGTCGCCGAGATCGGCGCACTCACCCAGCAGGGCATGCGCGTACTGCGTCAGGTCTCGCGGTGCGACGGCTTCAACATCGGCATGAACCAGGGCCATGTCGCGGGCGCCGGCGTCGACGAGCATCTGCACCAGCACATCGTTCCGCGATGGGCGGCCGACGCGAACTTCTTCCCGATCATCGCCAAGACGAAGGCGCTGCCGCAGTTGCTCGGCGACGTGCGCCGCGCGGTGGCCGACGCCTGGCACGGCTGACCGCGGGAGCAGATGCCGCAAGGCAACGGATGCCGCGACCCGCGGCATCCGTTGCGCTCCTCGTCAGCGGACCTTCGTGACCTCGAACTGCAGGCGCGGGTGGGCGTAGGCTTCCTGCGCCTCGATGAGCTGCAGCTCGCGCTCGCCCGACGCGTGCGTGCGCTCGAGCAGGTCGTAGACGCTCGAGGTCGTGCGGGCGAGGGCGTCCGCGGCGTCGCCGGTGCGACGCAAGTGCGCCGTGAAGAGCGCCGCCGTGACATCGCCCGAGCCGTTCGCCTTCATCGGGATGTGCGGGGTCTGCACGATCCACGCGCCGTCATCGGTGACGGCGAGCATCTCGATCGTCCCCTCTGGACGATCGGGGCGCTCGACGCTCGTGACGAGGACGGTGCTCGGGCCCATCGCGCGGGCGAGGTCGGCCGACGCCAGGGTCGACTCGAGGTCGGCAGGCTCGGTTCCGGTCAGGAATCCCAGCTCGAACTGGTTCGGCGTGATGATGTCGGCGGCGGGCACGACGCGCTCCCGCAGCAGCACGGGGATCGCGGGGGCGACGAAGCACCCCGACTTCGCGTTGCCCATCACCGGATCGCACGCGTACACGGCGGCCGGATTGGCCTCCCTGACGCGCACCACGGTGTCGAGGATGACGTCGGCGATGCCCTCGCCACCCTGATAGCCGGAGAGGACGACGTCGATCTGCGGGAAGACGCCGCGCTCCTCGATTCCGAGAATGACGTCGCGGACGTCGTCGGGACTGATCATCGGGCCGCGCCATGCGCCGTAGCCGGTGTGATTCGAGAAGTTCACCGTGTACACCGGCATGACCTCGACGCCGATGCGCTGCAGCGGGAAGACGGCGGCGGAGTTGCCGACGTGGCCGTAGGCGACCGCGGACTGGATCGAGAGGATCTTCACCGCTCGATCATGCCACTTCCCGTGTGACCAGCCGCCCACCGGCGGCCCGCACCGCGGCCGCCACGTCGGCGGCAAGGCGCTCGGCGTCCACGACGTCGAGGTCGTGCACCGTGAGACGCAGCCGGTGCGACGGAGTGTCTCCGCTCAGGACGAACTCGTCGCCCGGCCGCGCCAGCCACCCTCGGCGCATCAGCTGCTCGGCGACGGCGCGCGCGGGCACCGGAAGCGGGATCCAGAGGTTCAGTCCATCGCCGGCCGCCGCGGGCACGCCTTCTGCGGTGAGCCGCTCGACGAACGCCGCGTTGCGCGCCGCGTAGTGCGCACCCGCGCGCTCGATCGCGGCCATGGTGCCGGCATCCGTCAGCAGTGCGTGAGCGAGGCGCTGGAGAAGGTGGCTCACCCACGTCGTGCCGGGGGTGAGGCGCATCGCGAGCCGCTCCGCGGTCTCGGGATCGGATGCCGTCACCGCCAGGCACATGTCGGGTCCGAGGAACTTCGACACCGACCGCACGAGCGCCCAGCGGCGGTGGCCGGGTGCGATGACGGAGTGGAACGGCTGTTGCGACAGCAGCGAGAAGTGGTCGTCCTCGATCACGAGGACGTAGGGATGGTCTTCGAGTACGCCGCGCAGCTCTTCGGCGCGTCGAGCCGACAGGCTCGCACCGGTGGGGTTCTGCGCGCGCGGCGTGAGGACGACAGCGCGTACTCCCTGTTCGAGCGCGGCGCGCAGCCCGTCGGGCGTCATGCCCTCGTCGTCGACGGGCACCGGGACCGCGCGATAGCCGCCGATGCGCACGGTGTGGATGCTGGTGAGGAAGCACGGGTCCTCGAGCGCGACGGCGTCGTCGCGCGTGAGCGCCTGCGCCAGCAGCCGCTCGACGGCATCCGCCGCGCCGCTCGTGATGGTGAGGCGCAGTTCGGCCGCCGGCGGAAGGCCGTCGCGCATCCACTCCTGGGCCCAGTGCTCGAGTTCGGGGTCGATGACGGGCTCGCCGTAGAGGACGGGGCGACCCGCCATCCCCGCGAGGGCGCGGGAGAGGTCGGGGATCAGCTCGGGATCCGGGTTGCCGGTGCCCACGTCGCGGAGCACGCTGCCCGCGGCGAAGCCCTCCTGCGCCACAGGCGACAGGTCGGCGACGCGTGTGCCGCTGCGGCCGCGCGTGACGATCACGCCGGCCTGGGTGAGCTGCCGATAGGCGGCAACCACCGTGTTGCGGTTCACGCCCAGCTCGTCGGCGAGCGACCGCACCGGGGGCAGGCTGTCGCCGGGGAGCAGGTCGCCCCGTTCGATGCGGGCGCGCACGCTCTCGGCGATCTCCGAGGCGGATCGTCCGCTGATGTCGAGGGTCATGTGCCGCCCCTGCTGGTCGCTGTCGTCACCCACCGATCGGCGGGTGATCCTCATGCTATCTTTTGGCCTAGGCCAATACCCGCATTGTCCTCACCCGTTGCGCTGCGGCGCTCCACTCGAAGGGAAAGCTCGTGACCACCGACACGGGAACCGACCGCGTCAAGCGCGGCCTCGCCGAGATGCTCAAGGGCGGCGTCATCATGGACGTCGTCACCGTCGACCAGGCGAAGATCGCCGAGGACGCCGGTGCGGTCGCCGTCATGGCGCTCGAGCGCGTGCCGGCCGACATCCGCGCCCAGGGCGGCGTCTCGCGCATGAGCGACCCCGACATGATCGACGGCATCATCGACGCCGTCTCGATCCCGGTCATGGCGAAGGCCCGCATCGGCCACTTCGTCGAGGCGCAGGTGCTGCAGGAGCTCGGCGTCGACTACATCGACGAGTCCGAGGTGCTGTCGCCGGCGGACTACATCAACCACATCGACAAGTGGGGCTTCACCGTCCCGTTCGTGTGCGGCGCCACCAACCTGGGCGAGGCCCTGCGGCGCATCAACGAGGGCGCCGCGATGATCCGCTCGAAGGGCGAGGCGGGCACCGGCGACGTGTCGGAGGCCACCAAGCACATCCGCACCATCTCGGGCGAGATCAACCGACTCACGTCGATGTCGAAGGACGAGCTGTACGTCGCCGCCAAGGAGCTGCAGGCGCCCTACGATCTGGTGGCGGAGATCGCCGAGACCGGCAAGCTGCCGGTCGTGCTGTTCGTCGCCGGCGGAGTCGCCACGCCTGCCGATGCCGCGATGATGATGCAGATGGGCGCTGACGGCGTGTTCGTCGGCTCGGGCATCTTCAAGTCGGGCAACCCCGCCCAGCGCGCCGCCGCGATCGTCAAGGCCACCACGTTCTACGACGACCCGAAGGTCATCGCCGACGTGTCGCGCGGCCTCGGCGAGGCGATGGTGGGCATCAACGTCTCCGACCTCCCCGCCCCGCACCGGCTCGCCGAGCGCGGCTGGTGACGACGCCGGCTCCGCGGGTCGGCGTCCTCGCACTGCAGGGGGATGTCCGTGAGCACGTGCGCGTGCTCACGGACCTCGGCGCCGAGGTGACGACCGTGCGCCGCCCGGCGGAGCTCGCCGCCATCGACGGGCTCGTGCTCCCCGGCGGCGAGTCGAGCGTCATAGACAAGCTCTCCCGCGCGTTCGGCATGCGCGAGCCCGTGCGCGAGGCCATCGCGGCGGGCATGCCGGTCTACGGCACGTGCGCCGGCCTCATCCTGCTCGCCGACCGGATCACCGACGGCATCGTGGGTCAGCGGACGTTCGGCGGACTGGACGTCACGGTGCGCCGTAACGCGTTCGGCAGCCAGGTGGACTCGTTCGAGGTCGACCTCTCCGTGCCGACCCTCGGCGAGCCGCCCGTCCATGCGGTGTTCATCCGAGCCCCGCTGGTCGAGGAGGCCGGCAACGGCGTCGAGCGCCTCGCCGTGCTGGATGACGGGCGGGTCGTCGCGGTCCGCCAGGGCTCGCTCCTCGGCACCTCGTTCCATCCCGAGGTGACGGGCGAGCACCGCTTCCACACTCTGTTCCTCGACATGGTGCGCGAGCGGCAGCGCTGACGACGTGCGGACGACACGTCGGGGTAGATTCTGACTCATGACGATCAACGACTGGTGGCGC
The DNA here is from genome assembly GCF_036566905.1 of Microbacterium sp. GTDB lineage: Bacteria > Actinomycetota > Actinomycetes > Actinomycetales > Microbacteriaceae > Microbacterium. The sequence continues at coordinate 18,466 of NZ_DATCVK010000129.1, read as the reverse complement.
GAGCACCCGGAGGAGCGCTACTGGATGATCGCCCCGTCGCGCGGCGTCGTCGGCGATGCGCTGTCGGCCCCGAAGGCGGCGGAGGAGCGGCGATTCGAGTGGTCGCACGAACTCGTCGGGTTCACCGAGCCGGGCGACACGCTGTTCGTCTGGGACCGGACCCTTCCGGTGCCCGGCATCGCCGCATGGGGGAGAGTCCTCGGTCCTCTCGGCGAGGAGACGCGGGAGCGTCGCGGCGACGACCTGCCTCATTGGCGGATGCCGATCAGCGACACGCTGCGGCTCGCCTCTCCCATCACCCTTCCGAGCCTCCGCCGCGTCGGCGGCGAGATCGTCGCCGTGCGCGATCGCGTGGAGCAGCTCACGGACGGGCCGGTGTACTTCCCCTTCATCGGCTCAGCCGAGACGCTGGGGCCGGCGCCGGCGTACCTGACGAAGGTGCCGCGAGACCTCGTCGCGCTGCTCTCGTCACGGTTCGGCTTCGAGTTCGCCCTGTAGGCACCGCCCGCGGGAGGCGAACGCCGGTGCGCGGCGGTGCTGCAGAGCATTGATCGCGAACGCGCTGCGCCCGGGGAATAGAATTGTCCGTCGGCGGTGGCCGCGCCGGATGGCGCCGGTCGACGCGACCCGCCGACGAGCGTGAATACAGGAGGACCATGTCCGGGCATTCCAAGTGGGCAACGACCAAGCACAAGAAGGCGGTCATCGACTCTCGCCGTGCGAAGTCGTGGGCCAAGCTCATCAAGAACATCGAGGTGGCGGCGAAGCTCGGCGGCCCCGATCTTCAGGGCAACCCGACGCTGTTCGACGCGGTGCTCAAGGCCAAGAAGACCTCCGTGCCGAAGGACAACATCGACCGCGCGATCAAACGAGGCGCGGGCATCGGCGGCGAGTCGGTCGAGTACTCGTCGATCATGTACGAGGGCTACGGACCCAACGGCGTCGCCCTGATGATCGAGTGTCTGACCGACAACAAGAACCGCGCCGCGGCGGAGGTGCGCACCGCACTCACCCGCAACGGCGGCACACTGGCCGATCCCGGCAGCGTGGCGTACAACTTCACCCGCAAGGGCGTCATCGTCGTCGGCGGCGAGACCACTACCGAGGACGACGTCATGCTGGCCGTCCTCGAGGCCGGTGCCGAAGAGGTCGAGCCGCACGCGCAGGGCTTCGAGGTCATCACCGAGGCGTCCGACCTCGTGACCGTCCGCTCGGCGCTGCAGGATGCCGGCATCGACTACGAGTCGGCCGATGTCGAGTTCGTCCCGAACCTCAAGGTCGAGGTCGACGCCGACACCGCGCGCAAGGTCTTCCGCCTCATCGACGCCCTCGAAGACAGCGACGACGTGCAGAACGTCTACAGCAACTTCGACCTCACCGCTGAAGTGCAGGCAGAGCTCGAGAGCGACGAGGACTGAGCACGTGGACCATGCCGCGGCCAGGCGCGCCTGGCCGCGGCATCCGTCATCCTCGCCTAGCGTGGGGGAGTGGCATCCGGAACCTCTCGCGGTCGTCTGCGCGTGCTCGGGATCGACCCGGGACTGACGCGCTGCGGCGTGGGTGTCGTGGATGTCGCACCCGACCGCTCCGCGACGCTCGTGCACGTGGGGGTGGTCCGGTCCGATCCGGGCGCCCCGATCGAGGAGCGGCTGGCGCTGATCGCCGCCGGGCTGCGTGCCGTGCTCGACGCGCATTCTCCCGACGTGGTCGCGGTGGAGCGCGTGTTCGCCCAGCACAACCGCGCCACGGTGATGGGCACCGCGCAGGCGAGCGGCATCGCCCTCCTCGTCGCGGGGGAGCGCGGCATCGCAGCCGCCACACACACGCCGTCAGAGGTGAAGGCCGCGATCACCGGCTACGGCAACGCCGACAAGCGACAGGTGCAGACCATGGTCGCCCGCGTGCTGCGGCTGGACGAGCTTCCCAAGCCCGCCGATGCGGCGGACGCGCTCGCCCTTGCGCTCTGCCACGCGTGGCGCGGGGCTCCCGCTGCGCCGACGTCCGGCCCCCTCACCCCGGCGCAGCGCGCCTGGGCCGACGCGGAGCGCGTCGCACGCCGCTGACGCTGGCCAGGAGCGCCGAACGGCAACGACGGCTGCGTGTCGCTCGAACAAACGTCCGAATCGCACCGTAGGCTCGATCCATGATCTCCTCAGTCCGCGGCACCGCCGTGCACGTCGATGCGGATGCGGTCGTCGTCGAGGTCGGGGGAGTCGGCCTCCACGTGGCGGTGACGCCGCAGGTCGCCCGCGGCACCCACCTCGGCGATGACATCACACTCCACACGTCGCTCATCGTCCGCGAGGACGCCCTGTCGCTGTTCGGCTTCCAGTCGCGCGAAGAGCTGACCGTGTTCGGTCTCCTCCTCGGCGTCACCGGCGTGGGTCCGAAGTCGGCGCTCGGCGTGCTCGCCACTCTGACGGTGCCGCAGATCGCCGACGCCGTCTCGGCCGACGACGATGCGCCGTTCCGCCGCGTCTCGGGGATCGGCCCGAAGACCGCCAAGCTCATCGTGGTGCAGCTGGCCGGCAAGATCGCGGTGACGCGGCCCGCAGCCACGGGCGGGACGGATGCCGTCCCCTCGGCCACGATCCCGTCACAAGTCGTGGAGGCCCTGATCGGGCTCGGCTGGTCGGAGCGTGTCGCGATCGAGGCCGTCGACACTGTCGCCGCCGAGGCAACCGACGCGGATCGGGCATCGGTGCCCGCGCTCCTGCGACGCACGCTCTCGACGCTCGGGCCCGCACGGAAGGAGCCGGTGAGTGGTTGACGTGCGCGAAGCCGACGAGCCCGTCGACGAGACCGAGCTCGCCATCGAGGGCGCGTTGCGCCCCTCGTCGCTCGCGGAGTTCGTCGGACAGCAGAAGGTGCGCGGCCAGATGCAGCTGCTGCTGGACGCGGCCCGCATCCAGCAGCGGCCCGCCGACCACATCCTGCTGTCGGGGCCTCCGGGGCTCGGCAAGACGACCCTCGCGATGATCGTCGCCTACGAGAGCGGGCGCCCGCTGCGCCTCTCGAGCGGTCCCGCGATCCAGCACGCGGGCGACCTCGCCGCGCTGCTGTCGAGCCTCACGCCGGGCGAGGTGCTCTTCATCGACGAGGTGCACCGCATGGCGCGCTCGGCCGAGGAGATGCTCTACCTCGCGATGGAGGACTTCCGCATCGACATCATGGTCGGCAAGGGGGCGGGGGCCACGAGCATCCCCCTCGACCTCGCGCCGTTCACCCTCGTGGGCGCGACCACGAGGTCGGGGCTGCTGCCGAACCCGCTGCGCGACCGTTTCGGATTCACCGCCCACCTCGAGTACTACGAGCCCGAAGAGCTCGAGCGTGTCATCGAGCGCTCGGCGGCGATGCTCGGCGTCACGCTGCCGCCGGCGGCTCGTGCCGAGATCGCACGGCGCTCGCGGGGCACACCCCGCATCGCGAACCGCCTGCTGCGTCGCGTCCGCGACTACCTGGTGGTGCACGGCCGGACCGGTGCCGACATCGCCGCCGTCGACGCCGCGCTCGACCTCTACGACGTCGACAGGATCGGCCTCGACCGGCTGGATCGCGCCGTGCTCGACGCTCTCGTGCGCCGATTCCGCGGCGGCCCGGTGGGGCTCGGAACGCTGTCCGTCGCGGTGGGGGAGGAACCCGACACGATCGAGTCCGTCGTCGAGCCCTACCTCGTGCGGATCGGCTTCATGGGACGCACGCCCCGAGGACGCATCGCCATGCCGGAGGCGTACGCCCACCTGGGGGTGCCGGCGGCCGACTCGGTGCTGGGATTCGATGACCTATAATCGCTGGAGGCTTCCGCCCACCCCCGCCTGCAAGGCAACGCCGCCCGCGGCCACTGCCTCATCCGAAAGGTGCTTCCAGCTCCCATGGACTTCGCTACGTTCCTGAGCAATTACGGCCTCATCATCCTGCTGGTCGTGCTCCTCGTCTTCATGTTCTGGAGCTCCCGCCGCCGCATGCAGAAGCAGAAGGCCGAGCAGGAGGAGAAGGCCCGTCAGACGGTGCCCGGCTCCGAGGTGCTGCTGCAGGGCGGCCTCTACGGCACGATCGTCTCGTACGACGCCGACAACCTCGACCAGCCCGCGATCGTCGAGCTCGCGCCCGGCGTGCAGATCAAGGTCCACAGCCAGGCCATCCTGCGCGTCGTGACGCCCGAGGTCGGTGTCGTCACCGAGGACGAGTACCTCGCCGCCGAGGAGAGCCACGCCGAGTACGCCGAGGGTGTCGCGAACGGCGACATCACCTCGATCAGCGACGACCAGACCGCTGCCGGCAAGGACAAGATCGACCCCGACGCCGAGCCCGGCACCAAGTCGCAGGGCTGAAGCACGTCCGTTCGCCCGTTCGGGCTCTCAAGAAAGCAAAGACGTGGCGACATCCACTCCCGTCCGGCATGCATGGCGCGCGCTGACCGGACTCCTCGCGATCACCGCGATCCTGTTCGGCATCAACGCCCTCGGCGTGTACGTGTTCGGCCAGAGCTCCTGGACCCCGGCCCTCGCCCTCGACCTTCAGGGCGGCACCCAGATCGTCCTCGAGGCGCAGACCGAGGACGGTGCGGACCCGACGCCTGAGCAGATGCAGCAGGCTGTGACGATCATCCGTCAGCGCGTCGACGCCTCCGGTGTCGGCGAGGCCGAGGTCACGACCCAGGCGGGCAACCAGATCGTCGTCCAGATCCCCGGTCAGGCCGACGAGGAGACGCGCAACCGCATCGAGGCGTCCGCGCAGCTCCAGCTGCGCGCGGTGCTGTACGCCGGCGAGCCGGCGAACACCTTCGTCGGCGACGACGGCAACGCGACGCCGTACCCGACGCCCGACCCCTCGCTCCAGGCGACGCCGACGACTTCGCCGACCAACGGCAGCGACACCGCGTGGATCACGCCCGCGCTGCAGGCCCAGTTCGCCGCCTACGACTGCGCGGACCCGGCCAACGACCCCGCGAACGCCCCGGCCGACCAGCCGCTGATCACGTGCGACGCCGACGGCACCGTCAAGTACATCCTCGGCCCGGTCGAGCTCGACGGCTCGTCGATCGACGACGCGACGTTCGGTCTGCAGCAGAACAACAACCAGTGGGCGGTCAACCTCTCGTTCGACGCCGACGGAACGACGACGTTCGGCGAGATCAGCCAGCGCCTGTACGGTGCGCAGGCACCGCTCAACCAGTTCGCGTTCGTGCTCGACGGCTACGTCCTGTCGGCGCCGTCCATGAACGGTGTCATCCTCGACGGCAAGCCGAGCATCACCGGCAGCTTCACGCAGGAGAGCGCGAAGGTGCTCGCCGACCAGCTGAAGTACGGCGCGCTGCCGCTCAGCTTCACGGTCGAGAGCTCGAACTCGATCTCGGCCACCCTCGGATCGCAGCAGCTGCAGATCGGCCTCATCGCGGGTCTTATCGGCCTCCTGCTCGTCGCGATCTACTCGCTCATCGTGTACCGCGCGCTGGGCTTCATCATCATCGCGTCGCTGGCGGTGATGGCGGTGCTGACCTACGTCACGCTGTGCATCCTCGCCTGGCGCATGGGTTTCCGCCTCTCGCTCGCCGGTGTCGCCGGTCTGATCGTGACGATCGGCTTCACGGCGGACTCGTTCATCGTGTACTTCGAGCGGATCCGAGACGAACTGCGCGACGGCAAGTCGATCACCGCAGCGGTGGAGGACGGCTGGGGCCGCGCGAAGCGGACGATCTACATCTCGAAGTCGATCAACATCCTGGCCGCCGTCGTGCTGTACGTCCTCGCGGACTCGACCGTGAAGGGCTTCGCCTTCACCCTCGGCCTCACCACTGCGATCGACGTCCTGATCTTCATCCTGTTCACCCACCCCGTTCTGCAGCTGCTGGCACGCACACGGTTCTTCGGGTCGGGGCATCCGCTGTCCGGACTCGACCCGACGGCTCTGGGCGCGGTCTACCGCGGCCGCGCGCAGTTCCGCGAACCGGTGGTCGCCACCGGCGCGGCCGGCCGCCGCAACGCGAAGTCGCGCGCCGAAGCCGTCCGCCGCCAGACGATCGCCGAGCGGAAGCAGGCCGAACTGGCCGCCGCCGACAATGCGAAACCCGGCACGACCGCCAAGGAGGGAGACGACTGATGCGCTCCATGAGCCAGCTCGGCAACGACCTCTACACGGGCAAGACGTCCTTCCCCTTCGTCGGCCGCCGCCGCCTGTGGTTCCTCATCGCCGCCCTCCTCGTGATCGGCTCGGCGCTGGTGCCGCTGTTCCGTCCGATCCAGTTCTCGATCGAGTTCACCGGCGGGTCCCAGTTCACCGTCAGCGGTGTGGCGTCGCCCGTGGATCAGTCGCTCGCGACCGACGCCGTCCTGTCCGTGGTGCCCGACGCGACGACGAAGGTCGTCACCATCGGCGAGGACGCCGTGCGCGTCCAGACCGATCAGGTGACGGATGCCGAGAGCCGCGAGATCTCCGCGGCCCTCGCCGAGGCGTACGACGTGCCCGAGAGCGAAGTCAGCTACGCGTTCATCGGTCCCAGCTGGGGCGCCGACGTCACGCGAACGTCGCTCTGGGGCCTCGCGATCTTCCTCGCCCTGACGTTCATCATCCTGGCGCTGTACTTCCGCACCTGGAAGATGTCGGTCTCGGCCATCATCGGCCTGGTGGACGTGCTCGTCATCACGATCGGCGTCTACGCCCTGTTCGGCTTCGAGATCTCGCCGGCGGCCGTCATCGGCTTCCTGACGATCCTCTCGTACGCCCTGTACGACACGACGGTCGTGTTCGACAAGATCAGGGAGAACACCAGCGAGGATGGCGAGGTCTCCGGGCGCACGTTCGGCGAGTCCGTCAACCTCGCGGTGAACCAGACCCTCGTGCGGTCGATCAACACCACGATCGTCGCGATCCTGCCGACCGGCGCGATCCTGTTCATCGGTCTCATCTGGGCCGGCGCGCAGACGCTCACCGACCTCTCGCTGTCGATCTTCGTGGGAACGATCGTGGCCGCGTACTCGACGATCTTCGTCGCGGCGCCGCTGTACTCGCTGCTGCGTGAGAACGAGCCGGCCATCAAGACGCGCGACTCGCGCGTCGTGGCGGCGCGCGAGCTGGCCGGGACTCCGGCCTGAGGCCTCGCCGCTCGGGCGTAGGATTGTGAGGTCCGGCGGAGGGGAGGGGATCGAATGACAGAGACCGTCCCCCCCGCCCAGTCCTCGTCGCTGCGGCGCCTGGTTCCGCGCATCTTCTCCCGCTCGGCGCGCCGCGACGACGTCGAGCAGCTGCTGCGGACGGTGCGGACACACCATCCCAAGGGCGATCTGTCGATCGTCGAGCGCGCGTACTCGGTCGCCGAGAAGGCGCACAGCGGGCAGGCGCGCCAGAGCGGTGAGCCCTACATCACCCACCCGCTCGCCGTGGCGCAGATCCTCGCGGACCTCGGACTCGGTCCGCGGGCCATCGCCGCCGCGCTCCTGCACGACACCGTCGAGGACACCGACTACTCGCTCGAGACGCTCACGAGCGAGTTCGGCGACGAGGTCGCCATGCTCGTCGACGGCGTGACCAAGCTCGACAAGGTCAAGTACGGCGAGAGCGCCCAGGCCGAGACTGTCCGCAAGATGATCGTCGCGATGTCGCGCGACATCCGCGTGCTGCTCATCAAGCTGGCCGACCGCCTGCACAACGCGCGCACCTGGGGGTTCGTCCCGCCCGAGAAGGCGCGCAAGAAGGCCACCGAGACCCTCGAGATCTACGCGCCTCTCGCGCACCGACTCGGCATCCAGGCGATCAAGTCCGAGCTCGAGGATCTCTCGTTCGCGGTGCTGCACCCCAAGCTGTATGCCGAGATCGACAGCCTGGTGAAGCAACGCACCCCGCAGCGCGAGCAGTACGTGCAGAACGTCATCGGCGCCGTCGACAGCGACCTTCGGGAGCTGCGGATCCGCGGTCGCGTGATGGGCCGGCCGAAGCAGCTGTACTCCGTATACCAGAAGATGGTGGTGCGCGGCCGCGAGTTCGACGACATCTACGACCTCATCGGCATCCGCGTGCTGGTGGGCAGCGTTCGCGACTGCTACGCCGTGCTCGGCGCGATCCACGCACGCTGGACGCCGCTTCCGGGTCGCTTCAAGGACTACATCGCGACACCGAAGTTCAACCTGTACCAGTCGCTGCACACCACGGTCATCGGCCCCGGCGGCCGCACCGTCGAGATCCAGATCCGCACGCACGAGATGCACCAGCAGGCGGAGTACGGCGTCGCCGCGCACTGGAAGTACAAAGAGCAGCTGAACGGCGGCAAGTCGGACCCCAAGTCCCTCGACACCGACATGGCCTGGCTCGCGCACATCTCGGACTGGCAGGCCGAGACCGCCGACCCGGGCGAGTTCCTGGACTCGCTGCGCTTCGAGATCGGCGCCAAGGAGGTCTACGTCTTCACGCCGAAGGGCCGCGTGATCGGCCTTCCGGCGGGCGCGACCCCCGTCGACTTCGCCTACGCGGTGCACACCGAGGTGGGTCACCGCACGATGGGCGCGAAGGTCAACGGACGCCTCGTGCCGCTCGAATCCGAGCTCAAGAGCGGCGACGTCGTCGAGGTGTTCACCTCGAAGAACCCCGATGCCGGGCCGAGCCAGGACTGGCTGGGCTTCGTCCGGAGCACCCGGGCGCGCAACAAGATCCGCGGCTGGTTCACGAAGGAGCGCCGCGAGGAGGCGATCGAGCAGGGCAAGGAGTCGATCGCGCGCGCGATGCGCCGCCAGAACCTGCCCCTGCAGCGGCTGATGAGCCAGGACTCGTTCACCGAGGTCGCCCATCTGCTGCGCTATGAGGACGTCTCGGCGCTGTACGCGGCGGTCGGCGAAGGTCACGTCTCGACACAGTCCGTGATCGAGAAGGTCACCGCGCTCGTCGCCGCCAACGACACGACGACCGGTCCGATCGACCTCCCGGTCGTCGGACGGACGCGCGCACCGCGCGGCGGCGACTCGGGAGTCCTCGTGCGCGGCGCCCCCGACATCCTGGTCAAGCTCGCGAAGTGCTGCACGCCGGTGCCGGGTGACGAGGTCATCGGCTTCGTGACCCGCGGCAGCGGCGTCTCGGTGCACCGGACGGACTGCACCAACGTCAAGTCCCTGATGGACGACCCGGAGCGCATGATCGAGGTCGAGTGGGCTCCCACGACGAAGAGCGTGTTCCTCGTGCAGATCCAGGTCGAGGCGCTCGACCGGTCGGGCCTGTTGAGCGACGTCACGCGCGTGCTCAGCGAGCACCACGTAAACATCCTGTCGGCGACGGTCTCGACGTCGAACGACCGCCTGGCGCTCAGCCGCTTCGTGTTCGAGATGGGCGACATCGTCCACCTCGACCGGGTCCTCAACGCCGTGCGGCGCATCGACGCCGTCTACGACGTGTACCGCGTCACCTCCTCCTGACCCGCGGCGGCCATCTCCCGCAGGCAGGCGAGGGCCGCGTGCTTGTGGGGGAGCGTGCCCGCCTCGAGCCGCGCGATCGCGCGAGTCGCGGCATCCGGATCCCAGCCCGCCAGCAGGCGCGCGGCCCGAGAGTGCGGCGCGTCGCCCACCCGGGCCAGGTCGGCGAGCGTGCGTTCGGCGGTCGTCACGTGCACGCCTCCGATCAGGTGCAGGTCCTCCGGGGCGACGGCGAGGTCGCGGTAGACGAGCTGCCGATCGGGCACGACGTGCAGCCGGCGCGCCACGGCGCGCTGCACGGTATGGCGGGACGGCGGCGCGGGCAGTGCGCCGTGGATCCACGCCGCAGTCAGATGCGTGGCCGCGAGGGTATCGCCGAGCGTGCGCACCAGCGACCCGGCGCGGAGCGCCGCCGTCTCGACCGCATCGGCCGGCATGTAGGCATCGCCGAGTGACACCAGATGCCCGTCGAGGCACGCCGCGGTCAGCTCGGCGTTCGACAGCCGGTCATCCGCGAAGTAGAGGAAGGGCGATCCCACGTCCGAAGTCTGCCGCACCGTCGCAGGATGATGGATGCCGCCACCGGCCGCCTGTGGAGAACCCGGGCGCCGACGACGTCACGAACGGCGGCTCAGCCCCCGAGGGCCTTGAGCCACGTGCGCCGCGCCTCGAGCGCGTCGGTCGCGTTCGCGATCGCCCGCTTGTCACCCGACTTCTTGGCCGCCTCGAGCTCGTCCTCCAGCTTGCTGATCGCATCCGTCAGCTGGCGGGTCATGTCGTTCGCGCGGGCCTTCTGCTCCGGGTCGTTGCGCTTCCAGTCGGCCTCTTCGCGTGAGCGCAGACCGTTCTCGATGCGACGCAGCTCGTCGTCGAGCGAGCGCTCGGTGTCGCGCGGGAAGATCCGGCCGACCTCGTCCCAGCGCCGCTGCACGGCCGTCAGGGTCGCACGCGCCTTCGCGATGTCGCGTTCATCGGCGACGGCCTTGGCCTCCTCGAGAAGCGCCCGCTTCTGCTCGATCTTCTCGCGGGAGGCCTCGAGGTCGGCGGTCTCGCGCTCGATCCGCGCGCCGTACAGTGCATCGCCGGCAGCCTTGAACCGCGCCCAGAGGGCGTCGTCCACCTTCTTGCCGGCACGACCGGCGGTCTTCCACTCGTCGAGCAGCTCACGGTAGGCGGGGATGCCGTCCTCGCCCTTCGGGGCGAGGGCTTCGGCCCTCTCGACCAGGCGGGTCTTGCGGTCGCGAACGCCCTTGTGCGCCTCGTCCAGCTCCGCGTAGAACGCGCGGCGGTGCTTGTCCACCGTGGCTCGGGCGTCACGGAATCGCTTCCACAGCTGCTGGGCGGTCGACTTGGGCAGTCGCGGTCCGTTCTGCTGCTGCGCCTGCCACTGGTCGAAGAGCGCGTTGAGCTCGGTGGTCGCCTGCTTCCACTGCACGGTGCGCGGGTCGCGGGCGGCCAGGGCCTCGGCCTTCTCGACGAGTTCGGTGCGCGCCTTGACGGCGTCGTCGACGGCCTCGCGCGCGGCGACGGCCTCGGTCTCGGACTCGGCCGCGAGGGTCTTCGTGAGCGCGGCGACGCGGGCGACGAGGCTCGCGAGATCGCCCACGGCCGCGGCGTCCTGGAGCTTGCCGTTGATGGTGCGGGCCGTCGAGCGCAGGTCGGAAGCGGATGCCCCGCCACGGCGGTGACGCACCTCGAGGAGCGTCACCTCGCTCGCCAGGTCGTTGTACTTGCGCTGGAAGTAGGCGAGCGCCTCTTCGGCAGAGCCGTCGGGGTACTGGCCCACGACCCGCCACCCATCGGCCTCGCGGACCGAGACGGTGCCGTCGTCGTCCACACGGCCCCAGGGCTCGCCCGCAGAAGGGGCAGCGGAGGACGGGGCGGTCTCGACGACGACCTCGACGACCTCCACCTCGGTGACGCCGGACTCGTCCACGACCTCGACGACGTCCACCTCGACGACCTCGATGTCGACGACCTCAGGCTCGCCCTCGGCGGCGGCGTCGGCTGCGGGCGTCTCGTTGGCGTCCGATTCCTGGGCGGCGGCGGGCTCCGCGGCGGCGGGTTCCTCGACGCCGGCGGGCTCCTCGGCCGCGGCGGGTTCCTCGCCGGCGGGCTCCTCGGCCGCGGCGGGTTCCTCGACCTCAGCCGGTTCCACCGCGTCAGCGAGCTCCTCGGCTGCGACGGGTTCCTCGGCTGCGACGGGTTCCTCGGCGGCGGCGGGCTCGGCGTCGGGGGCCGCCCCATCTACGTCCGTCGGCGCCGCCTCGACGACCTCGTCGGCGGGGGCTGCGGCATCCGCGTTCTCCACCGTCTCGGCGTCGTTCGCGGTGGGCGGGTTCTCGTTGTCGGCGCCTTCGCGGAACTCGGTGGCGTCGGTCTCGGGCTGGGAGTCTGCTGCGGCAGTCACGGGATGCACCTCATCGCGGCTCGCGCCGTCTGTAGGGAGTAGGACGGCTCACAGCCTAGTACGGCGAACGCCTCGCCTCCGATGCCGTTGCGGCTCGAGAGGAGCGATGTCAGGGGGTCGGCGCCGGCGTCGCGCTCGGCTCCGGCGTCGTGGTCGGCGAGGACGTCGGCTCCGGCGTCGTCGCCGTGGGAGTCGGCGTCGACGAGGGCGAAGGCGCCGGGGCGCCCGGACCCGCCACGAAGTAGGCCGTCTGGGCACCGATCAGGCCGAGGACGATCACACCGCCGACGATGCCGGCGATCAGGTTGTCGCGAGTGCGGCGGCGGGCCTGCCCGTCGTGGAACTGGCGTCGGGCCTCGTACAGTCGCGCGCGTTCGCGCGCAGCCCGCGCATCGCGGTTCTTGCCACCGGTCGCCACGTGACCTCCTCGTTCACCTTTGTCTCGGGTGCTTCGCCCTGCCCGCTCGCCCTCCGTGCCGCCGAGGGAGTCTCCACGGCGGGGGTCGTGCGGCGCGTGCGCCCGGGACGGCCCCCGGGCGGCTTGATCCTACGGGCCCGCACGACGGCGGCCAAACCGCTGCCGATCCGGTGTCGCCGGCGCGGGATAGCCTGGTGACGTGACGAGTCCCACCGCGCTCTTCCAGGGGCTGACGCCCCTGGCCGTGCGCATGCGCCCGACCTCGCTCGACGAGGTCGCGGGGCAGTCGCACCTGCTGCGGCCGGGCTCGCCCCTCGTGACGCTCGCGAATCCCGAGGCCGCGGCCCGCGCCGCGACGTCGGTGATCCTCTGGGGCCCTCCGGGGACCGGCAAGACCACGCTCGCGCAGGCCATCGCACGCTCGTCTGGCCGGCGCTTCGTCGAGCTGTCCGCGGTCACCGCCGGCGTGCGCGACGTGCGCGAGGTCATGCAGGAGGCGCTCACCCAGCGCGATCTCTACGGGCAGTCCACCATCCTGTTCCTCGACGAGATCCACCGCTTCACCAAGGCGCAGCAGGATGCTCTGCTCCCGGGCGTCGAGAACGGCTGGGTCGTCCTCATCGCCGCGACCACCGAGAATCCGTCGTTCTCGATCATCTCGCCGCTGCTGTCGCGCTCGCTGCTGCTCACGCTCAAGCCGTTGACCGACGACGACCTGCGCATGCTCGTCGACAGGGCGGTCGCCGACCCCCGGGGCCTCTCGGGTGCCGTCGCGCTCGGCGACGAAGCCCGCGACGCGCTCGTGCGCCTGGCCTCGGGCGACGCCCGCCGGGCGCTGACGGCGCTCGAGGCCGCGGCGTCGCTCGCCGTCCCCACCCCAGACGAGGACGACGACGAGACGGATGACGACGGGGAGGATGCGACGGCGGATGTCCCCGTGATCACCCCGGAGCACGTCGCACAGGCGGTCGACCGCGCGCTGCTGCGCTACGACCGGCAGGGCGATGAGCACTACGACGTGATCAGCGCCTTCATCAAATCCATCCGCGGATCTGATGTGGATGCCGCGATGCACTATCTGGCGCGGATGATCGAGGCGGGGGAGGACCCGCGCTTCATCGCGCGGCGCCTCATCATCTCGGCCGCGGAAGACATCGGCCTGGCCGACCCCCAGGCTCTGCCGATCGCGGTGGCGGCCGCCGATGCCGTGCAGTTCATCGGAATGCCCGAGGGCCGCATCCCGCTTGCCGAGGCGACCGCCTATCTGGCGACGACCGCCAAGTCCAACGCCGCGTACCTGGCCATCAATGCGGCGATCGCCGACGTGCGCTCCGGCGGCTTCGGACGCGTGCCGGTCCACCTGCGCGACGCGCACTACCCGGGTGCGAAGCGCCTCGGTCACGGCAAGGGGTACGTGTACCCGCACGACGCCGAGATCGGCATCGCCGCGCAGCAGTACCTGCCCGACGAGCTGCGCGGACGCCGCTACTACGAGCCGAAGGCGCTCGGTGCCGAACGCGATGTGCAGGCGCGCCTCGAGAAGATCCGCCGCATCCTTGACGGCGAGCGATGAGCGCGTTCCACGTCGCGGCGGATCGTCCGGCAGCGGCCCCGTGCGCGGCTGCCGGCGTCGCCGTGGAGCACTCATAAGGGCCAGGCGCCGGATCTGGTAAGGTTGAGGGGCTCGAAACGCAGTTTTCGGGCATCCCCTCTCTTCCTGACCTACCTTCCGGCATGCCCCGGCGTGCAGTCCGGACAGGGCGAAGACAGGGCGATACGTCCGCGGGCCGTGAAAGACACGGCCGCGTCATCGAAAGGAACACTTCGTGGCAACGAAGTCCCAGGACCGCCGCAAGGTCCGTCTCTCCCGCGCCCTCGGCGTCGCGCTGACCCCCAAGGCAGCCAAGTACCTCGAGAAGCGCCCCTACGCGCCGGGTGAGCACGGCCGCACCAAGCGCAAGCAGGACAGCGACTACGCCGTCCGCCTCCGCGAGAAGCAGCGTCTGCGCGAGCAGTACGGCATCCGCGAGAAGCAGCTGCGCATCCAGTTCAACGAGGCCCGTCGCACCCAGGGCCTGACGGGTGAGAACCTCGTCGAGCAGCTCGAGATGCGTCTGGACGCCCTCGTGCTCCGTGCCGGCTTCGCCCGCACCACCGCGCAGGCGCGTCAGCTCGTCGTGCACCGCCACATCCTCGTGGACGGCCAGCTCGTCGACCGCCCGTCGTTCCGCGTGAAGCCGGGTCAGCTCATCCACGTCAAGGCCAAGAGCGAGGGCATCGAGCCCTTCCAGGTCGCAGCGCTCGGCGGTCACGCCGAGGTCCTGCCGCCCGTTCCCGGCTACCTCGAGGTCGAGCTCGACAAGCTGCAGGCACGCCTCGTGCGTCGCCCGAAGCGCGCCGAGGTCCCCGTGGTCTGCGACGTCCAGCTCGTCGTCGAGTACTACGCGGCACGCTGACGGTTCACGAACCCAGCGACAGCAGTCGTACGAACGGAGGGCGCCGGGATCTTCCCGGCGCCCTTCGTCGTACCCGCCGTGCGACGCCTTCGTTTGGGCGCGCCATGAGCGTTTCGGCATACGATGGTGGGATGCCGCGCCCCGGCGGCCCCGCGAGGAAGTGGTGACATGAAGAACCTCCTGTGGTTCCTGTTCGGCATCGCCGGCGGGTTCGTGCTCGCACACCTGATGGACAAGGACCCGCGCGGCCACGAGATCCTCGCCGACGTCGACGCCCGCATCACGGAGTTCACCGATCGCATGGGTGACGCGTACCGGGAGCAGGAAGCCCGGTTCTCCGGCCTGGTCGGCGACGTGCGGGATGCCGCCGCCGATGCCGCGAACTCCGCCCGGGCCGCAGCGTCCGGTGTCGTCGAGAACGTGTCGGACGCCGTCGAAGACGCCGCCGACAAGCTCGCCGACTGACCCCGCGTCCCTCCCCACCCGTCCCGGGCACCGTCGCATCGTCGTCGGACCGCCCTCACACGCACGCCCACGCACGCACGCACGCACACGCAAGGACCCGAATGAAGACCGCCGAGATCGCACAGCGCTTCCTCGATTACTTCGAGAAGAACGGCCACACCATCGTCCCCTCGGCATCGCTGGTGACCGATGACCCGGCCCTGCTGTTCACGGTGGCCGGCATGGTGCCGTTTATCCCGTACCTCTCGGGCGACGTCCCCGCGCCGTACGCGCGTGCCGCGGACAACCAGAAGTGCATCCGCACCAACGACATCGAGGAAGTCGGCAAGACCCCGCGTCACGGGACCTTCTTCCAGATGCTCGGCAACTGGTCGTTCGGCGACTACTTCAAGGAAGGCGCGATCCGCTACGCCTGGGATCTGCTGACGAGCCCCGAGGCCGACGGCGGGCTCGGCTTCGACCAGAAGGACCTGTGGGTCACCGTCTACGAAGAAGACGACGAGGCGCACGACCTCTGGCTGAAGCTCACCGACCTGCCCGAGGAGCGCATCCAGCGCCTGGGCAAGGACACGAACTACTGGAGCACCGGCCTTCCGGGCCCCGCTGGTCCCTGCTCGGAGATCTTCTTCGACCGAGGCCCTGAGTACGGCATCGACGGCGGCCCCGCCACCGACGACGACCGCTACGTCGAGATCTGGAACCTCGTGTTCATGCAGTACGAGATCACCAACGTGCGCTCGAAGTACGACTTCGACATCGTCGGGGAGCTGCCGAACAAGAACATCGACACCGGCATGGGCCTGGAGCGCATCGCGTTCATCAAGCAGGGCGTCGACAACATGTATGAGACCGACCAGGTGCGTCCGGTGCTCGACAAGGCGGTCGAGCTCTCAGGCCGCACGTACGGCGCGAACCACGAGGACGACGTCCGGTTCCGCGTGGTCGCCGATCACGTCCGCTCGTCGCTCATGCTGATGTCGGACGGCGTCACGCCCGCCAACGACGGCCGCGGCTACATCCTGCGCCGACTCATGCGCCGCGTCATCCGCTCCATGCGCCTCCTGGGCGTCGACGGACCGACGTTCAGCGTGCTGTTCGAGGCGTCCCGCGACGCCATGAAGAACGCCTACCCGGTCGTCGAGGCCGACTGGGCGCGGATCTCGCAGTACGCGCTGGCCGAAGAGGC
Organism: Microbacterium sp.; assembly: GCF_036566905.1. Lineage (GTDB taxonomy): Bacteria > Actinomycetota > Actinomycetes > Actinomycetales > Microbacteriaceae > Microbacterium. The sequence goes on along the minus strand of NZ_DATCVK010000129.1, from coordinate 2,139 downwards.
GACCTTCCTCCGCACGCTCGCGGCGGGGGAGTCCCTGCTCGACGAGTCGCTCGCCGAGACGAAGGCGACCGGCGGCACGACGCTCACCGGGTCGGAGGCGTTCCTGCTGCACGACACCTACGGCTTCCCGATCGATCTGACGCTCGAGATCGCCGAAGAGGCCGGGCTCAGCGTCGACCGTGCCGCGTTCGACGGCCTCATGCAGGAGCAGCGCGCTCGCGCCAAGGCCGACGCCCGGGCGCGCAAGCGCCAGCTCGCCGACACCAGCGTGTATCGCGACCTGCGCGCGCAGGGTGAGACCGTGTTCACCGGCTACACCGACCTCGAGGCGGAGTCGCAGGTGCTCGGCATCCTCGTCGACGGCGTCTCGGTCGACCGCGCGAGCGTGGGCCAGATCGCCGAGGTGATCCTGGCCGAGACCGCACTGTACGCCGAGTCCGGCGGCCAGGTCGCCGACAAGGGCGTCATCGTCGGCCCGGGCTACGAGCTCGAGGTGCTCGACGTGCAGAAGCCGGTTCCGGGGCTCATCAGCCACACCGTCGAGGTCTCGACCGGCGAGGTCGGCGTGGGTCAGCCCGCGACCACGGTGGTGGATGCCGCGAACCGCCGCGCCGCCCGCCAGGCGCACTCGGCGACACATCTGGTGCACGCGGCGCTCCGCGACACGCTCGGCAAGACCGCGACGCAGGCCGGTTCGTTGAACCGCGCCGGCTACATGCGCTTCGACTTCTCGTGGGGTCAGGCACTGTCGGACGCGACCAAGACCGAGATCGAGGAGATCGCCAACAACGCGGTGCGCGACAATCTCGAGGTGACGACGCGGGTGCTGCCGCTCGACGAGGCGAAGTCGCTCGGCGCGATGGCGCTGTTCGGCGAGAAGTACGGTGACACGGTGCGCATGGTCGACATCGGCGGTCCCTGGTCGCGCGAGCTCTGCGCGGGCACCCACGTGTCGGCGAGTGCCGAGATCGGGCTCATCAGCCTGCTCGGCGAGTCGTCGGTCGGCGCGTCGAACCGACGGGTCGAGGCGCTCGTCGGCCTTGATGCGTTCCGCTCGCTGGCGGCCGAGCGTGCCATCGTGTCGCAGCTCACGTCGTCGCTGAAGGCGCCGCGTGAGCAGCTGCCCGCGCGCATCGCCGAGCTGCAGGCCAGCCTCAAGGCTGCGGAGAAGAAGATCGCCGCCTTCGAGTCCAAGGCGCTCGGCGACCGGCTGCCCGCCCTGGCGGCGGCCGCGACCCGTGTGGGCGACACGCTCGTCGTCGCCGAATCCCTCGGCACGGCAGCCTCTGCCGACGACGTCCGCTCGCTGGCGCTGCAGGTGCGCGAGCGCCTGGGCTCCGACGCCGCCGTCGTCGCCCTCGGCGCCGTGGTCAACGAGCGGCCCGTCGTGATCGTCGCCACGAACGAGGCGGCGCGCACCGCCGGCGCCAAGGCCGGCGTGCTCGCCAAGGGCGCTGCCGGCGTCCTCGGTGGCGGCGGCGGTGGACGCGACGATGTGGCGCAGGGCGGTGGAACGGATGCCGCGGCCCTTTCCGCGGCGCTGACCGCCGTGAAGGACGCACTCGGCGCGTGAACGGGCTGTGCCGATGAGCGGGTTCAGGCGGGGCAGACGGCTCGGCATCGACGTCGGCAAGGCGCGCGTGGGTGTCGCGACGAGCGATCCCGACGGCCTGCTCGCGACGCCGGTCGAGACGGTCCCGCGCGACGACCGCTCGGTGGCGCGGATCGTGGCGCTGGCCGACGAGTACTCGGTGGTCGAGCTGCTGGTGGGCCTGCCGATGAATCTGCGCGGCGAGGACACCGCTTCGACCCAGGACGCGCGCGAGTTCGCCGCCGCCCTGGCGGCGGCATCCGCTTTCCCGGTGCGGCTCGTCGACGAGCGTCTCTCGACCGTCTCGGCACACGCGGCACTGCGAAGTTCGGGCAGATCACAGCGATCTTCGCGTAGCATCGTTGACCAGGTCGCCGCGGTCGTCCTGCTCCAGCAAGCGCTCGACGTCGAGAAGAGCACCGGACGACCTCCCGGAACCCCCGTCCCCCAGGAGCCCACCTGATGCCCGACTCATCGCCCGACGGCGAAGCAGTTCCCCCGTCGCGCCGCGCTGCCCGTGAGGCGGCGAAGCGGGCCGCGACAGGTGC
>NZ_DATCVK010000128.1:0-5728 GCF_036566905.1 Microbacterium sp. | reverse complement strand
GGCTCGGGCGACCGCGTGGGCAGGCCCGGCGTCCGCGTGGGCAGGTCCGTGGGGAGGGTGGTGGGCACGCCCGTCGGAAGCGTCGTCGGCAGAGCGGTCGGGAGCGGGATCCCGCCGTTGCCGCAGCCGGCCAAGAGGGTGAGTGCGGCGGCGACGGCCAGCCCCGCGAGCACTCGGGCGGCGCGGGCGCCGCGCGGCCGCGATTCGCGTGTCACACGGGGATGCGGCATCCGATTCCTCCATTGGTGTCCTGGCCGCATGCTAGGCCCGCGCGCCGGTGCCGCCGCGGATTCGGACCGAGACACACCGGACGCGCGCGTCGCTGCTTCCACGTCCGCCGGGCATGACCCCGTGTGACGCCGCGTGTCGCCGTGTCGCAGTGTGTGTCGTCACAGCGTTTCGCCGGCTCCCCGCGCGAGCGAGCATGACCTCATGCCTTCCCCACTCATCTCGCCGACAGAGCTCGCCGATCTCATCCGCGGCGGCACCCCGCCGCGGATCCTCGACGTGCGATGGCGTCTCGATCAGCCCGAGGGCCGACCGGCGTACCTCGACGGACATCTGCCTGGCGCGGTCTACGTCGACCTCGACCGCGAGCTCGCCCGGCGTGGCGATCCGCGCGAGGGCCGGCATCCGCTGCCCCCGCGCGCCCAGCTGCAGGCCGCGGCGCGGCGATGGGGCATCCGCGACGGCGACACGGTGGTGACATACGACGACGTCCACTCGGTGGCCGCGGCGCGCGCGTGGTGGGTGCTGACCCGGTCGGGCCTCGCCGACGTGCGCGTGCTCGACGGCGGCCTGCGCGGCTGGCTCGCCGAACGGCTGCCGCTCGAGACCGGCGACGTGCTGCCGAGGCCGCCGGGGGATGTCGTGCTCGGCGATATCACCGAGGGAGTGGCCGACATCGACGGCGTGGAGGAGTGGCCCGACCACGGGCTGCTGCTCGACGTACGGGCTCCGGAGCGCTACCGAGGCGACGCCGAGCCGCTCGACCCCGTCGGCGGTCACATCCCCGGCGCCGTGAATCTGCCGACGACGGTCCACCTGACGGCCGGCAAGTTCCGCTCGCCCGAGGAGATCCGTGCAGAGTTCGCCGCCGCCGGCGTCGCCGAAGGAGTGGCCGTCGCCGCCTACTGCGGCTCCGGCATCGCGGCGACCCACACCGCGCTCGCGGGCGCGCTCGCCGGCATCGACGTGGTCGTCTATCCCGGCTCGTGGAGCCAGTGGTCGCGCTCACGCGGCCGGCTCGCGGCCGTCGGCCCGGCGCCGTCGCTGGATGTGGTGCCGGTATGACCGAGCTGCTGAAGGACGCGACGATCACGACCACGACCACGATCTCCGACCGCCCGCTGCGCGTGGTCGGGGTCTCCGGCTCCCTGCAGGAACCCAGCCGCACCACCGCGCTGGTGCGGAGCATCCTCGCATCGGTGGCCGAGCGCATCCCCGCGCAGGTCGAGCTGGTCGAGATCGCGGCGCTCGGCCCGGGCTTCGCGGGTGCCCTGAAGCGCGAGGAGGTCGCGCCCGAGGTCGAGTCGGCGCTGCAGGCGATCGAGTCCGCCGACCTGCTCGTCGTGGCGAGCCCGGTGTACCGGGCCTCGTTCACCGGGCTGTTCAAGCACCTGTTCGACTTCGTCGGCCAGTACGACCTCGTGGGCACGCCTGTGCTGCTCGCGGCGACCGGCGGCGGCGAGCGGCACGCGCTGATCATCGAGCACCAGCTACGGCCACTGTTCGGGTTCTTCCAGGCGCTCACGCTGCCGATCGGCGTGTACGCGTCGACGACCGACTTCGCGAACTACGAGCTCACCTCGCCCGACGTCGCCCGCCGCGTCGTGCAGGCCGTCGACCGTTCGCTCCCGCTCATCGAGCAGGCTGCGCTCGTGCGGCGGTCGGAGTACGTCGCCACCTGGTGACTCGGATGCCGCGACCGGCCGGTGCGCCGGGCCGCGGCATCCGTCATCGGCGTCTCCGAGCCGTGGCCGTCAACGGCGTCCTCGACGCCGCACCGGTGAGCGTCTAGACTGGCGCCCGTGTTGACCTGTCGGTGTTGTCGCCCCTGCTGCTGAAGCGTTCGCTTCGCACAGACCTCCGCGACCCCGCCAACCCTCCGCGCTCCCGCGCGGCAACACTCCAGGACTCACCGTGCGTTACGCCCAGAGCGTGGCCGACCTCGTCGGCAACACCCCCCTCGTCCGCCTGACCCGTGTCACCGACGGCATCGCCGCCACCGTGCTGGCCAAGGTCGAGTACTTCAATCCCGGCGGCTCCGCCAAGGACCGCATCGCCCGCCGCATCATCGACGCCGCCGAACGCGACGGTCTGCTCGAGCCGGGCGGCACGATCGTCGAACCCACGAGCGGCAACACCGGCGTGGGTCTCGCACTCGTGGCGGTACAGCGTGGCTACCGCATGATCTTCGTCGTGCCCGACAAGTTCGCGGGTCCGAAGGTCGACGTGCTGAGGGCATACGGTGCGGAGGTCGTGGTGACCGACACGAGCGTGCCGCCCGAAGACCCGCGCTCGTACTACAGCGTGTCGGATCGGCTCGTCCGCGAGATCCCCGGCGCCTTCAAGCCGAACCAGTTCGCGAACCCGAACGGCCCGCTGAGCCACTACGAGACGACGGGGCCGGAGATCTGGCGCGACACCGACGGACGCGTGACGCACTTCGTCGCCGGCATCGGCACCGGCGGCACCATCACCGGCACGGGCCGGTATCTGCACGAGATCTCGGGCGGCGCGGTGCGGGTGGTCGGGGCCGACCCCGAGGGCTCGATCTACTCTGGCGGCCCGCTGCACGGGTACCTCGTCGAGGGCGTCGGCGAGGACTTCTGGCCCGACAGCTACGACCCCGCGGTGCCCGACGAGATCCACCGGGTCTCGGACGCCGAGACGTTCGAGATGACCCGCCGCCTCGCGCGCGAGGAGGGACTCCTGGTCGGGGGATCGAGCGGCATGGCGGTCGTCGCCGCGCTGCGCACGGCCCGCGAGCTGCCCGCCGACGACGTGGTCGTCGTGCTGCTGCCCGACCACGGCCGCGGCTACCTCAACCGGTTCTACGACGACGACTGGATGCGGGGCCACGGGTTCGACGTCCCGGTCGCCGAGCACCGTGCGACCCGCTCGGCACCGCACGACCAGCACCCAGAATCGGCCGAACCCGGCGCACCGCGCGGGGATGAGGCATCCGGAACCGCCCACGAAGGAGCACCCGCATGACCGAGCCCACGAACGACTCCGGTTTCGAGACCCGCGCGGTGCACGCCGGGCAGGCCTTCGACCCGACGACCGGGGCCGTGATCCCGCCGGTGCATTTCTCCACGACGTACGCGCAGGACGGCATCGGCGGGCTCCGCGAGGGCTACGAGTACGGCCGCAGCGGCAACCCGACGCGCACCGCGCTCGAGACGCAGCTCGCGGCGCTCGAAGGCGGCGCGCATGCCCTGTCGTTCGCGTCGGGGCTGGCCGCCGAGGATGCGCTGCTCCGAGCCGCGCTCAAGCCCGGCGACGACGTACTCCTCGGCAACGACGTCTACGGAGGCACGTACCGCCTCATCGCGCGTGTGCTCGGGGCGTGGGGCGTGGGCGTGCGCGTGGTCGACATGAGCGACCTCGACGCGGTGCGCACCGCCCTCGAGGAGCGCCCTGCGCGCATCGTGTGGGTCGAGACGCCCAGCAACCCGCTGCTGCGGATCACCGACATCGCCGGGCTCGCGCGGCTCGGGCACGACGCGGACGCGCTCGTCGTGGTCGACAACACGTTCGCGTCGCCCGCCCTGCAGCAGCCGCTGGCCTTCGGCGCCGACGTGGTGGTGCACTCGACGACGAAGTACCTCGGCGGGCACTCGGACGTCGTCGGCGGCGCGCTCGTGCTCAACGACGAGGCACTGTACGGCGAGGCGAAGTTCCTGCAGTTCGCCGTCGGCGCCGTCTCCGGTCCTCTCGACGCGTGGCTCACGACCCGCGGCATCAAGACCCTCGCGCTGCGGATGCAGCGCCACAGCGAGAACGCCCAGGCGGTGGCGGAGTTCCTGTCCTCGCACGACCGCGTCGCGCGGGTGTACTACCCCGGCCTGGCGTCGCATCCCGGGCACGAGCTCGCCGCCGCGCAGATGAGCGGGTTCGGCGGGATCGTCTCGGTCGCGCTGGCGGATGCCGCATCCGCGCGGCGCTTCGCCGAGTCGACGCGCCTGTTCCAGCTCGCCGAGTCGCTCGGGGGCGTCGAGTCGCTCATGAACTACCCCGACGAGATGACGCACGCCTCGGTGCGCGGCACCGAGCTCGCCGTCCCGCCGGAGGTCGTGCGGCTGTCGGTCGGCATCGAGTCGGTCGCCGACCTCCTCGCCGACCTCGACCAGGCCCTCGCCGGCCTCTGACCCCGGCCTTCCCTCGTTGACTTGCGCTGAACGTACGTGACACGCCGGGCATGCTGCACGTATAGCGCAAGTCAACGTGACCGGGGACGCGCACGAGCGGGGAGGCGGGAGGCGGCGGTCCTAGGCTCGGAGGCATGACCGCGCGCCCCGGCATCCGCTCCTCCGTCCTCGCGCAGCCGCTGCGGATCGGCGCCGTCGAGGTGCCGAACCGCATCATGCAGACGGCGCACTCGAAGCAGTACTCCGACCGGGTCGAGTCCGACCGCGAGACCGCCTACTACGTGCGACGTGCGCGCGGCGGGTGCGGGCTGTTCGTGGCCGGCAACCACTTCGTGCACCCGACCGGCTCGATCCGCGGCTTCGAGGACGCCTACCGCCGCGAGGGCGTCGCCGCATCGGAGCGGATGACGGACGCCGTCCATGAGGCGGGCGCGAAGATCTTCGTGCAGCTCAACCACCACGGCGCGCAGGCGCAGCCGGACGGTCCCGACGGCCCGCGCGCGGTGTACGCGCCGTCGCGCGTCCTGTCCCCGTCGACCGCGCACGCGACGCGCGAGATGGATCGCGCCGACATCGCCGCCTTCGTCGACGGCTGGGCGCTGTCGGCCGCGCACGCGCGCGACGGCGGGTTCGACGGCATCGAGATCCACATGGCCCACGGCTACCTGCTGCACCAGTTCCTCTCGCCGCTGTACAACGCCCGTGGCGACGAGTACGGCGGCGACCTCGAGGGACGCACACGGTTCCCGCGCGAGGTGCTGCGCGCTGTGCGGGAGCGGGTGGGCGACGACTTCACCGTCGGCATCCGCATCGTCGCGAACGAGTTCCACCTCGACGGGATCGACGGCGCCGGCATGCGCGAGGTCGTCGCGCGCCTGCGTGCAGAGGCCCGCATCGACTTCCTCGACCTCGCGGCCGGCGGGTACCACAACGTCCACTACGTCTTCCCGTCGTCGCCCATGCCGTATGCGTGGCTGCGCGATGACGTCGCCGCCATGAAGGCGGCCCACCCCGACGTCCCCGTGTTCGGCGTCGGCGCCGCGCGCTCGGTCGAGGAAGCGGAGGAGGTCGTCGCCTCCGGCGTCGCCGACATGGTCGCGCTCACCCGCGCCCAGATCGCCGACCCCGATCTCGGCCGCAAGCTGATCGGAGTCGAGCCGGTCGACAGGGGCGAGTCCGGCATCCGTCACTGCATCCGCCTGAATCAGGGATGCCTCGGGCGGGGCAGCCGCGGACTCGCGATGTCGTGCACCGTGAACCCGCTCGCCGGGCGCGAGCTCGAGCGGGGGGAACGGCCGCGCGCGTCGTCGCCGCAGCGCTGGATCGTCGTGGGCGGCGGGCCCGCCGGCATG
>NZ_DATCVK010000127.1:0-87707 GCF_036566905.1 Microbacterium sp. | reverse complement strand
GACGGCGAACAGGTGCGTGGTCGCGGCGGCGGCGGCGAGGACGCCGTCGGCCACGTCGGCGGCGCCGAAGGCGCGCACCACGACCGCGCCGTGGCGTCCGATCCGCTCGTCGTATCGGACCGGCTCGGCAGGCTGCTCGTGGCCCGGCGCCACGTCGATCGGCAGCCACCACTGCGTGGCGAGGGCGCCGTCGGAAGAGCCTGTGTCGGAGCGCGGGCGCAGCAGCGATCCCACCTCCACGTTCACCTGCACGGGCGCGCTCGCCGTGATCTCGTGCATGATCGCGCCGGTCACGAGATCCGCCCAGGTGCGATGGCGCACCTCGACGCCGCCGATGCGGTACTCGTGTTCGGCGATGCCCGTCGTGAGGTCCAGGCGGCGCGACGCCGACCCCGCTGTCGCATCGGGCGCGAGCACGGCGATGTCGATCCAGCCGAGGGGCAGGTAGGCCTGCACCCAGGGCGTCTGCATCCGTTGCAGCAGCGCGTCCGCGGCGTCGAGATCGCCCGCCTCGATCGCCCCACGGACGGACTCGAGCGCCTGCGCCCCGCGCGCGGTGACGCCCTCGAGCGGATCGGCCCCGTCATGACCCGACCACGCCGTGATGTCGTTCAGCCACAGCTTCTCGCCTCCTGCGAGTCCGGCGCACATGGCGCCGCGCAGGCCATTGCCGACGGGGTACGCCTCGAGCCATCGAGCGGCCGGCGTGGACGCGCGAAGAGAGTGCAGAGCATCGGAGGGGAGGTGCGTGGCCGCATCATCGCGGCGCGTGGACATCGTCACACCCTTAGTATATGGTCTCGGTGTTGAAGCGCTTCGAAAGATCGTCGCTCACTTCGGCTTCCGCTCGTCGATCACCCCGTCCGCCGCACGAAACTCAGCGAAGAGGTTCTCCGCTCCATGGCCGTCACCCCGCACCCGCGCCGCATCGACGCGTTCGGTGAGCTCACCCGCGAACTCGGCATCTGCTTCGGCGGCGACTACAACCCCGAGCAGTGGCCCCGCGAGGTCTGGGACGAGGATGTCGAGCTCATGGTCCGCGCCGGCGTCAACCTCGTGACGGTCGGTGTCTTCAGCTGGGCGCGCCTCGAGCCGTCGCCGCGGGAGCGCGACTTCGCGTGGCTCGACGAGGTGCTCGACCTGCTGCACACGCATGGCATCGCCGTCGACCTCGCCACGCCGACGGCGTCGCCGCCGCCGTGGCTCGGCATCCTGCACCCCGAGACGCTGCCCGTGAACCCCGACGGCGTGCGCCTCGCCGCCGGATCGCGCAATCAGTTCACGCCGGCCTCGCGGGTCTATCGCGAGCACGCCCTGTCGATCGCGACGGCGATGGCGGAGCGCTACGCGACCCACCCGGCGGTGCGCATGTGGCACGTCGGCAACGAGTTCGGCCAGATCGACTTCGGCGACGAGGCCGCGCGCGAGTTCCGGCTGTGGCTGGCCGACCGCTACGGCACGATCGACGCGCTCAACGACGCGTGGGGCACGCTTGTCTGGGCGCAGCGCTATCGCGACTTCGAGGAGATCGTGCCGCCGCGGCGCATGCCATACCTCGTGAACCCGGCGCAGTCGCTCGACTTCCGCCGCTACACATCGTGGGCGCTGCAGCGCGTCTTCGCCGAGCAGCGCGACGCGATCCGCGATGCCGGTGCGACGCAGCCGGTCACCACGAACTTCATGGGGTTCGAGCCGCTCACCGATCTGTGGGAGTGGGCGGGCGACGTCGACGTCGTCGCCGACGACCAGTACCCCGACCACGCCGCCCCGACCGCGTCGTCCGACATCGCGCTCGTGCAGGACCTCATGCGCTCGCTCGGCGGTGGCCGTCCGTGGGTGCTCATGGAGCAAGCGGTGAGCGCGACCTCGTGGCGCCCGCACAACCTCCCCAAGAGCCGGGATCGCGCGCGCCTCGACTCGCTGCAGGCCGTCGCGCGCGGCGCCGATGCGATCTGCTTCTTCCAGTGGCGTCAGGCCCGCACGGGCGCCGAGCGCTTCCACTCCGCGCTGCTGCCGCACGCCGGAGCCGACACCGAGGTCTTCGAGGGCGCCTGCGCACTGGGCGCCGACCTGCAGCGGCTGCGGCCGGTGGTCGGCGGCCGGGTGGCGGCATCCGTCGCGCTCGTCTTCGATTGGCCCTCGCGCTGGGCCGCCGACGAGCCCGGGCGGCCGACCGAGCGGCTCGACACGCTCGAGCAGGTCCAGCGCTGGCACCGTGCGCTGTGGCGTCGCGGCATCGCGGTCGACCTGGTGCGCCCCGGTGCCGACCTCTCGGCGTACCGGGTCGTGCTCGTGCCGCACACGTACATCGTGGAGACGGATGCCGCGGCCGCCCTCCGCGCGGCGGTCCAGGGCGGCGCGAGCCTCGTCGTCGGCCCCTTCTCGGGAGTCGCCGACGTGAACGCCGGCATCCTCACCGGACGTTCGCCGGTGCTGCTGCGCGACCTCGTCGGCATCAGCGGCGAGGAGTGGGTGGGGCTTCCCGACGCGCCGACGCCACTCACGGTCGAGGCCGGCTGGACGACCGGTCCGGCGACGGCCGAGGCGACCGTGCTCGGCGAGCGACTGCGCGCCGACGGCGCCGACGTGCTCTCCCGCTTCGGCGACGGGCACCTCGCCGGAGCGCCGGCGATCACGCGCCACCGTGTCGGTGACGGCACCGCCTGGTACCTCGGCGCCGTCGCCTCGGACGACGCGCTCGCCGCCGTCCTCGACGACGCGCTCGATGCCGCCGGCGTGACGGGCGTCGTGCCCGAGCGCGTGCTCCCCGACGATGTCGAGGCGGTGCGGCGCGGCGACGCCCTCTTCCTTCTCAACCACGGTCTGGCGACGAGGCACGTCACTGTGCCCGGGCCGCACCGGGATCTCTTGTCGGACGCGGACGTCGACGGGCGGGCCACACTCGCCCCCGGCGCCGCCATGGTGCTCATCGAAAGGCACGCAGAGTGAAGTTCACCGATGGCTACTGGCTCACCCGGCCAGGACTCGCCCCGCTGTATGCGGTCGAGGTCGACGACATCCGCCACGACGAGGCGGCCGGCACCATGACGGTGTATGCCCCGACCGCCGTGATCCGCGACCGCGGCGACACCCTCAACCGCGCGATGCTGACGATGACGCTCTCAGCCCCGGCGCCCGGCGTCGTCAAGGTGCGGGTCGAGCGGCACGCGGGTGCCGTGCACCACGGCCCCGACTTCGAGGTGTTCGGCGAGGAGGGCTTCCGGCCGGACATCGCGATCGACGACGAGTGCGGCGTCCTCACGTCCGGCTCGTTGGCCGCGCGGGTCTCGCGGTCCGCCGGTCAGTGGCGCGTCGACTTCCAGAGCGACGGGCGCGTGCTCACCAGCTCGCTGCCGCGATCGATCGGGCACTTCACCGGCACCAGCGGCAAGAACGGCACGACCGGGACCCCCGGCACCGCGGGCACGGCCGCCGGCGGCACGCAGCCCACCTGGGTGCACCAGCAGCTGAGCATCGAACCGGGCGAGCGCGTCTACGGGCTCGGCGAGCGCTTCGGCGCGTTCGTGAAGAACGGCCAGGTCGTCGACACGTGGAACGCCGACGGCGGCACCTCGAGCGAGCAGTCGTACAAGAACGTGCCGTTCTACATCACGTCGCGCGGCTACGGCGTCTTCGTCGACAACCCCGCCAACGTCTCGTTCGAGGTCGGCAGCGAGGTCAACTCGCGCGTGCAGTTCTCGGTCGACGGCGAGTCGCTCGACTACTACGTCATCGCCGGGCCCGAGCCGAAGGACGTGCTGCGCCGCTACACCGCGCTCACCGGGCGTCCGGCGCGCGTGCCGGCGTGGTCGTTCGGACTGTGGCTCACGACATCCTTCACCGCCAGCTACGACGAAGACACCGTGAGCGCCTTCGTCGACGGCATGGCCGAGCGCGACATCCCGCTGTCGGTCTTCCACTACGACTGCTTCTGGATGCGGGAGTACCAGTGGACCGACTTCGAGTGGGACGCCCGCGCCTTCCACGACCCGGTCGGTCAGATCGCGCGGATGCACGAGCGGGGCGTCCACGTGTCGGTGTGGATCAACCCCTACATCGCCCAGCGGTCGGCGCTGTTCCGTGAGGCGGCCGAGAAGGACTACCTGCTCCGGCGCATCGACGGCAGCGTATGGCAGTGGGACATGTGGCAGGCCGGCATGGGGCTCGTGGACTTCACGAACCCCGAGGCGGCGGACTGGTACGTCGCGAAGCTGCAGGGACTGCTCGACCAGGGCGTCGACGCGTTCAAGACCGATTTCGGCGAGCGGATCCCGGTCGAGGGCGTCGTGTGGCACGACGGGTCGGACCCTCACCGCATGCACAACTATTACGCGAAGCTCTACAACGAGGTCGTCTTCCGCGCGCTCGAGCGGCACCACGGCGTCGGCGACGCGGTCGTCTTCGCGCGGTCGGCGACCGCCGGGTCGCAGCAGTTCCCGGTGCACTGGGGCGGCGACAACGACTCGACCTTCCTCTCGATGGCGGAGTCGCTGCGCGGCGGGCTGTCGCTCGCGATGTCGGGCTTCGGCTACTGGAGCCATGACATCGGCGGGTTCGAGGGCACGCCCGACCCGGGCCTGTTCAAGCGGTGGCTCGCCTTCGGCCTGCTGTCGTCGCACTCGCGGCTGCACGGCTCGTCGTCGGTGCGCGTGCCGTGGGCGTTCGACGAGGAGGCCGTCGACATCGCCCGCGAGTTCACGAAGCTGAAGATGCGGCTCATGCCGTATCTGGCCGGTGCGGCCGAGCAGGCGCACGCGGACGGCACGCCGATGATGCGTCCGATGGTGCTGGAGTTCCCCTGCGACCGCTCCGGCTTCGACGCCGACACCCAGTACATGCTGGGCGAGTCGCTGCTCGTGGCCCCCGTGTTCACCGCCGACGGCAGCGTGGAGTACTACGTGCCCGAGGGGCGGTGGACTTCGCTCCTGGACGGCTCGGTCGTCGACGGCCGCCGGTGGGTGGGTGAGACCCACGGCTACGACTCGGTGCCGCTGCGCGTGCGTCCCGGCACCGTGCTGCCGTTCGGCGCCGACGACAGCCGCCCCGATTACGACTGGGCGGACGGCGTGACCCTGCGCTGCTTCGAGCTACCCGACGGCTACGACGCCGTCACGACGGTGCCCGGCCATGACGCCAAGGGATCCATCGGCGCCTCCGGCGCCACCACATTCCGCGTGCGCCGCGAGGGCGGAGCGATCATCGCCGCCTCGGACGACGCGCGGGCGCCGTGGGCGCTGCAGCTCGGAGACCGGATCGCCCGCGCCGCGGCATCCGGAGAGATTCGCATCGAGATCGAGGAGGACGCACGATGAGTGAGACGGTGACCGAAGACCTCGAGACGGGTGCGCAGCAGCCCTTCGAATCCGCGAGTGCCGGCGCGCCCGGCGCGCCCGCCGAGGAGCAGCCACTGTTCCGGCAGGTCGACCAGCCGCTCGAGGCGCGTGCGCGCGACCTGCTCGACCGGCTGACGCCCGACGAGCGCCTCGCGATGCTGCATCAGGCGGCACCCGCGATCGAGCGGCTCGGGGTCGCCGCGTGGCACACCGGCTGCGAGGCGCTGCACGGCGCCGCGTGGCTCGGCCGGGCGACGGTGTTCCCGCAGCCCGTCGGCCTCGCTGCGACGTGGGACACCGACCTCGTCGAGAAGGTGGGCGAGGTGGCCGCGATCGAGGTGCGCGCCAAGCGCGCCGAGAACGCGCTCGTGAGCCTCAACGTCTGGGCGCCGGTGGTCAACACGCTGCGTCACCCCGCGTGGGGGCGCAACGAGGAGGGCTATTCCGAGGACCCGCACGTCACCGCCGTGTTCGGCACGGCGTACTCGCAGGGCCTGCGCGGCGACCACCCCCGCGTCTGGCGCACGGTGCCCGCGCTCAAGCACTTCCTCGCCTACAACAATGAGACCGACCGCTCCACGACGTCGTCCGAGATGTCGCTGCGCACGCTGCATGAAGAGGAGCTGCCCGCCTTCCGCGGCGCGATCGAGGCGGGTGCGGCAGGCGGCATCATGCTCGCCTACAACCAGGTCAACGGCATCCCTGCACATACGCAGCCGGAGCTCGTCGCCGAGGCCCGGTCGTGGACGGACGAATCCCTCGCGGTGGTGTCGGATGCCGGAGCGCCCACGTTCCTCGTGACGACCCAGCGCTCGCAGCCCGACCACATCCACGCCGCCGCAGCGCTGGTGCGCTCGGGGCTGGACTCGTTCACCGACAACGAGACGAACGCGGCGCCGACCATCGGCTACCTCCGCGAGGCGCTCGAGGCCGGGCTCCTCACGACAGACGACATCGACCGGGCGGTGGTGCGACTGCTCGAGCTGCGCATCCGCACCGGTGAGTTCGACGGTGCCGACGACCCGTACGCGGGCATCGGCGTCGAGGCGATCGACGCGCCGGAGGCGCGCGAGCTCGCCCGCGAGACGGTGGCGCGCTCCGTCGTCGTGCTGCGGAACGACGACGGAGTGCTGCCACTCTCGGATGCCGCGAAGGTCGCGGTCGTCGGACCGCTGGCCGACGTCGTGCTCACCGACTGGTACGCCGGCACGCCGCCGTACTCGGTGGGGATCGGTGCGGCGGCCGCCGAGCGCTTCGGCGAGGCGGAGGTCGTGACCGGCGCCGACACGGTGGCGCTGCGCGCCGCGTCGAACGGCCGCTACGTCGTGGCCGCCGCGGACGGCTCAGTCGTCGAAGCGTCGGCCGACGCCGTCGGCGACGACGCGCTGTTCGACGTCACGGACTGGGGTGACGGCATCCTCACGCTCCGCTCCCACGCGAGCGGGCTGCTGCTCACCGGCGGCTCTTGGCCGATGCGCGCCGACGCCGCCCGCGTCGGTGGGTGGATCGTGCAGGAGAGCTTCCGCGCCCACGTGCACGCCGACGGCACCTGGTCGCTGCTGCACCTCGGCTCGGGCCGATGGGTCCGGACGTTCCGCGACTCCGGGCTGCTCGCGGCCGAGGCCGTGACCCTCGAGAACGCCGAGCGATTCGGCGTGCGCGTCGTGCGCTCGGGCGCCTCCGCGGTCGCCGAGGCGGCCGCGCGAGCCGACGCCGTCCTCGTCGCGGTGGGCAACGACCCGCACCTCGCGGGGCGCGAAACCGAGGACCGTCCGCATCTGCGGCTGCCCTCCGCTGCCGCAGATGTCTGGCGCGCGGCACGCGAGGCGAACCCGCGCGCTGTGCTCACGATCGTGTCGAGCTACCCCTACGTGCTGGACGACGTGGATGCCGCCACCGTCGTGTGGTCGAGCCACGGCGGACAGGAGCTCGGGCACGGCGTCGTCGACGTGCTCTCGGGCGATCGCGAGCCGTCGGGACGACTGTCGCAGAGCTGGCCCGCCACCGAGGAGCAGGCGGGCGACCTCTTCGACTACGACACGCTGCGGCAGGGTGCGACCTATCGCCACCAGGCCGGCGCGCCCGCGTTCGCGTTCGGTCACGGCCTCGCGTACGCGCCCGTCGCCTACGAGTCCGTGACGCTGCCCGATGCCGCGTCCGCACCTGCGCCGGCGCCCACGCACCGTCACGCCGGCTTCGCGCCGCGCGCCGACGACCCCGTCGTCCGGGCGGTGGTGCGGGTGCGCAACACCGGTGACCGCGTTGCCGAGGAGCTGGTGCAGCTGTACGCGCTGCCCACCGGCGACTTCGCGATCCCGACCCCGCGCCGGGTGCTCGTCGCGTATCGCCGCGTGCGGCTCGCGCCCGGCGAGGTCTGTGACGTCGAGCTCGCGTTCTCGCCCGACCGCCTCGCGGTCTGGGATGACGACGTGCGTCTGCCGGGAGCGGTCGACGACTGGCTCCACGCCGGCGCGCTGCGGGTTCAGCCCGGTGCTTACGTCGTCGCGGCCGGCCCCTCGGCCTGGGACCTTCCTGTCCGCACGGACCTCGAGGTCACCGCCTCCTGACCCGCTCTTCGTCTCGTCGCCGGCGCTCCTCGCTCAGCGACCGGGGCCTCGCCCCGGTCGCTGAGCGAGCGCCAGCGAGACGAGGCGTCGCACCTCTCTTCAACAGGTCAACCGGCTTTCCACAGGAGATCCGGCGCCCGAAGCTCCTGTGGAACCGCGGTTGACCTGTTGAACGTGCGGCACGCTGAGCGCCGGAGAGGCGAACTGCTCAGGGCGCCAGTTCGTCCGCCAGGGCGCGGGTCTCGTCGGGGGTCCAGATGCGGTCGCCGAAGACGTGGCGGTGCGCGAGCGCGAGCTCGGCTCCCGGCGCGAGCACGACGTGCTCGTCGAACGTGGGGGAGGGCGCAAGGATCGGGAACGGCTCGCTGCGCACGAACCAGCGGATCGCGGGGCCACCGGTCGACGTGCCCGCGAACGCGAGCACCGTGCCGCCGCCGTCGAACTCGTCGTACTCGCCCGAGAGGGCGACCCACGGGGCGTCGAGACCCATGACGGCGTCGGCGCCTGCGTCGTCGGGCAGGCCGCCGGCCAGCACGCGGCCGCCGGTCCAGGCGCGCGGCATCCGGATGACGAAGCCGGTGTAGCCGGCGTTCGGGCGGCCCTGCGTGGTGGGGCTCCCGAATTCGAGATCGCGGCCGGCGACGTTGCGGAGCGTCGTCGAGAAGTCCAGCAGCCACAGCCCGCGCTCGGTGTCGACGCCGTGGAAGCGGTGCGTCCGCGTCTCGGCCACCCACTCCTCACCGCCCTGCGTGATCCAGGTGAGCTGCTCGGTGAACGACACCTCGGCACCGGCATCCGTCATCGCCGTGAAACCGTCATGGCGCATGCGGCCGACGTTGTCGAGCAGGGCGTAGTCGCCGGTGTCGGGCCGGTAGGTGTTGCCGCCCCAGAAGTTCTCGCCCGACACGTGTGTCCACGTCATCTGCAGGCCCTTGTGCCAGCGGTGATCCCACGGGCGGTACGCGGTGAGCGGGGCGCCGTCGAGCGCCCGCACCGGATGCAGGAAGGGCTTGGGGCCCTCGGAGAGGGCGCCGCCCGGTTCGAAGACGTACCGCGCGATGTCGACCCCGCCCGTTGCCACGGTCAGGTCCTTGTCGTCGCGGCGCAGCGTCAGGTGGGTCACTCGTCCATTGTGCCGGAGTCTCCGGGAAAACGCTTCCCCCTCGCCTATATCGTCAGAAGACGTGGCAACGCTCGCGTATATAGCGCGTTTTGCGTTCGAACGGTAGGGGGCGCTTCGCAGATCGGGCCCGCGCTAACGTCGTCGTCATCTCAACCGAGACACCGCACCCCCCGCAGTGTCCACGAGACAAAGGAGAGATCATGCTCTGGACAATTCTGGGCCTCATCATCATCGGCCTCATCGCCGGCCTCATCGCTCGCGCCATCATCCCGGGCAAGCAGAGCATGGGCATTCTGCTCACGATCGTCCTCGGAATCGTCGGCTCGTTCGTCGGCGGCTTCCTGGGCTTCCTGCTCTTCGGAAGCGACCCCAACGGGGGCTTCCTGCAGCCGGCCGGGATCATCGGATCCATCCTCGGCGCGATCATCGTGCTCGGCCTCTACGTGCTGTTCACGCGTCGCCGCGGCGTGACGCGGTCCTGACCGCACCCGGGTCGCACCGGCCCCGGCCGGCCGACCCGCGGACGATAGAACATCGCCCGAGCCCATGCGTCCCTCGCGTGGGTTCGGGCGATTTCCGTCTGCGGTCAGGCGCGTTTCGTCTCGCTCGTTCCTCGCTCGCTCAACGACCGGGACCTTGACCTTCGGTCGTTGAGCGAGGGGGCGCCAGCGACCGAGACGAAACGCCCCGGACCGACGGGCGGCACGGGGTCCGATGGGCCCGCCCGACGACCGTGTCTCAGGCGCCGGCGAGCGCCTGTGACACGACCTCGCGGGCTTCGGCCTGCACCTGCGCGAGGTGCTCGGGACCGCGGAGCGACTCGGCGTAGAGCTTGTAGACGTCTTCGGTGCCCGACGGGCGCGCGGCGAACCATGCGTGCTCGGTCTGCACCTTGAGGCCGCCGATCGCGGCCCCGTTGCCGGGCGCGTGCGACAGCTTCGCGGTGATCGGCTCGCCGGCGAGCTCGGTCGCGGTGACCGCCTCGGGCGCCAGCTTTCCGAGGGCGGACTTCTGGGCGGGGGATGCCGGGGCATCGACGCGCTGGTACGCCGAGGCGCCGAACTCGGCCTCGAGCTCCGCGTAGCGCTGCGAGGGCGTCTTGCCGGTCACGGCGATGATCTCGGCGGCCAGCAGGCACAGCAGGATGCCGTCCTTGTCGGTCGTCCAGACGCTCCCGTCGCGGCGCAGGAACGATGCGCCCGCCGACTCCTCGCCGCCGAACGCGACGGAGCCGTCGAGGAGGCCGGGGACGAACCACTTGAAGCCCACCGGAACCTCCAGCAGCCGACGCCCCAGCGATTCGGCCACGCGGTCGATGATCATAGAGCTCACGAGCGTCTTGCCGATCGCGGCATCCGCGGGCCAGTCCGGGCGGTGCGAGTAGAGGTAGTCGATCGCGACGGCCAGGTAGTGGTTGGGGTTCATCAGCCCCGCGTCGGGCGTCACGATCCCGTGCCGGTCGGCGTCCGCGTCGTTGCCCGTGAGGATGTCGTACTCGTCGCGGCGGCCGATGAGGCCGGCCATCGCCGAGGGCGACGACGGGTCCATGCGGATCTTCTCGTCCCAGTCCAGCGTCATGAAGCGCCACGTCGGGTCGACATCCGGGTTCACGACGGTGAGGTCGAGGCCGTGCACCTCTGCGATGAGCGCCCAGTACTCGACGGAGGCGCCGCCCAGTGGGTCGGCGCCGATGCGCACGCCCGCGCGGCGGATCGCCTCGACGTCGATGATGTTCGAGAGGTCGCGCACGTAGGCGTCGCGGAAGTCGTACTCGCCGAGCGTGTCGGCGTCGATATCGCGGAACGGCGTCCGCGCCACGCCCTCCAGGTTCGCCGCGATGAGCTCGTTCGCCCGGTCGGCGATCCAGCCCGTCGCGTCGGTGTCGGCGGGTCCGCCGTTCGGCGGGTTGTACTTGAAGCCGCCGTCGCGCGGCGGGTTGTGGCTCGGGGTCACCACGATGCCGTCGGAGCGGCTCGGGTCGGCGGCATCCTTGCCGCGGTTGTACGTGAGGATCGCGTGGCTGAGCGCGGGAGTCGGCACCCACGAGTCGCGGGCGTCCACGCGCACGTCGACGCCGTTGGCGACGAGCACCTCGATGGCGCTGCGCTCAGCGGGCAGCGACAGGCCGTGGGTGTCGCGGCCGAGGAACAGGGGCCCCTCGATGCCCTGCGCCCGACGGTAGTCGACGATCGCCTGCGTCGTGGCGAGGATGTGGGTCTCATTGAAGCTGGCCGACAGCGAAGAGCCGCGGTGGCCGCTGGTGCCGAACGCCACGCGCTGCTCGGGCACGCCCGGATCGGGCGCGATGTCGTAATAGGCGGAGATCACCTCATCGATGTCGATGAGGTCGGATGCTTCGGCGGGCTGTCCTGCGCGACTCATGCGTCCCAGTCTGCCTGCCGCAGGGGCGTGCTCGCACGGCTTGAGGAAAAACGGTGCTCCACGTGCGACGCGGTCGGTGCGCATGACGCAGGCAGATAGGCCGGATGAGGGCGGGAATGGGTCCGTCTGGGGCGATCTGCCTGAATTGCGAACGCGCGGCCGTCGGCGCAGTGGGCCCACGGTCGAGGAGCGCTGGTGCGCGGCTAGGCTGGCACGCGTGACTTCCGAGGTCGCCTCCGCCGAGGCATCCGTTCCCACCCGCCGCACGTACAGCTATCTCGGGCCTGCGGGCACGTTCACCGAGGCGGCCCTCGCGCAGGTACCGGAGGCGCGCGGCCACGAGTGGAGGTCGGTCCGCAACGTCGGCGAAGCGCTCGCGGACGTCGTCGAAGGCCGATCGGATGCCGCGATGATCGCCATCGAGAACTCCGTCGACGGCGGGGTGTCGACGGCGCAGGACGCGCTCGCCACCGTGCCCGGGCTCCGCATCGTGGGGGAGTACCTCGTGCCGGTGGAGTTCGTGCTGGTCGGCCGACCGGGTGCGCGGCTCGAGGACGTGTCGCTCATCGCGGCGCATCCGGTGGCCTACGCGCAGTGCCTGCAGTGGCTCTCGGGGAGCCTTCCCGCCCACGCTCACGTGCCGGCAGCCAGCAACGTCGCCAGTGCGATGAGCCTCCTCGACGGATCGAGCGATGCGGATGCCGCGATCGCACCGCCCGGCATCCTGGAGCACCACGAGCTCGAGCTGCTCGCCTCGAACATCGGCGACAACCCCAACGCGGTCACCCGCTTCGTACTGGTGAGCCGCACGGTCGTGCCGCCGCCCCCGACCGGCGCCGACAAGACCTCGCTCATCGTCGAGCTGCCCGACGACCATCCCGGTGCCCTGCTCGAGATGCTCGAGCAGTTCGCCACCCGGGGCATCAACCTGTCGCTGCTCGCCTCCCGCCCGATCGGCGACGAGCTCGGCCGGTACCGCTTCGTGGTCGATGCCGACGGGCACCTCGAAGACGAGCGCATGGCCGACGCCCTCCTGGGCCTGCGCCGCTTCAGCCCGCGCGTGACCTTCCTCGGCTCGTACCCGCGGGCCGACCGCGCCGTCGTCCGCTACCCCGAGCGGTACGCCGACGACGTATTCGTCGAGGCCCGCGACTGGCTGCGCGGTCTCATCTCCGGCGAGCCCGAGGTGCAGGAATGACCGCAGAGGCGTTCGCCTTCGACCCCGCGAACGACGTCCACGCCCGTGCGCTCCGACGCCTCGAGACCGAGCAGGTCGCCTGGCTCGGCACGATCGGCCGCGACGGCTACCCGCACGCCGTGCCCATCTGGTTTCTGTGGGCCGACGGACGCGCATTGATCATGAGCGAGCCCGAGACGGCGAAGGTGCGCAACCTCCGGGCGAACGACCGCGTCCTCCTGCACTTGGAAGCCGGAAGCGACGGCGAGCAGCTCACCGTCCTGCGCGGTAGGGCCGCGATCTCTCCAGAGCCGTCGAGCGCCTGGGTAAAGCGGATCGGCGACGCCTACACGGCGAAGTACGACGCGTGGCTGCAGCGGCTCGGGCTCACGACGGCGACCATGGCCGAGCGCTACTCGGTGGTCATCGAGGTCACGCCGCACAAACTGCTCGCCTGGTAGGTGGGGGCTCGGTCCTGCGGCTCCTCCGGCGCGCTTACCCGCGGCGTCGACCTCGCCCGCGGCGCCCGCCGGTCCCGAGCCCGTGCGCTCTCCGGAGGATCCCGCTCCGCTGGGTCGGCGAGCTCCAGACGTCAGGGCGCCAGGCCGAGCTCGGCGGCGAGCAGCTCGAGCGTCTGCAGGCGGCCGGGGGCGGCATCCATCGGCTCGTTCTCGTAGGAACCGGCGATCGGCGAGATCATGACCTCGTCGACGCCGTGCCGGGCGGCGAAGGTGCGGAGGTCGGATGCCACGGACGGCGCGGTGCCGACGAACCACTTCGCGCGTGCCGACGCCATGAACGTGTCGCCGAGACCGGCGAAGTCGGCGGCGTTCGCGATCGAGGCCTCGACGGTCTCGAGGGCGACGAGCGGCTGGTTCGTGCGCAGACGCGCGGTCATGCGCAGGTTCGGCAGCGCACGTGCCTCTGCCTCGTCGTCCGTCGGTGCGACGAGCACGTTCGCGGTCAGGAACGTCCGCGGGGCCGCAAGCGTCTCGGACGCCACGAACGCCGTGCGGTAGAGCTCGAGCGCGCGCTCGAGCCCTTCGCCCGAGAAGTGGTTCGCGAAGACATACGGCAGGCCGAGGGATGCCGCGAGCTGGGCGGAGTAGTCGCTCGAGCCGAGCAGCCACACCTCGGGCGTCGTGGTGGCGGCCGGTGTGGCGTGCACGTCGTACGTGCCGCCCGACGTGAAGCGCAGGGAGGCGCCGTCGGGAGCGACAAGGGAGAGGATGTCGCGCACGTGGTCGGGGAAGCGCTCGACATCGCTCGTGGTGCCGCTCTGGCGCAGCAGCTGGGTGATCACCGGGTCCGACCCGGGCGCGCGGCCGAGGCCCAGGTCGATGCGACCGGGGGCGAGCGCCTCGAGCGCCGCGAACTGCTCGGCCACCACGAGTGGCGAGTGGTTCGGCAGCATGACGCCGCCCGAGCCGAGGCGGATCCGCGAGGTGCGAGCCGCTGCGGCCGCCGCCAGCACCGGCGGCGTGGTCGACGCGACGGCCGGCATGTTGTGGTGCTCGGCGAACCAGTACCGGCGGTAGCCCAGCCGATCGGCGGCGTCGACGAGGGAGAGGGATGCCGCGACCGCCTGCGCGCTCGTCTGGCCGGTGCGCACCGGGACGAGGTCGAGGACGGAGAGGGCGAAGTCGGGCAGGGCCGGGGCGGGGACTGCAGTACTCATCGTGGACTGCAACCGCGCGGCCCGGCATCCGCATTCCGGATCGAGCCGGATCCCGCGGGATCCGGCCCGATGGCGCGGTCCGCGATCAGGGGAGGCGGTTGCCCTTCGCGATGTTCTCGCGCAGCTCGGCGGCGGTCTGGCGCGCGGTGTACGCCGGCCGGTCGCGCTCCAGCCGCCACGACTCGCTGAGCGGTCCGGCGCTGACGGTGTCGAACCCGAGGGCGTCGTAGATGCCCGTCACCAGCTCGACGGCATCCTCATGGTCGCTCGCGGTGCCGAGGGCACGGCGGTCGGGATCGCCCGCCGGCAGGCCTGTGGTGTTGATCTCGGACGCGAGGATCTGGTTGAACGCCTTCACCACCTTCGAGGCCGGCAGGTGCGCCTGCACCAGTCCGGATGTCGTGGCCTCGCCGCGGTCGAGGGCGTCGATGTGGCCGTCGCGCTCGAAGTAGTAGTTGATGGTGTCGAGCACGATCTTGCCGGCGAGCGGCTCGACCGGGAGCTCCTTCAGCGCCTTGAGCGGCACCGTCACCACGGCGATGTCGCCGGCGGCGGCCGCGTCGGCGGCGGTCGCGGCGGTGACCTTCGGCCCGAGCTCGGCGACCAGGCCGGCCAGGCTCTCGGGCCCGCGTGAGTTGGCGATCACGACGTCGTACCCGAGTCCCGAGAAGGCGCGTGCGAGCGCGCTGCCGATATGTCCTGCACCGATGATTCCGATCGTTGTCATGACGGGCGGCAACCGGGTGGGGGCCGCGCGCATTCCGCGCGTCGACACGGGAGGAAATCCGGGAAACGTTTTCGGAAACCTGCCCCCGCGCCCCGGGAGTCGTGTGACGATGGCGGGATGGACTACGTGCACCTCGGACGAACCGGCACCTCCGTCTCGCGGATCGTGCTCGGCACGATGAACTTCGGCGACCGCACCTCGGAAGAGGATGCGTTCGCGATCATGGACCGCGCGCTGGAACTCGGCGTGAACTTCTTCGACACGGCGAACGGCTACGGCGGCTCCGGCGGCCGCGGCGCCACCGAGGAGATCATCGGCCGGTGGTTCGCCGCCCGCCCCGGCGTGCGCGACGACATCGTCCTGGCGACGAAGGTGCACTCGCCGATGGTCGATCCCACACCCGACGGCGACGTCGTCAACGCGCGCGGGGCGTCGGCATGGCAGGTGCGTCGGGAGGCGATCGGGTCGTTGCGCCGCCTGCAGACGGACCGCATCGACCTGTACCAGTTCCACCACATCGACCGGCACATCTCGTGGCCCGAGCTCTGGCAGGCCATGGAGGTGCTGGTGGCGCGGGGCGAGGTCGTCTACACCGGCAGCTCGAACTTCGCGGCGTGGAACATCGCGCAGGCGAACGAGATCGCTACGCAGCGCAACTTCCTGGGGCTGGTCAGCGAGCAGTCGCTGTACAACCTCGTGCAGCGCTCCATCGAGCTCGAGGTCATCCCCGCGGCGCAGAACTACGGCCTCGGTATCCTGCCGTGGTCGCCGCTGGCGGGCGGGTTGCTCAGCGGCGGATCCTCGGACGCCAACGCACGGTCGGCCACGGCTCGCGTCGCGTCGCAGCGCGAGCAGCGCGGCGACCAGCTCGCGGCTTACGAGCGGTTCGCGCAGGAGCGCGGCTGGGCGCCGTCGGCCCTCGGGCTCGCGTGGCTGCTGCACCAGCCGGGCGTCACCGGACCGATCATCGGGCCCCGCACCGTCGAGCAGCTCGAGTCCGCGGTGTCGGCCCTCGACATCCGGCTCAGCGACGACGACCTGACGGCGCTCGACGAGCTGTTCCCCGGCCCCGGCGGCCAGGCGCCCGAAGCGTACGCCTGGTAGCGATCGGGGGCGGGTCGGTCAGGCGCGGGCGGCCCGCTTGACGTGCTCGTACGCGTCGAGCGCGGCCTTCCGCGTCTCGCCGAGGTCGACGATGGGCTCGGGCGGGTGCTCTCCGAGATGCTCGGGTGCCCACTCGCGCACGTAGTGCCCGTCGGGGTCGAACTTCCTGGCCTGCAGCTGCGGGTTGAAGATGCGGAAGTACGGCGCCGCGTCGGCGCCCGAACCTGCCACCCACTGCCAGTTGAACGGGTTGTTGGCGCCGTCCGCGTCGACGAGCGTGTCCCAGAACCACTCCTCGCCGCGCCGCCAGTCGATGAGCAGGTTCTTGATCAGGAAGGATGCCGCCACCATCCGGACGCGGTTGTGCATGTAGCCGGTGTGCCAGAGCTCCTTCATGCCCGCGTCGACGAGCGCGACGCCGGTGCGGCCCCGCTGCCAGGCCTCGAGGTGGGTGGGCTTCAGCCGGGGCCACGGGAACGCGTCGAACTCGGACCGCAGATTGCGGCTCGCGAGATCGGGGTGGTGGAAGAGGACATGCCACGCGAACTCCCGCCACCCGAGCTCGGACAGGAACCTGCCTCCGGCACCGGCCTCGACGGTCTCGTGCCACACGGTGTGCGGGCTGAGCTCGCCCCAGCGGAGGCGCGGTGACAGCAGCGAGGTCGCGCCGGCGGCGGGCTCGTCCCGCGCGCGGTCGTAGTGCGCGACGTCGACCCGCAGGAACTCGCTCAGCCGTCGGCGGGCGGCAGGTTCGCCCGGCTCCCACGTCTCGCGCAGTCCGCCCGCCCAGTCGGGTCGCGTGGGCAGCAGCGCCCAATCGTCGAGCGAGTCGGATGCCGGAGAGCGGCGCGGCCCGCCGACCTCTCGCGGTTCGGCGAGGGGCGCGCGGGGGGCGGGGAGGGCGAGGCACGCGCGCCAGAAAGGCGTGAACACCGAGAACGGGGTTCCGGCGCCGGTGCGCACCGTCCACGGCTCGAAAAGCAGCGAGGCCGCGAACGACGAGACTTCGACGCCGTCGTCGCGAAGCGCGGACTTGAGCCCGGCATCGAGCTCGCGCTCAGGCCCGCCGTAGCGCCGGTTCCAGAAGACGGCGCCGGCCGCGGCATCCGTCACCGTCTCTTGCACCACCCGATCGGCCGGGCCGCGCCGCAGCACCAGGGCGCCGCCGCGCTCGCGCAGCCGTTCGCCGAGAGAGGAGAGCGAGTGGTGCAGCCACCAGCGCGCCGCCCCACCGAGCGGGCGGATGCCGGGGCTCTCCTCGTCGAGCACGTAGAGCCCGATCACGGGCTCGCCGCGGTCGAGGGCCGCTCGCATCGCGGGGTTGTCGGCGAGGCGCAGGTCGTCGCGGAACCACACGAGGGAGGGGCCGGGCATGCCCTCATCCTGCCGCCCGACCGGGTCGGCTGCCCGGTCTTGACAGGTCGACCGTGTTCGGCATCCGTCGCTTGCGCGCACTTGCGCGATCCTGCAAGTTCTTGCGTACACTGAGCGCATGTCGAAGCGTCTCGCCGAAGTGGCGCGCAAGGTCGGGGTCAGCGAAGCCACCGTCAGCCGCGTGCTCAACGACAAGCCCGGTGTGTCGGAGGCCACGCGCCAGGCCGTGCTCACCGCGCTCGACGTGCTCGGGTACGAGCGCCCCACCAAGCTCCGCGGCGAGCGGGCGCGCCTGGTCGGACTCGTACTGCCCGAGCTGCAGAACCCGATCTTCCCCGCGCTCGCCGAGATCATCGGCGGCGGATTGACGCAGAACGGCTACACGCCGCTGCTGTGCACGCAGAACGCCGGCGGCATCACCGAGTCGGACTACGTCGACCTGCTGCTGCAGCAGCAGGTGTCGGGCGTGATCTTCCTCGGTGGCAACTACAGCCAGGCGGATGCCGCGCACGAGCACTACGAGCGGCTGCGCCAGGTGCACCTGCCGACCGTGTTGGTGAACGCGCGGATCGACGCCCTCGACTTCGCCACCGTCTCGACGGACGACGGCGCGGCCGCGGAGCAGGCGATCCAGCACCTGCACCAGCTCGGCCACCGCCGCATCGGCCTGCTCCTCGGCCCGCTCGACCACATCCCCTCGCAGCGCAAGCTCGCCGCCGCGCGCCCGCTGCTGGAGCGACTGGGCTCACCGCTCGAGGACTCGCTCGTGGTGCGGGGCCTGTACTCGCTGGAGTCCGGACAGGCCGGAGCCACGCGTCTCTTCGCCGCCGGGGCGACCGCCATCGTGTGCGCCAGCGACCCGCTCGCGCTCGGCGCGGTGCGTGCCGCGCGACGGCACGGCCTGCGGGTGCCCGACGACGTCAGCGTGGTGGGGTTCGACGACTCCTTCCTCATGAGCTGCACGGAACCGCCGCTGACCACCGTGCGCCAGCCCATCGAGTCGATGGGGCGCACCGTCATCGAGCTGCTGCTCTCGCAGATCGCGGGAACGACCGAGCCCGGCGACGAGCTGCTCTTCGAGCCCGAGCTGGTGCTGCGGGCCTCGACCGGCCCCGCCGCAGCCTGACCCCCGCTTTCGGCAACACCCGGTCGTTGAGCGGAGGGCGCTCTGGCGCCCGAAGGCGAAACGCCTCGAGCCTCGCTGCGGCGTCGCGTCCAGGGAGTTTCGTCTCGCTCGTGCCTCGCTCGCTCAACGACCGGGTGTCGAGGCGTCCCGCGCAGCGGGCACCTCATCCGCCGCTGATCGAAATCGTAATCTTGCATGATTCTGTACAACACTTGCAAAGCAACCGCCCCACGAATACATTCGTCGCATCGAGTCCTTCCATCGACGACGAGGAGTCACGTGGACACCGAGGTCCTCACCCGCGGCGAACGAGCCGTTCCCGCGAGCGACAATCCGCTGTGGTGGCGGTCGGCCGTCATCTACCAGGTCTATGTCCGCAGCTTCGCGGACGGGAACGGCGACGGCACGGGCGATCTCGCGGGTGTGCGTGCCCGTCTCGGCTACCTCAAGGACCTCGGCGTCGACGCCCTCTGGTTCAACCCGTGGTACCCGAGCCCGCTGGCCGACGGTGGCTACGACGTGCAGGACTACCGCGACATCGACCCCCGGTTCGGCACGCTCGAGGAGGCGGAGCTGCTGATCCAGGAGGGGCTGGCCCTCGGCATCCGCACGATCATCGACGTGGTGCCGAACCACATCTCGGATCAGCACCCGTGGTTCCAGGCGGCGCTCGCCGCGGGTCCGGGCAGCCCCGAGCGCGAGCGCTTCTGGTTCCACCCGGGCGGCGGCCCCGACGGCGACGAGATGCCGACGGACTGGGTTTCGAGCTTCCAGGGCGAGACCTGGACGCGCACGACCAACCCCGACGGCACACCGGGAGAGTGGTACCTGCACCTCTTCACGCCTGAGCAGCCGGACCTGAACTGGAATCACCCCGACGTGCGCCGTGAGCACGAGGACATCCTCCGGTTCTGGTTCGACCGCGGCGTCGCCGGTGTGCGCATCGACTCGGCGGCGCTGCCGGTCAAGGATCCCGCGCTGCCGCCTATCGGTGACAGCGTCCACGCCCCCGGGACGCATCCGCACGTCGATCGAGACGAACTGCACGACATCTATCGCGGCTGGCGGGCCGTTGCCGACGAGTACGAAGGCACCCGCGTGCTCGTCGGCGAAGTGTGGCTGGACGACGCTGAGCGGTTCGCACGCTACCTGCGACCCGACGAGATGCACACGGCATTCAACTTCGACTTCATGACACAGCCGTGGAGCGCCGCGGCGCTGCGCGGCTCGATCCAGCGCACGCTCGCCGAGCACCAGCCGGTCGGCGCCCCCGCCACCTGGGTCCTCTCGAACCATGACGTGACCCGCCCGGTCACGCGGTACGGCCGCGCCGACTCGGCGTTCGCGTTCGCACGCAAGCGGTTCGGCACTCCCACGGACATCGCGCGGGGCACGCGTCGAGCACGCGCGGCGGCCCTGCTGACGGCGGCGCTGCCGGGAAGCCTGTACATCTATCAGGGCGACGAACTGGGCCTCCCCGAGGCGGAGCTGCCGACTTCGGTCATCCAGGACCCCATGCACTTCCGTTCGGGAGGCGTCGATCCTGGGCGGGACGGATGCCGCGTTCCGCTGCCGTGGTCGGGCACCCGGCCGCCCTACGGCTTCGGAACCGCCCCGAGCGCGGACACCTGGCTTCCGCAGCCCCGGGACTGGGCGCCCTTCGCCGCGGATGCGCAGGAACATGACCCGGGGTCGATGCTGTCGCTGTACCGCGAAGCCCTGCGTCTGCGGCGCGAGAACGGCGACCTGCACGGCGAGGACCTGGCGTGGCTCGAGCTCGGCGCCGACGTGCTCGCCTTCCGACGCGGCGAACGGACAGTGTCGATGACGAACCTGGGCCCCGTTGCCGTGCCCGTTCCCGCTCACCGCGCGGTGCTGCTCTCCAGCGCGCAGCCGACAGATGATCGGGGACCGATGCTTCCCCCTGACTCCACGGTGTGGCTGGCACTGTGAGCAGCCGAACCTGACACCCGGAGGCGGCACCTGCGTCGGCCCCATGATCCGCACCAACCCGCACCACACACCACAGCACGACACAGCAGAAACGAAAGGACCCGACAATGACGTCAACGATCCGGCGCGCCGCCATCGGCGCGCTCGCACTCACCTCCACGGCGGCACTGCTCGCCGGATGCGCCGCTTCCGGTGGCGATGACGCCGACGGTGGCGTCACCATCACCGTCGCCATCGACGCCGGGCTCGAGCAAGAGGCCCGTGACAACTTCGACGCGCGTGTCGAGGCGTTCGAGAAGGACAACCCCGACATCACGGTGGAGGCTCAGGAGTACACCTGGACGGCGCCCACCTTCACGACCGACCTCGCCGGCGGCACGCTGCCCGACGTCTTCACGATCCCGTTCACCGACGGGCGGGGACTCATCGCCAACGAGCAGATCGCCGACGTGTCGGAGCTCGTCGCGAAACTCCCGTATGCGGATCGCTTCAACCCCAACGTCGCGCAGGCGGGGCAGGCCGACGACGGCAGCCAGTGGGCGATCCCGATCGCCGCGTACGGCCAGGGACTGCACTACAACCGCACCCTCTTCGAGGCGGCCGGGCTCGACCCGGATGCCCCTCCGACCACGTGGGACGAAGTGCGAGAGGCGGCGAAGGCGATCTCGGAGGCGACCGGAGAGGCCGGATACGCGACGATGACCTCGGGCAACACCGGCGGGTGGATCCTGACGACGCTGGTCAACGCGTTCGGAGGACGCACCGAGAACGCAGACGCGACGGCGCCCACGCTCGATTCCGACCCCGCCGTCGCCGAGGCGCTGGAGTACCTCCACGAGCTGCGTTGGGCCGACAACTCGATGGGCTCCAACTTCCTGTACGACTGGGGCACCATCAACCAGGACTTCGCTGCCGGACGCATCGGCATGTACGTGTCGGGCGGCGGCAACTACGGCAACCTGGTGACGCAGAACGAGCTGAACCCCGACGACTACGGACTGACGGTGCTTCCGCTCGAGGGCGACGATCCCGGCCTCCTCGGGGGCGGCACCCTGGCCGCCGTCAGCCCGAAGGCCGACGAGTCGGCGCAGGCCGCCGCGGTCAAGTGGATCGACTTCTACTACCTCGCCAAGCTCGCCGACGAGGACACGGTCGTCGAGACCGCGGAGCTTGCGGACTCGCTCGGCCAGCCGGTCGGCGCTCCCGAACTGCCCATCTTCGACGCGAGCCAGTACGAGGAGTACCAGGCGTGGATCGCGCCTTCGGTGAACGTGCCGGTCGAGCAGATGGCGCCCTACACCGACGCGATCTTCGACCAGCCGCTCGTCGCCGAGCCGCGGGTCGCGACGCAGGACGTCTACGCTCTCCTCGACACGGTCGTCCAGTCTGTGCTCACCGACGAGAACGCCGACATCGCCGCACTCCTCGCCGACGCGCAGTCGCAGGCCGACGCACTGTACGCCAAGGCCGGCTCGTAGTCTCCCCGTCCTCCCGGGGCAGGCTCGCCCCGGGAGGACGCCGACCTGGAACAGGACCCGCTATGACGCAGTTGACGCCGACGACGGCGCCACCGCCCGTCGCCGAGACGCCCGATACCATCGACCGTGCCGTGAGCACGGAGCCCCGCAGACGCCGCGGCGTCCGCGGGTGGGTGCGAGGCGACGGCCCGCACACCCTCGTCTTCCTCGTCCCGCTCCTCATCAGCTTCGTGTTCTTCTCGTGGAAGCCGATCGTGGATGCCGCGGTCATGGCCTTCCAGCACACGAACCTCATCTCGCCGCCCGAGTGGGTAGGCCTCGAGAACTTCGCGACAGTGTTGAACGACCCGCTGCTGGGGACCGCCGTCCTCAACACGCTGTGGTTCGCGGTGCTCGCGCTGCTCCTCGGCTACCCGATCCCGCTCGTGGTCGCGGTGCTGATGAGTGAGGTCCGTCGAGGTCGCGGTCTGTACAGCGCCCTCGCGTACCTGCCCGTCATCGTCCCGCCCGTCGTCGGAGCACTCCTGTGGAAGTTCTTCTACGATGCGTCGCCGAATGGTGTGTTCAACACCATCATCGGCTGGTTCGGACTCGGTCCGCTGCCGTGGTTGCAGGACCCCGCCACCGCGATGCCCTCGATCGTGCTCTTCGCCACTTGGTCGGCGGCCGGAGGGACGGTCATCATCTACCTCGCCGCCCTGATCGGCGTCGCCCCTGAGCTCTACGATGCGGCCGAGGTCGACGGCGCCGGAGTGTGGCGCAAGGTGTGGCACGTCACCGTGCCTCAGCTGCGCGGCGTGCTGCTGGTCACGTTCATTCTCCAGATCATCGGGACTGCGCAGGTGTTCCTCGAACCCTTCCTCCTGACCGCCGGTGGCCCGGCCAACTCGACCATGACGGTGCTGATGCTCATCTACAAGTACGCGTTCCAGAACAGCTTGGGCGGTGACTACGGTGCTGCCACGGCTCTGAGCATCATGCTCGCCGTCGTGCTCGCGATCTTCTCCGCGGTCTACTTCCGCCTCACCAAGAGCTGGAGCACGTCGTGAGCGCGGTCGATGCCAAGGTCGCGCGCCGCCGCCTGCGCGACGACGACGCCGATCGCGGCATCCTCTCGTCCGCCGATTGGCGCCGCCCACGGGTCCGTGCCACGACGCGCGCGACTCACGCGGTGCTGCTGGTGTCGCTGGTCGTCGTGGGACTCGGACCGATCCTGTGGCTGGCGAAGTCGGCTGTCACGCCGACGCAGGACACGCTGCGACAGCCCCTCGCGCTCTGGCCCAACGGCATCGACTGGGCGAACCTCGGCGAGGCGTGGAATCGCGTCGAGATCGACAAGTACTTCGGCAACACGGTGATCATCGCGCTCGGCGTGTGGCTGGTGCAGGTTCTCGTGGCGACGACGGCCGGCTACGCGCTGTCAGTGCTGCGTCCGCGTTACGGCAAGGTCATCGTGGGCGCAGTCCTGGCGACGCTGTTCGTGCCGAGCATCGTGCTGCTCGTCCCGCTGTACCTCACGATCGTGCAGCCGCCCCTGCTCGGCCAGTCTCTGATCAACACGTTCTGGGCGGTGTGGCTACCGGCGGGTGCGAACGCGTTCAACGTGCTGCTCGTCATGCGGTTCTTCGATTCGCTGCCCCGCGAGGTCTTCGAGGCGGCGCGCACGGACGGCGCCGGGCCCTACCGCCTCTTCTGGTCGGTGGTTCTTCCGATGTCGAGGCCGATCCTCGGAGTCGTCTCGGTGTTCGCGGTCATCGCCGCCTGGAAGGACTTCCTCTGGCCGATGCTCGTCCTCAAGGACCCGGCATTGCAGCCTCTGTCGGTGCGCCTGCCGCAGCTGCAGCAGTTCATCGAGCTCGACGTCTTCCTCGCCGCGCTCGCGATCTCGACCGTGATCCCGATCCTGCTCTTCCTGCTGTTCCAGCGCGTGTTCCTCAACAGCGCCGGCATGGGCGGCGCCGTGAAAGGCTGAGTCCTCGTCAGAGGCCGTCGGTGTCGTGGCCCTTGGGCACGACCACCAGGAGTGCGGCGGGGGCGACGCGGGTCTTCACCGAGAGGGCCTCGCCGAATTCGTCGCCGTCGAGCTGCACGGGACGCGGCTCGTGGGTCGCCAGCTCGATGCCCGCGCCGCGCGAGTAGATCACGGCGTTGTCCTTGGTGCGCAGCGACAGCACGCGGCGCCCGGTGCGGAAACGGCGGAGGAAGCTGTTGTCCCACGCGACGCGGCGCCAGACGAACAGCCACCCGAACGGGCCCTTGGGCTGGAAGATGACGATGTCGAGCGCGCCGTCTGCGACGGAGGCCTCGGGGATGAGGTCGAGCCCCGCGGGGAGCTTCCCGCAGTTCGCGAACAGAACGCTCTGCACGCGCGAGGAGTGCAGGCGGTGCCCGGGCAGCTCGTAGACGACGCGGAACGGCTTGGCGTACGGCAGCGCGCGCGCCGCTCCGTCGACGTAGGCCACCCACCCCACCGACTTCTTCAGCTGCGGGTTGGTGTTGGCGATCATCGCGGCATCCAGGCCGATGCCGCCCATCACCACGAAGGCGTGCTCGGCGGTCGTCCCGTCGGGACGACCGAGCTCGGTCCAGCCGACGTCCATGGCGACCCTCTCGCCGTCGAAGACCGCGCGCACCATGGCATCCGGCTCGGTCAGCGGCAGCCTCAGATTGCGGGCGAGCAGGTTGCCGGTGCCGCTGGGAACGATCGCGAGGGGCACGCCGCTGCCGCTCATGGCCTCCGACACGGCGCGCACGGTGCCGTCGCCGCCGGCAACGAGGACGGTGTCGACGCCCTCGTCGAGCGCCTGACGGGTCACGTCGTCGCCGAGGTCGTCGACCGTGGTCTCGTAGAAGAGCGGCTCGGCCCAGCCGGCGTCCGCCGAGAGCCGGGTGACGGTGTCGCGGAGGGCGTCGGCGTCGACCTTGATCGGGTTGTAGACGAGGGCGGCCTTGGGTGAGGGGCGCTCACCCGCCGTCTCCAAGGGGCGCGTCCGGCCGGCCGCGTCGACGCGGCGCGCGTGGCCGGCCTCGCCGTCAGCCGTGTCGGCTTCGACGTCGTCGGGCTCGCGGATCACGTCGTCGGGCTTGGCAGCCTCGGCCGGGTCGGGCGCTCCGGTCTCGGACGGCCCCGCCGGTGTGGCGGCTTCGGCGTCGGGGATCGTCTCCTCGATCTCCGCGTCGGCGAGGTTGAGCTCGGCCGTGCTGGGCCCGTCGGCGTAGATCGCGTCGGCGGGATGCGGGATGAGGTCGTCCTCGGGTCGGGCGTCCTCGGGGCGTGCATCCTCGGGTCGTGCGTCGTCGCTCGATCCAGATGCCGCCATGTCGTCAAGAGTAGGACGCGAAGCGCCGGTCGGGCGCATATGGGGCGAAGGTGCCTGCCTGGGTGTCTCGGCGGTGACGCGGTCGGGAGCCGTCACACCTGCCCTCGCGGAGGCGCCGACTAAGCTTGCAGGGTGATCGATCCCGTGCTGCTTCGCGACAATCCCGAGCTGGTCAAGCGCTCGCAGGAGGCGCGGGGCGAGTCGCCCGACACCGTCGACGTCGCCGTGGAGGCCGATCGGGCACGACGCGCCGCGATCACGACGTTCGAAGAGCTTCGCGCCGCGCAGAACGCTCACGGCAAGAGAGTCGCGCAGGCGCCGAAAGAGGAGAAGGCGGCGCTCGTCGCTGAGGCGAAGCAGTTGAGCGAGCAGGTGAAGCAGGCTCAGCACGCGGTCACCGCCGCCGAGGAGGCCTCCGCCGAGGCCTTCGCCGCCCTCGAGAACATCGTCATCGAAGGGGTGCCGGCTGGCGGCGAGGACGACTTCGTCACGCTGCGCACCCACGGCGAGGTGCCTGCGTTCAGCTTCGAGCCCCGCGACCACCTCGAGATCGGCGAGCGGCTCGGCGCGATCGACATGGAGCGCGGCACCAAGGTCTCGGGCAGCCGGTTCTACTTCCTGACCGGCATCGGCGCCCGCCTCGAGATCGCGCTGATGAATCTCGGCCTCGACCGCGCGTTGCAGGCGGGCTTCACGCCCATCATCCCGCCGACACTGGTGCGTCCCGAGGTCATGCGCGGTACGGGATTCCTCGGCAAGCACGCCGCCGAGGTCTACCACCTCGACGACGAGGACCTCTATCTCGTCGGCACCAGCGAGGTGCCGCTCGCCGGCTACCACATGGACGAGATCCTCGACCTCTCGCGCGGCCCCAAGCGCTACGCCGGCTGGTCGACCTGCTACCGCAGCGAGGCCGGTTCGTACGGCAAGGACACCCGCGGCATCATCCGCGTGCACCAGTTCAACAAGCTCGAGATGTTCGTCTACACGACTCCCGAAGAGGCCGAGGCCGAGCACCTGCGTCTCGTGGAGCTGCAGGAGCGCATGCTGCAGGACCTGGGCCTGTCGTACCGCGTGATCGACGTCGCCGCGGGCGACCTCGGCTCGAGCGCCGCTCGCAAGTACGACGTCGAGGCCTGGGTGCCCACGCAGAACGCCTACCGCGAGCTCACCTCGACGTCCAACTGCACGACCTACCAGGCACGTCGGCTCGACATCCGTTACCGACCCGAAGGCGGCAAGACGCAGCCGGTGGCGACGCTCAACGGCACGCTGGCGACCACGCGATGGATCGTGGCGCTGCTCGAGACGCATCAGCGCGAGGACGGCTCGGTCACGGTGCCAGAGGTGCTGCGACCGTTCCTCGGCGGACTCGAGGTCATGGAGCCGATCGCGTGACCGACGCCCACCTGCCCGCGACCGGGTCGATCAAGGTCGTCGCGCCGAAGAAGGCTGCGAAGCTCGTCGAGCGGGTCGCGCGCGATACCGAGAACCCCGCGGTCGCGACCGAGCAGCTCCTGATCGCACTCGACATCGACGGCACGGTGCTGCTCGAGGACGAGTCGCTGAGCCCGGGAGTCGTCGACGCCGTCGAGCACGCCCACCGTGCGGGGCACGAGGTGATGGTCGCGACCGGTCGCAGCTGGGAGGGCACCCGCGGCATCGTCCGCGTGCTGGGCATCGCCCCGGAGTTCGTCGTGTGCTCCAACGGCGCCGTCGTCCTCAAGCGCCTCGAGGCCGACGAGCTGCAGTACGAGCGCTGGCACGTCGAGACCTTCGATCCGAGCGACGTGCTCGCGCAGCTGCGCGAGCACCTGCCCGACGCCCGCTACCTCGTCGAGCTGCCCGACGGCCGCCGGCTGTACACGGAGTACCTCGAGGACTGGAATCTCACGAACGCACGCCGGGTGCCGTTCGAAGAGCTCGGCGCGCAGCCCGTGTGCCGCATCGTCGTCGTCTCGCCCGACAAGCGCGAGAAGGACTTCGTAGACCTGGTGGCGAGCATCGGGCTCAACCACGTCTCGTACGCCGTCGGCTGGACAGCATGGCTCGACATCGCACCGCAGGGCGTCGACAAGAGCACCGGCCTCGAGCTCGTGCGCACCGAGCTCGGCATCGACCCGGCCCACGTGCTCGTGATGGGCGACGGCCGCAACGACGTCGGCATGTTCCGCTGGGCGCTCGACAACGGCGGGCGCGCGGTCGCGATGGCGCAGGGCCCGCAGGAAGTGCGGGATGCCGCGGGCGAGACCACCGCGTCGGTGCACGAGGGCGGCGTCGCTGCGGTGCTGCGCCTCCTCTGACGTTTCGTCTCGCCCCGCAGGGAACGGCTGTGTCCTTCAGAGGATTGCCAGGCGCCGTTGGAAGAATGGGGCGACAGCGCTGTCGGCTAGACTCGACGCCTGTTCGACGGATGTCGCCCTCCGGGGCGTCGTCGGTCGGGAGGGTTGTCCGAGCGGCCGATGGACCTGGTCTTGAAAACCAGTGGGCAGCAATGTCCCGTGGGTTCGAATCCCACACCCTCCGCAGAAACGATGTGCCGGGGGGCGACCGTGAGACCGCAGCATCCCTGAGAGGAACCGAGTGAGCTCGACGCACAAGCCCACGAGGCGTGGCCGCAGGACGGTGGCCCGTCACGGTGAGCTGTCGTCTCCGGGCCCGTTCGGCTTCGTAGCGAAACTCATCGGTATCGTCGCAGCCGTGGTGCTGGTCTCGGGCGTCGGGGTCGCGGCATATGCCGTCACCGACATCACCACCAGCTTCACCGCCGATGCCGTCGAGCTCGAGGGCCAGGGATCCGTTCCGCCCGACATCGGAGCGATCGAGGGCGGCGTCGACATCCTGCTCGTGGGCACCGACGAATGCGAAGAGGAGTACGCCTACCTCTTCGGTGACCGCTGCACGGGTGCGGATGCCGGCGGTCAGCTCAACGACGTCAATATGCTCGTCCACATCTCCGACAACCCGCGCCGGGTGACGGTGGTGTCGTTCCCGCGCGACCTGATGGTGCCGATCCCCTCGTGCACACGGGAGGACGGCTCGACCTCGTCGTCGACCTCCAAGACGCAGATCAACGAAGCGTGGGGCTACGGCGGACTGTCGTGCGTCGCGAAGACGGTCAGCGACCTGAGCGGTCAGAACATCCCGTTCGCCGCGAAGGTGAGCTTCGGCAACGTCATCAACATCACCGACGCGATCGGCGGCGTCGACGTCTGCATCGGCAACGGCGGCATCAAGGACAAGTACACCGCCATCAACTGGCCGGCGGGTCCGCGCACGATCCAGGGCGTCGAGGCGCTGCAGTTCCTGCGCACCCGCCACGGCCTCGAGAACGGCAGCGACCTGGCGCGCATCAGCAACCAGCAGCAGTACATGTCGAGTCTCGCGCGCAAGCTCGTCAGCAGCGAGGTGCTGTCCGATCCGACGACGCTGTACAAGCTGGCCACCACGGCGGTCGACAACATCACGCCGAGCGAGTCGCTGACCAACCCGATGACGCTCATGCAGATCGCGCTCGCGATCAAGGACGTGCCGTTCGAAGACATCGTGTTCGTCCAGTACCCCGTGCTGACGGACCCCGCCGACGTCAACCGCGTGGTGCCCGACCGCGACTCGGCCGATCAGCTGTGGGCGGCGCTCGCGGCCAACGAGTCGATCGAGGTCACGCACGACCAGGATCTGACCGGAGGAGTGATCGTGGCCGACCCGCCGACCACTGAGCCGACCACGGACCCCGCACCCACCACGGACCCGACGGCCGCGCCCGCGCCGAGCGAGACTCCGGTGGCGCTTCCCGACAACATCCCGGGTCAGAACGCGGCACAGCAGACCTGCTCGGCCGGCAACGTCAGGGCCAACGGCTGATGGCGGCGTCGAAGCGGCCCTCGGGAGAGGGTCGGGCGCCCCTCGCGCGCCACGGTGCCCTGAAGTCGCGGCATCCGTTCGTCACCGTCGTCGCCATGCTGGGCGTCGTGCTCGGCATCTTCGGCGTAAGCGCCGCCAGCATCGCCGCCTACAACGTCTGGGATGCGACGCAGACGGTGGCAGCGAACGCCGTCGTGCTCGACGAGGGCGAGGTGCTGCCGCCGTCGCTGGGTGCGATCGAGGGCGGCGTCAACATCCTCATGGCCGGCACCGACTCGTGCGAGGGCGATAACGCGAAGCTGTCGACCGCCTGCCAGCGCGGCGATACCGAGGGCGAGCGCAACGACGTCACCATGCTCGTGCACATCTCGGACGAGCCCCGCCGCGTGACGGTCGTCTCGTTCCCGCGCGACATGCTCGTGCCGATCCCGTCGTGCCCCAAGGAGGACGGCAGCGGCAGCTACTCGGCGATGTCGTCGCAGATGATGAACGCGTCGTACCAGTACGGCGGGCTGGCCTGCACCGTGCTCACGGTCGAATCCCTCATCGAGGACAAGATCGACTTCGCCGCCGCGATCCGCTGGACCGGCGTCATCAACATGTCCGACGCCATCGGCGGCGTCGACGTGTGCGTGGCCGACGACATCAGCGACGTGCACACCGGCCTCAGCCTGACCGCCGGCAACCACACGCTCCAGGGCGTGCAGGCGCTGCAGTTCCTGCGCATCCGCCACGGCATCGGCGACGGCTCGGACCTCGGCCGCATCTCGAACCAGCAGCAGTTCATGTCGTCGATGGTGCGCAAGCTGCAGTCCGGCGCCGTGCTGTCGAACCCTGCCACGCTGCTGAACCTCGCGTCGACCGCGATCAACCAGGTGCAGCAGAAGCAACTGGTGCTGAGCTCCGGTCTCACCAATCCCACGCTCATGGTGCAGATCGCGATGGCCGTCAAGGACGTGCCCTACGAAGACATCGTGTTCGTCCAGTACCCCACGCGGTACACCTCCGGCGAGGGCGCGAGCCGGGTGGTGCCGGTGAAGGATGCCGCGAAGGTCCTGTTCGACGCGCTCAAGGCCAACCAGCCGCTGACGCTCACCGGTGACGCCAGCCAGGGCTATGGCGTCGAGGTGACCGGCGAGGCCGAGAAGCCCGCGGTGGCGCCGACGCCCGCAGCGACGGCGGAGGCGGGGGAGACCCCGGCCACCGGCGAGACGCCGGCGACGGCGGAGACGCCCGTGCCCGAGCAGCGGGTCGAGCTGCCGTCCGACATCGCGGGGCAGACCGCCGCGCAGACCACGTGCACGCAGAAGGAAGGCCGGTAGCGCCTTCCTGGTCGGCTGCGTCCTGCCCCC
The DNA here is from genome assembly GCF_036566905.1 of Microbacterium sp. Classification (GTDB taxonomy): domain Bacteria; phylum Actinomycetota; class Actinomycetes; order Actinomycetales; family Microbacteriaceae; genus Microbacterium. Next base: position 57,149 of record NZ_DATCVK010000127.1, on the reverse strand, counting down.
GGTGACGCGGAACGGGCCGGGTCGTCAGGCGGGGTGCCCTTGGCTGTCGGTGTGATCGCGCTGCGTCGAGAACTTCGAGACGAAGACGAGCCAGCTGCCGTCGGCCTGCAGCGTCGCGACACCACCGTCCTGCCAGATCCCGTTCTCGGGCCACCACTGCGAGCCGGCGGGGTCGCCTTGGTTCTGGTGGACGTTGTGCACGCCCTGCACCGAGGCCGGTGCCGCGTTCTCGGGAAACGGCTCGCCCCACACCAGGGTGAGCGCGCCGACACGCAGCGTCGCCTCCAGCGCCTCCGATGCCTGCAGATGATCGCCCGAGCGCCAGGGCCGGAGGACCCGGATCCAGAACCACGAGCGCTCGGCGGGCACGGCATCCCTCACGCGGAAGAGCCAGTGCAGGAATCGTCGGATGCCGATGACGCGCAGGGCGGGATGCCGGATGACGTCGATCGCCCCCGTCGTCGGCCCGGAGACGAGCCGGGTGAACGCCGGAGGTGGCAGCGTCGGCCAGCCGAGCTTGGCGCTCGTCGTGCGCACGGTCTTCCACTGGACACCGGCCGCCGAGTTCTTGCTGTCGACGTCGACGGCCACCCGGAACTCGCGGGCTCCGCTGCGGACCCTGAGATTGACGTGCCACCAGCGCCCGAATTCGTCCGGGTCGTCCCGCACGTGCGACGTGAGGGTTCCGCTGAGCACTCCGTACTGTGTGAACGGCATACCGGGGAGAGCGGTGCGCTGGTCCGGTTGATACGAAGGCGTGGGTCGAGGGGATCGCGGGGGTGCCGCATCGACGTCACCGGCGGGTGCAAGAAGCGGCGTCGGTCTCGGTTATGATTGCTGGGTGCATCCGCGCTTCGCGGCCGGATGCCTGGAGACGTCGCATAGTCAGGCCTAGTGCACCACCCTGCTAAGGTGGAGTCCTCGTAAGGGGACCGAGGGTTCAAATCCCTCCGTCTCCGCCATAATCTCCTGATCGACCAGCATTTTTGTTGGCGCATATGTGTCATTTGCGCCCTGATCCAATTGCAACCGGCTGAAGCGCGCTGATGGTCGTGGCTGGCCTTCCCGAGATCGCTGCGGCGCGCTCGGCACCTCGGTTCGCGTTTGGCACCGTCATCCGGCATTTGTGCGGGCGGTGCCGTGGACCGCGCAGCTCAGACCGAACCGCGGCGGCTTCTACACGTAGACACCGACCCTGGGAACCGGCGCGGGCACAGCCTGGACTCCAACCCGCGTAGGCTCTTCGGATGACCTTCGATGCGAACGACGGGGGCGCCGGCGTCGACGGAATCCGCCGCGAGATCCTCACTCGGGACCGGTTCCGCGATGCGGCACCATCGCTTGCCGTCGCAGCCGGGGATGATCCCGCGTGAGCGTGCACCTCATCGGCGGCGGCGCGACCACGGGTGCGGATGCCCCGCTGTACGCGCCGTTCGTCGCCGAAGCGGCGCTGCGAGCGGGCCACGCAGGCCGCGCGCGGCCGCGCGTCGCCGTCATCTCACTGCACCCCGAGGCCGAGGAGAAGGCGGCGGCGCTTGGCGAGCTTCTGGCCGAGGCCGCAACGGGAACCGCGATCGAGGTGCACCTGACCGCGGGGCGGCCCGGCGAGCCGATCGGGCTCGGCGCGATCGCCGACGTCGACGGCATCGCGGTGGGGGGCGGCGTCGTCGAGGACGTGCGCGCAGGGCTCGAGCCGGTGTTCGGCGAGTTGCGCCGGCTGGTCGCCGGCGGTGTGCCCTACCTCGGCGTCTCGGCCGGAGCGATGATCGCGGCGGAGGGCTCGCTCGGAAGCGGCTCGCGCATCGGCGGCGTCGTCGTCTCACCTGAGGACCCTGGCGAAGCAGGTGACGAGCTGGAGATCGAGGCCGGCATCGGCCTCGTCGACGTGGCCATTGAGGTGCACGTGGCCGAGCGCGGCATGCTGTCCCGACTGGTCGCCGCCGTCGAGTCGGGGCTGGTCGGGGGCGGGCTCGGCGTCGACGAGCGCACGGCTCTGATCGTGGGCGATGGTGGGCTCCGGGTCGAGGGCAAGGGCAGCGTCTGGCGGGTGCTGCCGGCCGAGGGTGGCGTGCTGGTCTCTACGATCGGCACCTGAGGACGCCCCGAAGTCCCGCGCATCTGTAGGATCCCCCACCATCCACACTGGGGCGTTTGACACGTCAGCACGATCCCCTGCGGGCGTGAGTCCCGACCGATGGGTGTACTCAGAGGGACTCCCTCGCACTCGCCTGCCTCCCTACCGTTGAAGAGGTGCACCCCACCGCCGCGCGAACTGGACCGACACTGGGCGCCAGTTGGCACGGCGGTCCTGGTAGCGCGGAAGCGCTCGTCTGCACCTTTTGAGTCCCCTCGTGCGACGGCGGGGAGTTCCCGCATGGAAAGGACCACCATGACCACCATCGCCATCATCGGAGCAGGCCCAGGACTCGGCCAGGCCACCGCTCGCCGCTTCGGCCGCGAGGGCTTCGCCGTGGCGCTCCTCTCACGCACCCAGGAGAACGTCGATCAACTCGCCGCCGGGCTGGCCGAAGCGGGCGTGACCGCCCGCGGGTACGCGGCGAACGTCCGCGAGCCCGACGCGCTGCGCGAGGCCCTCGACGCGGCGGCATCCGATCTGGGCCCGATCGAGGTCCTCCAGTACAGCCCGGTCCCCGCGCACGAGTTCATGAAGCCCGTGCTCGAGACGGCGGCGGAGGACCTCGTCGGCCCCGTCGAACAGTCGGTGTACGGCCCGGTCACCGCTGTCCAGCACGTCTTGCCGGGCATGCGGGTGCTCGGACGAGGCACGATCCTGCTCATCAACGGCGGCAGCGCCGTCCGCCCGAACGGCGCAGTGGCCGGCACCTCCGTCGCGTTCGCCGGAGAGTCCGCCTACGGACAGATGCTGCATGACGCCCTCGCCCCCGAGAGCATCCACGTCGCGCAGCTGATCATCCCGCGGGGCATCGGCGGCGGCGACCTCGACCACGAGCCCGGCGCCCTCGCCGAACGGATCTGGTCCTTGCACCGCGACCGCGGTGCCTTCCGCACCTTCGTCGGGGAAGGGACGGCGTGACACGCGTACCGGGGCGAGCTCTCGGTACGGGGGCAGCAGTCGCTCTTGCGCTGCTCCTCCCCGCGTGCAGCAGCACATCCGGGGAACAGCCCGCGACGAGCGCGTCTCCCGCGGCATCCGCGTCACCGAGCGCGGTCCCCGCCCTTCCCGCCAATCCCACCGAGGAGCCAGCCGTGGACACCGTCATGGGCACGACGATTCGCTTCACCGCGCCCACAGGGGCGATTGACGTCACGCTCGACGAGGACAACCCCGCAGTGCGCGACCTGCTCACGATGCTGCCGATGACGCTCGAGTTCGAGGACTTCAACGGCGTGGAGAAGATCGCCTACCCTCCGCGTCCCATCCAGACGGCGGGCTCGCCGCCGTCGAGCGCCGGTGCAGGCGAGCTCGCCATTTACGTCCCCTGGGGCGACATCGCCTTCTTCTACGCGGGCGAACGCGGCGCGCTCTCCGCCGACATCGTCCACCTCGGCGTCTTCGACGCCACCTTGGACGAGCTCCAGGTCCTCGAAGGCGGCGATGTCACGGTCGCCGTCGTCGACTGACCAACGAGCAGAACTCGGATGCGCGTCCCCAGCGACATCGACTCGCGGCCCCTGCGGGGAGTTTTGCCGCTCGAACGCCCTCCTCCTCGGCCACGGAATCACCTGCGCGCTGCCGGGCGAGCATCTCGCGGAGATCGTCATCGGTGGCGGACTCACTCCGTCGTCCCGACGTACGCTCTTCGCCTACGCGTCGAGCGGGTTGTCAAGACCCGGCTGATCACGTTGCAGGCTGCATAGTGTTGGCGGCGCGGCGAACAATACGCCGGGAATCGATGGTGATCATGCACGACCGCGGAGACATGACCAGGGCGCGCACGCCGCGATCGAGGACGAACTGAATGTCCAGGAAGAAGGCGACCAAGTCGGGCAAACGTCTCCCCAAGCGACTGTACGAGGCTGAGCTCGAGCGTCTGCAGGTTGAGCTCGTCGAGATGCAGCACTGGGTCGCAGCAACCGGCGCGCGCGTTCTGGTGATCTTCGAGGGTCGCGACGCCGCGGGCAAGGGCGGCGCGATCAAACGGGTGGTGCAGTACCTGAACCCACGACATGCGCGCGTCGTCGCACTGCCGAAGCCTTCGAAGAAGGAGCGCGGCCAGTGGTACTTTCAGCGCTACATCGAACGGCTGCCCACCAAGGGCGAGATCGTCCTGATGGACCGGTCCTGGTACAACCGCGCGGGAGTGGAGCGCGTCATGGATTACTGCTCCGAGGAGGAGTACCAGGCATTCCTCCGCCAGTGCCCGATCGTGGAACGCATGCTGATCGAGGACGGGATCATCCTGATCAAGTACTGGTTCTCGGTCTCGGACGCCGAGCAGCAGTCGCGCTTCGAGTCGCGGCTGGGCGACCCGATGCGTCGCTGGAAGCTGTCTCCGACCGATCTCGAGTCGATCCTGCGGTGGGAGGACTACTCGCGAGCGAAGGATGCGATGTTCGCGGCGACAGATACTTCCGAGTCGCCGTGGTGGACGATCGAAAGCGATGACAAGCGCAGCGCGCGGCTGAACGTGATCGCACATCTGCTCAGCAGCATCCCGTATCAGCGTCTCGAGCTGGACGACGTCTCGATTCCCGATCGACCGGACGCGAACGACTATCAACGACCACCCGTCGAGCAGTTCCATTACGTTCCCGACCGCGCCGCCCAACTCCTCAAGACCAAGTCCTGACGTGCTGTGTGAGCAACGCGGGCGCTGAGCCGTGGCTTGCCCGGGGTGTATGTGTGCGGGAGCGACTGCAAGCCGGGGAATCGCGCACCATCCGAGAGTGTCCCGCTCACCTCCGGATCAGAAGGTCCGCAGTGAGCCGATCTAACGCCAAGTGAGAGCTGAGTCCGCTAGAGCAGGCATGCAGCAGACGCGGGCCTTCCGGCAGTCGATGCCAGATGAGCCGACAAGGGCGGATCGGTCCGACGTCTCTCGACAAGGGGTGCGCCGGTTGTACTTCCCCGTGACGTTGTGAACGCGGGCTGCGGGGATTGTCCGATGCCCGTGTGGGTCTGCGGTGATTCAGCCGTCGGTCTTTCCGCTCTGCCCGAGTGCGGTGCCGCGGCGCCAGATCTGGCGGATGTTGAGTGTGTCCGAGATGTTCGTGGTGGGGTCGCCGTCGACGAGGAGCAGGTCGGCGCGCATGCCTTCTTGAATTCGTCCGCGATCGGTGAGACCGAAGCGGCGGGCGGGTGTTGCGGTGGCTGCGCGGAGTGCTTCCAGTGGGCTGAGGCCGGCTCGGACGAGCATCTGCAATTCGTGATGGACGCTCGCGCCGTGCGCCATGCCGCCGAGTATTGGTAGTGGGAACGAGACATCGGTGCCGACGAGGATGTCGACACCGGCAGCATGGAGTGCTTTGACCGACGCGAACACGTCGTCAAGGTTGCCTTCGGGGTAGCGGTTGTAGCTGCTGTTCAGGGTCGAGATCCAGGACTCGTCGAGCTTGGAGCTTACGCGGAGGTCTGCGGCGAATTCGGTTGCGGTGATGCCCATCATCGAGGCGTTCAACACGATGCACGGGATCACGAACGCGCGGGAGGCTGCGACTTGGTCGATGATCGCCTGGGTGTGGGGCTGGTCCATGAACACGTGCACCAACCCGTCGATACCGGCGTTCACGGCTGTCAGTGTGGCACCGATGGTGAGGGTGTGTGCGACCGTGAGGAGCTGGAGTCGGTGCGCCTCAGCAACGCCGGCTGTGACGACGTCATCTCCGAGTAGGGGAAGTCCCGGCGCCCCCTCGACGGTCCCGTCATCGATCATGAACTTGATGTAGTCCGACCCGGTCTCGGCGAGTTTGGGAATGAACGCGACCGCTTCTTCGGGAGTGGTGGAGAAGGGCATAACAATGTCTTGCCAGAAGCTTGCGTCCTCGCCGCCGTCGGCATCGTCCCAGGGTGCCTCCTCGTTGTCGTCTTCGTGGTCGCCGCCCATGAGTTCACTGGGGTGGCCGCCGGGCGGAGTGATGCCAAATCCCGCCGAGCGGACGTCGGCGAGACGGTCATTGTCTGTGACTTGATCGCGCTTGTTGCGCGTGAACATGCCCTGCATCTCCAGCTCGGTGGTCACGCCGAACGTCAGCGCGAGTTCGAGCGCTTCGAGCGACGTGTGAACGTGTGAGTCGATGAGCCCGGGAAGTATGGTGCCAGCGCGTGCATCGATGATGCGTGCGTCGCTTGGCGCGTGCCCGCCGATGGTGACGATGTCTGTTCCCTCGATCACCAGGGTGGTCGCTTCGAGAACTCTCTCGCCGTCGAAGATTCGGGCATTGATGATGGCGGTCTTCGTCACGGTGAGTCCTTGATCGATTCGGAGTGGGATGATCTCGCCAGTCTATGCAAATGCGCAGTCACTACGCAAACGCAGTCGATTCGGATTCGGAGTTGATACACATTTCATCTAGGATTGCGCCATGGCAGATACCGGTGGGCTGCGGGAGCGCAAACGAGCACAGACCAGGCGTGCGCTGACGAGTGCAGCGACCGAACTATTCCTCGAGCGCGGGTTCGATCAGGTCACGGTTGCTGAGATCGCTGACGAAGCGAATGTCGCGCTGACGACGCTGTTCAAGTACTTTCCAGACGGGAAGGTCGCCCTCGTCTTCGATCGCGAAGAGGACAGGGGCGCGGAACTCGTCCGAGCAATCGAGCGACGCCCCGCAGGCACTGATCCATTGAGCTCCGTCGAAGCATTCATGATCAGCCGGTTGCCGTTCAATGCCGAGGGTGGAAAACGGGACGAACTGTTGGAGCTCATCTTTTCGACCCCGCAACTCCGCGCGCACGTTCGTCAGAAATGGACTGACTGCGAGGATGTATTGGCGGCCGAGCTGAGCAAACACGAAGCTCTGAACGCCTCGGGTGCTCGGGCGTTGGCCCGATTCATCCTCGAAAGCCCGGACATCGCGGCGCGGGAATCCTCACCTGGCGCAGCGCTTCAGATGATCTTCGCCAATCTCCGTCGCGGTTGGGGTCTCTAGAACATCTCCGAGGTGCGATCGAACTCGATCTCGCGCCACTGAACGGTCGTTGAGTTGGCGGCTGGCTCCCCCTGAGCATTCGCGCCCGGTAAACCCGAACCATCGGGTTGTGGCTCCTGTTCGTCCTGGAGATATCGCGGGCGTTGGCCGGACTCAGAGCAGCTGCATCGGGGTGAGGTAGGTCGGCTCCACCACTCTGGTGCTCGGCGAGATCCGCTTGATGTCGGCCGTGAGGGCCGCCATCCGGCCGCGCGTCTTGTCGTCGGTCTTCGGTGGTGTGCGGAGCGGGGATTCGAAGTCGTCCCAGTGCACGAGCACGATCGTCCGGGGCTTGTCCAGAGCACGCAGCAGTCGGCCGGCGTAGTCCGCCGTGAAACCGTTGCTCGGCACCGGCAGCGCCACGGTGTCGACATCGAGTCCCTGCAGCTCGCGATCGTCGTAGTCACTTCCGCCGAGCAGGAGTACGCCCGGCCGACCAACGGCCGGTCGGATGACGAACCCGATCGTGTCGCCTTCGAGCAGATCGGCGATCGTAGAGGGCGGCGGGGGAACGTGCGTGCGCACACCTGGGAACGTCAGGCCTCCGCCACCGTTGCGGCTGTGCAACGATCGGACCACCCGCACGACCGCATCTCCGATGTTGAGCTCCTCGCCACCTTTGACGACCGCGAGCTGGGCGGAGGGGAGTCCCATGGCGATTCCGAGCTGGTAGCCCGTCAGCGTTGTGTACACCGTCGATTTCCACGTTGCGGCGATGTGCGGAACGTCCGCGAAATGATCCCAATGCGTGTGTGTGACCAGGATGGCTGACACTGCGGGCCGCCCGTCCCCCGGCGTCCCGAGGACCGAGGTGATCGCCGTGCCGTCGAGCGTCAGGGGAGTGGTCTCCTTGAACGCGCCCGCGGCCAGGCCCGTGTCGAATCGGCTGAGATACGGATCGAGCAGGAGCGTCGTCGTCGGAGTGGAGATCCTCCACCCCGCGTTGCCGAGCCATTCGAATGCGGCGAATCCGCCGCCGCCGGCCGGCTGCCTGTCGACACCCTGTGCGGATGCCGTCTCGGGCGAGCCGGCATGCATGACGACACCCGCGAGTGCCGCCGCCCCAGCGCCGGTCAGCACGGCGCGGCGGCCGATCTGTGGATTGATGGCCTTCTTCTTCGTCGCGTGTGAGGAATCCATGACCGCAGTTTTCAGTGCCGTGCGGCGAGAGTCAAAGACTCTCATGCACCTCGGTCAATACGTTTTCGATATCGTCATTCCATGGATCTGCTTCGCCATCTGCACTTCTTCGCCGCGGTGGCCGATACCCGGCACTTCGGCGACGCCGCTCGTGACCTCGGCATGACCCAACCGCCCCTCTCGCAGGGCATCCAGCGGCTGGAAGTGCGTCTCGGCATCCGCCTCTTCGATCGGGACGCGCGCGGGGTCCGCATCACTCCCGCGGGGCAAGCCCTCCTCCCGTATGCGCGCGAACTCCTCCGACTCGAAGGCGAATTCGACGACCTTGCTACCGGCATCGCGGCGCCGACGCAGATCAGGCTCGGGCTGGCGGGCGACATCGACGAGCTGATCGACGATGTCGTCGGCGCTCTCGCATCGACGGGGCAGGAGATCGCCCCGACTGTGGCCGGGAGCGTGGAACTGGTCGATCTGCTCCGCGATGGAGCACTCGACATCGCGGTGTTGCGCCATCCCGGCATCGTCGACGGCCTCGAGGCCGGACCGGTCCTGGTGATGCCCACCCGGTGGGAGCCTGCGGGGGCGGATGCCACGAGCTCGCTTCCTGTCGCGGTCCCACCGCGTCACCACCAGCCGCCCGCGCACGACCAGCTGGTCGATGCGCTGCGCCGCGCCGGTCATAGCGGCAGCGTGGTCGAAGCCGCCGACAATGCTCAGCGCCGAGCCATGACCGCAGCACGCAACACCGTGCGGCTGGCGCCAGCGGCAGCCGGGACGACTGCCGGCGCCGACTCGCCCCCGCTGCGCCTGCGGATCGCGACTCCGCTCCCCAAGCATCGGCGGCCGGATGTCGATCACCTGCTCGCCGTGACGGCGTTGACTGCAGCACTCGGCCGATGAGCGCGCACCACGCGACGCACGAGGCCGATCTCGCCGAGATCGCCCGGGACGCGGGGGTGTCCGCGTGGGTTCATGCGAGCAGGCTGGATGGCCCACCGGGCGAGGTCGGGCTCTCTCCGACGGAGCCGGTGGCGATCGCGTCGGTGTACAAGCTTCCGCTCGCGCTCGTGTGGGCATGCCTCGTCGACGATGGACAGCTCGATCCACGCCAGAGGATCTGCGTGCGGGGAGAAGACCGCGTCGCGGGCCCGACCGGAATCGCGATGCTGCTCGACGACGTGGAGATGAGCCAGCGCGACGTGGTGCGGCTCATGCTGGCAGTGTCGGACAACGCCGCAGGCGATGCGGTCCTGTCGCTGATCGGTCCGGGCCGCGTGCACCGACGTCTGCAGGATCTCGGCTTGCCGACCACCCTCGTCCGTCACGGCTCGGCCGAAGAGACCTCGTCGATCATGCGCGATACGGGCGCAGACAGCTGGGCTGCCGCGCAGGTCGCCCTCGCTGACCCCGATCGAATGATCGGCACCTCTCAGTACGATCCTGCGTACGCGAGCGGGGGGTCGGCCGCCGACCTCACCGCCGCGTTGCGCATCCTGTGGCGGCGAACGGGCGATCCGTACGCACTCGTCCGGGATGCGATGGCTCATCAGGCCTGGCGGCACCGCATCGGATCCGGCTTCCCGCATGACGATGTGTCGGTGCACGGCAAGACGGGCTCGCTCGGCAGCCTTCGCCATGAGGCTGCCGTCGTTCGGTTCCCCGATGAGCACCCCGTCGCCGTGACGGTCCTCACCCGCGCCGTGAGATCGGAGCGTCATCAACCCCGCGTCGACGCGGCTATCGGAGCACTTGCCCGGCGCGCCGTATCACCTCTGCGGCTGGCGGCGTCCTGACCCGCATGACCAGGACGTGAGCCACGGCGCGTCCAGCCCACTCGAGGCTCCTCGAGCGGGCTGGACGACCGCGGGTGCTCAGAGCGCCGCGCGCAAGCCTTCGTCCAAGGGCGTCGTCGGGCGACCGAGCAGGCGCGAGAGCGTGCCGTCGGTTTCGGCGAGTGCACCGTCGCGGATATTCGCGTCAAGCGCGGTCACGAAGCCGACGGTGCCGGCGTCGAGGCCGGCGGCCTCGAGTGCGGCGGCGTGCTCGGCGGTCGTGAGTGGCGTATAGCGCACCTCTCGGCCCGTCAGCTCCGAGGCCGCCGCGGCAAGCTCATCGAAGCTCCACGCGACGTCGCCACCGAGTTCGTAGACCTCGCCGATGTGTCCGTCCTCGGTGAGCGCGACCGCGGCGGCCTCGGCGTAGTCGATGCGGCTCGCAGAGGCGACGCGGCCCTCGCCAACGCTCGCGGCGATGGCGCCGGTCTCCTTGGCGCGCGCCACGTCGGCGACGTAGTTCTCCGTGTACCAGTTGTTGCGAAGGATCACAGCGGGGATGCCGGACGCCACGATGGCCTCTTCGGTCGCCTTGTGCTCGGGTGCGAGCACGAGGTCGCTCGTCGTGGCCTTGGACGCGCTCGTGTAGACGAGTTTCTTGACGCCTGCGGCTCGAGCCGCATCGATGACGGCCTGGTGCTGCGCCGCGCGCTTGCCGACCTCACTGCTCGAGACGAGCAACAGGGCGTCGACGCCGTCGACGGCGGCGGCAACAGTCTCGGGAGCGTCGTAATCGAGGGCCACGACCTGCACGCCGAGGTCGGCGAGGTCGGCGGCCTTGGCGAGGTCGCGAGCGCCCGCGCGAATGGCCGAGGGCTCGACGCCGCGAGCGAGGAGGTTGTCGACGACGAGGCGGCCGAGCTGGCCCGTGGCACCGGTTACGAGGATGGTCATGAGGAGTCCTTTCTCAGGGATCGCCCACAACAACGCGTCAGCTTCTGTCCACCTTCCCGCCGGCGGGTACCCACTTTCAGGTAAGGTACCCACATGGTGGTTAGTTTCGCGCAGATCCGCGCGTCGCAGGATCGCATCTTCGACGAGGGCTGCGGCACGCGCGTCGTCCTCGATCACATCATGAGCAAGTGGGGCGTGCTTGTGCTCTCGGCGCTCTCCGACGGGACGCTGCGGTGGGGCGAGCTGCGGAGACAGGTCGACGGCATCAGTGAGAAGATGCTCGCGTCGACCCTGCGCACCCTCGCCTCCGACGGGCTCGTGCATCGGGAGTCGTTGCCAACCGTTCCTCCCCACGTGGAGTACAGTCTCACGCCGCTCGGCCGCGACCTCATGGAGCGGATGCTTCCGCTCGTCGCGTGGGTCGCCGACCACGCCGATGCGATGGTCGGGAGGCCGTAGCACCCCGGGACGGCAGATCCATTGATCTGCGCAGGCCAGTTCGTCATGCTCGGCTGGTGAGCAGATTCGAAGGTCTCGAAGCCGGGGCAGCGCGGATCGCGGCGGATCTCGTCGATGGGATCCGAGCATGGCGGTGATCGGGGACGTTCGAGCGCTGGGTGTCGAGTTGGAGCGCTCATACCCCGTGTACGTGCACGGGAGGTTGAAGTTCCGTGTCGGTCAGATCGTGTATGTGGCGTTCTCGCTCGACGAGAGCGTGATGGGGTTCGCCTTTCCGAAGGAGGAGCGTGCGGCGCTCGTCGGGGGTGATCCACGCAAGTTCCAGATGCCATCCGCGACGGACCTGCGCTTCAACTGGGTGCACGCGGATCTTGCATCACTGGAGCCCACAGAGGCCCGTGAGCTCGTCGTGGACGCGTGGCGCATGGTCGTCCCCCAGAAGCTCTCTCGCGCCTACGATCTCGCGCATCCCGACGGCCCGGGCTGAGGTCGCAGGTGCTACCGCGGCGTGCCGGCAGCTGACGGTTTGCGCCACACCGACACGTGGCTCGTGCTGTCGGACGTGAATGGCGTCCGCGTCCAATCCTCGTAACGTTCCTCGAACACGAGACCCGCCAGTCGCGCCATGAGGTCGCACTCGGCGGGCCAGATGAAGCGGAAGTTGCTCGCGCCGTACCGGACCGAGCCGTCGCCGTCCCGCGTGTAGTGGTGCGAGGTGCCCTGCTGGGTGACGAGATCCATCGTGTCGAAGCCGAGGTGAGCATCGCTGACGTCGAACGGGACCGCGGTCTGTCCGGGTGGGAATCGCCGCAGCGGCGGCACCCACAGCTCGATGACGAACCGTCCCCCCGGCGCGAGATGGTCGGCGGCGTTCTGGAAGCACGCCACCTGCTCGCCCTGGGTGCGGAGATTGCCGATGCTGTTCCACACGAGGTAGACGAGCGAGAACATCCCAGGGACTTTGGTGGTCGCCATGTCGCCGACCGTGACCGCGATCTCGTCGGCGGACGCCTTCGTCCGCAGCTGGTCGGCCATCGGCTGCGACAACTCGATGCCCGCCACGCGGATGCCGCGCGCCGCCAGGGGGATCGCCACCCGGCCGGTCCCGATCGCGAACTCCAGAGCCGGCCCGTCGCCGGCGAGTTCCGCGAGGAAGGCGACCGTGGGCTCGAGCACCTCCGGCTCGAACATGGCCGCAGAAGAGGAGTCATAGCCCCGCGCGGTCTCAGCATCCCAGTAGTCACTGCTCACCATTCGCCAGACGTTAGCCGAACCTCTGCGTCGGCGTCAGTGCCGGAGCCGTGATCGCCCTCGTCGACCGCGGACAGCCGACGCCGTGCGTCCACGGCGTGACGAGATCGAGCAGCGCAGGCCGACTGATCACAGTTCGCCAACTGCCGTGCGCCTCACGGGTGTTGCGGCGTGGGCGGGCCGGTGTTCCTCGGACGGTGCTCGGGATGACGCCCAGTTGCCCAGAAGCTGCAGCGCTTGATGGTCGGGTGAGCCGGGCTCGGCGGTGAGCACCGTGAGCTGCACGGCGGCGTGGCCAACCACGTCCAACCCGTTGAAATGCAGGGTGAGGTCGCCGACCGTGTGGTGGTGGAATCGCTTGACTCCGGACTGGTGCTCCCAGACGTCATGGCGGCCCCACAGCGTCCGGAAGTGGTCGCTGCGCGTCGACAATTCGCCGACGAGGTCGTGGAGCGGTTTGCTGTGTGGGTCTCGCCCGGCCTCGGTCCGCAACTGGGCGACGTTGATGCCCGCGACGGTCTCCCAGTCGGGATAGAACCGGCGTGCGACGGGTTCGAGGAAGATGAACCGCGCGAAGTTCGGTGGTGTGGTCGTGGCGGTTGCGAGCATCTCGTCCATCAGGGCGCTGCCGAGCGGGTTCCATGCCAGAAGGTCGGTTCGGCCGTTGCCGATCATCGCGACCGCGGAGCCCATCGAGTCGAGGAACCATTGGATGCTCGGCGACGGCCGCCACGCGGGCGTCGGCTTCTCGGCACCGCGGTTCTTCGGGGTGATGCCGCCGGCCTGGTGCGCGAGTCGGTACAGATACTCCCGCTCGGCGTCATCCATCTGCAGCGCTTTCGCGACGCCGTCCAACACCGCCTCCGACGCGCCGGCGATCGAACCACGCTCCAGACGGGCGTAGTACTCGACGCTCACGCCCGCCAACGCCGCCGCCTCACCGCGACGCAGGCCCGGCACGCGTCGATCAGCGCCACGGGCGAAGCCCACGTCTTCGGGCTCGACCCTCGCCCGCCGCGACATCAGGAAGTCGCGCACCTCGGAACGGTTGTCCATGGACTCAGGCTAGGTCGACACTCATCCGCATTGGGATGCCCTGCCAGGGCACGGCAGGTCAGGGGCTCCCATCGGCAGAGCGCAATCGATTGGCTGAGGACATGCCACAGCGATCCCTGCTCCGCCGAGCTCCGCAGCGGGTCCTCAACAGCGTCGTCACAGCGCTCCTCCTGCTGACCGTCCCCGTCCTCGCCCACGGAGACGAGGCACCTCCGACGTGCGTTGTCGCCGCGTTCGAAGATTCCGCTACCGCGGCTCAGCTCGTCTCGCATCTCCCGAGCACCCTGACCTTCAGCGACCGCATGGGCGCCGCGGTGTTCGCGCCGCTGCCAGTCCCGTTGGCACTCGACTCCACGGCCGCTGTCGACGGGTATCGCAGAGGCGACATCGCCTACGTCTCGTCCGAACAGAGCATCGTCGTGTTTCTCACTGACGGGACGGCCGTCCCCGATCACGGACTCGTCGTCCTCGGCCACCTGACGAGCGGACTGCAGGACCTCGACGGGTGCGTACAGAACTGTGCTGTCGAACTCGTCGTGGGACAGATCGGCGCATAAGCGGTCCGGCAGTGATGGCCGACACCGCAGCAGCTGTGACGACTCCTACGGATCACCGCGCCGTGTTGATGTCGTGCACCAGTCGAGGCGTGCGCCACTGGCCGATCGTGTGCGCCCAGCTGCGGATCGGATAGGCGAGACGGACCACGAAGTAGTTCACATACTCCACGACGCCGAAGAGCCAGACCGCCACGACAGCAATTGCCGCGACGACGTGATCCGGCAGCCACACGAGCACGCCGAGCAGGCCGACCAGGAGCAGGCCGGCGTCGAGGTAACGGAACCCGCGGTAGAGAGCCGCCAGCGGGACCGGCATCGGGGCCCTCTCGACCCATCCGCGAGCCAGGAGCCAGTAGGTGCCCGCCTGGACGAGGATGACCAGGAGCGGAACGAGCGCGGCCCACAACGCAGCCGAGTCCTGGTACGTGTCGAGCTTCGGCATCACGACGCCGAAGGCGATCCCGGCGAAAACGGCCGCCGCGACCAGCTCGCCGAGGCCGAGGCTGAGGTACCTGCGCCGCAACACCTCTCGCCGGCTGTCTGACACGCGCGAACTCTACCAAGGCCGGTCGCGGCTGCACGTCACGGTGCCCGTCGGGTCGCGACCATACCGGCCGTGTGTTTCGACGTCCGTCTGGCAATCGGTTGTCATGAAGCGCTGAGCCGTGCTTGAATGCCATCGCCACCACCCGGGCAGCAGACAGTGGTGCCCGCATGCCCTCGCCAGAAAGATGACCATGTCGCGCATCCTGTGCAACCCGATGGATCTCGCCTACCGCTACCAGGACGTCCGCTTCTCCGGGAGGGTCGGCGGCCTCCTCCTGGGCGAGCCGGACCGCAATGTGCACCGCGAAGGGGCTGACCCGTCGCTCGTGCTCTATCGAGGGAAGTACTACCTGTTCGTCTCGATGTCGCGCGGTTTCTGGCACTCCGACGACCTCCTCCACTGGGTCTATCAGGCGACCGACAAGCTCCCCCCGTTCGATTACGCTCCCGACGTCCGCGAGGTCGACGGCGCGCTCTTGATCAGTGCGTCGCGCAAGGGCTCGAACTCGCCGTTCTTCCGCAGCACCGATCCGCTGGCCGACGACTTCGAAGAGGTCGCTCCGGGCACGTTCTCGTTCTGGGATCCGAGCGTCTTCCAAGACGACGACGGGCGCGTGTACCTGTACTGGGGGTGCGACAACGTGGAGCCGATCAGCGGCGTCGAACTCGATCAGGATCTGACGCCGATCGGAGAGCCGGTCGAGCTCATCGGCGCCGACACCACCACTCGCGGGTGGGAGCGACTGGGAGAGGACTACGTCGTGCCCGAGCCGACGACCGAGCGCGAACGGATGATCGCCTCGTTCTCCGGGGAGAACCCGTACATCGAGGGTGCCTGGATGACGCGCTACAACGACCGCTACTACCTGCAGTACGCCGCTCCGGCCACCCAGAACAACACCTACGCGGACGGTTACTTCGTAGGTGACTCCCCGCTCGGTCCCTTCTCCTATGCGACGGCCAGCCCGTTCTCGTCCAAGCCGGGCGGCTTCGCCAGAGGTGCAGGTCACGGCAGCACGATCCAGGACGAGCATGGCAACTGGTGGCACCTCGCGACCATGCGCATCAGCGTCAACGGCGCGTTCGAGCGGCGCCTGGGCATCTTCCCCGCCGGGTTCGATGCCGACGGCGTTCTGGCCTGCAACCAGAACTTCGCCGACTATCCGCTCGCCGTTCCCGACGGCGCTTTCGACCCGTGGGCGAGGATCACGCCTGAATGGATGCTGCTCTCGTACCGGTCGACGGTGACGGCCTCCTCGGCGGCGCCTGGGCACGACGCCGCCCTCGCTGCCGATGAGAACATCCGGACGTGGTGGGCGTCGTCCGGCGTCGGCAAGGGGGAGTGGATCTCGCTCGACCTGGGTGCCGTCAGCACTGTCGCTGTCGTCCAGGTGAATCTCGCAGACCATGAGCTGGCGGCGGTCGCCGCTCCCGTCGAGGAGGGCGCCGACGGCGGCCACACGTGGCGCGGGATCTACCGCGACCACAGTCCGGCCGTCGTCATCGTGGATGGCTCGGTCGATGGTCAGAGCTGGGAGACGATTCACGACGGCCGCGTCGACGAAGCGGACCGCCCGCATGCCCTGATCACGCTCGACGTACCGCGCGAACTCCGTTACATCCGCGTCGTCGCGGCGCGCCTGCCCTTCGACGGGGCATTCGCGGTCAGCGGTCTGCGGGTCTTCGGTCGGGCGGCCGGGGACGTTCCTTCGGCTACGACGCCGACGGCGGTTCGAGCCGAGCCCCGCACCGCCCGCGTCAGCTGGCCCGCCGTCGACGGTGCCATCGGCTATAACGTCCGCTACGGGGCCGGCCCCGAAGCGTTGTATCGCAGCTGGCTCGTCTACGACCGGACCGAGCTCGATGTTCCGTCATTGAACGCAGATGAGGACACCTGGTTCGCCGTCGACGCCTTCAACGGCACCGGCGTCACCCTCGGCAACGCCGTGCGCGCGGAGCCCGCCAGGCCTGGAGCGGATCGTCTGTGACGCCACCCCGGCGCACCCCGGCGCCGGGATTCCAGGTCCCGAGCTCACTCCAGCGCATCCGGGCCGAGGAGTGCTCGAATGTGGGACTCGATGAGGGCGCGGATATCGAAGGGCGGGCCCTGCATCCACTGCAGCTGAAGCCCTTCCCACGCAGCGAGCAGCAGATGCGCCGCGTCGTCCGCCTTCACGTCGGCGGGTACGCGGCCTGACTGCTGCAGGCGGCGGATGTCGGTCGCCACGACGTCCACCGACCGCGCCCACCGCTGCCGGAAGAACTCGTTGGCCGGATGCGCCGGGTCGGCGGCCGCGCCGGCCAGCTCGTTGTAGAGCCGGGCGTAGTTGGTGCGCTGGACGCCCGCCTCTGCCCGACTTCCCATCTCGGCGATGGCTCCGGCCTCATGCCCGCGCGCACGGGCGTTCTCCTCGTCGTGCTGCTGCAGCGCCGCGATGAGGAGGCTCTCCTTGGTGGGGAAGTGGTAGTAGACGGTCGGCTCACTGGTGTTCGCCAGCTCCGCGATCTCCGTGATGGCGACGTTGCGGTGACCCTTCTGCCGCACCAGTTCGAGCGCGGCAGCGCTCAGTGACCGGCGACGCACGTCGGATTTCGCGTAGGGGCCGCGCTTGCTGGTCATCCCGGCTCCGTTCCCGCGCTCCCGAAGGGGAGTGCGCCTGCAATGTTATGCTCGAACTCAAAATAATAGACGACTCAGAATTGAACACAGAACGCGAGGCTCCTGTGACCATCGATCGACGCCGCCTAGTGCGAACGCACAACCCCGTGTACACCGCTGCTCATCCGACCGCGGTGCTCACCGTCGGCAATGGCGACATCGCGATGTCGGTCGACGTCTCCGGCCTGCAGACGTTCCCGGGCTTCCACGAGATCGTGCCCGACCCCCGGCGTCGCATGACCGACGGTGTGGACGGGCTCCCCGAGCAGGAGGTGCGGGCGTTCGACGCCGACGACTTCCAGATCCCGCTGCGGACGCAGTCCAGCTGGGGCTGGTACCGGACGCGCACGAAGCGGCGGTTTCGCTTCGAAGACACCGAGTCGGTGTACCGGACGAGCCGCGGACCGGTGTCCTACCCCGACCGCATGGGTCTCCAGCGGGCGAGCGACCCGATCGCCCCGGAATACGAGGCGGGCGCCTGGTTCCATTACAACCCCCGGCGCGCGCACCTGGGGCGTCTCGCGCTGGTGGATCCCCGAGGTGGCGAGGTACGGCATCCGTCCCTTCTCACCGATGTGCGGACGGAGCTGGATCTGTGGTCGGCGAGCGTGCACGCCGACTACACGCTCGACGGAGCACGAGTGTCGGTCGTGTCTGTCGTCGATCCGACCGAGGGCTCCTTCGCGGTGCGTGTCGAGTCCGAGCTGCTCGCCCGCGGGTGGGGCGTGGCATGGGTGTTCGACGCGCAGGCGGACGAGCTGGCCTCCTTCGAGGTGCCGCTGGAAGAGTCGACGTCCTGGACGGCCGAGGGCCGCGGGCATGGGAGTGCGGAGCGTTGCGTCGAATCCACGACATACGTCGTCAGGATGAAGACCTCAGGCTCTCTCGCCCACCGCGTGGACCGCATCGTCGCGAGCGCGGACGACACGCCCTTCCTGGAAGTGGTCGTCGCGCTCGCCCCTGCGGCATCCGCACCATCCGCACCATCCGCGGAGTTGTCGTCCTTCGAGCAGATCAGAGCACGCGCGGAGAACTGGTGGGAGCGCTACTGGTGCGACGGCGGCGCCATCAGCTTCAGTGGCAGCTCCGATCACCGGGCGCACGAACTCGAGCGTCGCATCGTCCTGTCGCAGTACCTGCTCGCGGTCAACTGCGCGGGGTCCACGCCCCCGGCGGAATCGGGCCTCACCTACAACACGTGGACGGGCAAGTTCCATCTCGAGATGCACTGGTGGCATGCGGCCCAGTTCCCGCTCTGGGGCCGCGGGCACCTCCTCGAGCGAAGTCTCGGCTGGTACCACGGCGCCCTCGAACGCGCCCGCGAGACGGCTGCTCGTCAGGGCTACCGCGGGGCGCGGTGGCCCAAGCAGACGGACCCCTCGGCCGAAGAGTCGCCCAGCAATATCGGCGTCTTCCTGATCTGGCAGCAGCCGCACCTGATCTACCTCCTGGAGCTGCTGCTCGCCGAGGGGCGCGACGAACGATTCCTGCTCCGGCACTATCCGCTCGTCGAGGCGACGGCCGACTTCATGGCCGACTTCGCGGAGGAACGAGACGGGACCTTCGTGCTGCCTGCCCCGCTCATACCTGCACAGGAGAGCTACCTGGCGGACCGCGCCACGACGGAGAACCCGACGTTCGAGCTCGCGTACTGGTCGTGGGCTCTCGGGCGGGCGAGCGAGTGGCGGGAGCGCCTCAGGCTGCCCCCGCGTGCGGACTGGCAGCGAGTGGCGGCGAACATGCGCCCGCCGCACGTGCTCGCCGACGGCACCTACGCCGCCGTCGCCACGCGGCCCCACCTCATCCGCAAGGATCACCCGTCGATGCTCATGGCGGCCGGGTGGCTGCCCGATTCCGACCTCATCGACCTCGGCGTCATGAGCGCGACCCTCGACGCGGTCTGGCGGGATTGGGAGCTGCAGTCCAGCTGGGGCTGGGACTACGCGGTGATGGCGATGACCGCGACGCGCCTCGGCGACATCCCGCGCGCGCTGGACGCGCTGCTGCATCCATCACCGAAGAACGTCTTCCTGGTCAACGGCCACAACCCGCAGATGCCCGGGTTCCTGACGATCTACCTGCCGGCGAACGGCGGCGTCCTCGCGGCGGCGGCGCATGTGGCCGCGACCCTGAGCGGTGGCGCTGACAAGCCCCTGGGCTGGGACATCCAGGTCGAGGGGCTGGACACCTGGGCACGCTTCGCGAATTCGAGAGTCGTCTATTGATTTTGGAACCGCCATCGTGGACAATAGGTCTGGCAACCGATTGACAGATCGGCTCAGGCAAGCCGATCACACAACCACACAGCGGAGGCGCCCCACGGCGGCCCGCCCTCTCCCGACGGCGGCGACGCGGACCGCGTTCTCCACGGCTTTCAAAGACGAGGACCAATCCCCATGAACACACCCATGACCCGGCGGCGTCGCGGCGCGATCCTCGCCGGCTCGCTGTCCATCGCGACGGCGCTCACTCTCACCGGCTGCTCGCAGCCGACGCCGGAGGCCGATCCGACCGCGGCGGAGGACATCGAGCTGACGTTCCTGAACCAGTCCCGCGGTCAAGAGGCAGCGCTCACCCAGCTCGCCGAGCAGTACACCGAGGAGACGGGGGTGAAGGTCACCATCGACTCTCCCGGACCCGCCGACTACCTCCCCAAGCTGCAGGCGCGCGCTCAGTCGGGCGACATGCCCGACATCTACTCGTCGTTCGCCGCCACCGACATGGCGCCGTTCTACAAGGCCGGCTGGGCGATGGACCTGACCGACGAGCTCGAGAGCGGCTGGAGCGAGGATTTCAGTCCGGAGGTCATCGAGATGTCGACGTTCGAAGATGGCAACAACCTCGACGTGCCGGCGGGCATCTACAGCGTGCACTGGGAGACGCAGACCTACGGCATGATGGTCAACCCGGCTCTGGCGGAGATGACGGCCGACGACGCCCCGGCGACGATGGAGGACTTCATCGACGCCAACGAGGGCGACGGCAACTTCTCCATCGCCGCGTCGCTGACCCCGCAGCTGATGCAGGGACTCGCCTCCAACTGGCTGACCGACGAGGAGATCGCCGCCACCTTCAACGGCGAGGAGAGCTGGGACAGCGAAGGCTGGCACAACGCCTTCCAGTTCCTGGTCGACCTGAAGGATGCCGGCGTCATCGCGAACGGCACCCTCCCGGGCGGTCAGGACGACAACCCGAGCGTCGAGACGGCGTTCTTCACGCAGACGCTCGGTTCGATCTTCGATGCGTCGCCCGGCGTATCGGTCGGCTTCCGCACCAACCCGGAGTTCACCGACTACTTCTCGATCGGCATCCTGGGCGCCGAGGACGCGCCGCTGGAGCCGCGCTCGCCCGGCATCCCCGGAAAGGGCGCCGTCATCAACCCGAAGGGCGAGCACCCCGAGGCCGCGCTCGACTTCGTCAAGTGGCTCACCGAGCCGGAGCAGCAGCAGGTGTTCGCGGAGGTGGGCCTCATCCTTCCAACCAACCCGGAGCTGCTCGCAAGCGGCGATGTGCCCGAGCAGCTCGTCGGTTTCGCGGCGGGCGTCGAATCGCTGCAGGTGATGTCCACCACGTTCACGACCGACGTAAAGACGGCGATCGTCGCCGAGGCGCAGCGCCTCGTGCTGGGCGAGACGACGGTGGATGACGCGCTGGCCGCGATCCAGGCCGCTCAGGATCGGTCGTCGTGACTTCAGAGCTCCTGATCCCCGTGCGGCGCCCCCTACGGGCGCCGCACGGGCGGCGGGGCGTCCGGCGCAACGTCATCGGCTGGCTGTTCCTCGCACCGGCCATCGTCCTCATCGGCGTGTTCACCATCACGCCCTTCGCCCAGGCGATCCTGCTGAGCTTCCAATCGTGGGACGGCGTCAGCCCCGATACTCCGTGGGTGGGCCTGGCGAACTACGAGTTCGTGATGAGCGACCCGGTCTTCTGGGCCTCGATGCGGAATGTCCTCTTCTTCGGCATCATCGGCTTCGTCGTCGGCAACGGACTGGCTCTGGGCCTCGCGCTCGCCGTCAACAGCATCACGCGCGGCACGACCTTCTTCCGCACGGTCTTCTATCTGCCCGGCGTGCTCTCGGTGGTGGTCGTCGGTCTGCTGTTCGGCTTCATCCTCGCGCCCGACTCCGGAGTGCTGAACCGGCTCCTCGAACTCGTCGGGCTCGGCGCGTGGACGCAGAACTGGCTGGGCGACCCGACATTCGCCCTGATCTCCGTCTCCGCCGTCTTCGTCTGGTACCACTGGGGCTTCGCGTTCCTGCTGTTCCTCGCCGGCCTCCAGGACGTCCCCAAAGAGCTGTACGAGGCGGCGGAGCTCGACGGAGCCAATCGATGGACCACCTTCCGGTACGTCACCTGGCCGCAGTTGGCGCCGGTGACGTCCATCGTGAGTCTGCTCACCCTGCTCGCCGCCCTGCAGATCTTCGGAACGGTGCAGGTGCTCACCAACGGCGGTCCGGGCTACCACACGATGGTGCCGACCCTCGCGATCTACAACGAAGCCTTCGTCAACTGGCGCTATGGCAGCGCCGCAGCGATGTCCGTGATCTTCGGCGGCGCGCTCGTGCTGCTCTCGCTGATCCAGCTGGCGATCACGGGACGGAGGTCCCGCGCATGACCCTCACCAACGACAAGGCCGACGCGGGCACGCCGACGCCGGCATCGCGCCCCGACGATGAAAGCACCTCGGAGCCCGCGGCCCGTCGCCGCCGCGTGCCCGTCCACAAGATCGGCCTCTACGGGCTGCTCGGCATCGCGGCTCTGACTGCCCTGTTCCCCCTCCTGTGGATGGTGTCGGGATCCCTTCAGACGCTCACGGAGCTGCTGACGAACCAGAGCTTCGTGCCGAGCGATCCGCAGTGGGGCAATTACGTCACGGCCTGGGTGGAGGGCGACCTCGGCACGTATCTGCGCAACAGCGTGATCTACACCGGGGCCGCGGTACTCGGCATCCTTCTGGTGTCGAGCCTCGCCGGTTACGCGCTCGCGCGACTCGAGTTCGCCGGCAAGGGCGTGTTCACCTTCGTGATCCTCGCGGTGATGATCATCCCGGCGCCGGCGATGTTCCTCGCGCAGTACAAGCTGCTCATCTCGCTGGGGCTCACCAATAACCCGGTGGGCTACGTGCTGATCCTCATCACGTCGGGCATCCCGATGTCGACGCTCATCATGCGGAGCTTCTTCGTGAGCCAGCCGCGCGACCTCGAGGAGGCCGCCGCGCTCGACGGCGCGGGACCGCTTCGCGTCTTCTGGAGCGTCATCCTGCCTCTCGCGCGCCCGGGGCTCGCGGCGGTGGCGGTCATCCAGGGACTCGGCGCCTGGAACGAGTACCTGATGGCGCTCGTGCTGTTCGACGACAACGAGCTCATGCCCATCCAGCGCGGCCTCACCGCGTTCACATCTGCCGAGACGCCCCAGCAGCAGGTGCTGCTGGCCGCCACCACGATCTCGATCGTGCCCGTCATCGTCTTCTATCTGATGGCGCAGCGGCACATCGTGAAGGGCATCGGCGCCGGAGCCTTGAAGTAGCGGTACCCCGGCCACCGTGCACGGTTCGCCGTGGACGTCTGAGCGGGCGTTGTCGTGCGCTGTCAACCCGGCCATTCCGAACGCGCGGTCCCGCTAGGTTGTTGCCCGTGACTGCGGAGAAGAGCGCGAATCTAGCGGAGAAGGTGGCTCGGTGTGCGCGCGAGCGTGATCTCACGGTCGCGGTGGCAGAGTCTCTGACGAGCGGGCTGCTCGTGAGCACACTGGGCGCAGCCGAAGACGCATCGGAGTGGCTGCGTGGCGGGGTGGTCGCATATGCCACCCCGGTGAAGCAGAAGGTCCTCGCGGTGTCGCCAGGCCCAGTGGTGAGCGCTCGGTGCGCGGAGGAGATGGCCGCCGGTGTGGCAGCGCACCTGGACGCGGATGCCGCCGTCGCGACGACCGGTGTGGGCGGACCCGACAGCGAGGAAGGCCGTGAGCCGGGAACGGTCTACATCGGGTGGTGGGTCCACGGGCAAGCGGGCAGCGAGCTGTACACCTTCGACGGCTCGCCGGAAGAGGTCCTCGAAGCGACGGTCGCTGCCGCGCTCGCCGACCTCCTCCGAGCTATGGATGCCGCCGAGCGCCGTGCATCCTGATGGCCGACGCTGCCCGTCTCGGCGATCTGGTCGTCAGAGGCGGTAGCGCAGCAGCTGCATGTCGGTGGTGCCGGGCTCCAGCCCCTCGTCGACGAAGCCGGCGCGTTCGGCGACATGGCGCGCGACCGCGTTCGCCGGACGGGTGCGCACCACGACATCGGTGCCCGGCGCGACGAGGGGTGCCAGTGCCAGCGACTGCTCCACGACGATGCGCGCCAGTCCTCGCCCCTGTGCGCCCGGGGCGAAGCGGTAGTAGACGTTGAGCACCGGCTGGCCCGCCATCGTGTGATTCCGGATGCCGCCGAGACCGGCGAACACCCGCGCGCCGTCGTCGACGTCGGCTCCGGGCACGCCCTCCGGCCAGTCCGAGGCCGGGATGAGCACCGCCCAGTAACCGAACCCGTGTTCAGCCCAGTGCTCGAGAATCGGCTCCAGGAAGCGCGCGGAGTGCTCGACGTCGGGGTGCGTCTCCTGCGGGTCGTAGCGGTAGACGGAAGGGTCGCCGTGGGTGGCGAACACGCCCGCGGCGTCGGCTTCGCACGGCCGGCGCAGCAGCACTCGGGCGTCGGTGGTGATCCGCAGCGCGTGTCGGCGCGCCGCCTCTGCGGTCGTCATGCGGTGAGGGTGACGACGCCGACGAGGATCGCGACGAGGACATCGAGCACCGCGCAGAAGCGGGCGAGCGCTTGGTCGACGACGCGTCCGGTCCGATGATGGTGAACGTCCCACGCGGCGTGGCCGAGCAGGGCGGCCGCGACCAGCAGACCGCCGACGGTCGGATCGAGCTGCAGTGCCAGCACGGCGGTCGCGCCGAGCACGAGCATCGCCGCGCTCTGCAGCGGCAGCGCCCACCAGGGATGGTTACGGAGTGAGGCCGGCCCGACGATGACCAGCACTCCGGCCAGCACCAGCAGCCACGGCATGGCATCCAGATCTGCGAACTTGTCCAGCGTGATGAGAGCGAACGCGATGCCGAAGACGACCCACGCCGCCCACCGCCGCTGGGTTGCGGCCGCCGCGAGATAGACGAGACCGGATGCCGCGATCACCGGGGCGACGTCGCGTCCGTCTGTCAGTCCGTATGCGGTGGCGGCCGCGACCAGTCCTGCGAGCGCGACGGGCCATGCGATCTGCCACCAGGCGCCGGCGCGTCGGCGCGGCAGTGCGCGGCCGGGCGATTCCTGCGTGAGGACGGCATCCATCTCCACCTCTTTTCTTGAACACCGGTGTGCGAGTTCTTAAACTGTACGCCCGTGTCCGAGTTAACGGAAGCCAGCGATCAGCCGCCGCAGCGTACGAGCGTATGGCGGCGCGGCGGCAGGCTAAAGTGCACATGACTGTCTGGTTTAGGAGGGCACCGTGGCTGCAGCGGGAACGAAGGTCGCTGAAGCGGCGGGTGCGTCCTCCCAGGATCGGACGAAGCGGGCCGATGCCGTGCGCAACATCGAGGCGATCATCGCCGCCGCCACCCGACTCCTCGCGGTGGACCCCGACGCGAGCATCAACGACATCGCCAAGGCCGCGCACGTCGGACGGGTGACGCTCTACGGTCACTTCGACTCGCGCGCGACACTCATCCGCGAGGTCGTGGACCGCGCGATCGCCCAGACCGAGGAGGCGCTGGCGAACCTCGACCTCGACGGTGACCCCCGTGAGGCTCTCGGTCGCCTGCTCGAGGCCACCTGGCATCTGACCCACCGCTTCGGCGCGGTCGTCGTCGCGGCCTCTCAAGCGCTGCCGCCCGAGCAGATCCGCCGTGCCCACGACGAACCCGCGGCCCGGGTCCGCGCACTGCTCGAGCGAGGACGCGACGCCGGCGAGTTCAGCCGCGACATGCCCATCGACTGGCAGATCAGTGTCATCCAGGCGATTCTGCACGGGGCCTCGGCGGCGGTTCATCGTGGCGAGATCACCGCCGACGAGGCGCCCGCCCTGGTGCGCGACACGATCCTCGCCGCGCTCGCCGCCTGAGACCGGCTCGTCGGCTCGAGATCGCC
This sequence comes from Microbacterium sp., assembly GCF_036566905.1. Taxonomy (GTDB): domain Bacteria; phylum Actinomycetota; class Actinomycetes; order Actinomycetales; family Microbacteriaceae; genus Microbacterium. The sequence goes on along the minus strand of NZ_DATCVK010000127.1, from coordinate 31,523 downwards.
GGCTTCCGCCCCCTCCGCTTCGGATGAGGACGCCGCGGTGCGCGGTCTCATACGCTCCGCGCGCGCCGCTACGCCGAGCGCTCCTGCGTTCGTCGCGGCCACGACAGCGCCTCTTGTCGAACACGTGTGTACGGTTTATTGTTCTCGTACATCACTGTTCAACTTGTGAAAGGTCGTCGTCGTGCACACTTCAGATTCCGCGGCTGCGAAGGCCCTTCCCGTCGCCGATCCGTCCCGCTGGCGCATCCTCGCCCTGCTCGGCGTGGCGCAGCTGATGCTGATCGTCGACGTCACGGTCGTCGCGATCGCGCTGCCCGACATGCAGGCCGATCTCGGGCTGGACAGGACGACGGTCGCGTGGGTCGCGAGCATCTACGCACTGGTCTTCGGCGGCTTGATGCTGCTCGGCGGCAAGGCCGCCGACATCCTGGGTCCGCGACGCGTGGTGGTGGCGGGCCTGGCGGTGTTCGTCGCCGCCTCGCTGCTCGCCGGACTGGCGGGCAGCGGTGAGATGCTGCTGCTCGCCCGCGCTCTGCAGGGCGTGGGAGCGGCTGCGATGTCGCCCGCGGCACTGTCGGTGATCGTGCGCACGTTCGCGGGTGCGGAGCTGACCCGCGCCCTGGGTGTGTGGTCTGCCCTCGGCGGCGCAGGCGCCGCGGTCGGCGTGCTGCTCGGTGGCCTGCTGACCGCCGGGCCGGGATGGGCGTGGGTGTTCTTCGTCAACGTGCCCGTCGGCATCCTGCTGCTGATCGGTCTGGTGAGGTCCGTCCGACCGCTGCCGGGATCGGGCGGCCGCCTCGACGTCGTCGGCGCGGCGCTGGTGACGGCGGCGACGGGCGCCGCGGTGTACGGACTCGCTGCGGCAGGAGACGACGGCTGGGTGGGCGCCTCCATCCTCATCGCGATCTGCGCGGCGCTCGTGGGATACGCGCTCTTCGCGTGGCGGATCCGCACCGCCGCCGCCCCGCTCATCGAACCGGCGATGCTCAGGCGAGGACCGGTGCTCCGCGGGCTGGGGCTGATCTTCGTCGCGGCCGCCCTGATGATCTCCGTCTTCTTCCTCGGCTCGTTCTCGCTCCAGCACCTCCATGGATTCACCGCGCTGGAGACCGGGCTGTCGTTCCTGCCCGTCGCCGCCGGCACCATCCTCGGCGCCACGTTCGGCGGCCGCATCATCCCGCGGTGGGGCGTGCGGACCGTCTCGGTGACGGGGCTGCTCATCACCGCTGCCGGACTCGCGGCAACGGCGGGGATCTTCTCCATGACGGTGCTGATCGTCGGCACGAGCGTGGCGGGCTTCGGTGTCGGAGCGGTGTTCGTCGCGGCCGCGGCCAGCATGTTCTCCGCGGTGGAGCCGCCCGAAGCCGGTGTCGCGTCCGGCGCGCTGAGCACCTTCCACGAGTTCGGTGCCGCCGCGGGGGTGTCCGCCGTGTCGAGCGTCGCGGCCGCGGCCCTCGTGGCTCCCGGGTTCGCCGCGTTCGCCTCGGGCTACTGGTTCGCCGCGGCCGTGGCGCTCCTGGCCGGCGTGGCGTCGCTGCTGTGGCCACGGCGGGCAGGCTGACGGATGCCGTTGGCCTGTGGAGACGGGATCAGGACGCCTCGATCACCGGCCGGGGGAGGAGCGCGCGCACGACGTCAGGGGCTGAACCCGGAGCCCCCGCCGACAGCGTCCTCGCCCGCGACATCGTGTCACGCGCGAGGACCTGGCTCGGGGCGCAGCTCGCCGGCTGACCGATCCGGCGGCTACGGCACGCTCACGACCGTCTTCCCGCGCGAGCCGCCCGCGGCGACGAGCCGGAGCGCCTCGGCGGTCTGGTCGAAGGGGAGCACTCGGCTGACCACAGGCCGCAGCACGCCGTCGTCGACCAGTCGGGTGATCTGGCGCAGCTGCTCGCCGCTGGCGTGCATGAACAGGAACTCGTAGCTGACGCCGAGCTTTCGCGCGTGCCTGCGCACCTTGCCGCTGAGGCCGCGGACCGCGAGCCGCACCACGGGGTTGAGTCCGGCATCCCGGGCGAACTGCGGGTCGGGAGGACCCGCGATGCCGATGGCTCGCCCGCCGGGCTTCAGGATGCGCAGCGACCTCTCCAGGTTCTCGCCGCCGAGACTGTCGAGCACGAGGTCGAAGCCGCTGAGCTGCTGCGCGAAGTCGTCGGACCGATAGTCGATGACGATGTCGGCGCCGAGATCGCGCACGAACTGGGCGTTCGCACTGCCGGCGGTGGTGGCGACCGCCGCGCCCAGGTGCTTGGCGAGCTGGATCGCGATGGACCCGACCCCGCCGGCGCCGCCGTGGATGAGTACCTTTTGCCCCGGTTGCAGCCGACCGCGCTCCACGAGCGCCTGCCACGCCGTCAGCGCCACCAGCGGCAGCGACGCCGCGGCCTCGATGTCGACCGAGACCGGCGCGATCGCGAGGTCGGCTTCGTTCACCGCGATGCGCTCGGCGAACGTTCCGATGCGACCGTCATCCGGGCGGCCGTAGACCGTGTCGCCGGGCTTGAGGCCCCGCACGTCGGCGCCGACCCGGATCACCGTTCCCGCGACATCGTGGCCGAGGATGAGCGGAAAGGCGTGCGGCAGAACCTGCCGGAATTCGCCGAGCCGGATCTTCTCATCGAGGACGTTGACCCCGGCGGCGCGCACGCGGACGAGGACGTCGGAGCGCCCGACGCGCGGCTCGGGCACGTCGATCCGCTCGAGCGGGCCCTGGAATGCGGAAACGGCGAACGCCTTCATGTCTCTGTCGTGCTCCTCTTCGTGAGCGAGGCGACACGGTTCGCCTCGGCATCACCGAGTATACTCAATAATGAGGACGCTCGGTAATGCTCACTCGAGATGAGGGCTCCACTCGTTCGCGCGGGCGCGGAGGAGCTCCTGTTCCCGGGGATTCGGAGCCAGCTCTGCTGCCCGTCGCAGTTCGACGGCTGCCGCCCAGGCATCGCCGAGTTCGAGGAGGAGCTGTGCGCGCACGGCCGCGAGCAGGTGATGATCGGAGAGCTCGGGGGAGTCGGCCAGGACCTCCAGCATGCGCAGCCCGGCCTGCGGGCTCTCCGCACGAGACACCGCGACCGCCCGGTTCAGCGTGACGATCGGTGAGGGCGCAACATGTGCGAGAAGCCGGTACAGCTCGGCGATGCTCGTCCAGTCGGTCTCGGATGCCGTGCGCGCTCGAGCGTGGGCGGCTGCGATCGCCGCCTGGATCGCATACGGACCCGGGGTGTCGCTCAGTTCGCGCGCCCGTAGCAGGGACCGGAAGCCTCGGGCGATGAGCAGCTGGTCCCACAGGCCGCGGTCTTGCTCGTCCAGGCGCACGGGGGCGCCGCCGTCCCCGGTGCGTGCCGGAAGCCGAGACGCCTGCAGCTCGAGCAGGGCAGCGAGTGCATGCGCCTCCGCATCATCCGGCACGAGCTCGGCCAGCATGCGCGCGAGGCGGAGCGCCTCGAGGCAGAGGTCGGGACGCACCCAGTCGTCGCCGACGGTGGCGGCGTGCCCCTCGGTGAAGACCAGGTAGACGACCTCGCGCACCGCCCCCAGCCGCGACTGTCGTTCGGCAGAACTGGGCACCGCCGCGTCGAATCCCTCCGCCGCCAGCCGCCGTCGCCCCCGGAGGATCCGCTGCGAGATCGTCTGCTCGGGAACGAGGGAGGCGCGTGCGATCTCGCGTGGACTCAGACCTCCGAGCAGCTTGAGGGTCAGCGCGACCTGCGTGTCGCGGGCCAGGCTCGGGTGGCAGGTGGCGAACAGCAGGCGCAGCACATCGTCGGCGATGCCCTCGTGCGCCACGATGAGGTCGAAGTCGTGGCCGCCCTCGTCGATGTCCACCCGGATGCGCTGTCGCGCGTCGTCGGCGATGCCGCCGAGCTTGTCGCCGAGGTTCACCGACCGGCGGATGCGGTCGATCGCCCTGTGCTTGGCCTCGAGCGTCAGCCAGGCGGCGGGATTCGCCGGCACCCCGGCCTCCGGCCATTTCTCGATCGCCGCGACCATGGCGTCCTGCAGGCTGTCCTCGGCGAGGCCGATGTCGTGCACGGTGCGTGCCAACCCCGCGATGATGCGTGCACCCTCGAGACGGTAGACCGCATCGACGGTGCCGCGCGCATCGCGGCCCGAGGTCACTCCGGCGGCCCGAACACTGGTCGGACGTCGCCTTCGCCGTCACCGACGACCGCCCAGAACCGGCGCGCCATCTGGAGCGCCTCTTCCTCGGAGCGCACCTCGATGAGCGCGAAGCTCACGATCGTCTCCTTCGCCTCGGCGTAGGGGCCGTCGGTGATCGAGAGCTCGCCGTCGCGGGATGACACGTGCATGCCCTGCCCGAGCCCGCCCGTCGCCAGCAGGATGCCGGCACTCGCCATCTCATGGATGAGTGCTCCCATCGCTGCGAACAGCGCCTCGTCGGGCGCCGGGCCCCCGCCGTTGGTCGTCATCAGATAGCGCATGGGCATCAGCATCCCACTCCTCCTGAAATTCCTTCCAGACCCGTGTCGGATTCGGTGCGCGCCGTTCGGTGCATGTGTAGGAGGGGGATCGGACGGATCCCCCGTACGAGAACAGGACACGAGAAATGCGCAAGATCATCGTGGGCGAGTTCATCTCGCTCGATGGAGTCGTCGAGGCCCCGGAGCAGTGGCACATGCAGTACGTGAGCCCGGAGATGTTCAGCATCATGTGGGCGCTGAGTGACACGTGCGACACGACGCTGCTGGGTCGCGTCACCTACGAGGGCTTCGCGGCGGCGTTCGCCGATGCGCCCGCCGATGACCCGATCGCAGCGAAGATGAACAAGAACGCGCGCGTCGTCGTCAGTCGCACCCTTGAATCGCTGGAGTGGGCGAACTCGACGGTCCTCGAGGGCGACCTCGAAGAGGGCGTCGCCGCGCTGAAGGCGGCCGAGGGTCGCGACATCCTCACGACCGGCAGCACCAGCCTGGTGCAGGCGCTGCTGCGGGCGGGGCTCGTCGATGAGCTGCACCTGCTGATCCACCCCGTCACCGTCGGCCACGGACGCCGGCTGTTCGACCAGGAGGCGCCGCTGACGTTCTCCCTCGACGAGGCGACGGTGCTGCCCAACGGCGTGATCCACGCGGTGTACCGCCACGTCACGGAAGGCTGAGCGCCGCGCGGGGCGGTGGGGCGCGTCGCCACCGTCCCGGCGGGGACGGTGGGGGCGCAGTCAGACCGTTGCGGATTCCGCTGCGGGCTCGAAGCGGTCGACGAGCGCTTGCACGACGGCGGCCACGTAGTCGCGATCCAGCGGGGTGCCCTCCCATGCCTGGTGCATCGGCCAGGCCTCCACGAGCGCGTCGAGCGCGCGGGCAGTCGGCTCGGCGAAATGCAGGCCGAGGCTGGCGCGGCTGAGGAGCAGCCAGTCGCGGCAGAGATCGTGCACCTTCGCGTCGTAGTTGCCGAACGAGTACATCTCGAAGAGCGCCCGCACGTCGTCGGGCGATGCGTACGAGCCGCAGATCAGGTCGACGACCGCCGCACATGCCTCCTCGCGGCTCCGCGCCACCGCGAGGGTCGCACGGTACTGCTCCGACATCCGCTCCGCGAGTGCGGCGAAGGCCTGCTCGAGGATGTCGGAGAGCCCGTCGAAGTAGTAGGTCAGCGATCCGAGCGGGACGCCCGCCCGGGCGGCGATGACGCGGTGGCTGGTCTGGTGCACCCCCCGCTCGCCGATGACCGCGAGCGTCGCCGCGATGATCCGGTCGCGGCGATCCGGATCGTTCGCGCCGCGTGCGGCCATGGGGTACCTCGTCTCGTCGGCGAACGCCTGTGTACGATAGTACAGATTTGTTGTGTACGAACGTACATATGGTGAAGGATGCCGATGCTCTCGTCCCTGTCCGCGCGTCGCCTCGCACTGGCGACGCTCTTCTTCGTCCCCGGCGTCGGAATCGCGTCGTGGGTCACCCGGACGCCCGACATCCGCGACCTCCTCGGCGCCTCGACCGCGGAGATGGGGCTCGTGCTGTTCGGGCTGTCGCTCGGCTCGATGGTCGGCATCCTGTCATCAGGCGCCCTCGTCGCGCGGTTCGGAGCACGGCCGGTCATCGCGGCCGGCGCGACGGCGATCGTGGTGAGCATGCCCGTCATCGGCATCGGGGCCGCAGTGGGCAGCCCGTTCGTCGTGGCCTCCGGACTCTTCCTCTTCGGCGCCGGGATGGGCGGTGGCGAGGTGGCGATGAACGTCGAGGGAGCCGACATCGAGCGGGTCAGCGAGCGATCGTTCCTGCCGACCCTGCACGGATGCTTCAGCCTGGGCACCGTCGTCGGAGCCGTCATCGGGATCTGGGCGACCGCCGCCGGCTTCCCCGTGGCCTGGCACCTGGGCCTCGTCGGCGTGATCGCGCTCGCCGCCGTCGTGCTCTCGGTGCCGGCGCTGCCTGCGCACACCGGCCGCGCACACGGCGTCGACACCACCGCCGTCACCGAGAGCCGCCGCGCCCTGTGGAAGGACTCCCGTCTGCTGCTGATCGGCGTGATCATCCTCGCCATGGCGCTCGCCGAGGGGACCGCGAACGACTGGCTCCCGCTGGTGATGGTCGACGGTCATGGCTTCGATCCCGCGCTCGGCTCCACGATCTACGCGGTGTTCGCCGCCGCGATGACGATCGGCCGATTCTCCGGCGGATGGTTCATCGAGCGGTTCGGCCGCCCCGCGGTGCTCTCGGCGAGCGGTGTGTTCGCCGCGGTCGGCCTCGCCCTGGTGATCTTCGTCGACAATCAGCTCGTGGCGGCGGCCGCCGTGCTGCTGTGGGGACTGGGTGCGTCCCTCGGATTCCCCGTGGCGATCAGCGCGGCGGGCGACTCCGGCCCCGATTCCGCGGCGCGCGTGTCGCTCGTGGCGACGGCGGGCTACGTCGCGTTCCTCGTCGGTCCGCCGGCGCTCGGCTTCGCCGGCGACGAGTTCGGCCTGCGTTCGGCCCTGATCATCCCGCTGGTGTTCGTCGTCGTGGCTGCACTGATCGCACCCCTCATCGGCGGTCGGCGGCGCACCCCGGTGCTGGTCGATCAGGCCTGAGCCACGCAGGGCAGGTCAGGCGCCGGGCGGTCGAGCGGCCGCGTGAGATGTGACTGCATCCCGTCGCGCATCTCGGCCGTGCGCGCTGCCGGGCGCGTTAGCATCACTCCGATGGAACGCGTCGGATGAGAGGCAGGCCAGATGAGCCTGGATGAGATCGACCCCACGGTGCCGCCCTCGGGCGAGGGCTGCGCCGACTGCGATGCGGTCGGCGGCTGGTGGGTGCACCTGCGGCGGTGCGCCGTGTGCGGGCACGTCGCGTGCTGCGACACGTCTCCGGCGCAGCATGCGACCGCGCACTTCCGCGCGAGCGAGCACCGCTATGTGCGCAGCTTCGAGCCGGGCGAGGACTGGTTCTGGGACTACGTCGCCGGGGACTACGTGGACGGGCCCGACCTCGCGCCGCCCGTGTCGCGACCGGCCACGCAGCCATCGCCCGGCCCCGCGGGCAGGCTGCCCGCCGACTGGCGGGAGCTGATCCACCGATGACGACTCACGAGATCTCGCCGGCGAAGCAGCGCGAGATCGAACGCATGATGAAGCCGTCGCTGTCGGACGCGCAGTGGCAGCGGCTGGTCGCCTTCGGCGAGCCGCAGGAGGTCGCAGAGGGCGAGTACCTCTTCCGGGCCGGCGATCTCGACTACGACCTGATCCTGGTCGACACGGGCGAGGTCGAGATCGTCCGTGTCGCGTTCGGCTGGGTCGACGAGACGGTGGTCGGAACGATGGGTCCGCGCAGCTTCGTCGGCGAGCTGGGCCTGCTGAACGGGCAGGGCGCGTTCCTGTCGGCTCGCGCGTCGCGCGCCGGCCGGATGCTGCGCGTCGGCCGGGCGCGCTTGCGTCTGCTGATGGCCGAGGACGACGAGCTCTGCGACATCGTCCTGCACGCGCTGTGGGCCCGGCGAGAGATGCTCCGGCGTGGACCGGCGGCGCTCACCCTCAAGCTGGTCGGCCCCCGCTCATCGCGCGACTTCCTGACGCTGCGCAGATTCGCGGAGCGGCTCGACCTCGTGCACACGGCGGTCGAGCTGGTCCCCGGCGAACTCGGCGCGCTCGGCGAACACGGAATCACGCTCGACGACCTCCCCGTCGCCTTCATCCAGGGCGAGCCGATGCCACGGGCGACCCCGGGCATGGTCGCGGAGCGCCTCGGGCTGAGCTATCAGGCGCGCGCCGACGAGGTGGTCGATCTCGTCGTCGTCGGCGGCGGGCCGGCCGGTCTGGCCGCGGCGATCTACGGGGCGTCCGAAGGTCTCGACACGGTGCTGCTGGATGCCGTCGCCCCGGGTGGGCAGGCCGCGGCGACGTCGAGGATCGAGAACTTCCTCGGATTCCCTTTCGGAGTCAGCGGCGGCGATCTGATCGGCCAGGCCTCGCTCCAGGCATTGAAGTTCGGGGTCCGCGTCTACGCGCCCTGCGAGGCCGTCGACCTCAGACCCGTCGGCGATGACATCGACATCGCGCTCACCGACGGGCGCCTCATCCGCACGCGGACCGTGATCGTCACCTCCGGCGCCGCCTACCGCACCCTCGACCTGGAGCGGTGGAACGAGTTCGAGGGCGCCGGCATCTACTACGCGGCGACCCCGCTCGAGCTGCGCCAGGTGTTCGAGTCGCCGGTCGTCGTCGTGGGCGGCGCCAACTCCGCCGGCCAGGCCTCGCTGTATCTGGCGGCGAACGGCTGCCCCGTGCACCTGGTCGTGCGCGGCTCCGACCTCGGCACCCGGATGTCGTCGTACCTCGTGGATCGCCTGCTCGAGGACCCGCGCATCGACGTCCACACCGGCTCGCGCGTCGTGGGGCTGGACGGCGGGTCCGCCCTCGAGCGCGTGAGCATCGATTCGGTGGGGGATGTCGCGGCGCGCGGCCTGTTCTGCTTCATCGGCGCCGAGCCCGCGACGTCCTGGCTCGCCGATCTCGATCGCGACGCCGACGGGTTCCTCCGCACCGGCACGGACGTGTCGGTGCAGTCGCTTCAGCGCTGGCAGGGGCTCGGGAGGGAGCCGCTGCCGTTCGAGACCTCCGTGCCGCGGATCTTCGCTGCCGGCGACGTGCGCCGCGGGTCGATGAAGCGCGTCGCCGCCGCGGTCGGCGAGGGCTCCAGCGCCGTCGCGTCGGTGCACCGCGCGCTCGCCGACTTCCGCTGAGCTCGGGCCGGCGTCGGCCGGCTGCCCCTTCGCCCCACCCGCCGCGGCGGCATCGGCGTGCCGTCGACCCGGCCGGCGGGTATCACCGTCGTCGGCGACCCCTCCTTGGCGGTGGTGGAGGTACCACCGGGCGTGCGCCGGGAAGGCACGCGCCGATGGATGGAGGGAACCATCATGAGGTCCAGAATCGTCTCCATACTCGCCGCGTGTGCGGTGACGCTCGGGGTGGTGGCCGTCAGTCCGCCCGCGAACGCCGCTCCGCCGGACCGAGTGCGCGTCATCGTCCAGCTCGACCGCAAGGCGTCGGCCGACGAGGTCGTGCGAGGAGTCGCCGGGGGTGCGACCGATGTGAAGAAGACGGCGACGATGCCCTACGTGATCATGGAGGTGCCGGAGCCGGCGCTACGCGGCCTGAAGAACAATCCGCACGTCGTCGGCGTGGTGAAGGACTTCGCCGATCCGCCTGCGCTCGCCAGCACGCTGCCGGTCGTCAACGGCGACGACGTGCAGGCGCTCGGCTACACCGGCGCAGGTGCCACCGTGGCGATCCTCGACTCCGGCATCGATGCCGATCATCCGTTCTTCGGATCGCGGATCGTCGCCCAGCACTGCTTCTCCGACCCCGGGGACGACGACGGCGACGGCGATGAGGCGAGCCTCTGCCCGGACGGCACGACCGAGGACACCTCCGCCGACATCGACAGCGACAACAACGCGACCTGTGTGAACGGCGGCGGCAACATCTGCGACCACGGCACGCACGTCGCGGGCATCGCAGCCGGCAGCTCGGCCGACGACGCCGCGGGTTCGCCTCCGGGCAACGGTGTCGCACCGGGCGCTCAGATCATCGCGGTGCAGGTGTTCACGCGTGTCAACGTCGCGAGCGATTGCGCACCCAACCCGGCACCCTGCGTGCTGTCGTTCGTCTCGGACCAGATCCAGGGACTCGACTGGGTGCGCGGCCAGGCGGCGGCGAACCCGGGTTGGAACGTCGTGGCGAGCAACATGAGCCTCGGCGGCGGCAACAACTCGTCGGCCTGCGACGGTGACACGCGCAAGGCGGCGATCGACAGCAACCTGGCTGCCGGCATCGCGACCGTCATCGCCTCGGGGAACAACTCGTTCCTCAACGCGGTGGGCGCGCCGGGATGCATCTCGACGGCGTTCACCGTCGGTCGCACGAACGACGACGACACGACGACGAACTCGGGCAACCGCGGTGGGCTGCTGGACGTGATGGCGCCGGGATCGTCGATCGACTCGGCGATCGACGACGACGTGTACGGCAGCAAGAGCGGCACCTCCATGTCGACGCCGTTCGTGACGGGAGCGCTCGCCGTGCTGCGGTCGGCCTATCCCTCGCGACCGATCGCGAACCTGCTGGCTGACATCACCTCGACCGGCGTGCCGATCACGTACACGACGAACGCTGCGGGGACGACGACGAACACCACGCCGCGCCTCGACCTGCTCGCGGCGCTGCAGTCGCCGAATGCCGCCCCGGTGGTCGCCGCCGACGACGCTGCGGTGACGGTCGACGAAGGATCGCAGGCGACGAACACCGGGACGGCGACGGATGCCGACGGCACCATCACCGCCCTCACCGCGAGCATCGGCACGGTGACCCCCTCGGGTTCGTCCTGGTCGTGGTCGTATACGCCGCCCGAGGGACCCGCCGACGAGACGGTGACAATCACCGCCACGGACGACAAGGGTGAGACGGGCCAGACGTGGTTCTCGCTGCACGTCGACAACGTCGCGCCTGCGGTCGCGGTCGACACGGTGACCGCAGCCGACGAGAACGCCGTCGTCACGCTCGCGGCGCACTTCGCCGATGCGGGTGTGAACGACACGCACACGGCCAGCGTGGACTGGGGCGACGGCACCGTCACCGCGGCCACGGTGACCGGCACCGCAGTGGAGGCGACGCACGTCTACGGCGACGACGGCTCGTTCCCGGTCACCCTCACCGTCACCGATGACGACGGCGGAGCGGGCTCCGACACGGGCACCGCAACGGTGGCCAACGTCGCCCCGACGGCCGAGATCACCGGACCGCCGACGACGTCGTGGAACGGGCAGGACATCGTGTTCGGCACCGCCGGCGACCCGGTGGCGTTCGAGGCGCGGGGAACCGACCCGGGCAGTGACGACCTGGTGTTCTCGTGGGACTTCGGTGACGGCGCGACCGCCAGTCACACGAGCCTGGTCAATCCGCCGGCCGCCGATGGCGACCCGAGTCCGAGCATCCAGCCTCGGGACGTGACGGATGCCGCGCCGCACACCTACGCGATCGCGTGCGCAGCGACCACCGGCGTCGAGGTGTCGGACGATGACGGAGGCTCGGCAACCGACGATGTCCAGGTCGTGATCCTCGGCACCAGCACCGATGCCGGCACGCTGGGCGTGTGGCAGACCGATTACCGCGACAAGCGCAGCGCGCTGCACACCGAGCAGGAGAAGCTGTGCCTCCTCTCGGTCGTGCGTGTGCTGAGCGCGGTGTTCGACGAGAAGGTGCCGCTCGCGACCATTTCGCAAGCGGTGACCGCACTGTGGCCGAAGCAGACGAAGAACGCCGAGAACCAGTTCGACGCGCATCTGCTGTCGCTCTGGCTCAACGTCGCCGACGGATCGATCGCGCTGAGCGATCCGGTCGACACCAACGGCGACGGCACGGCCGACTCCACGGTCGGAGCCGTGATCCAGGCCGGCGAAGCGGCGCGCACGGCGGCGAACCCGTCGCAGAGCGCGCTCACCTCGTTCAAGAACCTGTTCGAGGCGATCAACGCGGCTGCGTGAGCCGACACACGGGGGGCCCGGCCGGAAGGTCGGGCCCTCCCGTGTGTGCGGGGGTCTGGCAGTACCTGTCACGCGGGGGTCTCCCGTCGACGCCCTCACCGGAGTGAGATGGAGGATGCCGTGGGGAGCGAGCGCACCCCGGGCACGAGGAGGATCCATGCACACCAGAAAGCTCGGTCAGGGCCTCGAGGTCTCGGCGATCGGCATCGGCGCGATGGGGATGTCGATGAGCTACGGTCCCAACCCCGGCGACCGCGACGACATGATCGGCGTGCTCCGCTACGCGGTCGAGCACGGCGTCACGTTCATCGACACCGCCGAGGTGTACGGGCCGTACGACAACGAAGTGCTCGTCGGCGAGGCGATCGCCCCGATCCGCGACCAGGTGGTCGTGGCGACCAAGTTCGGGTGGAACATCGTCGACGGCAGCATGCAGGGCACGGACTCACGGCCCGAGCAGATCCGCCGCGTCGCTGACGCGTCGCTGCAGCGGCTCGGCGTCGAGGCGATCGACCTGTTCTACCAGCACCGGGTCGACCCGGACGTGCCGATCGAGGACGTCGCGGGCGCCGTCGGCGAACTCGTCGCGGCAGGGAAGGTGAAGCACTTCGGGCTCTCCGAAGCGGGGGCCGGAACGATCCGCCGCGCCCACGCGGTGTTCCCGGTGACGGCCGTGCAGAGCGAGTACTCGCTGTGGACCCGCGACCCCGAGCCCGAGGTGCTGCCCACGTGCGTCGAGCTCGGCATCGGGTTCGTGCCCTTCAGTCCGCTGGGCAAGGGCTTCCTGACGGGCACCGTGTCCGCCGACTCCACCTTCAGCACCGATGAGATCCGCGGCCGCGTGCCCCGCTTCCAGCCCGACAACCTACGGGCCAACCAGGCCATCGTCGACGGGGTGCGCGACGTCGCCGCCGCACGCGGCGCGACGCCCGGCCAGGTGGCCCTCGCGTGGCTGCTGTCACGGCATCCGTTCATCGTCCCCATCCCGGGAACCCGCCGCCGCGAACGCGTCGACGAGAACGCCGGGGCCGCTGCCGTGCCGCTGTCGGCGGACGACATCGCGACGCTCGATGCGCTCGCCGCCGTCGTGGCCGGCAACCGCTACGACGACGGCGGCATGGCGATGGTGGGTCTGTGACGACCGCGGGGACGGATGCCGGATCTCAGCGCGCAGCCGCGGCTGCGGCATCCGTCCCCGCCGCCGTGGCGTCACGGGCCGCGAACTCGGCCGCTTGCGTGGCCGCCCACGACGCCAGCAGCTTGAGCGCATCGGCGGACGACGAGTTCATGGGGGCGGTGTAGACGTTCAGCACGAGCCCGGGCTCGCTCGGCAGGTCCATGGACTCGTAGTTGAGATCCAGGTCGCCGACGACCGGATGGTGCAGGCGCTTCAGTCCGCTGCGATGGAACTTCACGTCGCGCGACGCCCATCGCTCGCGGAACAGCTCGCTCTGCGTCGACAGCTCTCCGACGAGACGGATGAGGTCGGGGTCATGCGGGTTGCGACCCGCCTCCATCCGCAGCATCGCGGCGGAGTCATGGGTGATCTGGTCGTAGTCGCGCCAGAACTCGCGGGCCGCCGGGTTGAGGTAGGCGAAGCGCGTGGTGTTCACCGGCCGCCGCGGGTCGTCGAACACAGGGGAGTACAGCGCGCGGGCCAGCAGGTTCGCCGCGATGATGTCGTGCCGGCCGTTGCGGACCCACGCCGGTGCCTCGGTGATCGCGTCGAGCACCTGCATGACTGCGGGGCGCACGGTCGACGCGGCGCGTCGTGCGGGCCTGCGGGCCGGGCCGGCGGCGCGGGCGAGGTCGAACAGGTACTGGCGCTCCGCCTCGTCGAGCTGGAGCGTGCGGGCGACCGCATCCAGCACTCCCTCCGAGGCGCCCGCGAGGTTGCCGCGCTCCAGGCGCACGTAGTAGTCCACCGAGACGCCGGCGAGCATCGCCACCTCTTCGCGGCGCAGTCCCGCGACGCGGCGGTTGCCGCCGTACGCGGGGAGCCCCGCCTGCTCGGGGGTGAGCCGGGCGCGGCGCGAGCTCAGGAACTCCTTCACCTCGGCACGAATGTCAGCCATGACTCCACGCTAGGCCGCGGGGAGCGCCCGTGACAGGCTCTGCGAGTGCCCGTCGAGCGTGATCACCACCCGCCGCGGGTCGGCGTGTGCCCTTCGCGGGCGTCGTCGGGCATCGCCATCTCGGCGCGCACGCCGAGCAGGCGGATCGGGCGGCCGGGCTCGATCTTGGCGACGAGCTCGAGGGTGCGCGCCAGCACGACGGCGCGGTCGGCGGTGGAGGGGATCTTCTTCGTGAAGGTCTTGGTGAGGAACGGCGCGTAACGCACCTTGAGTCCGAGGCCGACGACCGGACGGTCGTCGGCGGCCACCTCGTCCAGCACCTGATCGAGCAGGCGCCTCGCGGCCGCCTCGATCTCAGCCGGATCGACGATGTCGGCCTGGAACGTGGTCTCCTTGCTGTGCCCGCGGGCGACCCAGGGCGTGTCGTCGACGACGGCCGAGCCGTCGCCGCGGCCGAGCTGCCGGTACCAGAGGCCCATCCGCGGCCCGAACTCACCGGTCAGCGCCGTCTCGTCGGCGACGGCGAGCTCGGCGACGGTGCGGATGCCCAGCAGCGCGAGCCGCTTCGACACCTTGGACCCGACGCCCCAGAGCTCGATCGTCGGACGCTCGCCCATCACCTCGAGCCAGTTGTCGGCGGTCAGCCGGAAGATGCCGCGTGGCTTGCCGAAGCCGGTCGCGACCTTGGCGCGCACGAGCGTGTCGCCGATGCCGACGGAGCAGTGCAGCCGCGTGCGGTCGAGTACGTCCTGCTGCAGGCGGCGCGCATACGCCTCGGGGTCGTCGGTCTCGGCGCCGACGAACGCCTCGTCCCAGCCGAGCACCTGCACCACCGCGCCGGGCTGGGCGCGCAGAGTCGCCATGACCTGCTCGGATACCGCCAGATACAGCGGTGCGTCGACCGGCAGGATGACGGCATCCGGTATCTTCCGCGCCGCGATGCGCAGCGGCATGCCCGACCCGACGCCGAACTCGCGCGCCTCGTACGACGCGGTCGAGACGACGGCGCGCTCCATGGGGTCCCCGCGGCCGCCGACGATGACCGGCTTGCCGGCGAGCTCGGGCCGGCGCAGCACCTCGACCGCCGCGATGAACTGGTCGAGGTCGACGTGCAGTACCCAGGGCCTGACCAGAGGAGCCGACGGCCCGGCTACTTTCATGACCCCGGCTCCGCCCACGACCCCGCCTCTCGCGACCGGCGCATGCCCCGAGACTAGGCCGCATCGCCGACAGTGCGCACGTGCCGCACCCGGCGGATCAGTCGAGGGTCGCGATGAGCCGCTCGGCCGCGGCGCGCGCGGTCGCCGTGCCGGTCGCCGCCGACGCGATGTCGCTCAGGAAGACGTTGTGCAGCGCGATGCCGACGACGCCGTACGCCACGGAGGCGCACGCGGCGACATCGGAGGCGGGATGCTCGGCGGCCAGCAGCTCGCCCAGGGCGTGGTGCGTGCCCTGATACGCCGACACGAGCAGACTGGCGAGCACGGGATCGGTGCGGGCGGCCTCGACGAACCCGAGCACGACGGCGTTCTCGTTGCCCGGTGCGGCGAACTCGTCGCCGAACAGGAAGTCGAGGGCGCTGGTGACGTCGCCGGTGCCGCGGGGGAGCATCGAGTCGCCCTCGGCGCCTTCGTAGTAGAACCGGCGCGCGCTCTCGCGGAGCAGCTCCTCACGATTGCCGACGAAGTGCCGCACGTGCCCGCGCGACATGCCGGCCTCTTCGGCGATGCGCTCGAGGCTGGCTCCGGTGATGCCGTGCGCGGCGATCGTGCGGATCGTCGCGTCGACGATCTGCTGCGTGCGCTCCTCGGCGACGGACGGTCGAGCCATCGAAACCTCCTCCTCGCACCATAGTGCGTTCGACCACAGTTTATTGTCTAGTCAGACTTGACTAACAACATCGAAGTCCCTACCGTTGCTCTCACCCGCTCGCAGAGGAGTCGTCAGTGCCCCAGATCGTCCACGTCGGACCCGCGCCCGTCAGCCCCGCCGCCCGCGAGGAGCGCGTCCGCATGCGCGACGGCGTGCGCCTCGCGACGGACGTGTACCTGCCAGGCGCCCCAGCGGAGCCCGACACGACACCCGGCGACACGATCCTGATCCGGCTGCCGTACGACAAGAGCGGCGAGTACACGTTCATCCCGCTGATCGCCGAGTACTTCACCGACCGCGGCTACCGCGTCGTCGCGCAGGACGTGCGGGGCAAGTTCCGCTCCGAGGGCGACGCGCTGCTGTTCGTCAACGAGGTCGACGACGGCTACGACACGATCGACTGGGTCGTGCGGCAGGCATGGTCGAACGGCCGCGTCGCGATGTGGGGCGACAGCTACTACGGCTACACGCAGTGGGCGGCGGCGGCATCGCAGCATCCCGCCCTGAAGGCGATCGCCCCGCGGGTGACGGGGACGATGCTCGGAGAACCCGTGCGCACGGTGCCGGGGGAGCGGACGCGGCCGGTCGAGTGGGCGATCACGTACCTCTACCCGCTCACTTACTTCCACTCCCAGGATGCCTACTTCTGGGAGCTCGACCCGGCACGGCGCCCGTTCAGCGCCCAGGCCGAGGACGTCGTCGCCGAGCTCGGCTCGCGGTCCCTCTCGTACGACCAGTGGTATCCGCACGCCGTGCACCTGCCGCGCTTCCCGCTCGCGAGCCCGTTCGACGCGCGTCCCGTGCCGACCCTGCACACGATCGGCTGGTGGGACAACTGCGCGCCACTGTCGTGGGCCGATGTCGCCGAGATCGAGACGCGGCCCGCCTGGGCGCTGAACCACTTCCTCCGCATCGAGTCCATGGACCACGAGTCGTACTACCTCGACGACCCGCTCACGGCGCGCGTCGAGGAGCGCGGCGACGAGCAGATCCGTGCGGAACTGCCACGGATGCTGCAACCCGCCGTCGACTTCTTCGAGGTGTTCGTGCGGGGTCGGGGCCGGGCGTCCGACATCCCGCGGGTCAGCTGGAATCTGGCGGGCACCCCGGGCATGCGCGCCTCGGAGACGTGGCCTCCGTCGCAGGCCGCCACGCGAACGCTGTACGCGCACGCGAGCGGTGGGCTGTCGCCCGACGCTCCGGATGCCGCGACCGAACTCGAGTGGCTGCACGACCCCGAACAGCTCGTGCCCTCGAGCGTGCCGAACGCGTTCGCCTTCCTGCTCTTCCAGCCCGAAGAGGCCGCGCTGGGCGCGCGAGCGGATGTGCTGTCGTTCACCACCGACGCGTTCGCCCGCGACACCGATCTGGCGGGACCCGTGCGGGTCGCGGCATCCGTCTCGTCCGACGGTCCGGTGATGGACGTGTTCGCGCGTCTGCTCGACCTGGCGCCCGACGGCACGGCGCTGCGGATCGCGCGCGGCCAGGTGCACGTCACCGACGCCGGCGACCCCGCGAGCGTCGACATAGACCTCGGACAGCTGGGCTACCGCGTGCACGCCGGGCACCGACTGCGCCTGCACGTGCACTCGAGCGACTTCCCTGAGTTCCTGCCGCAGCCGGGCACCGGCGAGGAGCCGTGGGGCGCGGTGGCGACCACGACCAACCGGCAGCGCGTCGTACTCGGCGGCGACGAGCCGCTGCGCGTCACCCTGACAGTTCTGCCCGACACCCGAGCCGAGGAGCCCCGTCCATGAACCAACCCGTGCTGGAGTTCGCATTCGAGATCCGCGTCGACATCGCCCCGTACCTGCGCATCGGCCGGAGTGCCGACGAGGAGTTGAGTTTCACGCCGATCACGGGCGGCACGGTCGCCGGACCGCTGCTGAACGGCGAGGTGCTGCCGGGAGGCGGCGACTGGGCGGTCGAGCGGTCGGGTACCGCCCAGTTGGAGGCGCGCTATCTGCTGCGCGCCGACGACGGCGCGGTCATCGACATCATCAACCGCGGCTACTACCGGGCCTCGGTCGAGGTGATCGCGCGCGTCGAGGCGGGGGAGAACGTCCCCGAGACGGAGTACTACTTCCGCACCGCGCCGGTTTTCCAGACGGATGCCGCGCCCCACCGCTGGCTCGCCGAGCATCAGTTCATCGGGCTCGCGCGCGACGAGGACGGCCAGGTGTGCGTCCGGGTCTACGTGGTGCGCTGATGCACGCTCGTGCGCGGCTGCGCCGAGAGGGTCGCGTGGATGACGTGGCGCAGTTGGGGCTCGTCCCACCGCGCCGGATCTTCGGAGCTCGCCACGTACGACCCGCGCACGAGCAGATAGGCGAGCCCGGCGACGTGCTCCGGGTCGGCGAATCCGGCGCTGCGCGCCTCTTCCAGCAGCAGCCGCTGGAACTCGCCGGTCTCGCGCTGAAGCGCCGTGCGGAGGTCCGGCTCGCGGTCGGCGTTGGCGACGATCTCGAGGATGAGCGCACGCAGCACCGGCTCGTCGGGGCCGGTGGTCAGCGACCATTCGATGACGGCCGTGAACCGGTCCCCGGGCGCCGCGGCCGCCAGCGTCTCGTCGAGCGCCGCCTGCCAGCGGTCCCGTCCGTGATCGAGTGCGTTGAGGATGAGACCGGCGCGCGACGGCAGGTAGTTCGTGACGAGCGTCGTCGAGCCGCCGAGCTCCCTGGCGACCGAGCGGATCGTGACGGCGTGCGAGCCGGCGGATCGCGCGACGCGGATCGTCGCGGCGGCGATGTCTGCGAGCCGCTGATCGGCGTCTACCTCTCGGGGCATGACACCCACCCTATTGACGCCTGTAACACAAATGCAACATTGATGTACAACAGTGTTGTACTACCCTGAGGGCTACCGCGGCGATGGCGCCGCGATCTGTGATCTCCCTCGACCGACCCGAAAGGAAACGAGATGAGAAACCGAGGCAAGGCCGCCACGGTCGTCGCAGCCGCTGCAGCCCTGGTGCTGCTCGCGGGGTGCACGCCCCGCGACGCCGAGACGTCGCCGACCGGCGACGAGACGTCCGCACCCATCGAGCTCGTCGACGCGCTGCCCGCGGGCACGACCGAGGTCGACGAGGTGACGTGGGCCCTCGTGGAGGGCGAGCCGCGCTCGCTGGTCCCGGGCGCCGACTACAACTTCGTCCAGCCCAACCTGTGCGACAGCCTGCTGCGCGTGCAGCCCGACTTCACCGTCGACGCCGGGATCGCCGAGACCGCCGACTGGGTCGATCCGGTGACGTTCGTCATCGACATCCGCCCGGGCGTGACGTTCTGGGACGGCACGCCGGTCACGCCGGACGACGTCGTGTACAGCCTCGAGCGCCACCACTCCGACGTGACCTCGGCGTTCTACGGCGCCTTCGTGCTCGTCGCGCCGGACGGCGGGATCGAGGTCACCGGCGAGAACCAGGTGACCGTGCACTTCGTCGCTCCCGACTCCACGTTCCGCGACGCCATCGCCGGAGGCGCCGGCGCGGTGCTGAGCAAGGCCGTGGGCGAGGCCCAGGGGGCGGCGCTGGGCACCTCCGGCGGCGAGCTGATGTGTGCGGGTCCCTACGGGCTCGAGAGCTGGACCCCCGGAAGCGAGATCGTCACGGTCGCCAACGAGGACTACTGGGACGGTGCGCCGCTGGTGAAGAAGCTCACCTACCGGTTCATCTCCGACGGCACCACGCTCACCAACGCGCTCTTGGAGGGCGAGGTCGACGGGGCGTTCAACGTGGCGCCGGGCAGCCGCAGCGCATTCGAGTCGTCCGACACGGGCCGGCTGGTCATCGGCCCTTCCACGGCGTCGTTCTCGTTCGGCCCCACACGTGACACCGGAGCGGGCGCGAATCCCCTGATCCGCCAGGCGCTGAGCCTCGCGATCGACCGGCAGCAGTACATCTCCACAGTGCTGCACGGGCTGGGTCAGCCGCAGAGCACATTCGTCGCGCCGTTCTCGTGGTCGGGCTCGTCCGCGGCCGACGTGTACCAGGCGGGCTACGACGCCCTCGCGACGCCGCAGGTCGACCTCGACGCCGCGAAGAAGCTCGTCGAGGAATCGGGCGAGGACACCTCGGTGCCACTGCGCCTCGCGATCCCCGCGGGCAGCAAGGAACTGTCGCAGACCGCGGCGATCGTGCAGAGCGCCGCCGGGCAGATCGGCCTGACGATCGAGATCGATGAGCGGCAGCCGGCGGATTTCGCAGCGATCTTCCTGCCCGATCCGGTCCCCCGCGAGAACATCGACTTCGTCGCGACCACGGGCTACACCGAGACACCGGGCGTGCTCGCCTACCCGCAGCTGTTCCTGCTGCCGGCCGAGCTGGGCGGCATCTTCAACTGGACCGGCTACTCGAATCCCGATGTCACCGCCGGGCTCGAGGCCGCACGCACCACGCCGGATGCGGTCGGCGCGGCCCAGGCGTACGTCGGCGCGCAGGAGATCTTCGCACCCGACCTGCTGCAGGTGACACTCGCGGGCTCGTACCACACGACCTTCCTGAGCGACGAGCTCAGCGGTGTCGTGACGTCGGTGGCGGCATACTCCAGCCCGTGGGCACAGCACCTCGGCGGCAAGTGATCGACGCGTCACCGCGCAACGGAGAGGGACGACGATGAACGCCAGCGTGGCCCGGCAGCTGCTGGGCAAGCTCGGAGGGCTGCTGCTCACCCTGTTCCTGGCGAGCATCGTCATCTTCTCCGCCGTCCTGCTCACCCCCGGCGACCCGGTCGTCGCGCTCGCCGGGGGTCTGCGACCGACGCCGGAGATGGTCGCGGCCATCAAGGCGGAGTACCACCTGGATCAGCCGGTGTGGGTGCAGTACTTCTTCTGGATCACGGGGGTGCTCGGCGGCGACCTCGGTACGTCCTTCGTGTACAAGACGCCGGTCGTCGAGCTCATCGCGCCACGCTTCGGGATCACCCTCCTCCTCGTGCTGTACACGCTGGTGCTCATCGCGGTGTTCGGCATCGGCTCCGGCATCCTGGCCGCCACGCGCGGGCGGGGAACCGACCGCGCCGTGCTCGTCGCCACCGCGTTCGGCGTCGCCCTGCCGACCTTCGTCGTGGCGATCCTGCTCATCTGGGTCTTCGGCCGCGTGCTCGGCTGGTTCCCGGTGTACGGCGCCGGTGAAGGGCTCCTCGACAACCTCTACCATCTGACCCTGCCGGCGATCTCGCTGTCGGTGCTGTACATCGCCTACCTCAGCAGGATCACGCGCGGCGCCGTGGTGGGGCAGCTGCACTCCGAGCACGTCGACACCGCCCGGGTGCGCGGCATCCCTCGGGGTCAGATCTTCCGGCATCACGTGTTCCTCAACGCGTCGCCGCAGATCCTCGCGATCTCCGGCGCCACCGTCGCGGGCCTCTTCGCCGCGTCCGCCATCGCCGAGCAGGCGTTCGGACTGGGCGGGCTCGGCTCGCTGCTGACCGAGGCGGCCGCCCGCAAGGACCTCCCGGTCGTGCAGGTGATCTCGCTCCTGTTCGTGATCCTGTTCGTCGTCTTCAACGCGACGGCCGACATCGCGATCGCCCTGATCGACCCGGATTCCGTCAAGCCGAGGAGGAACGCATGAGCGTCGCCCAGCTCGCCGGCGGCCGCGTCCCGACCTTCGCCCGTCGCCTGGCCGTGCGCGATCCGCTGCTGATCGCGGCCGGCATCGTGATGATCGGCATCCTGGCCATGGCGCTGTTCGGCCCGCTGCTCGCCCCGTACGACCCGAACCAGCTCTACGTCGGGCCGGTGGCGGCGCCGCCCTCGCCCGCTCACTGGATGGGCACCGACGACCTCGGCCGCGACATCCTGTCCCGAGTGCTCGTCGGCGCGCGCCCGAGCGTGGTCGGACCGATCCTCGTCGTGCTCGCGTCGTCGCTGCTCGGCACGCTCATCGCCATCGTGTCGGCGTGGTTCGGCGGATGGGTGGACGGCGCGAGCTCGCGGCTGATCGAGGTCATCTTCGCCATCCCGGGCCTCGTGCTCGCGGTGCTCGCGGTGTCGATGTTCGGCAAGGGGCTCATCGCGCCCATCGTCGCGCTGTCGATCGCCTACATCCCTATCGTCTCGCGCCTGGTGCGCGCCTCCGCGCGGCAGGAGCTGTCGAAGCCGTACGTCGCCGCCCTGCGCATCCAGGGTGTCGGATCGTTCGCGATCTGCTTCCGCCACCTGGTGCCCGCGCTGCTGCCGGCCGTGCTCGCGCAGTCCACGGTGGGCTTCGGCTACGCGATGCTCGACCTCGCCGCGATCTCGTACCTGGGTCTCGGCGCCCAGCCGCCGGCATCCGATTGGGGTGTGATGATCGCCGCCGGGCAGCCGTCGCTGCTCGTCGGCGCGCCAGAGCAGTCGATGTTCCCGGCGGCGCTCGTGGTCGTCACCGTGCTCGCGGTCAACATCCTCGGGGCGCGTGTGACCACGTGGGCGGAAGGAGCCGACCGATGACCGCTCTCGTCCTCGAACTCGATCAGGTGTCGATCGCCGCGCCGGCGCCCGACCTGCGGCGACAGGCTCAGCAACCGCGCACACTCGTGCACGACTGCACGCTGCAGGTGCGTGCCGGCGAGGCACTGGGCCTCGTCGGCGAGTCGGGCTCGGGCAAGACGCTGTCGGTGCGGGCCGTCGCCGGACTCCTTCCTGAGGGCTTCACCGTGGGCGGCACCATCCGCATCGACGGCGAGGACATCTCGACGCTCCCGCCCCGACGCCTGCGCGAGATCCGTGCGCGGCGCCTGGGCATGGTGTTCCAGACGCCCCGGGCGCACCTCAACCCGCTCCGCACGATCGGCGATTTCATGACGGAGGCGCTCGTCTCCGTCGGGGGTGCGAAGCCGGATGCCGCGGACCGGCGCGCGCAGGATCTGCTCGCCGAGGTCGGCATCCCGGATCCGGCGCGGCGCATGCGCCAGCGCCCCGGAGATCTGTCGGGCGGCTTGCTGCAGCGCGTGATGATCACGGCGACGCTCGCGATGGACCCGCCGATCCTGCTCGCCGACGAGATCACGACGGCACTCGACGTGACCACGCAGGAGGAGGTGATGGCCGTGATCGCCGACCTCCGCCGCCACCGCGACCTCGCGCTGCTCTTCATCACACACGATCTGGCGCTGGCGGGCGCCGTCTGCGACCGCGTCGCGGTCATGCAGCACGGGCGCACGGTCGAGACGCTGCGTGCGGCGACGATGCGGCAGGATGCCGCGGACCCGTACACGCAGCGCCTGCTGTCGGCCACCCTGCCGGGCGACCTGATCGCGGATCGCATCGAGGCCGAGGAGCCGGTGCTCGCCGTCGAAGGGCTGCGCAAGACGTTTCAGGTGCGCTCGCCGCGCGGCGGCCGCGAGGAGTTCGTGGCGGTCGACGACATCGGCTTCACGCTGGCGCGCGGCGGCTCGCTGGGCATCGTCGGCGAGTCGGGGTCGGGCAAGTCGACGACCGCTCGGATCATCTGCGGACTCGAAACGGCGGATGCCGGCTCGGTCACGGTGAAGGGCGCCGACTGGACGCGGCCAGCCCGGAGCGCGGCCGATCGGCGGGCCCGGGCGCGGATCGCTCAGATGGTCTTCCAGGATCCCTACCAATCCCTCGACCCCCGCCAGACCGTGCGACAGTGTCTGTCGGAGGCGGTCGCGGTGCATCGGCGCCGCATCGGCCGCGCCCAGCTCGACGCCCGTGTCGACGAGCTCCTGGCCGCCGTGATGCTCGCCCCCGCGCTCGCCGCACAGCGACCGCGTTCGCTCTCGGGCGGCCAGCGGCAGCGCGTCGCGATCGCGCGGGCGCTCGCCGCCGAGCCTGAGATCCTGGTGCTCGACGAGGCGGTCTCGGCGCTGGACGTCACGACCCAGGTCGAGATCCTGACGCTGCTCGACGGCATCCGTCGCACCACGGGCGTCGCGCTGCTGATGATCTCGCACGACCTGACGACCGTCCGCCGACTCTGCGACCACGTCGTCGTCATGAAGTCCGGCGTGGCCGTCGAGCAGGGTCCGATCGCGGACGTCCTCGACCGCCCGCACGCCGAGTACACGCGGACGCTGCTCGACTCGATCCCGCGGGCCGGGTGGGTGCCCCGGCGCCGGCTCCCCGCGCGCACGTCGGCGCTGCCGACCGTTGCAACAGCGACCACCCAGATCCCTACGTCCCGAGGAGAGAGATGACCGACCGAGACCTGTGGCAACTCAGCATGCGCGAGATCGCGGATGCTGTGCGTTCGCGTTCGACGAGCGCACGCGCCGTGATCGACGCCCACCTGGACCGCATCGATGCGGTGAACCCCGTGGTGAACGCGCTCACCGTCGTGTTCCACGAGCGGGCACGCGCCCTGGCCGATGCCGTCGACGCGGCGCTCGACGCCGGCGAGACCGTCGGACCGCTCGCCGGCGTGCCCTTCACGGTCAAGGAGAACATCGATCTGACGTGGTCGGCGAGCACCAGTGGCTGGCCGTTCATGGCGGAGGCGGTCCCCGCCAAGGACGCCACGATGGTCCGGCGCCTGCTCGAGGCGGGCGCGATCCCCATCGGCCGCGGCAACATGCCCGACTGGGGCCTGCGCTGGGACACCGACAACGACCTGTTCGGCCGCACGCTCAACCCCTGGGACCCGTTCCGGGTTCCCGGCGGGTCGAGCGGTGGCGACGCGGTCGCCGTGGCGACCGGCATGACACCGCTCGGTCTCGGCAACGACTACGGCGGGTCGCTCAGGCTGCCCGCGTACGCCGCCGGCGTCTGCGCACTGCGGCCGTCGGCCGGCCGCATCCCCGCGCCGATGGCCGACGTCACCGAGCCGGTGTCGCTGTCGCTGCAGTTCTTCGCCGTGAACGGGCCGATCGCCCGGCGCGTCGACGACCTCGATGCCGCGTTCACGATCATGCACGGCGCTGACGGCAGCGACCCGGCCGCCCTCACGCTGGCGCATCCGGCGTCGTACGACGGTCCCCGGAGGGTCGCCGTCGTGCGCGACCCCCTCGGCTGGGGCGTGGATCCGCAGGTGGCCGCCGCCGTCGACCGCGCCGCCGCGGCGCTCGCCGCGGCGGGATGGACCGTCGACGACATCGAGCCGCCCCTGATCGAGGAGGCGGCGACGCTGTGGCGCCGCATCTCGACCACCGAGATGGTCGGCGCCTTCCTGCCCGGCGCGCTCCCCGTGCCGCTGTCGCACGGCTCCACCCGGTACTTCCTCGACAACGCCGAGGAGACGGAGGTGCTCGCGTCGGGCGAGGCCTACGGCGGCGCCTGGGCCCAGCGTGCGGTCATCGCGGCCGCGTGGGAGAGGTTCCAGGCCGAGTACCCGATCGTGCTCGGCCCGGTCTCGGCGCGGCGCATGCCCGAGATCGGCTACGACCTGTCGGGCCCGGCGGCGACCACCGAGCTCTGGCGCGACCACCGGCTCCTGGTGACGGTCAACTTCCTCGGGCTGCCCTCGGTCGCCGTGCCGACCGGGCTGGACGAGGACGGCCTGCCGACGGGGGTGCAGCTCATCGGGCCGCGCAACGCCGACCACGTCTCACTCGCCGCGGCTCGGGATGTCGAGGCCGCGCTGGGCGGGCTGACGCCGGTCGAGGCGCGTATCGCGGGAGCGGTCGCGTGACCGCCTGGGAGCCGGGGCTCGAGTTCGTCTTCGAGCTGAAGGTGGCGGTGTCGGAGCCTATCCGGGTCGGGCGCACGGCATCCGAGGATCTCAACGTGACGCCCATCGTGGGCGGCACGATCTCGGGACCGCGGCTGAACGGACGCGTGCTGGGGGTCGGCGCCGACTGGTGGGTGACGCGGGGTGCGACCACCCAGCTCGACGCGCGATACCTGATCGAGGCGGACGACGGCGCCGCGATCGACGTCGTCAACCGCGGCTACTGGCACGCCGGCGAAGACGTCGAGCGGCGCCTCTACGCGGGTGAGGACGTGGGCGAGGAGGATCTCTACTACCGCACCGCCTTCGTGTTCCAGACCGGCGCGGAGGCGCACCGCTGGCTCACGGAGGCGCAGTTCGTCGGCTACGCGCGACCTGAGGCGGGGCAGGTCTGCATCCGTGTGTTCCGCGTGCGCTGAGCGCTGACGCGCGCGGTCGCGGTCGCGCACGCGGGCATTACCTGCGGCCTTCGGCGGAGTCAACCCCGTGCCCCGGCACCGCCCGGTTTCGTACGGTGGCTGTTCCAGTGAGAGGAGCCGTCATGGCAACCAGCATTGTGACAGCACAGATCGACGTGGACGCCCCGATCCGGGCCGTGTACGACCAGTGGACGCAGTTCGAGGAGTTCCCGCGCTTCATGTCGGCGGTCGAGCGCATCGATCAGCTCGACGACCAGCGGACCCACTGGGTCGTGAACATCGGGGGAGTGGAGCGCGAGTTCGACGCCACCATCACCGACCAGGTGCCCGACGACCACATCTCGTGGGCGAGCCACGGCGAGAAGGTCCACACCGGCCGCGTGAGCTTCCTCCCGGCCGGCGACGGCACTCGCGTCTCGCTCGAGATGACCTGGGTGCCCGAGTCGCTGACCGAGAAGGCCGGCGCCGCGCTCGGCATCGACGAGCGCGCCGCGGAGAAAGACCTCGCACGCTTCAAGGAGTTCATCGAGGAGCGTGGCCGCGAGACCGGCGGCTGGCGCGGCGAGATCCACGGCACGCCGACGCGCGACGTCTGAACCGAGCTCGAGAAGAGGAGAACCCCATGTCCGACAGCCTTCCCGCAGGCATCCCTCCGGCGCCCGACGGCCAGGTCGGGGTTGAGCAGGCCGGGGTGCAGCCGCTCCGCGATCGCGACACGTCGATCGAACCGGACCCCACTCGTGACCCGGCGCAGGCCGAGTGGGACCGCACCACTTCGCTCGACGCGGGCGAGGACCCGGACATCGAGACGGCCACCGGCGACGACCCGGCGCACCTGCCCTCCGATGACGAGGAGGTGCCGCGCGAGGACCTGCCGTCCGCGGCGCTGCAGCCCGACACCCAGGGGTTCAGCCCCGAGATCGCCGAACTCGGCGACACGGGCCAGGGCGATCTCGCACCCGAGGACTATTAGGCAGCCGACGTGCGGATCCTCCTCTGGCCGATCCACGGCGGCTACACCGACGCCTTCGTCCGCGGCGAGCACGAGTACCTGCTGCCGGTACGCGGCGTGCTGCCCGGCGAGGATGACGGCGTCAGCGGCTGGGGATGGGACCGAGCGCGGCCGGTCGCCCTCGACGCGCTGCGCTCCGAAGACATCGACGTCGTGGTGCTGCAGCGTCCGGAGGAGATCGGACTCGTCGAGTCGCTGACCGGTCGCGTGCCCGGCCGCGATCTGCCGGCGGTCTACCTCGAGCACAACACGCCCGGCCCCGGCGCGTTCACCACGCGGCATCCGCTCGCCCATCGCCACGACATCCTGATCGTCCACGTCACCCACTTCAACCGGCTGTTCTGGGACAACGGGACGGCACCGACGACCGTGGTGGAGCACGGCGTCCCCGACCCGGGCTCGCTCTACTCCGGAGAGCTCGCCCGGATCGGCGTCGTCGTCAACGAACCCGTGCGGCGATGGCGCGCCGTCGGCACCGACCTGCTGCCCGCGTTCACACGGGAAGCGCCGCTGGACGTCTTCGGCATCGACGCCGGCCTGCTGGCGGCGGCGTTCGACGACGACCCGGCGATCGCCGGTATCGAGAGCCTGGCGCCCCGGCGCCTGCACGCCGAGCTCGCCCGGCGCCGCGTGTACCTGCATCCGTTCCGATGGACCTCGCTCGGGCTGTCACTGATCGAGGCGATGCATCTCGGGATGCCGGTGGTCGCGCTCGCGACGACCGAGGCGGTGCGGGCGGTCGCCGCGGCACCGGAGTCGTCTCGACCGACGTCGACGAACTGCGCCGTGCCGCGCGGGCCTTCCTCGAGGAGCCGGAGTGGGCCGCGGAGGTGGGCGCCCGAGCGCGTGAGCACGCCCTGGCGCGCTACGGCCTGCCGGCGTTCCTCGAGCGATGGGACCAGGTGCTCCTGGAGGCGATCGCCGCCCGGCCGGGCCCCGGCGTGGTCTACGCGAACGCGAACAGCGGCGGGAACGCCACCACGACGATCGCCGCCCACGCGAGGTAGACCGGCAGGAAGCCCGTCTGCCAGCGCTCCAGGCGCTCGAACGGCGTGCGGCGCATCGCGAACCGCAGCTGCAGCCATGCGGCGCCGACGAGATTCGCGAGCAGGATGACGTTGAGCCCGAGCGAGGCGAGCTTGTTGGGGCTCGCCCCCCACTCGGCGATCCGTCCGATCATCGCGACGAGCACCATGATGTCGACGACGAGCGCCGCCACCACCATGAGCAGCTGCAGCCGGTCGAACCACGACGGCGGCGCGAGCGGCTCGCGCGCCGACAGGGCGTAGAGCAGCAGGCCGACGACGACGACCAGCACGATGTCGAAGAGGATCAGCAGGTCGCGCTGGCCGAACGCCTCGGTCTCGCCCCCGTCGACGAGGTTCCCCTGCAGGAGCCCGGCGACGATGAAGGCCAGCAGCAGCAGCGTGAAAAGCGGTGTGAACAGCTTGGTCAGCACCGGTGCGATGTTCTCGATGACGCTCTGCTTCGCCTCGACGAGCCAGGCGGCGACGACGACGGCTCCGGCGACGCCGCACGGCACCATGAACTGCTCGACGAACCACTCGGCATCCAGGCCGATGGCCGAGAACACGCCCATGGTCAGCGCCACGAGCACACCGCCGCCGAGGCCGATCAGGGCGAGGTAGACGACCCATTCGCCGGTGAACCGGATGAAGTCCATGCGCGCGCGGCTCGATCGCACGCGCCCGTCGACGTACGCGATGCCGGTCACGATCCACAGCGCCACGGCGACGTGGGTGGCCGCGAGCACGAGTGTCGCGCCGCCCGGTGCGAAGGGGTAGACCGCCATCACGGCGGCCGCGAACAGGAACGGGACGCCGACCACCGCGACGGTGGCGACGGATGCCCGGCGACGCACCAGGAAGTACGTCGCGAGGAACGGCAGCACGAGCAGCGCCGCGAAGCGCGCGTAGAAGTCCGTGTCTTCGCCGAAGCGGATGCCGAACAGCGCCGGGATCTGGATCGCCAGGGCCGCGCCGATCGCGAGCCCGACGGCGAGCGGAAGGCCGCCGCCGCTGCGCGGCGCGCGCGGCTCGCCGGGGAACATCAGCTGCTTCCAGAGCCGGTCGGAGTGCTCGCGCGCGAACTCCCGCGACAGGTCGTCGAGTCCGCCGAGGCGTTTCACGGCGACGAGGAACGCCTCATCGCCGTCGAGACCCGAGGCTTCGAGCCGGTCGATCTGGCCGCGCAGGTGGTCTTCGAGCTCGTCGACGTCGCGGCCGTCGATCGCCTCGGGGCGCGAGACGTAGGCGCGCCACGCCGAGATCTGGTCTTCGATGCGGGGTTCGAGGTCGTCCGCCATGTCACGCACCCCCGAACGCCGGGGCGCCGGCGAAGTCGGTGCCGCCGTCACGATCCGACCACACCCGCTGCAGTGCGCGGCTCACCACCGCCCACTGCTGCCGCTGCTCGGCGAACGCCGCGCGGCCCGTAGCGCTGAGGCGGTAGTGCTTGCGCGGACGACCGCTGGGGGAGGCGCCCCACGAGGACTCCACATGCCCGAGCCGCTCCAGCCGGTGCAGCAGCGGATAGAGCATGCCGTCGCTCCACTCCAGCTCGCCGCCGGACAACTCGCCCACGCGCTGCAGGATGGCGTAGCCGTACGACTCGCCGTCGGCGAGGATGCCGAGCACCATCGGCGTCGCCGCCGCGGCGACCAGGTCTTTGCCGATCTTCACATCGTCCTCCATACGTAGAAGCCCTACGTACATAGAAGTACAAGTTACCTAGAACTGCAAGGTAAGCGTCGATGACGCCGCGTGACCGACACTCGCCGGCCGCGGGAATGCGTTCGCCCACGGCGTGTTGGGATGGGAGGGGCGAATCGCCGCCCTACCCCGGACGAAGGACCCGCATGACCCTCCCCACGAGCGCCCCCCAGACCACCGTCACCGACGCTCGCTGGCACGCTGTGTCGTCCGAGCACGGCGTCGCCGCGCTGCGGAACACCCACTGGCTGGATGCCGAACCCCGCGCGTACGACGGCGCTCCGGGTCTCTGGCGCGCGGTGGACGACCGGGTGGTCGGCACGGGACTGCGCGCACAGACGCCGGACGCCCCGCTCGACGAGGTCGTGCTGGCGCCCGGAGAGCACCTGGACGTCGGACGGCTGCGGCTGAAGGCGATCAGCCGCGAGGGCGCACCGGCGCTTCGTGTGTTCGACCCCGAGATTCCCGGCCGGACGCGGCTGCGCGGCATCCTGTCGTTCCCGCACGACGACGCGTGGGCGCTCGCCGGTGTGTTCCGCCCCGCGCCCGAGGGACAGATCAACGTCATCCGCAGCGTCGACGGGTACGAGCGGGAGGAGCCCGCGGTCGGCACGATCGCCCTCGAAGTGGGCGGCGCGCCCGTCGAGCTCACCGTGACCGGCGACCCCGCGTCCGGGCTGAGCGCCGTGATCGCGGATGCCACGAGCAATGTGGACGCCTACCGCTTCCGGTTCCTCGAGATCGAGCCGCCGGCCGCGGACGGGTCGGTCACCGTCGACTTCAACGACGCCTACCTGCCGCCGTGCGCGTTCAGCGACCACTACGTGTGCCCGCTGCCGCCGGCGGGCAACCGTCTCGCCGCCAGGGTCGAGGCGGGGGAGCGCGCGACGGTCCTCGACTGAGCACGGTCGAGCTCGGCCGACCGCGATGAGCCGGTCGCGCCGCGGTGATGGGTACGAGGACAATGGGGCCTCAGCCGGAGGGTGTCCGGCATGGCCCGATCCGAGGAGCCGACATGGCCCGTTCCCTCTCCGAGATCCGCGAACGCTCCCGTGAGCGCGCCCGGCTGCGCGCCGCAGCGCGATCCGAGCTGAAGAACACCGCGTACGAGATCTTCATCGGCGCACTGTCGATCCTGTCGATCGTCAACCTGGTGCTCGTCTACGCCATCGCGGGCAACAGCGCAGTGGAGCTCGTTCTGTCGGTCATGAACGCGCTGTTCAGCGCCATCTTCCTCGGCGACTTCATCTACCGGATCTCGACGGCACCGTCGGCGGGGCGGTACTTCTTCGCCGGCTTCGGCTGGGCGGATCTGCTCGCCAGCCTGCCGTTTCCGCAGTTCAAGGTACTTCGCGTCTTCCGGCTGCTGCGTGTCTTCCGCCTCCTGCGCGAACTGGGCCCGCGGACGGTGTGGACCACGCTCATCCACGATCGTGCCAACAGTGCGTTGATGACCCTGCTCCTGATGGGCGTGCTCGTGCTGCAGTTCGGCAGCATCTCGATCCTGGCGGTGGAGGAGGACGCGGCCGGCGCGAACATCACGACGGCCTCGGACGCGCTCTGGTACACGATCGTCACGATCTCGACCGTCGGCTACGGCGACCAGTACCCCGTCACCAACGCCGGCCGGCTGATCGGCACGCTCATCATCGTGGTCGGGGTCGGCATCTTCGGCACCTTCACCGGTTACCTGGCGAACCTGTTCCTCGGGCCCGGCAAGGGTACCGCCGAGGCGACGGAGACGGATGCCGCGCTCGCCGACCCGAGCGACGAGCAGCCCGACGCGGCCACGGCCGGGGCGCCGGCGGCGGAGACGGCGCAGCCGTCGGTCGC
>NZ_DATCVK010000126.1:0-18988 GCF_036566905.1 Microbacterium sp. | reverse complement strand
TTCGTGAGCGCCCCGGCGGGTCTCGACCCGCAGATGCTCATCGATGAGGTCGTCAAGACCGGATACACCGCCGCGCTCCCCGCCCCGCCGGCTGCCGAGCCGTCCGCGGCCGACACCCTCGACCCCGAGCTCACGAGCCTGCGCCATCGGCTGATCGGGTCGATCGTGCTCTCGACGCCGGTCATCCTGCTGGCGATGATCCCCGCGCTGCAGTTCACGTACTGGCAGTGGGCGTCGCTGGCGCTCGCCGCACCGGTCGTGGTGTGGGGCGCCTGGCCGTTCCACCGGGCCGCGTGGATCAACCTCCGTCACGGCGCCGCCACGATGGACACGCTCATCTCCCTGGGCGTCTCGGCCGCGTTCCTGTGGTCGCTCTACGCCCTGTTCCTCGGCCACGCCGGCATGCCCGGCATGACCCACGCGTTCGAGTGGTCGGTGACCCCGAGCGACGGGGCCGGCGACATCTACCTCGAGGTGGCGGCCGGGGTCACCACGTTCGTGCTCGCGGGCCGGTACTTCGAGCAGCGGTCGAAGCGCCGCGCCGGCGCGGCCCTGCGCGCGCTCCTCGAGATCGGCGCCAAGGATGTGGCGGTGCTGCGGCCGACGGGTGATGAGGTCCGTGTGCCCATCGCCGACCTGCACGTCGGCGACGAGTTCGTCGTGCGCCCCGGCGAGAAGATCGCGACCGACGGCGTCGTGGCCTCGGGCACGTCGGCGGTCGACGCCTCGATGGTGACGGGCGAGTCCGTGCCCGTCGAAGTCGCCCCGGGTGACGCCGTGGTCGGCGCGACCGTCAACGTCGGCGGGCGGCTCGTCGTGCGCGCGACCCGCGTAGGCGACGACACCCAGCTGGCCCAGATGGCGCGACTCGTCGAGGAAGCGCAGTCGGGCAAGGCGCCGGTGCAGCGGCTCGCGGACCGGATCTCGGGCATCTTCGTGCCCATCGTCCTGCTGATCGCGCTCGCGACGCTCGTGGGCTGGCTGCTCACCGGCGCCTCCGCGTCGATGGCGTTCACCGCGGCCGTCGCGGTGCTGATCATCGCCTGCCCGTGCGCCCTCGGCCTCGCCACCCCGACCGCGCTGCTCGTCGGCACCGGCCGCGGCGCGCAGCTCGGCATCCTGATCAAGGGTCCGGAAGTGCTCGAGTCGACGCGCACCGTCGACACGGTGGTGCTCGACAAGACCGGCACCGTCACGACCGGCCGCATGACACTCATCGACGTCGTGGTCGCCGGAGGTGCCACGACGGCGGATGTCGCCGCCGACGCCCGCGCCGAGCTGATGCGTCTCGCCGGAGCCCTGGAGCATGCCTCCGAGCACCCCATCGCGCAGGCGATCGCACGCGGCGCCGCCGACGAGACCGGACCGCTCCCCTCGGTCGAGTCGTTCCAGAACGTTCCGGGCAAGGGCGTGTCGGGAGTCGTCGAGGGGCACGCCGTGCTCGTCGGGGGCGAGTCACTGCTCGCCGACTGGGCGCTGGCCCTGCCCGCGGACCTCGCCGCCGCGAAGGCGTCGGCCGAAGCGCTGGGGCGCACCGCGGTGCTGGCCGCGTGGGACGGCGAGGTGCGGGGCCTCTTCGTGGTCGCCGACCAGGTGAAGCCCACGAGCACCGAGGCGGTGGGCCAGCTGCGGGCGCTCGGGCTCACACCGGTGCTGCTGACCGGCGACAACGCCGCCGCGGCGCGCGCGATCGCTGACGAGGTGGGCATCCAACGCGTCATCGCCGAGGTGCTGCCGCACGACAAGGTGGCCGTCATCACCCAGCTGCAGTCCGAGGGGCGCGTCGTCGCCATGGTGGGCGACGGCGTGAACGACGCCGCCGCCCTCGCGCAGGCCGACCTGGGCCTCGCGATGGGGACCGGGACGGATGCCGCGATCGAGGCATCCGACATCACCCTGGTGCGCGGCGACCTGCGCAGCGCGGCCGACGCCATCCGCCTGTCGCGCGCGACGCTCGGCACGATCAAGGCCAACCTCTTCTGGGCCTTCGCCTACAACGTGGCGGCTCTGCCGCTCGCGGCCCTCGGCCTGCTGAACCCTATGATCGCGGGAGCGGCGATGGCATTCTCGAGTGTGTTCGTGGTGGGCAACAGCCTCAGGCTGCGACGGTTCCGCAGCCTCTCCGGCGGCCGTCCCGACCCCTCCCGGGCGAAGGCGCCGGCTGCGGCGGAGGCGATCGCCGCCTCCTAGCCGAGTGCGCCGACTTCCGGACTCCTACCTCTTTTACATCACGAACGTTGTACACAGTGAAGGACTTGCAGACATGACGATCGACACGCACGGCGAGACGGCCGACCACGCGGCTTCGCCGGAGGGCGAGGCCTCGCACCACGGCTACATCACCGACAAGGACAAGTACCTCAACCGCATGAAGCGCATCGAGGGGCAGGCTCGCGGCATCCACAAGATGGTGGAGGACGAGAAGTACTGCATCGACATCCTGACGCAGATCAGCGCGCTGACCTCCGCGCTCGAGGCAGTCGCGGTCGGCCTGCTCGACGACCACCTGCGCCACTGCGTGGTGGATGCCGCACGCCTGGGCGGCGAGGCCGCCGACGCCAAGATCACCGAGGCCACGCAGGCCATCGCCCGACTGGTGCGCTGACCTCAGGCGCCGACGCGCGAACGCCGGGCGTGCAGCACCGAGTCGACGGTGAGCACCATCAGCGCCACCCACACGAGCCCGAAGCCGATCCAGCGCTCCAGGGGCATCGGCTCACCGAGCACGAGCCACCCGATCAGGAACTGCAGGATCGGCGCCACGAACTGCAACAGCCCGATCGTGGTCAGCGACACGCGGCGGGCGCCTGAGGCGAAGAGCAGCAGCGGCACGGCGGTGATGACGCCCGTCAGGCTCAGCAGCACGGTGTGCTGCCATCCGCTCGACCCCATCGTGAGGCCCTCTGTCGCACCCACGATCGCCAGCACGACGACCGCGATCGGCGTCAGCCAGAGCGTCTCGAGGGTGAGACCGCTCACGGCGTCGACCGAAGGGCCGACCTTCTTCTTCACCAGCCCGTAGACGCCGAACGACGCCGCGAGCGTGAGCGCGATCCACGGGAAGGCGCCGTAGCCGATGACGATCACGGCCACCGCCGCGGCGGCGATGCCGATGGCGACCCACTGCGTCGGGCGCAGGCGCTCGTGCAGCACCAGTACGGCGAGCAGCACGGTCGCGATCGGGTTGATGAAGTAGCCCAGGCTGGTCTCGATGACCTGGTCGCTCAGGGCGCCGTAGATGAAGACCTGCCAGTTGACGTAGATCAGCAGACCGGCGATCACGGTGAGCCCCAGCACGCGCGGCTGCCGGAAGATCGCCGCCAGCCGCGCCCACGTGCGGGTCACCGTGAGCAGCAGCGCGCAGAAGGCAAGGGACAGCAGGATCCGCCACGCCACGATCTCCCACGGGCCGGTCGGTGCCAGGAGCAGGAAGTACAGCGGCAGGAAGCCCCACAGCAGGTAGGCGCTGAACGCGTAGACGCCCCCGAGCGTACGCTCGCGCGCCTCGGCGGCGGCATCCGCGATCCGAAGGCTCCCGGTCGTCACGCCGAGGTCGAGTGCGGTGGAGGGGTCGAGCCCGTCCACGGTGCCACGCTCCGACGGGGAGGACTGCTCGCGACTCACCGAGTCAGCCTACGCCCGCCCTGCGCGGTGCCGGCCCGCTGCGCCGGGCCGACGGCATCCGTTCCCTGCCGTCCGTGGCCGGATTCCTGCCACGCCGCCCCGGGCCGAGGACCCCGGACATGACGAGAGGGTCGGATGCCGAAGCATCCGACCCTCTCGGTACGCGCAGTGCGCGGACCTCAGCGAACGACGACCGCCAGGACGTCGCGAGCCGACAGGACGAGGAGCTCGTCACCGCCGAACTTCACCTCGGTGCCGCCGTACTTGCTGTAGATCACGCGGTCGCCGACGGCGACGTCGAGCGGGATGCGGTTGCCGTTGTCGTCGATACGACCCGGACCCACCGCCACGACCTCGCCCTCCTGGGGCTTCTCCTTGGCGGTGTCGGGGATGACCAGACCGCTGGACGTGGTCTGCTCGGCCTCGACCTGCTTGATGACGATGCGGTCCTCGAGCGGCTTGATGGAAACCGACACGGTCTACCTCTTCTTTCTTGAGACTAAGACTCGTTAGCACTCTGACGTTGAGAGTGCTGATGACAGTCTAGGCAACCGTCTGGCACTCATGCAACGTGAGTGCCAATCGTGCGTCACACGCGGCGCGACGCACACACCTGGCCGAAACATAACTGTTACATGCCCTTGAGGCTTTGTCCGGCCTCGGCGTATCATCACAGCAGCGACTCACTCTTTGGGGAGAGAGAACGCTGCGAGGTCGGGGGAGCTCGCACACGATGTGGGGGCATGCTTCAACATGGGTGAGCAGTTTTTCTTGGCCGTGGATCTAGGGACCAGCAGGCTGGGAGCAGCGACAGCGCGCGTCGCTTCGGACGGCAGCATCACATCTGCGGCGTTTCCACTCGGGCGTCGTGGCGACAGTGTCGCGACGGTGGTCTTTATCGCCGAAGACGGTGAACTCCTCTTCGGGGATGCTGCGGAACGCCGCGGCGTCACAGCGCCCGAGCGGCTGATCCGCGAGTTCAAGCGGAGCATCGGCGACGACGTACCGCTGGTCGTGGGCGACCAGTCGATCCCGGCCGAGCAGCTGTACGCGCGGACGGTGGCGGGCGTCATCGACGCGGTGACCGAACGCGAGGGAGGCGCACCTGCCGGTGTGGTCATCACGCACCCCGCGATGTGGGGTCCGCACCGTGTGGGAACGATCAGCTCGGCGCTGGCAGCCCTCGGCATCCGCGACGTGGAGTTCATCACTGAACCCGAAGCTGCGGCGCGGCACTACGAGGCGTCGCGCGTGCTCGCGCCGGGTGAGACGATCGCCGTCTACGACCTGGGCGGCGGCACGTTCGACTGCGTGTTGCTGCGCAAGACCGAGACCTCGTTCGAGCTCGTGGGAGAGCCGATGGGGCTCGACAATCTGGGCGGAGCCGACTTCGACGACGCGGTGGTGCGCCACGTGCTGCGCTCCGCGGAGGTCTCCCCCGAGGCGCTGGACGACTCCTCCGCCGACGCGCGGGTCGCGCTGTCGCAGCTTCGTCGCGAATGCGTCGACGCCAAGGAGGCACTGTCGTTCGACTCCGATGTCGTCATCCCGGTCCTGCTGCAAGCCGGCCGCTCGAGCGTGCGACTGACGCGCGCCGAGTTCGAGGACATGATCGATCCGTATGTCACGCAGACGGTCGATGTGCTCGAGGATGCCCTCGAAGCGGCCGACGTCGAGCCGGAGCAGCTCGAGTCGGTGCTGCTCATCGGCGGATCGTCGCGGATCCCGCTGGTCACGCAGCGGATCTCCGAGCGTCTGGGCCGCCCGACCGCGATCGACGCGGATCCGAAGGCGTCCATCGCGCTCGGCGCGGCCCACACGGCTCTCATCCGCGCGATGGATCGCGAGATCGCTGCTCCGGGAGAGCTCGTCGTCTATGAAGGCGCCTCGGTCGGCGGGCTGGAGCTCGCCATCCCGGCCGGCGCTGCGCTCGCGGCACCGGTCGCCCCCGTCGCGGCATCGTCGCCGCACGGCGCGCGCCACTACATCGCCATCTCGGCGGCGGCCGCCCTCGTCGCCGCGGCGATCGTCTTCGGCAGCACCATGACGCTCGGCAATGGGAGCGGCACCTTCCTGTCGTTGTCGGGCTGGGACCCGGCCGCCCCCGCACCGGCCGAGGCCGCGGCCGCCGCTCAGGTGGAGCCGGCCGCCGACGCGAACCCGCCCGAGACGGCGACGGCTCCCGAGCCGGACAAGGGGTCAGGGGGCACGGTGAACCCGAAGGCCGGGAAGCCGAAGTCGCAGAACGACGCTCCGATCTCCAAGGCAGGGCCGGACCGGAAGACCACGACCACGACCACGACGAAGGAAGGCACGTCCACGCAGCCGGCCGCCGGAGGGTCGGGCACGACACCCACGTCGACCGGCGGCGACACGACGGGCCAGACGACGCAGCCGCAACCCGACCCAGCGACCCAGCCGGAGCCGGCGCCGACGACGCAGCCGGAGCCGGAACCGGAACCGACCACCCAGCCGGAACCAGCGCCGGAGCCGGAGCCCGAACCCGAACCCGAGCCCGAGCCGGAGCCGGAGCCCACGACTCCACCGGCGGACCCCGAGCCGGAGCCGGCCCCCGCTGATCTGCAGCCGGCCCCTGAGACCTCACCCGCTCCCGAGATCGTTCCCTGACGCCGGGATCGCCTGGGACATCTCATGTCAACGCCGACTGCCGCTTCGGCAGCGTTCTTCGACGCCGCCGACTTCACAGGATCGCGACACGCGCATCCTCTCATCGACGCTCTCACCACACGGGAGACGCCGCCTCGCATGCTCATCTCGGGCAACGCCGGATCGGGCAAGTCGTCGATCCTGCGCGGCGCGCAGCGATTCCTCACCCGCAACCGTGTGCCGCTCCACCTGCTCGGACCCGACACCGACGTGACGGGTGTTCCCGCCGCCAGCGTGCTCCTCGTCGACGACCTGCATCTGCTGCCGCCGGCGCAGGTCGAGGACCTCATCCTGCGGGCCGCGGATCCCGACACCGCGCTCGTCGTGACGAGCCGACCCTGGCCGAGCTCGCACGAACTGGCGAGCATCGCACGACACCTGGAGCGCAGCCGCCCTGCGGTCGTCCTCGGACACGTGACGCGCTCGGACGTCCTGGACTACCTCGCGGGCACCGGTCGCGACATCCCGGCGCCGTGCCTGGATCACATCCTCGAGATCACCGGCGGCGTCTCATGGCTCGTGTCGGCGGCCCTGTCGGCACACGACGAGAGGGACTGCGCGAACGACATCGACCACTCGGCGCTCGGTCAGGTGCTCGAGCAGAGCGTCGCACACCGCCTCGGGGTGGTCGACACGGACGTCAGACGAGCGGTCGAAGCGGTCAGCGTGGCGGCGGCGGAGGAGCATCCCCTCGACTCCGAGCTGCGGGGCGACCCGGACGGGATCGTCGTCCAGGCATACGCCGACGGCCTGCTCCTGCGCAACGGGCGACCGGTGCCGGTCGTGCGCGCCGCTGTGCGCGCAACCCTGCCCACGCGCCGGCTCGTCGAACTGCTGACAGCCCACCCCGGGGGTGTCGACCCGGCTGCCCAGCGCGGAACCGACTGGCTGTCGGACGTGTCCGACCCCCGTCTGGGGGCTGCTCTCGTCGAGCGCGGGGACCAGCTGATCGACGCGGATCCGGTGCGCGCCGGCAGCTTCTACCGCGCCGCCGCCGAGGCGGGGACATCGTCCGCCGACCTGCATGCGAAGCGGGCGCAGGTGGCCTGGGCGACGGGAGACGTCGACGGTGCCGCACATCTGATCGATGAGGCCATGGCGTACTCCGAGCGCGACGCCGGGGTGGACGCCCGGCTCGCCGATGTCGCGGCGGCGACCTGGTCGATGCGGGGGATGCTTCAGACCGGGTGCACCGTCTACGACGTGCTCCCTCCCGCTTCGGCCGAGGCATCTGCTCGCGAGTACATCGCCCGGATCGGCGTCGGTGATCCGCGCGCGCAGGATGACGACGGCCACACGACACCGACCGCGCTCGCGGCGCCCTCGACCCTGACCGTCGCGATGAAGCTCGTCCACCGAGGCCTGCGCGCATCGCTGCAGGCAGACCGGGCCGACGCCGCTCTCGCCGACCTCGTGCGCGGATCCCACCTCTACACCGCGTCCCGGTCGTCGGCACCCATGCCGGAGCTTCCCGCCGTGATCGCGGCGGTCGCTGCGATCAGCTCCGGCGACCTCTCGACGGCGCGATCGGTCATCGACGCGGCCATCGAGGGGCACACGGGAACACCGTGGATGCTCTCCCGGCTGTTGCTGTGGCGAGCGTGGATCGCACTCGGTCTCGCCCAGGGCGGGAGAGCGCGTGAGGACCTCGACGCCGCCCTCGCCCTCGCACCGACGCCGGTGCCGCGGGACGACCTGCTGGCACAGGCCATCCGCGTCGGCCTCGCGCGGCGGTACGAGGATGCCGCGGGCCTCACCGCGGCATGGGAGTCCGGGCGCGACAGCCTGCTGGACGCCGACGTCGACCTCTACACTCTCCTCCCGGTCGCGGAACTCGTGACCGCCGGCTCGCGCGTGGGGGACGAGTCGGCGACGCAGCCGCTGTTCGCACAGGCCCTGCGCATCGTCGAGTCGCTGGGTTCTCCGCCGGTCTGGGCCGCGCACCTGCGGTGGGCCGGCATCCAGCGCGGGATCCTGCTGGACCACCCCGACTACCTCGGCCCGCACGCGCACGCGCTCGTCGACGCCGCGCCCGGCAGCCGTGTCGCGGCGACGATGGCCGCTGCCGGACGCCTGTGGACGTCGGTGCTCGCCGGGACGGTGGATGCCGACGCCGTCGAAGCCTCCGCCCAGGGGCTCGGCGCCATCGGGCTGAAGTGGGACGCCGCACGTCTCGCGCGACACGGCGCCAACCGCTCGGACGACCGGAAGGTCTCGGCCCGCCTCCTCGCGTGCGCGCGCGAACTGCACCCGCAGGAGACCCGCGCGACCGATGCGTCGGTGGAGAACTCCCCGGCATCCCGCGCGAGCACCGCCGCCGGACTCAGTGAGCGCGAGACGGATGTCGCGCGCCTGGTCGTGCAGGGCAAGACGTACGCCGAGATCGGCGAGACGATCTTCATCTCACCGCGCACGGCCGAGCATCACATCGCGAGCATCCGGCGCAGGCTCGGAGCCACGTCGCGCTCGGACCTGATCGCCAAGCTGCGTGTCGCGCTGAGCCCGACCGGCCCTTCCTCCGACGCGGACACCTGATGACCTCGCCCGCCCGCGCAGATCCCCGTGCGGCCCCCCGCCGGCATCGGGGAAACCCCCGATTCACCGAAAACGCCAACCACCTACTCTCGAGAATGAGCCTCGAAGTGACAGGAGCCGAGACATGACAACACCGCTCGCAACAATCGCCGATGCGCTGATCGAGTTCATCCTCAGTCTGCTCAATGACCCCGCGGCAGCCGCGGAGTTCGAGGAGGACCCGCAGGGCACGCTCGCGCGCAACGGGCTCAGCGACGCCTGCGTCGACGACGTCCGGGCCGTCGCGCCGGTCATCGTGGACCGCCCCGACGTGTATCCGAAGCCGGCGGGACCGCCGGCTCCTCCCGGACCTCCGAAGCCGACGACCGTCGAGAAGGAGATCACGAACATCACCCAGTCCTTCTCGATCGACAACCGGGCGACCATCGTCGACCAGTCGGTCAACCAGAACATCTGGGCGGACGGCGACGTCAACCAGATCTTCGACCAGGAGGCTGTGGTCAACAGCGGCGACAACGGCGCCGCCGCCGGCGAGGACGCCACCGTGGACAACTCGAACGACACGACGACCGTCGGCGATGTCAGCATCGGCAACGAGGACACGACGACGAACATCGACGGTTCGTTCAACGACGGTTCGACCAACACCGAGACCGACATCGAGGTCGGCGTCGAAGACTCCGTCAACGACAACTCCACGGATGTGGCGGTCGACGTCGAGGTGGAGGAGTCGTTCAACGACACCACCACGACCGACACGGCGACCGACGTCGACGTGTCGAACGAGGGCAACTACGAGTCCGAGGACGCGACGGCCATCTCCATCGACGAGACATACATCGAGCCGGAGTCCCAGGAGGAGTTCTGAGGCCCGACGTGACCGATCCGGAAGACGACGACAACCGCTCGCGCGCCTTGGCCCACCCAAGGCGCGCGAGCGCGCGCCCGAAGCCTCAGCCGCCGAGCTTCGCAGATACAGCGCCGGCGACCGGCACGGCGATCGGTCGCGTGCCGGTGGCGAAGGTGCCGGCCTCCGAGGTGCTGTCCCCGCAGCCGGACCCGCCGCGCAACCGGACTCCGCCTCCACCTCCGACGCGAGAGCGACGTGAAGCGCCGGAGCGCCCGCCGACCGCGAGCCCCAACGTCGCTCCTGTCTTGACGAAGCTTCCTCCGCCGTTCACGGTGCGCCTGAGTCAGTTCCTCTGGGTGCTGAGCCTTCTCGCCGGCGGCGTCGCGGTCGTCTACCTCTTCGTCATCCGCGAAGACCAGGTACCGCTCATCACGGAGGTCGTGAAGGGCGTCGCGGAGGGGCGCAGTGAGGAGACGTACACGGCGGCCGCCGACATCCTCTTCTGGTCCGTCTTCGCCGTGGCGGTCACCCTGCTGCTGATCCAGATCGTGCTGCTGGTGTCGTTCTCGAATCGCAAGCCGAATGCCCGGTGGTGGCAGCTCGCGACGGTGGTGGGACAGATCGGGCTCTTCCTGCTGTCGTCCGAATTCTTCGCCACAGGTGAGCACGGCCCCGTCCTTCGCCAGGTGCTCTTCGCACAGTGGTCGCTAGCGCTCCTGGCGCTCCTCTTCAGCTCGTTCCGGGGCGCTCTGCAATGGACCGCCCGCAAGTACGACGTCCGTCGGGCCGGTGGCGGAGAGGGCGACTTCTGACGCCACCTCTTCGAGGCTCCGGATCACCTGACGGGCCACCTCGACCGTCGCCCGCTCCGCGATCGGAGACGCGCTGAGCCTTCGCCAACGCGCCAGCAGTTCCTCGACCCTCGCGCGCAGCTCTGACGGCGTCGCCGAATCGGGCAGCCCGAGGCGGGCCGATGCGGACGGGCCCTCACCCCCGATGATCCGTTCCGCCTCGGCGGCGTCGGACCTGCTCAACGGCAGATCGGACGAACGCGCGCGGGCCAGGAGCGACAGCTCGCGCAGCGCGTGCGCGGAGGCGTAGATCCGCTCCACTCCCCCGACGATCGTCTCGGTGCCGGGCCGCGGGCTGTCGCGCAGGAGGGTCCGGAGAGCGTCGAGCACGCCCCGTACTTTGAGCGCCGCCGCTCGCGTACGGAACTGCAGCCGGATGAACTGCTGGAGCTCGTTGAGCCCGCTCTGCTGCACGAGCTGATCCGACAGCTGCGTGGAGTCCGTGGCGCCGGTGCGGATGAGAGCGCTCGCGAGACGCACGCCGAATATGCCGAAGCGGCTCAGCAGCTGACGGCGAACCTCCTCGCTCAGCGACGTGGAATCGGCGGGTCGCACGAACCGATCGGCAGAGACCATGAGCGCTTCTCGCGCCTTGCGCTCGAGGGAGGCGAGCTCCTGGAAAGAACTGAACTCGTCCTCGCGCATCGTCCGTGCGCTCTCGGCGAGCAGTCCGGCGACCGGGACCACGCCGAGCGACAGCGCCGCGAGCTCGCCGTCCTTCTCGTAGCGCCGTGCGACCTTGCCGGCCGACAGCAGGGAGTCGATGCGGCCGGCGCCGATCTCGTCGGCACGGGACAGCACGGCCACGGCGTTGACCGTCTGTGAAGCCCCTGCTGCGGTGTCGCGGAAAGACTCCAGGAACTTGAGGTCGGACGCGTGCATATGGCGCATGAGGTACACGATCGCGTCGGCCGACGACGGCTCGGTCTCGGGCACGAGGAAGTCCGTGGAGCGCGCCGAGACGTCCTTCGAGAGCGATGCGATGCCGGGTGTGTCGATGAGGATGAGATCGCGCAGCCCGGTCGACGGCCACCCCACATCGATCCACGCCGTCTCATCCGGCGAGATGTCTCCGAGCTCGAGGACGAGGCGGCCCTCCTCGCGATGGATCGGCATGCGCCGCGGCGGCCCGTCGTGGGGGTGGAGCGTGATGGCGGGCGTCGCCGAGTACCGGTACCACGTGACCACCCGGGTGCACTCGCCGGCGTCGGTCGGCGCGAGGCGCTCGCCCAGCATCGCGTT
Source organism: Microbacterium sp. (assembly GCF_036566905.1). GTDB lineage: Bacteria > Actinomycetota > Actinomycetes > Actinomycetales > Microbacteriaceae > Microbacterium. The sequence goes on along the minus strand of NZ_DATCVK010000126.1, from coordinate 7,219 downwards.
CAGGAGCGTGGACTTCCCGGCCTTCACCATTCCCGCGATGGCCAGACGCAGCGGCTCCCGGAGTCGCCGATCCAGGTCGGACAGCACGTCCATGGCCGCGGGGTCATCGATATAGAGCTCCGATGCGGCGCGGATCAGGGCGGCCGTATCGTCTTGGGTGGTGGTCCTCACCGCTTCGCCGCCTCCACGGCCCGCACCGGGGGCAGCGCGGGGATCCTGGCCCTGAGTGCCTCGAGCTGCTGCACCTGGACGTTCAGCTCCTTCACCCGCTTCTCACTCTCTCCGGCATAGGTGCCGGCCGCCTGCTTGGCGGCGAGCACCGCATCCGACAACGAGCGGTGGATCTCATCGGCCATGCTGCCGAAGTGGTCGCGCGCCGCCCGCTGGACGAGGCGCAGGCGGTCTTTCAGCTGCTTGCCGACCTGGAACTGCACCTCATCGAGGTACTTGCGGACGAGCGACTTCGCCTCGAACCGCCGGCGGGACAGCCGAGAGCTCATGTCTTCGCGATACGCCCGGCGGCCGACGAGCACGCCGGCGAGGAGCGAGAGCGGGTTGATGAGCGTCAAGCCGATGAGGCCGGTCGCGAGGCCCACCATGAGCACGCCGCCATACGAGCCGCGGACGCCGATGAAGATCTTCTCGGCCGCGCCCATCTGACGATGGCCGAGGTCGGACAGCCCCTCGACCGGGTCCAGCACGCCCTCGGTGTCGCCCACGTCGATGAGCGGGAGGCCGGCCTCGCCTTCGCTGAACAGCTCGGCGACCTCTTCCGACAGCCACCGTGAGCGCTCGTCTGTCCACACGAACGTCTCCGAGACGGCCGCCGAGACCCGCTGGTCGAGCCATTCGGTGATCTGGTCCCAGATGGGGCCGGGGTCGCCCTCGTCGATCGCATCCTCCGCCTCGCGCTGCACCTTGCGGAGCCGGTCACGCAGGTCGTGCTCCATGTCGGAGATGAGGTCGGCGACGCCGTCGTTCAGGGTGATCTGCCACTTGGACGAGCGACCGCGGAAGTCGTCTGCGCGCGCCTTCGCGTCTTCGAGCTGCGCGATGAGCCTCGGGGTGTCCTCCGGGTGGAGGATCGCCTCGAGCTCGGAGGTGAGCGACATCTTCAGCTGCTCGACCACCGACACGAGGTCGTGCACGGCGCTGCGCGCATGGATGATCTCCGCGCGGCCGAGCACCTCCTGCCGGAGGTGAGCCACGAGCGCGGGGAAGCCGGACTCGCTGTTCAGCTCGCGGTCCTGCTCCTCGGCGGCGATGAGGCGCAGATCGCTGGAGACGGCGAAGATCGGGACGTCCCCGATGTCGCCGAGATGCGCGCGATCGATGCGCTCGATGTCGCGCCACTGCGGGTACATGTCGGTTTTGGCGAGCACGGCGGCCACGTTCGGCGACACGCGCATGGCGTGCTTGAGGAACTGCACCTCAGGCTCGGTGTACTCCTGCGAGGCATCGGACACCAGCAGGACGGCATGCGCAGATGACAGCGCCGCCAGAGTGGCGAGAGCGTTCGTCGAGTCGAGGCCTCCGACACCGGGTGAGTCCACCAGTCGGAGTCCACCCTTGAGCAGCTCGCGAGGGAGCACCACCTCCGCGGCGACGACTCTGCGCTCGTTGGCGGGATTGCCGCGCTCCGACACGAACTGTGCGATGTCTTCCAGCGCGATCTGCTGACGCACCGGCGCCTCGGACTCATTCGCGGACTGAAGGGTCACCCATGCGTCGGGGGTTGCGGCATAGCCGACCGAGGTCGGCACGCTCGTGGCCACGTCATCGTCGACGGGGCACACGGGGGCGTTCACGAGGGCGTTGATCAGCTTGCTCTTGCCCTGCTTGAACTCGCCGACGACGATGACCCGCACGTTGGGGTCCTGCAGTCGTTCGTGGGTGTGATCGAGACGCCGAGCCAGGTCTGCGCGCCCTGTCGATGACGCGAACTGACCGACGTTGTCGACGATTGTGACGAGCGTCTTGCTCGTCGAGCGTTCCACCGCGGACGGCACCGCCGGCTCGGCATCCTCCCGGCTCGGCTTCTTGACGGCTACAGCATCAGACACGTGTGTCCCCCTCGACGCATCTCCCCCGCCTCACGCTACGGCATCCGAGCGGCCTCGGGGTTGCGGACCGGACGATCGATCCGCATCGCAAATTGGTCTTGCCCGGCCGCCTCTTGAGAGGCGACCGGGCAAGGGTGAGAGGGATCAGAGGTCGATGAGGTTGTCGCCAGCGACGTCCCCACCAGGGCTGAAGTAGTTGCCGCTGTTCTCCCACTCGAAGTCGTTCTCGACCTCGGTGTTGAACTCCTCGTTGAAGGCGTCCTCGATCTCGACCTCGACGTTGGTGTGGTCGGAGTAGTCGTTGAACGAGTCGTCGATCTCGACCTCGAACTCGTTCCACTCGTTGGTCGAGTTGTCCTGGAAGGAGTCGCTGATGTGCGTCTCGATCCAGGTGTTGCCGATCGAGACGTCGCCGACCTCGGTGTTGGTCCACGAGTTGTCGACGGTCGCGTCGTCGCCCGCGGCAGCACCGGCGTCACCCGAGTTGACGACGGCCTCCTGGCCGAACCCCTGGTTGACGTCGTCGCCGGCCGCGATGGACTGGCTGACCGACTGGTCGACGACCGTCGCACGGTTGTCGAGCTCGAGGTGGAGCGCACCCGCACCCGCAGCCGCCGCTGCAGCGCCGCCGCCCAGCACGCCGCCGATGTTGAGGTCGCCGCCGACGCCGGTGTTGTACTGGCGCACACCGACCGTGACGGAGTCGTCGTTCAGCGTGGTCTCGTTGAAGGAGTCCGTGATGTCGACGTCGATGTCGGTCTCGTTGTACGAGTCCTCGTTGCCGACGTCTTCGACGTCGACGTCGGTCTCGTTGTACGAGTCCTCGTTGCCCGAGTCCTCGATGTCGACGTCGGTCTCGTTGCCCGAGTCCTCGATGTCGACGTCGGTGTCGTTGTAGGAGTCCTCGTTGCCCGAGTCCTCGATGTCGACCTCGAGGTCGTTCTCGGTCGAGTTGTCGGTGTTGCCCGAGAAGTTGCCGTTGCCGGAGTCGTCGATGTCGGTGGCGTCGCCACCCACGTTGTCGGAGAAGTTGCCGTTGCCGGAGTCCTCGACGTCGACGTCGGTGTTGCCGATCTCGTTGTCGGAAGCGATGTCGTTGCCGACGGCGCTGTTCACGTTGTTGTCGTCGTTGCCGACCGCGCTGTTGACGTTGTTGTCCTCGACGTCGACGTCCGTGTCGTTGCCGACCACGTTTCCGTCGTTGCCGACAACGTTGTCCTCGACCTCGACGTCGGTGTTCCCGACCTCGTTGTTGGAGAGGACGTCTTCGATGTTCGTCTGAACACCCAGCACGTTGGTGTTGTCGTCAGCCATGATTGATCCTTTTCTCGCTGAGCCAGGGTGGCGGTGTATGAAGAGTCTCTTCCCGAGCGGTCGCGGCCACATCCGGAGGTTCCCCGCACCATCCCCCTCCCTGGAGGGGGATCCGCTCGGGGGTTTCGGGGATGGACCCCGGGTACCCCCGTAGGCTCAGCGGGTGGAACTCTCCGAACTCGAAGCGCTCCTGACGCCCGTGGGGCTCCGGCTGCTCGACGCCATGCCGACGGTCGACTCGTCCGACGACGTCGCCCGGGCGGTCACCCGACTGCGCCGCGACGGCCACTCCCCCGATCTCGTCTCCGCCGTGGTCGGGCAGGCTCGCCTGCGCACACGCGCGCGAGCGAAGTTCGGCGATCTTGCCGAGAGGATGCTGTTCACCCGGGCGGGCCTCGAACAGGCGACCCGCCTGCCCATCGCCGCCCGCCATGCCGGGCGGTTCCGCGACGCCGGCTTCACGCATATCGCCGATCTCGGCTGCGGCATCGGGGGCGATGCCCTCGGTCTCGCCGGGCTCGGACTGCGCGTCACCGCCGTCGACGCCGACGAGGTCACCGCCGGCATAGCCGCATACAACCTCGCCCCATTCGGCGACGACGTCGACGTGCGCCTCGGCACGGCCGAGACCACCGACCTCGACGGCATCGACGCCGTCTGGCTCGACCCCGCGCGGCGCACGGCCGGGCACACCGAGACCGCCCGCACCCGGCCGGAGGACTGGTCGCCGTCGCTGGAATGGGTCTTCGACCTCGCGCGCCGGCTGCCGGCCGGCGTCAAGCTCGGACCCGGGCTCGACCGCGACGTCATCCCCGACGACGTGGAGGCGCAGTGGGTGAGCGCCGACGGCTCGACGGTCGAGCTCGTGCTGTGGTCGGGCGCGCTCGCGCGCGAGGGCGTGCGCCGGGCCGCCCTCGTCATCCGCGATGACAGGGCGCACGAGCTGACTGCGGAGACGGATGCCGTGGACGAGCCCGCCCGCGGGCTCGGCGCCTATGTGCACGAGCCCGACGGCGCGGTCATCCGCGCGCGCCTCATCGGCGACGTGGCCCGGAGCCTCGAGGCCGGCATGCTCGACGAGCACATCGCCTACCTCACGTCGGATGCCGCCCTCACGTCGCCGTTCGTGTCGACCTTCCGCGTGCGGGAGGTGCTGCCGGCGGAGGTGAAGGCGCTCGGCAAGGCCCTCCGCGAGCGTGACATCGGGCGGCTGGAGATCAAGAAGCGCGGGGTGGATGTCGACCCCGCGGCGCTGCGCACCCGCCTGAAGCTCCGTGGGTCGGCGTCGGCCACGCTGCTGCTCACGCGTATCGGAAACCGGCGCACCGCGATCCTCGCCGACCGCGTCTGACCGCCCTGGGTGCTGCCGCGCTCACTTCCGAATCCGTTCATCTGCGCTGAACGCACGACCAAGGCGGCATGTCGCGTACGTTCAGCGCAAGCGAACCCGGCTGCGCGGAGGGCGCGCCGAGGACGGCGGAGGCGTCAGCCGAAGAAGTTCGCCCGAAGAGCGGTGAAGAGCAGCCAGCCGGCGCTGTAGAGGATCGACAGCGTTCCGAGGGCGATGGCCCACACCGCCACGGCGCGGTTCTCGAGCGGGCGACGCAGGGCGATGATCGCCGAGACCACGGCGACCAGTCCGATGGGGAAACCCCACCCTACGAACATCGAAACGAGCAGACCGACGACCGCGAACGCGAGTGCCCACCCCGCCAGGCCGCTGTGGAAGGCGGAATCGGTCGCCTGCCACGAGGTGGCGTCGGGCGTGAACTCACCGCCGGGCTCGGCGGGAGCCGTCTCGACGGTGACCGCGACCGGCGCGGTCGGCAGGCGCTGGAACCCTCCGCGATGCGCCCCGGGCAGCGGCGAGGCGTCTTGCGCGAGGTCGATGTCGGGCGAGACCGACGTGACCGTCGGCTCGGCCGGACGCGGCGGCACAGCGGTCTCGGCCGGCGCTGTCGTGTCAGCGGACGGTGGCGGTTCGGCAGGTGCCACGGCCGGCGCGTCCGGCTCAGCAGCCGGGGGCGATGCCGCAGGAGCCTCGGGCGGCACCGTCGTGTCGGCCGGTCGGGGCTTCGCCACGGCGGCGGGCTCGCGGGGCGCGTCGCCGTCGGGCACCGGCATCCGTTCGTCCGTCATCGCGACTCCGCGACCTGGATCTCGGTGACGGGCAGCGTCGAGTCGGCGCCGAACTCGAGCGTCGAGGGAGCGCGGCCCGACATGATGAGCTCGGAAGTGAGAGCGGCGATCATCGCGCCGTTGTCGGTGCACAACGACAGCGGCGGGATGCGCACCGTGACGCCCTCGGCCGCGGCCCGTTCGAGCGCCACGTCGCGCAGGCGCCGGTTGGCGATGACGCCGCCGCCGAGCAGCAGGCGGGGCACGCCGTGGTCGCGGCACGCGGCGAGCGCCTTCGTCACGAGCACGTCGACGACGGCCTCGCGAAAGCTCGCCGCGACGTCGGCGACCGGAACCGGCTCCCCCGCCGCCTCGCGCAGCTCGACCCAGCGGGCGACCGCCGTCTTCAGCCCCGAGAACGAGAAGTCGTAGCGGTGCGCCGCCATGTCCGACGCGCGGGACAGACCGCGCGGGAAGGGGATCGCCTTCGGATCTCCGGATGCCGCCGCCCGGTCGATCTCGGGACCCCCGGGGTACGGCAGCCCGAGCAGCCGTGCGACCTTGTCGAAGGCCTCACCGGCGGCGTCGTCCATCGTCTCGCCGAGAAGCTCGACATCGGTGGTGAGGTCGCGCACAAGGAGCAGCGACGTGTGACCGCCGCTCACCAGCAGCGCGACCGTCGGGTACTCCAGCGGGGGCGCGTCGGTGTCCAGGATGTCGGCGGCGATGTGGCCGACGAGGTGGTTGACGGCGTAGAGGGGCTTCTCGAGCGACACCGCGAGCGCCTTGGCCGCGCCGATTCCGACCATGAGCGCTCCCGCGAGGCCCGGACCGCTCGTCACGGCGACGGCATCGAGATCTGCGAGCGCGACGCCCGACTCGGCGAGCGCCGCCTCGATCGACGGCTGCAGGGCCTCGAGGTGCGCGCGAGCGGCGACCTCCGGCACGACCCCGCCGTAGCGCGCATGCTGGTCCATCGAGCTCGCGATCGTGTTCGACAGCAGCGTGCGGCCACGGACGATCCCGATTCCGGTCTCGTCGCAGCTCGTCTCGATGCCGAGCACCAGCGGTTCGGCGCGGTTCACGTGCACACCCCTCCGTCCCATGCGGACGCTGCGCCGGCGCCGGTCGCCGAGCCGGCACCGGTCGCTGCGCTCGTCGACGCAGCGTGCCAGCTTCGCACGTCGAGCTTCATCACCACGGCGTCGACGTCGTCGGGCTGGTAGTACCGGGGCTTGCGGCCGATCTCGGCGAAGCCCTCCGAGGCGTACAGCGCCTGCGCAACCGGGTTGTCGGCGCGGACCTCGAGGAAGACGTGGCCGACACCGCGGCGCGCGGCCTCCTCGAGCAGCGCCTGCAGGATCGAACGACCGCGACCGCGGCCCCGCGACACCTCGGCGATCGCGATCGTCTGGATGTCGGCATCCTTCGCTCCGGCGACCGCCCGCAGTCCCGCGTAGCCGACGAGTCGGCCGGCCTCGTCGTCCACGACGTACCAGCCGTGCGGGGAGGCGAGCTCTTCGCGCATCATCGCCTCCGACCAGGCGTCGGTGGGGAACGATGCGCGTTCGAGCGCCATGATCGCGGCGAGGTCGTCGCCGGTCGCCCTGCGGAGGCTCATGCGTCGTCCCGCTGTCGCTGTGCCGGCGCCCGCCCGCCCGACCGTTCGGCCGAGCCGACATTGACGCGCTTCGGGGCGTGCGGAAGGGTGACGTCGGGCGCCC
>NZ_DATCVK010000125.1:0-18623 GCF_036566905.1 Microbacterium sp. | reverse complement strand
CGCCGACGTCGTCGCGGCGCAGCGCGCGGGCGCCGCCCGCGGTCGCCGCCCAGACCGCCTCGGACGGCGTCATGCCCATCTCGCGCACGGCGAGGGCCACCATCAGCGGCATCGAGCTCGTGAAGCTCGAGCCCGGGTTGCAGTCGCTCGCGAGCGCGATCGTCACTCCGGCGTCGATCAGCCGCCGCGCGTCGGGATAGGGCTGGCGCGTCGAGAACTCGACGCCGGGCAACAGGGTCGCGACCGTGTCCGAGCCGGCCAGCGCGATCACATCGTCATCGTCGAGATAGGTGCAGTGGTCGACGGATGCCGCACCCATCGAGACCGCGAGGCGCACGCCCTCGCCCGGTCCGAGCTGGTTGCCGTGCACGCGCGGTTGGAGGCCGTGCGCGACGCCGGTGGCGAGGATCCGCCGCGACTCCTCCGCGGTGAAGGCACCGCGCTCGCAGAACACGTCGATCCACCGGCTGTGCGGAGCGCAGGCACGGAGCATCTCGTCGCAGACGAGGTCGACGTAGGCGTCGCGCCGATCGGCATACTCCGCGGGCACGACGTGGGCGCCGAGGAAGGTCACCTCCGGGGTGACCTCGGCGGCCAGTCGTGCGAGCCGCTCCTCGTCGGCGACGGTGAGCCCGTAGCCCGTCTTGATCTCGAACGTCGTCGTGCCCTGACGGTGGAGTTCGGTCACGAAACCGGCGAGACGGGCGCGCAACTCGTCGTCTGTCGCCGCGCGCGTCGCCGCCACCGTCCGCCGTATGCCCCCGGCTGCATACGGCGTGCCGGTCATGCGCGCCTCGAACTCGTCGGCACGGTCGCCGCCGAACACCAGGTGCGTGTGGCTGTCGACGAAGCCCGGGATGACCGCCCGACCGCCGGCATCCACGACCGACGCGCGGGCCTCCGAGCGCGCGAAGCGGGACGAGACGTCGTCGACCTCAGCCCCGGCGCCCACCCACGCGATGCGGTCCCCCTCGATCAGCACCGCCGCGTCGTGCAGCGTGCCGCACGGATCGCCGTCGCGCTCGACGTTGGTCGTCAGCTCACCGATGTTGGCGATCAGCGTCGCACTCACGGCATCCGTCCGTCCATGTCACGCATCGAGCATGGGCACCTGGAGCCCGCGCTCGCGCGCGACCTCCTTGGCCCGCTCGTAGCCGGCGTCCACATGGCGCATCACACCGGTGCCCGGGTCGTTCGTGAGCACGCGGGCGAGCTTCTCCGCGGCGAGGGCAGTTCCGTCGGCGACGGTGACCTGCCCGGCATGGATGCTGCGGCCGATGCCGACACCGCCCCCGTGGTGGATGGACACCCACGCCGCGCCGGACGCGGTGTTGAGGAGCGCATTGAGCAGCGGCCAGTCCGCGATCGCGTCGGACCCGTCGGCCATCGCCTCGGTCTCACGGTACGGGCTCGCCACGGAGCCTGCGTCGAGGTGGTCGCGGCCGATGACGATCGGGGCGGACAGCTCACCTGAGGCCACCATCTCGTTGAACTTGAGGCCGGCGAGGTGGCGCTCCTGGTAGCCGAGCCAGCAGATGCGCGCCGGCAGGCCTTCGAAGTGCACGGCGTCGCTCGCCTTGTCGAGCCAGCGCACGAGCCCGGCGTTGTCGGGGAAGAGCGCCTTGACCGCCTCATCGGTCTTGCGGATGTCCTCGGGGTCTCCCGACAGGGCGACCCAGCGGAACGGTCCGCGCCCCTCGGCGAACTGCGGGCGGATGTACGCCGGCACGAAGCCCGGGAAGTCGAAGGCGCGCTCGAAGCCGCCGAGTTGCGCCTCGGCGCGGATCGAGTTGCCGTAGTCGAAGACCTCGGCGCCGGCATCCTGGAATCCGACCATCGCGGCCACGTGCTTCGCCATGCTGCCGCGGGCGCGGGCGGTGAAGGCCTCGGGATCGCGGGCGGCCTCCGCCTTCCAGTCCTCGAACGCGACGCCCACCGGCAGGTACGCGAGCGGGTCGTGTGCGCTCGTCTGATCGGTGACGATGTCGACGGTGACCTCGCCCGCGCGGTGGCGGAGCAGGATGTCGCCGAAGACCTCGGCGGCATTGCCGACGACGCCGACCGAGAGCGCCTCGCCGGCGGCCTTCGCGGCGACGACCCGCGCGAGGGCGGCGTCGAGGTCGGTCGTGTACTCGTCGAGGTAGCCGTGCTCGACGCGGCGGGCGAGGCGCGACTCGTCGACGTCGACGACGAGCACGGCTCCGCCATTGAGCGTCACGGCGAGCGGCTGCGCACCACCCATCCCGCCCGCGCCGCCCGTGAGGGTGAGCGTGCCGGCGAGGTCGTCGCGGCCGAGCGACCGCGCAACGGCCGCGAACGTCTCGTACGTGCCCTGCAGGATTCCCTGCGTGCCGATGTAGATCCACGAGCCGGCCGTCATCTGGCCGTACATCGTGAGGCCGAGCTCTTCGAGCCGGCGGAACTCGGGCCAGGTCGCCCAGTCGCCGACGAGGTTGGAGTTGGCGATGAGCACTCGCGGCGCCCACTCGTGCGTGCGGAACACCCCGACGGGCTTGCCGGACTGCACCAGCAGCGTCTCATCGGGCTCGAGCTCGTCGAGCGTGCGCACGATCGCGTCGAACGCCGCCCAACTGCGCGCCGCGCGGCCGGTGCCGCCGTAGACGACGAGGTCTTCGGGGTGCTCGGCGACCTCGGGGTCGAGGTTGTTCATGAGCATGCGCTTGGCGGCTTCGGCGCCCCAGCTCTTGGCGGTGCGCTCCGGGCCGCGCGGTGCGCGCACCGTGGGGGCCTTCACGCCGGTGGTCGAACCTGTCGAAACGGACATCTCACTCCTTTGTGGTGGTCTGAACGGCGGTCGTCTGAAAGGCGGTCTGGGCGACGGCGCCCGACGCCACGAGCGTGGTCACCGCCTCCATCTCGGGCGACAGGAACCGGTCGGGACCGGGCCCACCGGCGACGGTGCGCACGAGATCGCGGATGGCGCCGGTGGCGGCGGCAGGCTGCAGGGGTGCGCGCAGGTCGAGGGCGCGGGACGCCGTCAGCACCTCGATCGCGAGCACCCGGGAGAGCCCGTCGATCGCTCGGCGCAGCTTGCGGCCGGCGGCCCACCCCATCGACACGTGGTCCTCCTGCATCGCCGACGACGGAATGGAGTCGACGGATGCCGGCACCGCGAGTCGCTTCAGCTCCGAGACGATCCCCGCCGCCGCGTACTGGGCGATCATGAAGCCCGAGTCGACGCCCACCTCGTGCGCGAGGAACGGCGGGAGTCCGTTGCTGCGGGCGGGGTCGAGGGCGCGGTCGGTGCGGCGCTCCGAGATCGAGGCGACGTCGGCGACGGCGATGGCCAGGAAGTCGAGCACGTATGCCACGGGCGCCCCGTGGAAGTTGCCGTTGGACTCGACGCGCCCGTCGTCGGTGATGACCGGGTTGTCGACCGCGGCGGCGAGCTCGCGCGCGGCGATCATCAGCGCATGGTCGGCGGTGTCACGTGCGGCGCCGTGCACCTGCGGCGAGCAGCGCAGCGAGTACGCGTCCTGCACCCGCGTGCAGACCGCCGGGTCCCGGTGCGACGCCACGATCGGCGAGCCGGCCAGCACGGCACGCAGGTTCGCGGCCGACACCGCCTGGCCCATCTGGGGGCGCAGTGCCTGCAGGTCGGCGGCGAACACCGCGTCGGTGCCCAGCTGCGCTTCGACCGACATGGCCGCGGCGACGTCGGCGGTGTCGAGGAGCAGCGAGATGTCGTGGAGCGCGAGCAGCAGCATCCCGAGCATGCCATCGGTGCCGTTGATCAGCGCGAGTCCTTCCTTCTCGCGGAGCACGAGCGGTGTCAGGCCAGCCGCGGCGAGCGCGTCGGCGGCCTCTCCCTCATCGCCGTCGGCGTTGCGGACGCGCCCCTCGCCCATCGCGGCGAGCGCGACGTGCGACAGCGGGGCGAGGTCGCCCGAGCAGCCCAGCGAGCCGTATTCGCGGACGATCGGCGTGATGCCGGCGTTGAGCATGCCCGCGTACGTCTCGACGACGACCGGGCGCACGCCGGTGTGGCCGGTGGCGAGGGTCTGCAGCCGCAGCAGCATGAGGGCGCGCACGACCTCGCGCTCGACCTCGGGGCCGGTGCCTGCGGCGTGCGAACGGATGAGGCTCGCCTGCAGCTGCACACGGCGCTCGGCGGCGATGAACGTGGTGGCGAGCGCGCCGAAGCCCGTCGAGATGCCGTAGTGCGGCTCGGGGTCGTCGGCGAGCCCTTCGACGAGGGCGCGGGTGTTCGCGACGCGGTCGAGTGCTTCGGGCGACAGGGCGACGTGCGCGCCGCGCCGGGCGACGGCGACGACGTCCGCGGGGCTGAGGGGCGCCGCGCCGACGGTGACCGCACCGCTGGTGACGGCGGCGGTGTCGCTCGCGGGAGGGGGCGTGACGGTGGTCATGCTCCGATTCCACACCGCGGGGCTGCCGCGCGACAGCGCAGCGTGCCATCCTGTGTCTGTCATGCCAGACAGCCAGGAGATATCCCGAGACCCGCGGACCGCGGATTCTTCCCCCGACCCGCGACCCGCGGATCCTTCGCGCCCGCAGGTGCCCGCCGCCGACCAGACGCTGCGGATCCTGTCGTTCCTCGCGCGTCAGCGCGGACCGGCGCCGGCGAGCGCCATCGCGACGGCGCTCGGCATCCCTCGCTCGAGCGTGTATCACCTGCTCGCCACCCTCCAGGAGCACCATTTCGTGGTGCACCTTCCCGAGGAGCGGCGATGGGGTCTGGGCCTTGCCGCCTTCGAGCTCGCCGGAGGCTACTCGCGCCAGGAGCCGCTCGCGCGTCTCGGGCGCCCGGTGCTCGCCGATCTCGTCGATCGCGCGGGCGAGAGCGCGCACCTCGCCGTGATGCACGGCCGCGATGTGCTGTACATCGTGGAGGAGCGCGCGCCGCGCAGGCCTGCGCTCGTGACGGACGTCGGCGTGCGTCTGCCGGCGCACCTGACGGCGACGGGCCGGGCGATGCTCGCGGCGCTTCCTCGAGAGCAGGTGCGGGCGCTCTTCCCGGATGCCGCGGCCTTCGCCGACCGCACCGGCCGCGGTCCGCGCCGGCCGAGCGAGCTGCGCGAGCTGCTGCGCGAGGTGCGGGTGCGGGGCTGGGCCTTCGAAGACGGTGAGGTCACGCTCGGGCTCGGGTCGGTCGGCGTCGCCGTGCTCGACCACGTCGGCTGGCCGATCGCGGCGATCGCGGTCACCTACCCCGCCGAGGGCGAGCGCGACCCTGCGGCGTTCGCCGCTCTCGTCGCACCCATGGCGACGGAACTCGGCCGGCGGATCCGTGGCGCACGTCCCGCGAGACCGAAACTCTGAAAGGCTCTTGCAGATCTCACCATCCGCGCGCATAATCTGAAACGACCTTTCAGATTGGACGATCATGGCCGACTCCGAGATCAGACGCACGATCACCGACCCGGCGGCCCTCGACGCCCTCGCCCACCCGGTGCGCCTCGATCTGCTGAGCTTCCTGATGTCGCACGGTGCGGCCACCGCCTCGGAGTGCGCGCGAGCGGTCGACGACAACCCGTCCAACTGCAGCTATCACCTGCGGGTACTGGCCAAGCACGGCCTGGTCGAGCCGGTCGAGTCCGACGACGGTCGCGAGCGGCCGTGGCGCGCGACCATCACCGGTCTGAGTCTGGACCTCGACTCCGACGACCCGTCGGTCGTCGCCGGCGCGACCGCGATGCTCGAGGCCTCCATCCGGCTCGACTACCAGCTGGCCCGCGAGCATGTGCGGCACCGCGACCGCATCGAGGGCGCCTGGCGCGACGTCGATGCCCACGCCCAGTACGGCGTGAAGGTCAGCCCCGACGAGCTGCGGTCGATCGTCGAGCGCATCGACGCCATCGTCCGCCCGTACATCGCGGCGACGCGCCAGGATGCTCCTGAAGACGCCGCGATCGCGAATCTCTCGCTGCTGGCGTTCCCGCGCCCGACGTTCGGCGAGGCCGCGAAATGACCTCCCGCACCGCCTTCGCGATTCCCGCGTTCCGCCGGCTCTGGGCGGCCGGGCTCATCTCCGACACGGGCGACTGGCTGCTGTTCATCGCGCTTCCGCTCGTCGTGTTCCAGCTCACGGGCTCGGCGCTCGGCACGTCGATCGCGTTCCTGCTGGAACTCGTGCCCGCGGTGGTGCTTGCGCCGCTCGCCGCCCGGCTCATCGGCCGGTTCGACCGGCGCTGGATCATGGTGGCGGTGAACATCGGCCAGGCCCTCGCCCTCCTCCCCCTCCTCTGGGTGAACGAGGTCGCCGACCTCCCGCTGGCGTACGCCGTCATCGTCGTGCACGCCTCGCTCAGCACGCTGTTCGAGCCGGCGAAGAACACGCTGCTGCCCGACCTGGTCGACCCCGCGCGCCTGGTCTCGGCCAACGCGCTGATCGGCCTGAACCAGAACCTCGGCCGACTCATCGGCGGCCCGCTCGGCGGCATCCTCCTCGCGGTCGGCGATCTCGGCCTGATCGTCGCCGCCGACGCCATCTCGTATGTCATCTCGGCCGTGCTCATCGCGACGCTCCCCGCGGTGAAGGCGGCCGCACACGACACCGGCGGAGCGAGCGCCGGCGCCGGCAGCGCCGATGCGACCGCCGATACCGCCAGCACCGACCCCGCCGCCGCGCGCCCGGTCGGTCTCCTCGAGGCACTGCGCATCCCCCGGCTGCGCGGCGCGTTCGCGGTCATCCTCGTCTCGAGCGTGGCCCAGGGCATGTTCCTCGTGCTCTTCGTGCTGTTCGCGCTCGGCCCGCTGCGGGGTTCGGATGCCGACGTCGGGCTGCTCCGCGGCATCCAGGCCGTCGGCGCTGTCGTCGCGGGCGTGGTCCTCGGGTTCATCGCACGCGGATCGTCGCCGCGGGCGCTGACCGCAGCCAGCCTGTTCGCGTTCGGCGCGCTGTCCCTCGTCACCTGGAACCTTCCGGCGGTCACCACCGACGTCTGGCCGTACGTCGTGCTGTTCGCGGCTGTCGGGGCGCCGGGCGTGATCATGATCGCGGGCTTGATGAGCGTGCTGCAGGAGCAGTCGGAGCCGCGGCAGCGTGGTGCCGTGTTCGCCGCGGTCGGGCTGGTCAGCGCCGTCGGGCAGGCTCTCGGCATCCTGCTGGGCGCTCTCTCCGACGGCGCGATCGGACTCCTTCCGCTGCTGGAGGCACAGGGATGCCTGTACCTGCTGAGCGGCGTGATCGCGCTGATGTGGCTGCCCCGCGCGGCGGAGCGCGCGACGCCGAAGGCGGAAGGCGCCACGGATGCGGTGAGCCGCACCCCGTGAACCGCAGCGCCGCAGCGCTCCAGATGCAGCGGCTATCGCAGCACGAGCTGCGGTTCGACGAGCACGTGCGCCGACCCGGCGGTCGGAGTCCGCGGCGCGACGACGCTCCCCGACGCCCCCATCAGCAGCTCCAGGACGCCCACCGCGACGCGCTCCGGCAGCTGCTCGACGCTGCTGAGCCCCATCGCCTCGGCGGCCGGGGTGTTGTCGAACCCGATGATGGGCAGCTCGGCCATGCCGGCCGAGGCGGCCGCCAAGTGCGCACCGATCGCGAGGGCGTCGCTGGCGCAGACGATCCCGTCGACCCCTTCGCCGTCCGCGAGGAACTCGTCCACGACGGCTCGGGCGAGACCCACGCCCTCCTCGCTCACCAGCCGGCGGCCGTCGGCATCCGCGGTCGCCATCGCCTCGCGCCAGCCCCGCTCCCTCTCGTCACCGGTGCCCGACCCGGCCGGCCAGCCCAGGAAGGCGACTCGCGAGCCGCCCCGTGCGAGCACCTCGACCGTGGCGGCGCGCGTTCCCGCCGCCCCGTCGACGTCCACCCACAGGTGGGCGGGGGCCGCCACGTCGTCCTCGCCCCAAGGGCGCCCGAACGAGACGAACGGAATGCCCCGGTCGGCCAACCATCGCGTGCGGGGGTCACCGGGGAAGGTGCCCGTGATGACGACCGCGTCGATCTCGCCGCCGTCGGTGAGCTCGCGCATGCGGTCGATCTCCTCGGCCGGCGATCGCGCCGCGTAGAGCTGGATGCGCATGCCGCGGTCGCTCGCGTGCTCGGTCAGTGCGTGCACGAATCGGTCGAGGACGACTCCTGAGATCCCGCCGGCGTACGGGTCGAGGTGGATGCCGATGGTCGAGCTGCGGCGCGTGCGCAGCCGCCGCGCCGCCACCTGCGGGCGGTAGCCCAGGTCCGAGATCGCCTGCAGCACCCGCTCACGCGTCTTCTCGCGCACGATGCCGGGGGTGTTGAGGACGTTCGACACCGTCTGGCGCGAGACACCTGCGGCGAGCGCGACATCTTCGACTGTAGGCGGCTTCGCCATGATCGTTCTCCTCCCCCATCGGCGCCGGATCGGATCGTTCAAATCGTTATCCTACGGGGCGCGCCAACCCCCTTGACACTCGCGGCCGACAGTTTCTACCGTGGCATCACGAACGGACTTTGATCGTTCAAATTCCGAGCACCGCAGAGTCGCTCGACAGCACATGCGCGATCGATGCCGATCCCGAAGCACTCATCGAAGGAGAAGAGACTCATGACACGGCACACCACACGCGGCCTCCTCGGGGCGGGTGCGCTCCTGATCACCGGAGCGTTGGCACTCACGTCCTGCGGTTCCGGATTCGACGACGACGGAGGGGGCGGCGACGCCGGCTCGGGTGAGTTCACCTCGAGCGATGACGCCCTCACGATCCTCATCGGCACGTCGGGCGACGCGGAGACGACCGCCGTCGAGGACGCCGTCGCGGCGTGGTCGGAGGATTCCGGCGTCGAGGCCAGCGTCCAGGTCGCCAACGACCTCCCGCAGCAACTCTCACAGGGCTTCGCGGCGGGCGATCCGCCCGACCTGTTCTACCTCGCAACCGAGGCGCTCGCCGGCTACGCCGGGAACGGCTCGCTCGTGGCCTACGGCGATCAGCTCGAGAACAAGGACGACTTCTACCCGTCGCTCGTCGAGAACTTCACGTTCGAGGACGAGTTCTACTGCGCGCCGAAGGACTTCTCGACGCTCGCTCTCGTCATCAACAAGGGACTGTGGGATGCCGCCGGCCTGACCGACGCCGACGTCCCGACCACGTGGGAGCAGCTGGCGACCGTGGCGCAGACGCTGACGAAGGACGGCGTCGTGGGCCTCGGCTTCGGACCCGAGTACCAGCGCGTGGGCGCGTTCATGGCCCAGGCGGGTGGCGGCCTCGTGAAGGACGGCGAGGCGATCGCCAGCAGCCAGGAGAACGTCGACGCCCTCACCTACGTGAAGGACAACATGGCGGCGGGGACGTTCGCCTACTCCTCTGACGTCGGTGCGGGATGGGGCGGCGAGGCGTTCGGCAAGCAGCTGACCGCGATGACCATCGAGGGCAACTGGATCACCGGCGCGATGACCAACGACTTCCCCGACGTGCAGTACGTGGTCGCAGAGCTCCCCGAGGGCCCTGCGGGCAAGGGCACACTGCAGTACACGAACTGCTGGGGCATGGCTGCTGACAGCCCCAACCAGCAGGCCGCACTCGACCTCGTGCAGTACCTGACGAGCACCGAGCAGCAGCTCGCCTTCTCCGAGGCGTTCGGAGTCATGCCCTCCATCGAGTCCGCCGCAGAGCAGTGGACCAGCGACAACCCCGACCTCGCTGCGTTCCTCGCGGGTGCGGACTACGCGCAGGGCATCCCGACGTACGACGGCACGGCGGACGTCATCACCGACTTCAACGCCCAGCTCGAGGGCCTGAAGACCGGCGACCCGCAGCAGATCCTCGACTCGGTGCAGTCGAACCTCGAGGCGATCGTCGGCTGAGCGAGCCATGACCGCGACCGCCACCGCGCCTCGCCGCGCGCGGAGCCCCCGATCGGGGATCCGCCGCGGCGAGGCCGCCGCGGGGTGGATCTTCACCCTCCCCGTCATCATCATCCTGGGCGTCTTCCTGCTCGTCCCGGTGCTCATGGCGCTGTGGGTGAGCTTCTCCGACTGGTCGGGCCGGGGCAGCCCCTTCTCGTCGGGCGTCGGCTTCGTGGGACTCGAGAACTACGCCGCCGTCACGACGGGCGACGGCCTCGCGACGCGCGACTTCGGCACGGCGATGCGCAACAACGCCTGGTACGTGGTCCTCGTCGTGCCGCTGCAGACAGCGCTGTCGCTCTTCCTCGCGGTCCTCGTCAACGGCGCAGTCCTGCGTGGTCGCGGCCTCTTCCGCACCGCGTTCTACTTCCCCTCCGTCACCGCGACCGTGGCGATCATGGTCCTCTGGCTCTTCCTCTTCAACGCGATCGGTCCGGTCAACGCGATCCTCGCCGCCATCGGCATCGACGGTCCGAACTGGTGGGCCGACCCGCGCGGCATCCTCCACAACGCGCTGGCAGCGGTGGGCATCACCGATGGGCCGGCCGTCCTGACCGAGAACGACTTCCTCGGCGTGTCGTGGTGGAACTGGCTCGCCGGGCCCTCCGTCGCGATGTCGGCGATCATCCTCATGGGGATCTTCACGACGAGCGGCACCTTCATGCTGCTGTTCCTCGCCGCACTGCAGAACATCGGACCCGAGATCCAGGAGGCTGCGATGGTCGACGGAGCCAACGCCTGGCAGCGGTTCTGGCGGGTCACCCTGCCGCAGCTGAAGCCGGCACTGTTCACGGTGCTGACTCTCGGCCTCATCGGCTGCTGGCAGGTCTTCGACCAGATCTACACCGGCACGCAGGGCGCGCCCGGCAAGACCACGCTGACGCCGGCGTATCTCTCCTACGACGCGGGCTTCCTGGACCAGCACTGGGGACAGGGCGCCGCCATCGCGTTCATCCTGTTCGCGATCATCGTG
This sequence comes from Microbacterium sp., assembly GCF_036566905.1. Taxonomy (GTDB): domain Bacteria; phylum Actinomycetota; class Actinomycetes; order Actinomycetales; family Microbacteriaceae; genus Microbacterium. The sequence continues at coordinate 7,841 of NZ_DATCVK010000125.1, read as the reverse complement.
CTGTTCACGATCTTCCAGCGCTGGGTGCTGCGCGACCGCCCCGTTTCACGGCGACGTGCGCGGCAGTACCAGCTGCCCACCCGCCCCGCCACGGCCACGCCGGCGACCGTCGCCGCCGACCAGGTGCCGAGTCCGCCCGATCCCGCTGAGACGAGAGGGCGATCATGACCGGCACGACCATCGACGCCGCCCCCACGGTGGTGTCGCAGACGCCCGCACCGCGGACGCCATCGGATGCCCGCCGCAAGACGGCACGCATCGGCTGGCAGATCGCGCTGTACGTCCTGCTCGTCGCGATCGCTCTGTTCTACATCTATCCCTTCCTGGTCCAGATCGGCACGTCCTTCAAGACCGACGCCGAAGCGGCGAGCAACCCCGTCGGCCTTGTTCCGCAGACATGGACGACGGCCGCGTACGAGCGGCTGTTCCTCCGGAGCGACTTCCCCGTGTGGTTCCGCAACTCCTCGATCGTGACGATCAGCGTCACGCTCGGGCGCGTGTTCTTCGTGTCTCTCGCGGGGTACGCCTTGGCCCGGCTCAACTTCCGCGGGCGCGGCGTCGTGTATGCCGGAGTCATCGCCGTGATGGCCGTTCCGAGCGTGGTGCTCCTCATCCCGCGGTTCCTCGTCATCAACCAGCTGGGCATCTACGACTCCTACGCCGGAATGATCCTTCCGCTTCTGGTGGACGCCGCCGGGGTGTTCATCATGAAGAACTTCTTCGAGTCGATCCCGGTCTCCGTGGAGGAGCAGGCGCGTATCGACGGCGCAGGCACGTTCCGGATCTTCTGGTCGGTCGTGCTGCCGATGGCCCGCCCGGCGCTCATCACGATCATCATCCTGTCTTTCCAGGGCTCGTGGAACGAGCTCTCCCACTTCATCGTGTCGACCCAGTCCCCTGAGCTGACCACCCTCACGAAGGGCGTCGCGTCGCTGGCGTCGGGCCAGCTGAGCCAGGGCAGCCAGTATCCGATCAAGCTCGCTGCGGCGCTGATCATGACCGTCCCCGTCGCCGTCATGTTCTTCATCTTCCAGCGACGGATCATGAATGCCAGCGAAGGAGCCGTCAAGGAATGAGTCCCGCCTCGCTCCCCCCGTCCACCACTCCTCTGCAGGCGTTACAGCCCCTGCTCAACGAGGCGACGATCGTCTTCCGCGCACCGACGCAGGCCTGGTCGGCTTCTCACGGGGGGCTCGGGGCCGCCGCCATCGACGGCGTCTATCACGCGGATGTGCGGCACATCCGGGCGATCGCGCTGGCGTGCGCGGACTCGGCGATCGAGTGGATCTCGGCCGCGCCCGACGGCGCCGACCGGATCGTGTTCGGCGGGCTGCTGCGCGGCCTCGACGACCCCACCCCGGATCCCAAGGTGCGGCTGACGCGCGACCGCCGCGTGGCGGCGGGGCGGCTCACCGAGACGCTGACGATCGCCTCGCGGCTGACGACGCCGATCACGACGACGCTCTCGCTGCGACTCCGTCCCGAGTTCGCGCTGCTCCACGACGTCAAGGCCGGCCTCCCCGATTCCCGCCCGGTCGACATCCAGATCGAGCAGGATGCCGCAGCCACCGTCTCGGCGGGCCCGCAGCGGTTCGTCCTGCGCGCCGCCGCCGCGCGAGTCGAGCACGAGGGCGACGAGATCGTCGCGACCTGGCCGGTGCAGGTGACCCCGGGTGGCCGCACCGAGGTGTCGTGGTCGGTCGACCTTCGCGATGACGCACTGGTGGTGCGTGAGGCGTCGGGTCCCGCGACCTGGAATCCGGCCGCGATGGCCGCGGAGGTCCGCGCCGATCAGCCCCGGCTCGCCCGATGGCTCGAGACGGCACTGGGCGACCTCGACGCCCTGCGCCTGGCGCTTCCCGACCACCCTGAGGACGAGTTCTTCGCCGCGGGGACGCCGTGGTTCTTCACGCTGTTCGGGCGCGACGCGCTCTGGTCCGCGCGGCTCGCGCTGCCGGTCGACGTGGGCATCGCGGCATCCACTCTCCGCGTGCTCGCCCGGCTGCAGGGCACTGAGGACGACCCCGACACCGCGCAGGAGCCGGGCAAGATCCTGCACGAGCTGCGCGCGACGACGCTCGAGATGCCCGGCGAGGGCATCGTCCTGCCGCCGCTGTACTACGGGAGCGTCGACTCGACGCCGCTGTGGGTGTGCGTCCTGGCGGACGCGTGGCGGGCAGGGATGCCGGAGGCCGAGGTCCGCGACCTGCTTCCGGCGCTCGTCCGTGCGCTGCGGTGGATCATCGACCGCGGCGACAGCGACGGCGACGGCTTCCTGGACTACGTCGACCGCACCGGGCGCGGACTCGCCAACCAGGGCTGGAAGGATTCCGGCGACTCGATCCAGTGGCGCGACGGCACCCTCGCGCAGGGGCCGATCGCGCTGTGCGAGGTGCAGGCGTACGCGTACGAGGCGGCGATGTCGGGGGCGGACCTGCTCGAGGCGCTCGGCGACGACCTGGATCCAGACCTCGCGGCACCCGCGCCGGAGGATCTGCGCATGTGGGCGGCCGGACTGCGCGCGCGGTTCGCCGAGGCGTATTGGGTACAGACTCCGGAGGGCCGTTACCCGGCCATCGCCCTCGATCGCGACAAGCGGCCGGTCGACACGCTCACCAGCAACATCGGCCATCTGCTCGGCACCGGCCTGCTCGACCCGGTCGACGAAGCCCATGTCGCGTCCCTGCTCGTGGGGCCGACGATGTCGAGCGGGTACGGCATCCGCACGATGTCCACGGCGGCCGCAGGCTACTGGCCGCTGTCGTACCACGGCGGCAGCGTCTGGACCCACGACAGCGCGATCTGTGCGCACGGGATGGCGCGTGCGGGGCTCTGGGATCCCGCTCGCCGCGTGGTCGAGGGCCTGCTGGCGGCGGCCGACGGGTTCGCCTACAGGGTGCCGGAACTGCATTCCGGCGACCCGGCGTCCGCGACCTCCGTGCCGACGCCCTATCCGGCGGCGTGTCGGCCGCAGGCCTGGTCGGCGGCAGCGGCGATCGTCTGTCGCGAGATCCTGCGGGAGTGACCGGCCGGCGGGCGCTCAGTCGACCTTGGCGACGGTGCCGTCCGTGAGGCGCACGAGTTCGTCATACGTCATCGGGAAGACGGTGTGCGGCGTGCCTCCGGCCGCCCAGATCTCGGGGTACCCGGCGAGGTCCTCGTCGACGATGGTGCGCAGCCGCGACGGATGCCCCGTGGGCGCGACACCCCCGATCGCCTGGCCGGTGGCCTCGCGCACCTGCTCAGGTGTCGAGCGCTGGATCTTCCCGAGACCGAGACGCTGGGCGAGCGCGGCGGTGTCGACGCGGTGGGCGCCGCTGGTCATGACGAGGAGCGGTGCGCCGTCGCAGGAGAAGACCAGGCTGTTGGCGATCGCGCCGACCTCGACTCCGAGCGCCGCGGCCGCCAGCGCTGCGGTGGAGGCGGCATCCGGGAGCACGACGATGTCGCCGGTGATGCCGATGGCACGGATCGCATCGTGGACGAGACGGCTGCGGGCGGGAAGCGAGGCGGGCGTCGTCATCGGATCAGCCTAACGACGCGGCCCGCGGGCGAGGATCTCGCCGTGCGGCATGAGCAGCCAGCCGTCTTCGGCCGCGGCCCACTCCCGCCAGCCCTCCGAGATGCGCTGCAGCTGCGCATCATCGGCGCCCGTCGCGCGCGCCGAGTCGGCGAACGCCGACTGCAGCACGCGGTCGGCCCACATCCCGCCCCACCAGGCGCGGTCGGCCTCGTCCTCGAACAGCCACAGCGACGCGGTGGCACGGATGTCGGTCAGCCCGGCCTCGCGCGCCCACGCCTTGAGGCGGCGACCGGCGGCGGGCTCACCCGCGACGCTCCGGTGGGTCGTGAGGTAGAGCGCGAGCCATTCGTCGAGCGCCGGGATGAGCGGGTACCAGATCACGCCCTCGTAGTCGACGTCGCGCGCGGCCACGAGGCCATCCGGTCCGGCGACGCGGCCGAGCTCGCGGAGCATGTCGACCGGCCGGTCGACGTGCTGCAGCACCTGATGGGCGTGCACGACGTCGAATTCGCCGTCCTCATACGGCAGGGCATAAGCGTCGCCCACCTCGAACGACAGGCCGGGAGCCGTGTGATCGGCGGCCGCCTGTACGACGACGTCGGCCGAGGCATCCGTCCCGACGACGCGACCGGGCGCAACCAGGGTCGCCAGATCCGCCGTGATCGAGCCCGGTCCGCTCCCCACGTCGAGCACCGAGACGCCGGGCCGCAGGTGAGGCAGCAGGTAGGCGGCGGAGTTCTCGGCGGTCCGCCAGCGGTGCGACCGCAGGACGCTCTCGTGGTGACCGTGGGTGTAGGCGTCTGGCATCCATCGATGCTATCGACGGCGCGCACTCTGCTGACACCTGCGCAGCATGCTGCGAATCGACCGCGCATTCTGCCCACTCGCCGACGGCAGGCTTGAACAATCCGACGAACCGGTGTCCAATAAGGGTGGATGTCGCAACGCCGCGGCGTCCGCAGCGCACTGCCCACGAGGCCCGCCGAAGGAAGTATCGCGATGACGCACACTGTGCCCACCCTGCCCCTGCCCGATTTCGCACACGAGCGGGTGGAGGTGATCACCGGACGGCGCAGCGGCCTGTTCATCACCGTCGCCCTGCACTCGTCCGTGCTCGGCTCGGCTCTCGGCGGCGCACGCCTGTGGACGTATCCGCACTGGAGCGACGCGCTCGGCGACGCGCTGCGCCTGTCGGCCGCCATGACGCTCAAGAACGCCGCGGCCGGTCTCGACGCGGGCGGCGGCAAGTCCGTCATCGCCCTGCCGCCGGGCACGACCCTCGACGCCGACCGGCGTCGCGCCGCCTTCCTCGACCTCGGCGACGCGGTCGAATCGCTGCACGGCCTCTACCGCACCGCCGAGGACGTCGGCTCGACGACCGACGACATGCTCGTCGTCAGCGAGCGCACCGAGCACGTCGTCGGGCTGCCCGACGCGGTCGGCGGCTCGGGCGAGCCCGCCGGGCCCACGAGCCTCGGGGTCTACGAGTCCCTCCGCGCGACGCTCGAGCGCGTCGCGGGCAGCGCCGACGTCGAGGGTCGCCGCATCACGATCTCGGGTCTCGGACAGGTGGGCAGCCGTCTCGCCGTGCGCCTGTCGGCCGAGGGTGCCCGCCTCACCGTCACCGACGTGAACCCGGCCAAGCGCGATCTGGCGGCCGAGCTCGGCGCCGACTGGGTCAGCCCGGGCGAGGAGCACCTCGTGCCCGCCGATGTGTTCGTGCCGGCCGGCATCGGCGGCCTGCTCACGGATCAGGTCATCGACGCGCTCGACGCGAAGGCTGTGTGCGGACCCGCGAACAACCCGCTCGCCGATCACAGCGGCGCGGGGCGACTGGCCGGTCGCGGAATCCTGTACGCCCCCGACTTCGTGGTGAACGCGGGTGGTGTGATCTATCTCGATCTCGAGGCGAAGCAGCTCGGCACCCGCACGGAGATCATGGAGCGTGTCGGGCAGATCGGCGACACCGTCCGCCGGATCTTCGAGGAGGCCGAGTCGCGTGGGGTCACCCCGCTCGAGGCGGCCGAGGGTCTAGCCGCCGAACGGCTCGCCGCGGGTGGCCGTCAACCCGTTCTTGCCCGCTGACACCGGCTCCACCCGGCCGCCGCTGCGGCGGCCGGGTGCACCGGACTGACACTGCGTTCCACATCTCGCGGAATCGCGTGCCAGATTCCGCGGTCGGGATGGCATGATGGTCGCACGGCGCGGCCCTGGCCCTGCCCACGGCGACTCACGCCGCCCGATCAAAGGAGATCCGGTGTTCACCAGCCCCCAACCTGATGTCGAGATCCCCGAGCTCAGCATCTACGACTACCTCTTCGCGAGCCTGACGGACGAGGATCTGGGGCGCGTCGCGCTCATCGATCCGGCCACCGGCGCCGAGACCACGTACGGCGCTCTGCGCGGGCAGATCGATCTGTTCGCGGGCGCGCTGGCGGCACGTGGCGTCGAGGTCCACACAGTTGTGGGTCTCTTGTGCCCGAACGTCCCGGCGTTCGCGACGGTGTTCCACGGCATCCTGCGTGCGGGCGCGACCGTGACGACGGTGAACTCGCTCTACACGGCGGGCGAGATCGAGAAGCAGCTGCGGGATGCCGGAGCCACCTGGCTCATCACCGTCAGCCCGCTGCTCCCCCAGGCCGCCACGGCCGCCGAGGCTGTCGGCATCCCGCACGAGCGCGTCATCGTGCTCGACGGCGCCGCAGGGCACTCGAACCTGCGGGAGCTGCTCACCGAGGGTGCGGCGGCTCCGGAGGTGTCGTTCGATCCGGCGACGCATGTCGCGGTGCTGCCCTATTCGTCGGGGACGACCGGCATCCCGAAGGGCGTGATGCTCTCGCATCGCAACCTCGTCGCGAACGTGGCGCAGTGCCGTGTGGCGCTCGACCTCAGCGAGAGCGACCGCGTGCTGGCGGTGCTGCCGTTCTTCCACATCTACGGCATGACGGTGCTCCTCAACCTCGCGCTGCGTCAGCGGGCGAGTCTCGTGACGATGCCGAAGTTCGACCTCGTCGAGTTCCTCACGAACATCCAGAAGTTCCAGTGCACCTACCTCTACATCGCGCCGCCGATCGCGGTGGCGCTGGCCAAGCATCCGATCGTCGACCAGTTCGACATCTCGAGCGTGCACACGGTGTTCTCGGGGGCTGCGCCGCTGGATGGCGAGACCGCGGAGACCGCCGGTCGCCGCATCAACGCCCGCATGATGCAGGGGTACGGCATGAGCGAGCTGAGCCCTGTCTCGCACGCGATGCCCACCGATCGCTACGACATCCCGGTGAGCTCGGTCGGCGTCATGCTGCCGAACACGCTCAACAAGCTCATCGACACCGAGACCGGTGAGGAGATCACCGAGGTCGGCGCCGACGGCGTGACGAAGCCGGGCGAGCTCTGGGTCAAGGGGCCGAACGTGATGCTCGGCTACCTCAACCAGCCCGAGGCCACGGCCGAGACGCTCGATGCCGACGGCTACCTCCACACCGGCGACATCGCCGTGTACCACGAGGGCGGCTATTTCTCGATCGTCGATCGGGTCAAGGAACTCATCAAGTACAAGGGCTACCAGATCGCTCCGGCCGAGCTCGAGGCACTGCTCCTCAGTCACCCGAAGGTGATGGATGCCGCGGTCATCGGCGTGCTGGACGAGGACAAGCAGGAGATTCCCAAGGCCTTCATCGTGCCCGCGCCCGACGCAGGTCTGACCGAGGAAGAGGTCATGGCATTCGTCGCAGAGCAGGTGGCCCCGCACAAGAAGGTGCGTCGCGTGGAGTTCATCGAGGCGATCCCCAAGTCGACCGCCGGCAAGATCCTCCGCAAGGACCTCCGGGCGCGGGAGGCCGCGACCGTCTGAGTCGGCCTGCGGCCTGCGGCGTGCGGTCTGCGGTCGCCGAACGGGCGAGCGCGTGGCTTGCGTTCGTCGCGCCTCGCTCGTTCAACGATCGCGGCGACTAGGTTGGCGCCATGGATGGCGTATGGCTTGCAGCGCTGAGCGGACTCATCGCTGGTGGGACGCTTCTCGTCGGTGCTGCGGTCGCCTGGTTCGTCGACATTCCGCAGCGCCTCGTCGCAGGCATCATGGCGCTCGGTGCGGGGGTGCTCATCTCGACGCTCGCGTTCGAGCTCGTGGAGGAGGCCGCCGAGGATGGCGGGCTGATTCCGACGACGGTCGGCTTCCTGGGCGGCGCGATCCTCTACATCGTGGCGGATCAGCTCGTCTCCCGGCCGAGGAAGCGCAAAGCCGGTTCTCGCACGGCAAGTGCACGCGCACGCAGTCCGCAGGCGAACGACCCGACGGCCGGCGCGACGTCCGGCGCGACGT
>NZ_DATCVK010000124.1:0-2184 GCF_036566905.1 Microbacterium sp. | reverse complement strand
CGCGCCGCCCGCCGGCTACCCCGCCGGGGCGCAGGCCTACGCCCGCCCCCAGGGTTACGCGGGCCAGCCCGCGCCGTACCCCCACTCGTACGCCGGTCAGCAGGCCCCCGCCGCTCCCGCCCCGGGTGCAGCGTTCGGCGTGACTCCGGCCGACTCCCAGCCGACGCTGCCGCTCGGCGGTGCGACCGGCGCCGCGCCGACCTCGACGGCGGCGGCGACCACCGCGCCGAAGAAGCAGACGGCCGCCGGCAAGGTCGTCGGACTCATCGTCGCCGCCGCGATCGTGGGCGGCGCGGCAGGTCTCGGCGGCGCCTACGCGGGCGTCAACTGGTTCACGCCGGTGAGCACCTCGCCGGTCGCAGGGCCCACGACCGTCACCGTCAACGACACCGACTCGGTCAACCAGACCACCGCCATCGCCGCGAAGGTGCTGCCGAGCGTCGTCACCATCGCGGCGACGGGCTCATCGACCGCCGGCACCGGTTCGGGCGTCGTTCTCACGGAGGACGGCTACGTCGTCACCAACACCCACGTCGTCACGCTCGACGGCGCCACCGGCGACGCGGCGATCCGCGTGACCACGTCCGACGGTCGGGTCTACGACGCCGAGGTCGTCGGCACGGACCCGACGTACGACCTGGCCGTCATCAAGCTCACGGACGCCGAGGGCCTCACGCCGATCGACTTCGCGGACTCGAGCAAGCTCAACGTCGGCGACACGACGGTCGCTGTCGGTGCCCCGCTGGGTCTGGCGAACTCCGTCACCGAGGGCATCATCAGCGCGCTCAACCGGTCGATCCAGATCGCCTCGTCGGCCGCGCCCGACGGCGGTGACACGGAGGACCAGGACCCGCAGGAGGAGAACGGCCAGGAGGGCCCGTTCCGCTTCGACTTCGGCCAGGGCGACCAGGGCACCGCGGCGACCGAGAGCATCTCCATCGCGGTGATCCAGACCGACGCGGCCATCAACCCCGGCAACTCGGGCGGTGCGCTCGTCGACTCCGACGGCAAGCTGATCGGCATCAACGTCGCCATCGCGACCGCGGGCGGGTCGTCCTCCGACGGCTCCGGCTCGATCGGCGTGGGCTTCTCGATTCCCTCCGACATCGTCCAGCGCATCACCGACGAGATCATCGACAGCGGAGAGGCGACCCACGGTCTGCTCGGCGCGAGCGTGAAGCCCGCGGCATCCGTCGAGGAGTCGACGATCACCGGCGCCTACATCGCGGAGGTCACGGACGGCGGTGCGGCGGCCGAGGCCGGCCTGGAGCAGGGCGACGTGGTCACCGGCTTCAACGGCGTGCCGATCACCGACGCGACCGACCTCACCGCGCAGGTGCGCGCGGCGGCAGCCGGAAGCAAGGCTGAGGTCACGTTCGTCCGCGACGGCAAGACGCAGACGGTGGAAGTGACGCTGGGCTCGCTCCAGCAGTAGTTCTTCTCCTAGGACGCCATCTCGCGAGTCAGCGAGCCTCGATACGGGCTCGCAGGTAGGCTCGCGGGATGGCGTCCTTCTCTTTCGGCGCGGGGAATGCGCGAAAGCTCGCGACGATCCCGCTGTATGCCGCAGGACGCATCTTCACGCTCCTCGTTCCCCGTACGCCCGACGAATGGGTGTTCGGCTGCGCGGTCGGCATCGGCGACGGCGCGCTCGCCCTGTGGGAGGTCGCGGCCGCCGACGATCGCACCGCGGTGTGGCTGGTCGACTCGAAGCGGGAGGCGACGGATGCCGCGGCCCGCGGCATCCGTGCCGTTCCGAAGCGTTCGATCCAGGGGCTGTGGCGCACAGCGCGTGCCCGCGTGATCGTCGTCACCCACGGCTTCGGCGATGTGAACAGATACACCGTCTCGGGCGCGTTCGTGGTGCAGCTGTGGCACGGGATCCCGCTCAAGCGCATCGGGCTCGATTCGCCCGAGACCGTCCGCGTGCCGGGTGCGATCGCCGCGACACCGGCCGCAGGCGTCGTCAGGACGCTGCTGCGAACGATGTACCGCGGTGCGGCGCGTCGCATCCGGATCCTTCCGGCGGCTTCGCACCTCGTGCGCGGCCGGCTCGAATCCGCGTTCGGGCTGCGTGACGCCGACGTGCCGGTCACCGGCGAGCCCCGTGTCGACGTGCTCTCGCGCGGCACCGCGGCCGTGCGCCGCGCCGAGGCTCGCGCGGCCATCGGCCGCGCTGTGCCG
>NZ_DATCVK010000123.1:0-12569 GCF_036566905.1 Microbacterium sp. | reverse complement strand
GGCTCGGACGCACGTCCCCGGCTCCCTCGCGCGAATGGTCGGCCGCGCAGTCCCGCGCCACCGAGGCGGAGGCGTCCCGTGCGGAAGAGACGCGCGCGCGGCGGTGGGCTCGCGATCGTGGCCGGTTCACCCGCAACTTCGTCGTGCAGGGGACCGCCGCCGAGTGGGCGCTCGCATGGCTCGCCGATCTCCGCGGACGCCTCGCGGCGCTTCCTCCGGTCTCGCCCGAGCACGCCGCGCCCCGCTCGGGCCCGGCGCTCGCGCGGCAGCCGCACCTCGCGTTCTTCCTCCACGACGAGGTGATCGTGCACACCCCTGCGGAGCACGCGGATGCCGCCGCCCAGGCCGTCACCGATGCCGCGGCATCCGCGGGCCGCCTGCTCTTCGGCAGCTTCCCGGTCGACTTCCGGCTCGACGTGCACATCGCCGAGACCGCGCTCAAGGACTGACGAGGAGCGCCGGCCCAGCCGGCGGCGATAGACTCGCGGGGCGAATGGGTCGGCTGGACGGTCGCGTCGCGGGCGGTTCGCCGCCGCGCGCCGAGGAACGTCCGGGCTCCGCAGGGCAGGGCGGTGGGTAACACCCACCCGGAGCGATCCGCGAGACAGTGCCACAGAGAGCAGACCGCCGGGACCTCGGTCCCGGTAAGGGTGAAAGGGTGGTGTAAGAGACCACCGGGGTCGTGGTGACACGACCCGCACGGCAAACCTCGCCCGGAGCAAGGCCAGACAGGGGATGATGACGCGGCCCGCCGAGTCCCCGGGTAGGCCGCTGGAGCGGCACGGCAACGTGTCGCCGAGAGAGATGACCGTCCACGGGGCTCACGCCCCCGGACAGAACCCGGCGTACAGGCCGGCCCATTCGCCCTCTCCGCCGAACCGCCTTGGCAGCGGCGACGCGCGAGCGTGACCTCAGACGACCGGTCGGCCCGCGAGCGCGGCCGCGCCGATGATGCCCGCGTTGTTGCGGTGCACCGCCGGGACGATGGGCGTCTTGAGCTCGAGCAGGTGCAGGAACTTGTCGGCGTGCTTCGAGACGCCGCCGCCGACGACGAAGAGGTCGGGGCTGAACAGGAACTCGATGTGGCCGTAGTACCACTGCAGCCGCTTCGCCCACTGCTCCCAGGTGAGCTCGTGCCGCTCCATCGCGGAGTACGCCGCGTACGCCTCGGCATCCTTGCCGTGGCGGGCACGCTGCACGTGCCCGAGCTCGGAGTTCGGGACGAGGACGCCGTTGTAGAGCAACGCGGAGCCGATCCCGGTGCCGAGCGTGGTGAGGATCGTGAGCCCCGCCTGGTCCTTCGCGGCCCCGTAGCGCACCTCCGCCACGCCTGCGACATCCGCATCGTTGGCGAAGTGGATATCGCGACCCAGACCGTCCTCGAAGAACTTCTCGGCCTCGAAGTCGATCCACTGGTCCGAGACGTTGGCGGCCGACAGCGTGCGGCCGTTCTTGACGATCGCGGGGAAGGCGACGCCGAGCGGGACCGACTGGTCGTCGGCGACGCCGAGCGTCGCGAGGACCTCGGTGACCGCAGCGAGCACGTCCGGCGGGTGGGCCCCTTCGGGGGTCGCGACCTTGACGCGGTCGCTGATCAGCTCGCCCCGCTCGAGGTCCACGATGCCCGCCTTGATGCCGGTGCCGCCGATGTCCACGCCGACGGCGCGTGCCGCGTCAGATGCCATGCCGACAGCCTAGCCACGCCGACACGGCCCCTGCGGAGCGCCCCGGCGTCAGTAGGATCGTGCTGGCGGCGAGCAGGCCCGCGATCCGAGGAGGGCGTGATGTCCAACGACAGCGAGAAGTACTGGTACAACCTCAAGACCGGAGCGGTCGAGAAGGGCTTCGAGTCGCCCGCGCCCGATCGCGCCGGACCGTTCGACACTCCGGAGGAGGCCGCGAAGGCGCCCGAGGTGATCCGCGAACGCTCCCGCGCGTGGGCGGCCGAAGAGGCCCGCGAGGACTCCTGGGGTACCGACACGGTGTCCGGAGAGCCCGGCGACGACCAGTAGTCTGGCTTCGACCGCGGTCAGACAGACAAGTCGGGCGGATCCGGCACCGGAGAGGACGCGATGGACAAGCAGCGTGACTTCGTTCTGAGGACCATCGAAGAACGAGGCGTGAAGTTCGTACGGCTGTGGTTCACAGACGTGATCGGCACGTTGAAGTCCGTGGCCATCGCACCCGCAGAGGTCGAGGGAGCCTTCAGCGAGGGTCTCGGGTTCGACGGCTCCGCGATCGAAGGGCTGACCCGGTCCTACGAGTCCGATCTGCTGGCGCACCCCGACCCGACCACGTTCCAGATCCTGCCCTGGCGGGGCGAGATCGACCCGACCGCGCGGATGTTCTGCGACATCACCACGCCCGACGGGCAGCCGGCCGTCGCCGATCCGCGTCACGTCCTCAAGCGGACGCTGGCGAAGGCGGCCGACGCCGGCTTCACGTTCTACACGCACCCAGAGATCGAGTTCTACCTCCTGAAGTCCTCGTCCTTCGGGACCGAGGGCCCCGAGCCGGTCGACTCCGCAGGGTACTTCGACAACGTCCCCGGCGGCACCGCCCACGACTTCCGCCGGCGCTCGGTGCGCATGCTCGAAGACCTCGGCATCTCGGTCGAGTTCAGCCACCACGAGGGCGGCCCGGGTCAGAACGAGATCGACCTCCGCTACGCGGACGCGCTCACCACGGCCGACAACATCATGACGTTCCGCACCGTGATCAAAGAGGTCGCAATCGAGCAGGGCGTGTACGCGACGTTCATGCCGAAGCCGATGACCGGCAAGCCCGGCAGCGGCATGCACACGCACATGTCGCTGTTCGAGGGCGACGTCAACGCCTTCTACGAGGAGGGCGCCCAGTACCAGCTCTCCAAGGTCGGCCGCCAGTTCATCGCCGGTCTGCTGCGTCACGCCAACGAGATCTCGGCCGTGACGAACCAGTTCGTCAACTCGTACAAGCGCCTCTGGGGCGGCGACGAGGCTCCCAGCTTCATCTGCTGGGGTCACAACAACCGCTCGGCGCTGGTGCGGGTTCCCCTGTACAAGCCGAACAAGGGCCAGTCCTCGCGCGTCGAGTACCGCGCCCTCGACTCGGCGGCGAACCCGTACCTCTCGTTCGCGCTCATGCTCGCCGCAGGGCTCAAGGGCATCGAAGAGGAGTACGAGCTGCCCGCCGAGGCCGAGGACAACGTCTGGTCGCTGACGGATGCCGAGCGCCGTGCGCTGGGCTACGCGCCGCTGCCCGCCAGCCTCGACCACGCGCTGGAGTACATGGAGGAGTCCGAGCTCGTCGCCGAGACCCTCGGCGAGCAGGTCTTCAACTACGTGCTCCTCAACAAGCGCCGCGAGTGGCAGGAGTACCGCTCGCAGGTGACGGCGTTCGAGCTCAAGAGCAACCTCGAGATGCTCTGAGACCGGCTGACGCATGTCCGCGAGCGAGCGACCGGGTTCTCTGACCCCACTCGCTCGCCTGGGCTTCGGCCGACTCACCGATGCCGAGGCGCTCCTGGCCGAGCTCTCGGAGCTGGTGGATGCGCCCCGCGACGAGCTGCTGGACGGCGCCGGCGGGGCGGCGGACCCCGACGAGGCGCTGCAGGCGTTGACGCGCCTGGCGCGGCGGGATGCCGCACCGGTGCAGCGCGCACGTTCGCGACCGGGCGCGTGGCGGGCCCTCTGGGCACTGCTGGGTGCGTCGACCGGCTTCGGGGAGTTCTTCTTCCGGCATCCGTCTGAGGTCGATCAGCTGGCCGGGGCGGGGGAGCGGCTGCCCACCCCGGAGGAGCTCCGCGCGGAGCTGCTCGACTCTGTCGGTGCGGTCGACGGATTCGCCGCGGACGGAGGCGAGAGCGCGTGGGTCGCGCTGCGCGTGCGCTACCGCCGCATGCTCGCGCGGATCGCGGCGTATGACCTGCTGAGCGCCTCGCCCGTCGACGAGATCGCGGCGGTGTCGGCACGGCTCGCGGATGCCGCGGGCGCGGCGCTCGAGGCGTCCCTCGCGGTCGCCCGCACCCGCGTGTCGGGCGGCGCGGTCGGCGCCGGCCTCTTCCCGCGCGACCAGGTCGCCCGCACCGAGCTCGCCATCATCGGGATGGGCAAGACCGGGGCGCGCGAGCTGAACTACGTCAGCGACGTCGACGTGATCTTCGTGGCAGGCGGGGACGACGACGCCCTCGAGCAGTTCGGCGAGAGCCGCATCGTCGACATCGCGACCCGCCTCGCGGTCCAGACGATGCGCGGCATCTCGGGCGTCGAGATCGAGCCGCCGCTGTGGGAGGTCGACGCCAACCTCCGCCCCGAGGGCAAGCAGGGCGCACTCGTGCGCACGCTCGACTCGCATCTGGCGTACTACGACCGCTGGGCGAAGAGCTGGGAGTTCCAGGCGCTGCTCAAGGCGCGTCCGATCGCCGGCGACGAGGAGCTCGGCAGGGCCTACACCGCAGCGGTCCAGCCCAAGATCTGGACCAGCGCCGCCCGTGAGAACTTCGTCGACAGCGTGCAGCGGATGCGCGAGCGCGTCACCGAGCACATCCCCGCGGCCGACGTGCCGTACCAGCTCAAGCTCGGACCGGGCGGCATCCGCGACATCGAGTTCACCGTCCAGCTCCTGCAGCTCGTCCACGGGCTGTCCGACGACCGGATCCGCCAGCGCGGCACGCTCGAGGCGCTGGACGCGCTCGTGGCGGAGGGCTACATCGGCCGTGCCGAGGCGTCTGCGTTCTCACGGGACTATCGGGTGCTGCGGCTCCTCGAGCACCGCGTGCAGCTGCGCCAGCTGCGCCGCACGCACCTCATGCCCTCGCGACCGGAGGAGCGTCGTGTGCTCGCCCGCGCGACCGGGCTCGCGGACACCGGCGAGGGCATCTGGAACCTGTGGGAGTCGGTCAAGCGCGAGGTGCGCGACATCCACGTCCGCCTCTTCTACCGCCCGCTGCTGTCGGCGGTGGCCGCCCTGCCCGCGGACGAGCGCGTGCTGTCGACGGCGCAGGCGCACGACCGCCTCGCGGCGATCGGATTCTCCGACCCCGCCGGCGCGCTCCGCCACATCGCCGCACTGACCAGCGGGCTCAGCCGCAAGGCCACCATCCAGCGCCACCTCATGCCCGTCATGATCCGGTGGTTCGCCGACGGGGTCGACCCCGACTACGGGCTGCTGGCGTTCCGCCGGCTGAGCGAGCGCCTGGGCGACACGCATTGGTTCCTGCGCATGCTGCGCGACTCCTCGGGGGCCGCCGAGAGCCTCTCCCGCGTTCTGTCGGGCTCGCGGTACGTCGGCGAGCTCATCGAGTGGATCCCCGAGTCGGCCGCGTGGCTCGACGACCCGGAGCTCCTTCGTCCGCGCTCCGGACGTGCCCTGCAGCAGGAGGCGCGCGCCATCCAGACGCGGCACGACACGATCACCGAAGCCATGCGCGCGGTACGTGCGCTGCGTCGGCGCGAGCAGCTGCGGATCGCGATGGGGGCCATCCTCGGCAGCGTCACGATCGAGGAGGTCGCAGCGGCGCTCACCACGATCACCGACGTGACGATCCAGGCGACGCTGCGAGCCGTGCGCCGCGAGATCGTCCCGCCGGAAGACGCGGCACTCGATTTCTCCGTCATCGCGATGGGACGTTTCGGCGGCGCCGAGCTCGGCTTCGGCTCCGACGCCGACGTCATGTACGTCTACCGCCCGAACGGCGTCGATCCGCAGCGCGCGAGCGAGCTGGCCCTGAAGCTCGTCGCCGCGCTGCGCACCTACTCGGAGGACCACCGGGTGCCGCTCGAGCTCGACGCGGATCTCCGCCCCGAGGGGCGCAACGGCCCCCTCGCGCGCTCGCTCGACGCGTACGCCGAGTACTACCGCCGATGGGCGCTGTCGTGGGAGGCGCAGGCCCTCCTGCGCGCCCGGGGCGTGGCAGGCAGTGTGAAGCTCATCGACGACTTCATGCAGCTCGCCGATCAGGTCCGTTACCCCGAACGGGTGGACGTGGCGGCCACGCGGGAGATCAAGCGGATCAAGGCACGCGTCGAGAGCGAGCGACTGCCGCAGGGCGTGGATCCGTCCCGGCACCTCAAGCTGGGCCCGGGGTCGCTGAGCGACGTCGAGTGGCTCGTGCAGCTGCTCCAGCTGCAGCACGCGCACGCCGTGCCCGAGATGCAGACGACGTCGACGCTGGGCGCGCTCCGCGCGGCGGAGCGCGCCGGATTCATCTCCGCGGCCGCCGCCGACCGGCTCGCCTCCGCCTGGCGCCTCGCCAGCCGGCTGCGATCGGCCAACACGCTCCTCTCGGGTCAGACCAGCGATGTGCTCCCCGTCGACCGCAGCAAGCTCGACGGCATCGGCCGGCTGCTCGAATACCCGCCGCGCTCGGCCACGCAGGTCGAGGAGGACTATCTCGGGACCACGCGGCGTGCCCGCCGCGTCTTCGAGAAGCTCTTCTACGGCTGAACAGCGCGTACCTGCGCTGGCGTCCTGCCACCGCGCCCGACGTCGTCAGGGCAGAATCGGACCACGAAGGAACCCACGGCGACCTGTAGCGCCAGGTCTGAGACGACGGGCGGGAGATATCTCATGCTCACCGAGATCGCTGACGGGGTGTTCGTCCACACGAGCGACTTCATCAAGAGCAATTCCGTCGTCGTCCAGGGCGAGGACGGCGTGCTGGTCGTCGACCCCGGCATCACGAGAGCGGAGCTGGCGGATCTTGCCGGCGACATCCGCGCGATGGATCAGCACGTCGTGGCGGGCTTCGCGACGCATCCCGACTGGGACCACGTGCTGTGGCATCCCGCTCTCGGCGAAGCAGCGCGTTACGGCACAGCCCGCTGCGCGGCGGTGATGCAGGACCTGCTCGTGCAGGCGGACTGGAAGGACCAGCTGGCCGGTGCGATGCCGCCCGAGTATGAGGATGAGATCCCAATGGAGCTGTTCGGCCTCATCACCGGGTTGCCCGCCGACGCCGTGGAGATCCCCTGGGACGGTCCCCGCGTGCGGATCATCGAGCACCGGGCCCACGCCCCCGGGCACGCCGCGCTGCTGGTCGAAGACTCACACGTTCTCGTCGCGGGTGACATGCTGTCCGACATCCTGATGCCGTTCCTCGATCTGGAGGCTGCCGACCCGCTCGGCGACTATCTGGCGGCGCTGCGGCTGTTCGAGGGCGTCGCCGACGACGTGGAGACGGTCGTCCCCGGCCACGGCTCCGTCGGGACGGCGGGGGAGATCCGACGGCGGATCGAGCAGGACCGGGCGTATGCCGAGGCTCTGCGCGAAGGTCGTGCGCCGGACGATGAGCGCGTAGGCGTATCCGCCCCGCTCGACTGGCTGCCAGAGGTGCACGAGTGGCAGGTCGTGCGGCTGGCCGAGAAGAGAAGGCGAGACGACGGCTCGTAAGAGGGGCTGATCGGCCGGGCTGGGCGAACCGACCGCCACGGGAAGAAACCAGAACTCCTCCGAACTCCCTGAGCGGGGAGTCCGGAGGAGTCGTGGTGATACGGGTGTCAGACCCCGAAGTACAGCTCGTACTCGAACGGGTGCGGACGTGCGTTGAGCGGCTGGATCTCGTTCTCGATCTTGTACTCGATCCACGTCTCGATCAGCTCGGGCGTGAACACGCCGCCCTTCAGCAGGAACTCGTGGTCGGCGCGGAGCGCGTCCAGCGAGTCGAGCAGCGAGTTCGGCACCTGCGGGATGTTCTTCGCCTCCTCGGGGGGAAGCTCGTACAGGTCCTTGTCGACCGGCTCGTGCGGCTCGATGCGGTTCTGGATGCCGTCGAGACCCGCCATCAGCTGCGCGGCGAAGGCGAGGTACGGGTTGCCCGAGGCGTCCGGCGCGCGGAACTCGATGCGCTTGGCCTTCGGGTTGGAGCCCGTGATCGGGATGCGGATGGCGGCCGAGCGGTTGCCGGCCGAGTAGACCAGGTTGACCGGGGCCTCGTAACCCTTGACGAGGCGCTTGTACGAGTTCAGCGTCGGGTTGGTGAACGCGAGCAGCGCCGGCGCGTGGGCCAGGATGCCGCCGATGTACCAGCGCGCCAGATCGGAGAGCTGTGCGTAGCCCTTCTCGTCGTAGAAGAGGGGCTTGCCCTCGAGCCACAGCGACTGGTGCGTGTGCATGCCCGAGCCGTTGTCGCCGAACAGCGGCTTGGGCATGAAGGTCGCGACCTTGCCCCACTCGTTGGCGACGTTCTTGACGATGTACTTGAACTTCAGGATGTCGTCGGCCGCGTGCACCATGGTGTCGAAGCGGTAGTTGATCTCCTGCTGGCCACCGGTGCCCACCTCGTGGTGCGCGCGCTCGAGGAGCAGACCCGACTCGATGAGGCGGAGGCTGATGTCGTCGCGGAGGTCCGCCGTCTTGTCGACCGGCGAGACAGGGAAGTAGCCGCCCTTGTACGGGGTCTTGTTGGCAAGGTTGCCGCCCTCTTCGGTGCGGCCCGAGTTCCAGGCGCCCTCTTCGGAGTCGACGGAGTAGAAGCTCGAGTTCTGCTTCACCTCGTAGCGGACGTCGTCGAAGATGTAGAACTCCGCCTCGGGAGCGAAGAACGCGGTGTCGGCGATGCCGGTCGAGGCGAGGTACTTCTCCGCCTTCTTGGCGACCTGACGCGGGTCCTTCGCGTAGATCTCGCCGTTGCGGGGGTTGTAGATGTCGAACACCATGACGAGGGTCTTCGCCTCGCGGAACGGGTCGAGGTAGGCCGTCGACACGTCGGGGATCAGCTGCATGTCCGATTCGTGGATGTTCGCGAATCCTCGGATGGAGGAGCCGTCGAACAGCTGGCCGACCGTGAAGAACTCTTCGTCAACGGTGGAGGCCGGGATGTTGAAGTGCTGCTGCACGCCAGGAAGGTCCGTGAAACGGATGTCGAGGAACTTGACGTCCTCGTCCTTGATGAACTTCAGCACCTCGGATGAATCTTTGAACATGAAGACTCCAGAGGTAGGGCATTCGGATCCGCCCGTGCGGGCCGGGCTTGCTGGCAAGCTACCCGCAGGGGATTGCCCGGCAGTATCACTTGTGTTTCCGGGATGTTACGACGACCTGTATACGCTGGGGAAGTGACGCAGAGCACCCAGGACTACCCCGGCGAACGACTCGGACTGCCCCGAGAGGGCACCGGATCGATCGGCCGGCTCGGCCGCCGAGTGGGCGCGCTCTTCGTCGACTACGGCGCCGCGTATCTCATCTCGGGATTCTTCGGGTGGGACCCGCTCGCGATCCTCGCGATCTTCGCCGCGATCCAGATCGTCTTCCTGCCGACGCTGCAGGGAAGCCCCGGTCACCGCATCTTCGGCTTGCGGCTCGTGCGCGTCGACGGCGCGTGGGTCGGCCTCTGGCGGCCCGTGATCCGCACGGCCCTGCTCGTGCTCGCGATCCCGGCCGTCATCTGGGATGCCGACCAGCGCGGCCTGCACGACAAGGCCGCCGGAACGGTGCTCATCCGCTCATGACGATCGGCCCGGCGCGCGCCGGGCCGATCTGTGTCTGGCTCCTGTGCTCAGCGCGGTCGCGGAGCGCGCACCTTCGTGGGATCGATGCCCTTCGGGATGGGCAGTGACGTCAGGGACTGCGAGACCGACTCGACACGCTTGATGACGGCGGCCATCGTGGCGCGATCGATCTTCGTGGGAAGCGCCTTGATGGTCGACGAGAGCTTCGAGATCGGCACCTCGCCCTCGCCGTGGCCGATGTACAGCACGGTCACGGGCACACCCGAGGCGACGCGCTGCACCTTGGAGCGCTCGTCGTTGACGAGGCGCGTGAGTCGGCCACGGGCGCCCTCGCCCACGATCACGACGCCGCCACGACCGATCGCGCGGTAGACGGCCTCCTGCGTCTTGGGGTTGATCCCCACCGGCATCTCGCTGGCCTGCCACTTGCGTCCGAGCGACGTCGACATGACGTGCCCGGTGGCTCCCGGCATCCCGTCGATCTTCTTGTACATCGCACGGGTGGACAGACGGGTCATGGTCATCATCGACGCCAGGACGCCCAGCATGAGGCCGGTGACACCCCACAGGATGATGCTCCACACGGCGACCGGCGGGATCGCGAACCCGATGCCCACACCTGCGGCGGTGCCGAGGAGGAGGATGCCGGCCAGCAGGTACGGCAGCCAGCGGAACTCCTTCTGGGTGAAGGTGTAGAGGGTGCGGATCTGGGAGAAGAATCCCGGGCCCTTCTCGGGGGCGGAACTGCGCGCGGACATACCTTTCAGCCTACCTTTTCGCGGCGTCCTCCTCGGCTCCTCCCCAGTCGCGCGCTCCAGGCGGCCGTCCACAGAACGCGTCCTTCCGCGCGCCGAGCGCTGATCGCGCTGCGCAGACTGTCGCCATGACCACCGTCGAAGGCCTGCTCGGCGCCCCGTACCGTGAGATC
Organism: Microbacterium sp.; assembly: GCF_036566905.1. Taxonomy (GTDB): domain Bacteria; phylum Actinomycetota; class Actinomycetes; order Actinomycetales; family Microbacteriaceae; genus Microbacterium. The sequence continues at coordinate 2,213 of NZ_DATCVK010000123.1, read as the reverse complement.
CGCACGGTACGTGCCCGCGACGACGGACCGTGGCCGGGTGTTCTGGTGCACACCGCGACCGGCGGCGCGTGCGTCATGGTGGATGCCGACGTCCTGGGCCCGGAGTGGACCGGATGGGATGCCGCACCCGACGGCCACGTGCTCGCTCCGCTCGACATCTCCCGGCGACCGGACGGACACGACGTGGTGCTTCCGGTCTGCGTGGAGCGGCTCGAGGAGTTCGTGGGCCGGCGCGCGGCGCGGATGCCGCTCAGCCCCGGCGAAGCGGTGACGCTCGGAGTGAGCGTGCTGCGGGGATGCGCGCAGATCGCCGGGTCCCCCGAGACGACGGGGGACTGGTGGCTCGACGACGCGGGCCGCCCGGTGCTGGCGACCGAGTCCTCACCCCGCCCGGCGCGGGAGGCGGCTGCGGCGGCGCTCGAGCGCGTGGCGGTGGATGCGAGCGCCCAGCGGACGTGGAGAACGGCCGTGAACGCGGTCACGGCTGAGCGCTTGTCGGTCCGCGAACTGGAGGCCGCCGAGGAAGCCCTGTTCGCGATCGCTGCTCCCGAGCCGCTCAGTACGGTGAGCCTCAGGCCGCGCAGTGCGGTCGAGGGTGGCGTGCGCCAGCGGGAGCCCGCTCGCGCGGGTGTCGCGATCCAGGACGCCGAGCAGGCTCCGCCCTCGATGTGGCAGAGCCTCGTCGCGGGGGTCGACAACGACCTCGCCGACACCGTGTCACGCGCGACGACGGCGGTGTGGCGCCGGCTGCGCCGTGAGGAACGCGTCGGGAAGCCTGCCCACCGGAGAGCTCCCTGGCTCGTCGGCGGCGCCGTCGCCGCGGCGGTGCTGGCCGGCGGTGCACTGTGGCCGACGGCCAGCGGTGTCGCGACGGAGGATCCCGTCGACGTCGTGGCGCCGACGCCGAGTGGCGCGGACCGCGCGAGCGATGACGCGTCCGCCGCTCCGGACGACGCGCCGACCGATGCCGGGGCACCCGCCGATCTCGCTCAGGTCGCAGGAGCCCTGCTCGACGCGCGTCTCGCGTGCGGGACCGCCACCGACTGCCTGGCGTCAGTGGTCGTCGATGCGGCGTCGCTGCCCGGAGGGATGGTCGACCTGCCCGCCGCCGAGCGGACCCTCACGCTCCTGGACGACTTCGGCGACATCGCGGTACTCCGCGTGGACGCCGTCGACGGCGCCAGCCCCTCGCAGATGGTCGTGATCCTGCGCCGAGACGAGAAATGGCTGCTGCGCGACGTCTCGGACGTCGCGCAGCAGCCTGAGCAGTGAGGGGGCCTCGGGTCAGATCCCGAGCTGCCCCTCGAACGCCGCAGCCTCGAGACGCGACTTCACCGCGCCGAGGAAGCGCGCGGCGTCCGCACCATCGATGACGCGGTGGTCGTACGACAGCGCGAGGTACACGTACGAACGGACCGAGATCGCGTCCTTGCCTTCGACCGTCACGATGCCGGGTCGCTTGACGACCACACCGGTTCCCAGGATGGCCGTCTGCGGCAGGAACACCACGGGCGTGTCGAACAGGGCACCACGCGAGCCGGTGTTGGTCAGCGTGAAGGTGCCGCCCGCCAGCTCGTCCGGCTTCAGCTTGTTCTCGCGCGTGCGGGCCGCGAGGTCGGCGATCTCATGCGCGATCTGCGCCAGGTTCTTCGACGCCGCATCGCGGAGCACCGGGGTCAGCAGTCCCCGCTCGGTGTCGACCGCGATCGACAGGTTCTCGCTCGCCGGGTAGACGATCTGGTCGCCGTCCACGGTCGAGTTCACGACGGGGTACGCCTGCAGCGCCTCGGCAGCAGCCAGGGCGAAGAACGGCAGGAACGAAAGCTTGTCGCCCGTCTTGGCGAGGAAGTCGTTCTTCACCTTGTCGCGGAACGTCGCGAGCTTCGTGACGTCGACCTCGACGACGCTCGTCAGCTGCGCGGTCGACTGCATCGACTCGACAGCACGCTGGGCGAGCACCTTGCGCAGGCGCGACATGGGCTGCGTCGTGCCGCGCAGCGGCGACACCTCGAGCGGTGCCGGGGCGGGCGCCGCCGCGGGAGCGGCCGGAGCCGATGCGGCTTCAGCCGCCTTCAGCACGTCCTCCTTGCGGATGCGGCCGCCGACGCCGGTGCCCTTCACCGAGGCGAGGTCGACGCCCTGCTGCTGAGCGAGGCGGCGCACCAGCGGCGTGACGTACGTGATGCCGTCGTCGTCGGCGGCGAGGGAGGGTG
>NZ_DATCVK010000122.1:0-1787 GCF_036566905.1 Microbacterium sp. | reverse complement strand
CGGTTGAAGGGCGGGGATCCGTACGTGCTCGGGCGCGGCGGCGAGGAAGTGCTCGCCTGCCACGCCGCAGGTGTGCCCGTCGAGGTGATCCCCGGCGTCACGAGCGCCGTCGCCGTTCCCGGTGCCGCCGGCATCCCGCTCACGCACCGCGGCATCAGCCACCTGTTCACGGTGGTCTCCGGCCACGCGCCGCTGACCGAGACCGAGCTGGAGCACCTCGCGGGGCTCGGCGGCACCATAGTCGTGCTCATGGGGGTGAACTCGCTGCCCTCGCTGACGGCCGGCCTCGCCCGATACGGCATGCCCGCGCAGATGCCCGTCGCGATCATCGAGCGCGGCTTCCGCGCCGACCAGCGCACGACGATCGGCGATCTGGCCGACATCGTCGTCTCCGCGGGGCGAGCCCGCGTCGCCTCCCCCGCGGTCGTAGTGGTCGGCGAAGTCGTGCGCCTCGCGCACGACGGCGACGCGAGCGCCGCCGAGCTCATGGACCGTGCAGCCGGCTTCGCGGCGGTGGCCGGGTGAGCGACCTCCTCGACTGCGCACCGGGATTCCGCGCCGACCAGCTCGCGGGCTTCCGCATCGGCGTGACGAGCGACCGACGCTCGGCCGACCTCATCGACGCCCTCGCCCGCCGCGGCGCGACGGTGATCCACGCCCCCACCTTGCGCATGACGAACGCGCTCTCCGACGATCCCGTCATCGCCGACACCCGCGCGATCGTCGAGGCCCGCCCCGACGTGCTCCTCGCGACGACTGCGTACGGGGTGCGCCGCTGGTTCGAGGTGGCGGATGCCGCGGGGCTCGGCGAGGACCTCCTCGACGCGCTCTCCGACACGGCGATCCTCGTGCGCGGGCCGAAAGCGCGCGGCGGCATTCGCGCAGCCGGGCTCAACGACGTCGGCATGAGCGCGCAGGAGACGACGGAGTCGCTCATCGACGAGGTACTCGCGAACTACCCGGCGGGCCTGACCGTCGCCGTGCAGTTGCACGGGTTCCTCGAGCCCTCGCAGCTCGAACGCCTCGATGCGTCCCATGCCCGAGTGCTCACGGTCGCGCCCTACCGCTGGGTGGAGATCGACGAGTCCGACGACCGCGTCGAGCGGCTCATCGAGTCGGCGTGCACCGGCGGCCTCGACGCGATCACGTTCACCAGCGCCCCGGCCGTGCACGCCCTGTTCGGTGCCGCCGAGGCGATGGGGCGCTACGACGACCTCGTCGACGCGATGTGCGGTCCCGTGGTCGCGGCCGCGGTCGGCCCCGTCACGGCGCTGCCCCTCGTCGCCGCCGGTATCGAGCCGATCCAGCCCGACCGCTACCGCATGGGCGCGCTCATCCGGCTGGTCTGCGAGCACCTCGAGACCGACCGCGTCGTACGCCTCGAGACCAGGCACGGCCCGCTCGCGCTGCGCGGGTCCATCGTCGACGTCGCCGACCGGCGCGTCTCACTGGCGCCGGTGGCGCTCATGATCCTCCGGGCGCTCGTGCAGGCCCGGGGCTCGGTGGTCGCGCGCGACCGCCTCGCCTCCGGCCTGCCGGGAACGAACGACGAGCACGCGCTCGAGGTGGCCCTCAGCAGGCTCCGCCAGACGCTCGGCGTGCCCGGCCTCATCGCCACCGTCGTGAAGCGGGGCTACCGCATCGACGTGTGAGCGTCGCCTCACACCCGCCGCCGTCACTGGTGAGCAGGTGGAGACGCAAGGTTTACGACCGGACCGATCCGCAGAAACACGACGTCAATAGCTTCGAGTCGAAGGATCCACTCGTGATCGAACCCCGGAGGCCCC
>NZ_DATCVK010000121.1:0-18106 GCF_036566905.1 Microbacterium sp. | reverse complement strand
TAGATGGTCGAGGACCATCCGAGGCCGTTGAGCGCGAGCACATCGCCGGTGCGCAGCCCGAAGCGGGCGGCGATGCGGCTCACGGTGTCGCCGCGCTGCACGGTGTACGTCGCCGGCGCGGCCTCGGCGGTCACGCGGGCGACCGCGGAAGCGGCGCCCCCTGCCGTGGCAGCGGCGATCTCCGCCGCAGGTCCGGCGAGCGCGCGGGGCACCGAGACGGTCGCCACTGCGGGGGCCGCGGAGCGGATGCCTCGCAGTACGTGGTCCGCGCTCTGAGCGGCGGCATCCGTCGTCGCGGCATGCGCGGGAACGGCCGAGAGCGTCAGCGCGATCGAGCCTGCGACGGCCGCCGGAACCCCGGCGAGGAGTGCCCGCGACGTGGCGGCGCTCCGATGGACATTCTTCCTGGTACTCCGCACCTGTCGCACGAGTTTCCCCCCTCAGTCGACTCCGAAAACCGTGTCACGTAAGTCGTTTGGTGTCAACGGCTGTTATAAGGAGGGGCTGATGTGACAGAAGTGGCTGGAGTGCGATGGGCGGGGCGCCGCTGCGATCTGAGATAGTTGCTTTCGTGACCTCTGACGCGCCCCGCTTCGAGACCGACTGGCTCACCCTTCCCGACCTCGTGGAGGTGCTCGGCGAACCTCTCGGCCGCGTGCGCCGGCTGCTGGACGAGTTCCACCTCGTCGGATCCAAGCGCGATGGCGTCCTCAAGGTCCCGGCCGTCTTCATCGTCGACGGGCACCCGCTGCCGTCGCTGCGCGGCACGGTGTTCGTGCTCCACGACGTGGGGTTCTCGGACGACGAGGTGATCGACTGGCTGCTGACCCCGGAGGAGTCGATCGGGATGTCGCCGATCGAGGCTCTGCTCGCCGGTCGCAAGAGCGAGGTCCGTCGGGTCGCGCGCACGGTGGTCTGAGCCGCGGCGTCAGCCGGCCGCACGCCGTGCCGGACGGCCTTGCTCAGGTGGTGCGGACGGTCGCCGCGCGAGCCAGATCGCGCAGCTCGCCGACGGCGGCATTGCCCAGCCGTGCTCCCGACAGCGCGCGATCGGCCTCGTGCGCGTAGTCGGCGATGAGGCGCTCGATGCGGTCGAGCGCGCCGGTCTCGACGATCGTCTCCTGCAGCGACGCGATCTGCCCGGCGTCCAGGTCGGGATCGCCGATCAGCTCGTCGACGATGCGGCGCGCGCCGGGAGGGAGAGCCTCGCGCGCATACGCGATGAGCACCGTGCGCTTGCCCTCGCGCAGGTCGTCGCCCGAGGGCTTGCCGGTGGCCGCCTCGTCGCCGAACACCCCCAGCACGTCGTCGCGCAGCTGGAACGCCATGCCGAGTGGATGCCCGAACGCGGCGAGCGCGGCCGCCTGCGCGGCATCCGCTCCCGCCAGCGCCGCGCCGATCGCAAGAGGCTGCTGCACGCTGTACCGGGCGGACTTGAAGGAGGCCACGCGCAGCGCCCGCTCGGCGTGGCGCTCGTCGGGCTCGGTGACGAACGCGGACTCCTCGGCGATGTCGAGGAACTGGCCGAGCGTGACCTCGCGACGCATCAGTGCGTACTCCTGGCGGGCGACCGCAGCACGGTCGGGCGACGTCTCGGCGAGCCCCTCCTCGAGGAGGTCATCGCTCCAGGCGACGAGGAGGTCGCCGAGCAGGATCGCACCCGACCGGCCGAAAGCGTCGGCATCGCCGCGCCACCCGGAGTCGCGGTGGCCCGCCTCGAGTGCTCGGTGCGCCGCAGGGCGGCCGCGCCGGGTGTCGGAATTGTCGATGAGGTCGTCGTGCACGAGGGCGGCGGCATGGAACACCTCCAGCGCCGCGGCCGCTGCCACGACCGCATCGGGAGCGTCGCCGGCACGGGCCGACACCTCCTCCACGGCCCTCCACCCGGCGATGCAGAAGCGCCCGCGCAGTCGCTTGCCGCCCGTCGCCGCATCGGCTGCGGCCGAGACGAACCGCGCCGCGTCGGCACCGGCATCCGTCACGCCCTCCCGCTGAGCCGAGATGAAGATGTCCACTCGCTGGGAAATGGCTTCGATCGGTTCTGCGGGTGCGGACACGGGCCTAGCCTAGTGAGGAACGGCACGCGTACAATCGAGCCACCGAAGTACAGAGGGGGATGCATGCCACTCTCCGAACAGGAGCAGCGCCTGCTGGACGAGATGGAACGCCATCTCATGCGCAACGACGCGGATGTCGTCAGCGCGCCCCGCGACGGACGCACTCTGAGCTATCGAAACATCGTCTACGGCACGATCCTCGTGCTGCTGGGGCTCGGCGGTCTGATCGTCGGGGTCTCGCAGCAATTGATCGTCGTCGGGGTGATCGGCTTCGTCGTGATGCTGGGCGGAGTCCTCCTCGCCGTCACGCCGGGTCGTGGTCCCGGCAAGATACCGGCCGAGCCCGACCGGCCCGCGAAACCACAGAATGCCTCCTCGTTCATGGACCGTATGAACGACCGATGGGACAAGCGGCAAGGGGAGCGCTGAGCGCCGCCGCCGGCTGAGTCCGCACGAGAAGCACCGACCTTCGGGTCGGTGCTTTTTTGTTGCCCGCATGTCGCACCTGAAGCGGCCGCCAGGGGGCGCCGGGGAGCGTGCGGCGATCCATTAGTAGCAAAGTGGAGGAGAGTGGAGTAAAGTGGCGAGCAACCCGGGGGGCCGGACGAAGGGGGTGTGATGTACCGATGCTTTTGGGCACGCACACACCCAAGCTCGATGACAAAGGACGCGTCATCCTCCCGGCCAAGTTCCGCGACGACCTTGGTGGGGGTGTCGTCGTGACGCGCGGACAGGATCGCTGTCTGTACGTGTTCAGCGAGAAGGAATTCGAGCGGGTGCACGACCGCATCCGTGAGGCGCCTCTCGCGAACAAGCAGGCGCGCGACTTCCTGCGCATGTTCCTCTCGGGCGCCAGTGCCGAGAAGCCCGACAGTCAGAACCGCATCACGATCCCCCCTCCGCTGCGCGCATACGCCGGCCTGGAGCGCGACCTCGTCGTCACCGGCGTCGGAGCCCATGCCGAGATCTGGGACGCCACGGCATGGAGCACCTATGCCGAGGCCAACGAAGAGACATACGCCGAGCTGGAGCAGGAGGTGATTCCGGGCCTGTTCTGACGCGCCCTGTCGCCTGGACCCCGACTCCCAGCCGCTCCCGCCCTGTCGCCACTTCCCCGGTGCCAGGTCAGAGCGGATGGGGATCAGGATCCAGGGGGCAGAGCCGCAGAGGCCCCGACGACCATGAACCTGCGCGACATCCACACCCCGGTCATGCTCGAGCGCTGCATCGAGCTGCTCGCACCCGCCCTCCAGCGCGACGGCGCCGTCTTCGTCGATGCCACGCTCGGCATGGGCGGCCACTCCGAGGCCTTCCTCGAGCGATTCCCCGAGCTACACCTCGTCGGTCTCGACCGCGACACCGACGCGCTGCGCATCGCGGGGGAGCGCTTGGCGCGTTTCGGCGATCGCATCACGCTCGTCCACACGGTCTACGACGGGATCGCGGATGCCGTCACCTCGAGCGGCTTCGCCGCCGCCGACGGCATCCTGTTCGATCTCGGTGTCTCGTCGCTGCAGCTCGATGTCGCGGATCGGGGCTTCGCGTACGCGCAGGATGCCCCGCTGGACATGCGCATGGACCAGTCGGCGGGCACGACGGCGGCCGACATCCTCGCCACCTACGGCGAGGGGGACCTGCGCCGCATCTTCGAGCGGTACGGCGAGGAGAAGCTGGCCGGCCGGTATGCCCGCGCGATCATCGCGGCCCGGGCGCAGCAGCCGATCGAGCGATCCGGCCGGCTGGTCGAGATCCTGCAGGCGGCGACGCCGGCGGCCGTGCAGCGCACCGGGCATCCCGCCAAGCGCGTGTTCCAGGCGCTGCGCATCGAGGTCAACCGCGAGCTGTCGGTGCTCGAGCGCGCCATTCCGTCGGCGCTCGGCATCCTGCCGGTCGGCGGGCGCATGGTCGTGCTGTCGTACCAGTCGCTCGAGGACCGGCTGATCAAGCGCGCCCTCGCCGAGGCATCGGCGTCCACGGCGCCGGCGGGTCTTCCCGTCGAGCTTCCGGAGCACGCCCCGAAATTCCGACTGCTCGTCAAAGGTGCCGAGCTCGCCACCGACGAGGAGCGCGCGGTCAACCCGCGCGCGACGCCGGTGCGCCTCCGCGCCGCTGAGCGCGTGAGGCCCGAGCACGCGGAGGGTGCCGCATGAGCACGATCGCGAACGCCATGACAGCGGCCGGGCTCTCGGGCTCCGCCGCCCGCCGACCGGTCGGCAGTGCCGCTCCGGATCGATCGGACGCCCCGCGCCGCCGGCTGCAGGTGGTCGACGCGCCGGCTCGCCGGCGTCGCCCCAAGCTCTTCTACGGGATCGTCGCCGTGCTGGGGGCGTTCCTCATCGCCGCCGCGCAGATGTCGCTGTCGATCATGACGACGCAGAGCACGTACGAGCTCGCCGCTCTGTCGAAGGAGCAGCGTGACCTGACCTACGAGAAGCAGATCCTCTACGACGACGTCGCCGGGCTGAGCTCCCCGCAGTATCTGGCAGCGAACGCGGCCGCCCTCGGAATGGTGATCAACGAGGCGCCGAGCTACCTGCGGCTGAGCGACGGCGCGATCCTCGGTCCGTCCGAGGTGGCCATGGGGTCGTCGTCGGTCGACGCCATCGGCCGTGGGGCCGTGGCCAACGCCCTCATCGCCGACACCCCCCTCGTCACCGTCCCCGACGCGACCATCGACGGAGTGCCCGTCGAGGTCGCCGAGACGCCGGACGGCGGAGTCGGCAACACTCCGCCGCCGCTCACCGACGGACTGCCCACTCCGAGCACACACTGAACCGACGGCACCGCCGGCGGTCGACACGAGAACGCGAGACCAGAGCACGAGACGCAGATGACGACACGAAGCACGAGAAGCCCCCGCCGCCGCACCGTCGTGGCCCTCGCCGTCGTCCTCGCCGTGCTCGCCGGATTCATCGTGCGCCTCGTCGACATCCAGGTCGTGAATGCAGACGACCACATCAAGGACTCGCTCGACACGGCGTTCGCGGGCAAGCAGACGCTGTACGGCACTCGCGGCTCGATCGTCGACGAGACGGGGCAGACGCTGGCCGGCAGCATCCTGCGGTACGACTGCCAGCTCGATCCGCTGCTCATCACGCAGACCGACGCGGACGTGCTGGAGAAGAAGTCGAAGTCGCGGCTGTGGGCCGACGTGTCGAACGACGTCGCAGAGATCACCGGGCAGACGCCCGAGGACGTCCGCGCGATCGTCGGCACCGCGCTCGCGGATGACCCGGACACCCAGTACGCCGAACTCAAGAACGGCGTCTCGACCGAGCAGTTCCGCGCGCTGGCCGACCTGAAGATGCCGTACATCACCTGCGTCTCCCATCCGGCGCGCGCGTACCCCGACGGGGCCGTCGCAGGAAACCTCGTCGGCTTCATGGGCACGGACGGCGAAGCGCTGGAAGGTCTCGAGCTCTCGCAGAACGACTGCCTCGCCGCGACCGATGGCGAGCGCCTGTATGAGCGGGGCAAGGACGGCGTCGTCATCCCCGGCACCGAGACCGAGGTACCGGCGGCAGACGGCGGCACCTTGCAGCTCACCATCAACCGGGACCTGAACTGGTATCTGCAGCAGCTGATCGCCGAGCAGACGCAGAACATGGCCGCGCAGCACGGCTCGATCCTCGTGTACGAGGTGAAGACCGGAAAGGTGCGCGCGGCGGCCGAGTACCCGACCGTCGACCCCAACGACGTGGATGCCACTCCGGCCGACGATCGCACCAGCCAGATCCTGCGCGGCACCTTCGAGCCCGGTTCGACGTTCAAGGGCCTGACCGCCGCGACAGTCATCGATGCCGGCGGGCAGACGCCCGATTCGACCGTCGTGGCCTCGGGGCTCGAGAACTTCCCCAACGGCGCGCGTGTGCGCGACTCGTTCCAGCACCCGGCGTACACCTACACGCTCACCGGCGTGCTCATCGACTCGTCGAACGCCGGCATCTCGAAGTTCAGCGAGAAGGTCGACAAGAAGACGCGCTACGACTACTTCAAGCGCTTCGGCATCGGTGACGGCACGTCGAGCGGCTACCCGCTCGAGGCGAACGGCCTGATCCATCCGGTCGAGGAGTGGGGCGCTCAGACCGCGTACAACACCGCGTTCGGGCAGGGCGTGACCACCACGATGCCCGAGCTCGCCCGCGCGTACGGGGCGATCGTGAACGGCGGCGTCAAGATGCCGCTGCAGATCATCGAGTCGTGCACCAAGGCCGACGGCACCGTGGTCGAACCCGACCTCGCCGCGCCCGAGCGCGTGATCAGCGAGAGCACCTCGGCGCAGATGCGCGAGATGCTCGAGAACGTGTTCCTGCAGGCTCCGTACGCCAAGACCGTCGAGATCCCCGGGTACCGCATCGGCGGCAAGACGGGCACCGGCGAGAAGGCCGACCTGGTCAACGGCGGTTACAAGGCCGGCGTCTACTACACGACGATGGTCGGCTTCGCTCCGGCGGACGACCCGCAGTACGTGGTGGTCGTCACTCTCGACGAGCCGACGAAGGTAACATCGTCTGCGGCCAACGCGACCGCGTTCCAGAAGGCCATGACCCAGGTGCTCAAGACCTACCGCGTCATGCCCTCCACGACGTCGCCGGAGCTGCTGCCCAAGTTCGGGTAGTCTCCCCACCCGACGGAGAGTTCCCAGATGATCGCGCTCACCATCGCCCAGATCGCCCATGCCGTCTCGGGCGAGACGCACCTCGCCGACGGCGACACCCCCGACACCGTCATCGCAGGCGCTGTCGACACCGATTCCCGACTGATCGGTCACGGTGGCGTGTTCGTCGCGAAGCCCGGCGAGGAGACGGACGGCCACCTTTTCGTCGACGCTGCCGTCGGCAACGGCGCGGCGCTCGCGCTGGTCGAACGCCGAGTGGAGGCCGCCGTCAGCCAGATCGTCGTGCCCGACGTCGTCGTCGCCCTCGCGGACCTGGCACGAGAGGTCGTCGCGCGGGTGCGGGATGCCGGCGCTCTGCGGGTCGTGGGCATCACCGGCTCGAACGGCAAGACCACCACGAAGAACCTGCTCGCCCGCATCCTCGAGGGCGAAGGCGAGACCGTTTCGCCGAAGGCGTCGTTCAACAACGAGGTGGGTGCGCCGCTCACCATGCTGCGCGTCACCGAGACCACGAAGTTCCTCGTGAGCGAGTTCGGCGCGAGCGCCCCCGGCGAGATCGCGCGCCTCGCGGGTCTGGTCGACCCCGATGTCGGCGTGGTCCTCATGGTCGGCATGGCGCACGCCGGCGGCTTCGGCGGCATCGAGGCCACCTTCCACGCCAAGTCGGAGCTCGTGCGGGCGCTGGGCGCCGGGGGAGTGGCGGTGCTGAACGCCGACGACGCCCGCGTGGCCGCGATGGCGCCGATCGCCGCCGAGCAGGGCGCGTCGGTGCGCTGGTTCGGCCGCGGACCCGCCGCCACCGATGTGCGCGCCGACGACGTGGTGGTGACGGCATCCGGAACATCCTTCACGGTGACCGCGGACGGCGCTTCGCTGCCGCTGCGCCTGCGGGTGCTGGGGGAGCACCATGTCATGAACGCCCTCGCCGCCATCGCCGCCGCGACGACCCTCGGTGTGTCGCTCGCCGACGCCGTCGAGCGGCTCGAGACGGTCGAGATCGCCGAGCGCTGGCGCATGCAGCCGCTCGGGTCGGATCGCGTGCGCATCATCAACGACGCCTACAACGCCAGCCCCGACTCCATGTCGGCGGCCCTGCGCACCCTCGCCCAGATCACGGGTGCCGGAGAGCGCACCGTCGCCGTGCTGGGGGCGATGAGCGAGCTGGGCGAGTACGCCGAGGAGGAGCACGACCGGATCGGCCTGCTCGCGGTGCGCCTCGGCATCCAGCGCATCGTCGTCGTGGGCGACGCCGCGCGACGAATGTACCTCGAAGCCGTCGCACAGGGCTCGTGGGACAACGAGGCCGTGTTCTTCTCGACCGCCGACGAGGCGTTCGCCTACCTTCAGGGCGAGCTGCGTGACGGCGATCGCGTGCTCGTCAAGTCGTCGAACTCGGCCGGCCTGCGGTTCCTCGGCGATCGTCTGGGAGAATCGTTCTCGTGAGATCTCTCCTTACCGCGGCGGCGATCTCGCTGGCATTCACCCTCTTCCTCACCCCCGTCTTCCTGCGGCTCTTCCGCAAGTGGGGCTGGGGCCAGGTGATCCGCACCCCGGAGGACATCCGCAACCCCAACCACCACACGAAGCGCGGTACGCCCACGATGGGCGGCACGATCTTCATCGTCGGAACGATCGTCGGCTACCTGGTCGGCTGCTATGTGGGCAACAACCCGCCGACGGTCTCGGGCCTGCTGGTGATCTGGATGATGGTCGGGTTCGGTGCCGTCGGCTTCATCGACGACTACATGAAGGTGCGCCAGCAGAAGTTCATGGGCCTGAGCGGCTGGCGCAAGATCGTCGGTCAGGTCATCGTCACGGTGCCGTTCGGCATTGTGGCGCTGAACTTCCCCAACCAGTTCGATCAGACGCCGGCGTCGCCGTACGTGTCGGTCTTCCGCGACGTCCCGGTCCTCGGCTTCATGACGCTCGGCCTCATCGCGGGGTGGATCCTGTATCTCGCGTGGGTGACCTTCATCGGGGTGGCATTCTCGAACAGCACGAACGTGACGGACGGGCTGGACGGCATGGCGGCCGGCGCCGGCATCTTCGTCGTCGGCGCCTACAGCCTCATCGCGTTCTGGCAGTTCAACCAGGCGTGCTGGGGAGGCGAGGGGCTGTCGGCGGCCGCGAAGGCCGCGTGCTATCCGACTCGCGATCCGTTCGATCTCGCCATCATCTCGGCCTCTTTCGTCGGCGCGCTCGTCGGGTTCCTCTGGTGGAACGCCCCGAAGGCCAAGGTCTTCATGGGTGACGTCGGATCGATGGCCATCGGCGGCGTCATCGCCGCGATGGCGATCCTCACCCGCACCGAGCTGCTCGCCGTGCTCGTCGCCGGCGTCTTCATCATCGGCCCCGGCTCGGTGATCCTGCAGCGCCTGTACTTCAAGATCACCCGCGGCAAACGGCTGTTCCTGATGAGTCCGTTCCACCACCACCTCGAGCTGCGCGGCTGGTCCGAGGTCACGATCGTGGTGCGCATGTGGATCATCGCCGGCCTCCTCGCCGTCTCGGGTGTCGGATTCTTCTACGTCGAATGGCTCTCTCGCACATGACCTCGGAACGCCTGTCCACCCTCACCAGCTGGAACGCCGACTGGAATGGCCTGCGGGTGGCTGTGCTCGGCCTGTCGGTCACCGGCTTCTCGGTCGCCGACACGCTGGCCGAGCTCGGCGCCGACGTGCTCGTGGTGACAGAGAAGGCCGACGAGGAGTACGCGCGTCTGCTGCCGGTCATCGGCGCGCGGCTCTGGACCGGCCCGCTCGACTCTGCTGATACGGGCACGGCTGAGGGCTCCGTTCCGGCGGAGCTGACCGACTTCGCACCCGAGGTCGTCGTGGCCTCGCCCGGCTTCCCGCCACGGCATCCGCTCATCTCCTGGGTGCGCGAGAACGGCATCGCGCTGTGGGGAGACGTCGAGCTCGCCTGGCGGGTGCGCGACAAGGTGGTGCGTGCCGACGGCTCGCCGGCCGACTGGATCCTCGTCACCGGCACCAACGGCAAGACCACGACGACCCGCCTCGCGGCGACGATGCTCGTCGCGGGCGGACTGAGGGCGGCGCCCGTCGGCAACATCGGCACGCCCGTGCTCGACGCCGTGCGCGATCCTTCCGGGTTCGACGCCCTGGTCGTCGAGCTGTCGAGCCATCAGCTCTGGTACCTGGGGCTGCAGGACTCGCCGGACCCGGTGTCGCCGTGGGCCGCGGTCTGCCTCAACCTCGCCGACGACCACCTGGAGTGGCACGGCTCGTTCGACGAGTACCGGGCCGCGAAGGCGCACGTGTACGACAACACGCGCGTCGCATGCGTCTACAACAAGGCGGATGCCGCCACCCAGCGCATGGTCGAGGACGCCGAGGTCATCGAGGGCGCGCGCGCCATCGGGTTCGACCTGGGGACACCCGGGCCCAGCGACCTCGGCGTCGTCGAGGGCATCGTCGTCGACCGCGCGTTCCTGGAGGATCGGCGCACCAGCGCGCTGGAGCTCACCACGGTGGACGAGCTCGCCTCGCTCGGCCTGGCCGCCCCGCACATCGTCTCCAACATCCTGGCCGCGGCCGCCCTGGCGCGGTCGCTGGACGTCGCGCCCGCCGCGATCCGCGATGCGCTGCGGGGCTTCCGCCTCGACCCGCACCGGATCGAGGTCGTCGCCCGGCACGCCGGCATCACGTGGGTCGACGACTCCAAGGCCACCAACCCGCACGCCGCTGCCTCTTCCCTCGCGGCATACCCCGGCGCCGTGTGGGTCGTCGGCGGCCTGCTCAAGGGCGTCGACATCTCAGAGCTCGTCTCGGGCCGCGGCGCGGGCGCGAAAGCCGCCATCGTGATCGGCGTCGACCGCGCGGCGGTCGTCGCCGCGTTCGAGCGACACGCGCCGGCGGTGCCGGTGTTCGAGGTCGAGGCCGATGAGACTGAAGGGGTCATGGCGCAGGTCGTCGAACTGGCGGCAGGGGTGGCGCGTGACGGGGACGTGGTTCTGCTCGCTCCCGCTGCGGCATCCTTCGACCAGTTCGCGTCGTACGCGGACCGCGGACGGCGATTCGCCGCAGCGGTGAGGGAACGGATCGGAACGGGGGACCCGGGTGACCACGACACAACCGCCGCGAACCCGGCCGACGCGCCCCGCCCCGACGACGCCCGACCAGACGACCGAGGCTGACAAGTCCGGGCGGCGAGGACTCGCCGCGCGTGTGTCGCTGGGCCGGGTGTTCGCTCCCGTGCCGAGCGAGTTCCTGCTCATCGCCTCGACGGCGCTCCTGCTGACGGTGTTCGGGCTCGTCATGGTGCTGTCGGCGACGTCCGCGACCGCCACCGCGGCCGGCGAGGCGCCGTGGGAGATGGTGATCAAGCAGGTCGTCTTCGCCGTGATCGGCATCCCGCTGATGTTCATCGCGAGCCGCCTGCCCGTCTCGTTCTGGAAGAAGCTCGCCTGGCCGGCGCTCATCTTCGGCGTCGCATTCCAACTGCTGGTGTTCACGCCCCTCGGCCACGGTGCCGACGGCAACCGCAACTGGATCACGATCGCCGGCTTCCAGGCGCAACCGTCGGAGTTCCTCAAGCTGGGGCTCGCGCTCTGGGTCGCGTACGTGCTGTTCCGGAAGCGCTCGCTGCTGACGAAGTGGCAGCACGTGTTCATCCCGCTGGTCCCGGTGGCGGGGCTGGCGATCGCCACGGTCCTCGCGGGCGACGACCTCGGCACGGCGATGATCCTCGTGCTCATCGTGCTCGGCGCCCTGTTCTTCTCGGGCGTCAAGCTGCGCATCTTCATCCTGCCCGCGATCGGCGCGGCGGCGGCGGTGGCATTCCTCGCCGTCACCAGCCCCGACCGCATGCGCCGGTTCATGAGCTTCCTCAACCCGAACTGCCTCGACGACTACTTCAACGACTGCTACCAGCCGCTGCACGGCATCTGGGGGCTCGCGAGCGGTGGCATCTTCGGGCTGGGCCTCGGCAACTCGCGCGAGAAGTACGACTGGCTCCCCGCCGCGGCCAACGACTACATCTTCGCGATCGTCGGCGAGGAGCTCGGGCTCATCGGCTGCGCCGTCGTGCTCAGTCTCTTCGCCCTCTTCGCGGTCGGCGCCTTCCACGTCATCCGCAAGACCGACGACCCGTTCGTGCGGATCGCGGCCGGTGGCATCACGGTGTGGATCGTCGGACAGGCGCTCATCAACATCGGCGTCGTGCTGCGCGTCTTCCCGGTCCTCGGCGTGCCGCTGCCGTTCATGTCGCAGGGCGGCACGTCGCTGCTGTCGGTGCTGATCGCCTCAGGCGTGCTGCTCGCGTTCGCCCGCTCGCTCCCGGCGTCCATCGCCCGTCGTGAAGCGGCGATCGCCGCGGCTCGCGCGGCGCGCGAGCGGGCGAAGCTGCGCGCCGTCCGCTGAGCCGAGGCTGACCGGGGGCCGATCGGGGGCTGAGCCGAGGCGTCCCGGTCCGCGCCGTCAGCTGTTCGGTCTTCCCCCGGGGTTTGGCGCGCCGCGGCCGTTCGGGCGCGCGGCGTGTGCGCCCCGAACGTCCGCCGTGCGCCCCCAACCCCGTCGGCCCGGCCGGGTAGGCTCGGGGAGTGACGACGTACCTCCTGGCCGGCGGCGGCACCGCCGGACACGTGAACCCGCTCCTGGCGGTCGCCGATGCGCTGCGCGCCCGTGACCCCGAGGCCGTGGTGCTCGTGCTCGGCACGCGCGAAGGGCTCGAGGCGCGGCTCGTGCCCGAGCGGGGTTACGAGCTGCTGTTCGTCGACAAGGTGCCGTTCCCGCGTCGCCCCGACAAGGCCGCCGCCGCCTTCCCGGCGCGGTTCCCCCGCGCGATCGCGCAGGTGCGCGCCCACATCTCCGAGCGCCACGTCGATGTCGTGGTGGGTTTCGGCGGCTACGCCTCAGCCCCCGCCTACGTGGCGGCCCGGCGTGAGCGGGTGCCGTTCGTCGTCCACGAGGCGAATGCCCGCCCGGGCCTGGCGAACGTCCTGGGCGCCCGTCGGGCCGCGGGTGTCGGAGTCGCCTTCGAAGGCACGCCGCTGAAACGCTCGCGCGTCGTCGGGATGCCGCTGCGCCGCGAGATCGTCACACTCGACCGCGACGCACTTCGCACCGAGGCGGCCGCGCATTTCGGTCTCGACCCCGCTGAGCCGGTGCTCCTCGTGTTCGGCGGATCGCTCGGCGCGCAGCGCCTGAACGCGGCGTTCGGCGAAGGGCACGGCGCCGCGTGGCGCGACGTGCTCGACGCCGGCTGGCAGCTGCTGCACATCACGGGGGAGCGGTCCGAGCTGGTCGACCCCGGCGTCGCCGGGTACGCGCTGCGCCGCTACGTCGACCGCATGGACCTCGCGTTCGCGCTGGCGGACCTCATCGTGTCGCGCTCCGGCGCCGCGACCGTCAGTGAGATCAGCGCGCTCGGCATCCCGACGGTCTACGTGCCATACGCCGTCGGCAACGGTGAGCAGGCTCTCAACGCCTCGTCCGCCGTCCGTGCGGGGGCAGCCCTGCTGATCGCGGATGCCGACTTCACCGGCGATCGCGTGCGCTCGGAGGTCGTCCCCCTCCTGGCCGACGACGCCCGGCGCGCCGCGATGGCGGCGGCTGCGGCATCCGTCGGCACCCGCACCGGAACCGAGAACGTCGTCGCGATGATCGACGACGCCCTGCGGGTGTCGTCAGGACGCCGGTGAGGCCTCTCCGCCGCGCAGCGCGGCGGTGACGATCGCGAGCGCCTCGTCGGCGTCGAGGCGGAGGTCGCGCACCTGTGCGGCGAACGCGGCGGCGGCGCGCTGAAGCTGCTGCCGCGCCGGGTCGGCGTCGAATGCGACGAACGTGCCGTTGCGGCCGCGGGTCTCGATCATGCCGGATGCCTCGAGCTCCCGGTACGCGCGCGCGACCGTGCCGGGCGCGACGCCCAGGTCCTCGGCGAGGCGGCGCACGGTGGGCAGGCGCTCGCCTGCGCTCAGCTCCCCGGATGCCACGGCGCCGACGAGGCCGGAGCGGAGCTGCTCGAACGGCGGTACGGGCGAGGAGGGGTCGATGACGATCATGCAGTCTCTTTCGCTCACAGGTGCCGCGGCGGCAGCAGCAGGTGCGGCAGCAGCTGCGTTGTGCCGCCGTCTGTATCAACGTATCAACACAGTCCTGCCGACCGCACTGGTGCCACACAGCGCGCCGGGGCCGAGGCCGCCGTTGCCCAACTTAGGATTGACGAGCCATGATCAGACCCGATCTCAGTCTTCCCATCCCCGACGACATCACCGCCGCCCACTTCATCGGAATCGGCGGATCCGGCATGTCGGGGCTCGCCCGCATGTTCCTGGAGCGCGGCATCCGCGTGTCGGGGTCCGATCGTGCCGACAGCAAGGGCCTGCGCGAACTCGCCGATCTCGGGGCGACGGTCTACGTCGGCCACGACGCGGCGAACCTCGCCGACGACGTCGACACCGTCGTGCACACCGGTGCGATCTGGCCCGAGAACCCGGAGTTCCTGCTGGCCAAGGAGCGCGGACTGCACGTGATCCACCGTTCGCAGGCGCTGTACTGGCTCATCGGCGGGCGCCGGCTCGTGTCGGTCGCGGGCGCGCACGGCAAGACGACGTCGACGGGCATGATCGTGACGGCGCTGCGCGACCTGGATGTCGACCCCACGTTCGTCAACGGCGGTGTCATCGCGCAGCTCGGGGTCTCGAGCGGCAGCGGACGCGACGACCTGTTCGTCATCGAGGCCGACGAGTCGGACGGCACGTTCCTGCTCTACGACACGTCGATCGCCCTCATCACCAACGTCGACCCCGACCACCTCGATCACTGGGGCACCCGCGACGCGTTCTACGAGGCGTTCGCCCGGTTCGCGAACGAGGCGCGCGAGGCCGTCGTGATCTCGTCCGACGACGCCGGCGCCCAGCTCGTGGCCGCGCAGCTCACCCATCCGCACGTGGTCACCTTCGGCGAGGCCGAGGATGCGACGGTGCGGGTCAGCGACATCGTCACGGAGGGCCCGGTCTCCTTCCGCATCAGCCACGCCGGTGCCTCCGCCGACGCGCAGCTGCCGATCCCCGGCGCGCACAACGCGATCAACGCCGCCGGAGCCGTGGCTGTGCTCCTGACGCTCGGCCACGACCTCGAGGCGGCGGTGCGTGCCGTCGAAGGCTTCGCCGGCACGGTGCGGCGCTTCGAGCTGCACGGGGTCGAGCGCGGAGTGAGCGTCTTCGACGATTACGCCCACCACCCGACCGAGGTCGCGGCGGCCCTGGCGGCCGCCCGCACCGTCGTCGGCGACGGGCGCATCATCGCCATCCAGCAGCCCCACACCTACTCGCGCACCCAGGAGATGTACCGCGAGTTCGCGGAGGTGCTCGAGCACTACGCCGACCACACCGTCATGCTCGATGTGTACGGCGCCCGCGAAGATCCGGTTCCGGGCGTCACCGGCGAGCTCGTGAGCGACGCCTTCGCCGACCCGTCGCACGTCCACTTCGTGCCCGACTGGCAGGAGGCCGCCGACTACACGGCGTCGGTCGCCCGCGACGGCGACTACGTCATCACGCTCGGCTGCGGCAACGTGAACCTCATCATCCCGCAGGTCCTCGAGTCGCTCGCCCGCCCGGGCAGCGGCGCGACGGGCCCCGAACGCACGAGCACGCCGGAGTAGGACCCATGCGCCGTCCGTCGCCGTTGCCGCAGTCGCCGGTCGCCTCGCGCGGCGCGGCGGATGCGGCCGCGCCGTCGAAACGCGCGCCGCGGCGAGGCACGGCGACGTCGGTCATCACGGACCCCGCCGAGTCCGTCGAAGCACCGCTGCCGGAGAACGACGACACCACGGCTCCGATCATCCCGCTCGCGCTTCCCACGGATCCTCCCGCGCCAGCGTCCGCCGCGAAGACCGCAAGCGCCGGGACGGATGCCGGCGACGTCGGTTTCCGCGAGGTATGGAAGGCGTCGCGAGCCCGGCGCAAGGCGCTGCGCGCAGAGATCCGCCGCTTCACCGTGCGGCAGCGGCGGCGGAGGGCGATCTGGCTCGGGGCCGCGGCATCCGTCCTCCTGCTCGCGCTGGGCACACTCGGCGCCGCGTACAGCCCGCTGTTCGGCGTGGAGAAGATCTCCGTGGTGGGTGCGCAGCAGGTCTCGGCGGACGCCATCTCGGATGCGCTGGCGGGACAGCTCGGCACGCCGCTTCCCCTCATCGACGAGAGCGCGGTCAAGGCGGAGCTCGTCGCCTTCCCCCTCATCGAGACCTACGCGCTCGAGGCCAGACCGCCGCACGAGCTGGTCGTGCGCATCGTCGAGCGCACGCCGATCGGCCTCATCGAGACCCGCGCCGGCTACACGCTCGTCGATGCGGCGGGCGTCGCGCTGTCGACGACGGGAACGCCGAGCCCGGGCACGCCGCTGCTCACGATCACCGGCGGCGTCGACTCGGATGCCTTCGCGGCCGCCGGCCAGGTGATGCGGTCGCTACCCGAGGACATCCGGGCGCAGGTGACCGAGGTGGCCGCGTCGACGCCCGACGATGTCACCCTCACGCTCGGCGGGACCAACACCCAGATCGTCTGGGGGAGCGCAGAGGACTCCGCCGAGAAGGCGCTCGCGCTGCAGAAGATCATGGCCGCGCGGCCCCCCGCGGACGTCATCACGTACGACGTCTCGTCACCGCACGCCGTCGTCGTCAGCTGAGCCGGCCCTCCCAGGCGCGACTTCCGCACGGGATGCCGCGACACGCCGTCCCGGTCCGCACGCTGGCGCGGCCTCCGCTTACTTTCGAGTCAAGGAATTGCATACCGGGCAATTCTTTATACCTCTACTAGAGGTTGAAGGTTTAAAAGGTCCAGGGCTACGGAGGCCGGCATGAGCCAGAACCAGAACTACCTCGCCGTGATCAAGGTCGTCGGCGTCGGCGGCGGCGGCGTCAACGCGGTCAACCGCATGATCGAGCTCGGTCTGCGGGGCGTCGAGTTCATCGCCATCAACACCGACGCCCAGGCGCTGCTGATGAGCGACGCCGACGTCAAGCTCGACGTGGGTCGCGAACTGACCCGAGGGCTCGGCGCAGGTGCCGACCCCGAGGTGGGTCGGCGCGCCGCCGAAGACCATGCCGAAGAGATCGAGGAGGCGCTGCGCGGCGCCGACATGGTCTTCGTCACGGCGGGCGAAGGCGGCGGCACGGGCACCGGCGGTGCCCCCGTGGTCGCGAAGATCGCCAAGTCGATCGGCGCCCTCACCATCGGTGTCGTCACCAAGCCGTTCTCGTTCGAGGGCCGCCGTCGTCAGCAGCAGGCCGAGACGGGCGTCGGACGACTCAAGGAAGAAGTCGACACCCTCATCGTGGTGCCGAACGACCGCCTCCTCGAGATCAGCGACCGTGGCATCTCGATGATCGAGGCGTTCGCGACCGCCGACCAGGTGCTCCTCGCCGGTGTGCAGGGCATCACCGACCTCATCACGACGCCGGGTCTGATCAACCTCGACTTCGCCGATGTCAAATCGGTCATGCAGGGAGCCGGATCCGCCCTCATGGGCATCGGCTCGGCACGGGGGGCCGATCGCGCCATCAAGGCCGCCGAGCTCGCGGTCGAGTCGCCACTGCTCGAAGCGTCGATCGAGGGTGCGCACGGCGTGCTTCTGTCGATCCAGGGCGGGTCGAACCTCGGCATCTTCGAGATCAACGACGCGGCGCAGCTCGTCAAGGAGGCCGCGCACCCCGAGGCCAACATCATCTTCGGAACGGTGATCGACGACACCCTCGGCGACGAGGTGCGCGTCACGGTCATCGCGGCAGGGTTCGACGGCGGTGAGCCGCAGACGCGCATCGAGCCGATCACCGCCTCGCGCATCGTCTCGACGCCCGCTGTGCCGGCGACGCCCGCCGACGAGGCGGCCAAGGACCGCGACGTCGTCGAGCAGTCGGTCGTGCCCGTGTCGGTCGGCGCCGTCACCGAGTCGTCGTACGACACGGCGTTCGGCGACGACGACCTCGACATCCCCGACTTCCTCAAGTAAGCCCATCGGCACGCTCGCGGGTCGCCCGTCGACAAGCCAGGACACCGTGGGAGATCTACGTTCGCGCCTCGCGGCGATCGATGAGCGGATCGCGGATGCCGCACGCGCGGCAGGCCGTGATCCCTCGGAGCTCACCCGCATCGTCGTGACGAAGTTCCACCCCGCGTCGCTCGTCGAGGAGCTGTACGACCTCGGTGTGCGCGATGTCGGGGAGAACCGCCAGCAGGAGTTCAGCCGCAAGGTCGGCGAGGTGGGCGCACTCGCCGGGCTGCGGTGGCATTTCATCGGGCAGGCGCAGACCAACAAGGCGCGGGCGATCCGGGCCGCGGCATCCGTCGTCCACTCGCTCGATCGCGCCCGCCTCGCCGACGCGCTCGATGCGGCGGCCGAGCCGGGCGAGCCGGCCCTCGACGTGCTGCTGCAGGTCAACCTCACCGACGACCCCGGTCGCGGCGGCGTGG
>NZ_DATCVK010000120.1:0-1722 GCF_036566905.1 Microbacterium sp. | reverse complement strand
GTAGCGGCGGGTCATCTGGAAGACCTGCCACATCTGCTTCATGCGGCCGGGCTCCTTCTGAGCCTTCGATGCGTCCTTGGTGCGTGCCATGTTCACAAGGATACCGGCGCGGAGGGCCGTCTCGGACCGCGATCTGCACGCAGTCCGAGACGACGGATGCCGCTAGCCGACCGCCTGAGCGAAGCCGAGCGACGTGTCGGCGAGATGCGAGAGCTCAGCGGGCAGTTCGCGCCCCTTCGCCTGCATCGACTGCGCCCAGAGGCGACCCGCCCGGTACGACGAGCGCACCAGCGGCCCGGCGAGAACGCCGAGGAATCCGATCGCCTCGGCCTCCTCCTTGATCTCGATGAACTCCTCGGGCCGCACCCAGCGCGCGACCGGCAGGTGCCGGGGACTCGGGCGCAGATACTGGGTCACCGTGATGATGTCGGTACCCGCGTCGTGCAGGTCCTGCAGGGCCTGCGAGACCTCTTCCCGCTCCTCACCCATGCCGAGGATGAGGTTGGACTTCGTGATGAGCCCGGCCTCGCGGCCCTGGGTGATCACGTCGAGCGACCGCTCGTAGCGGAACGCCGGGCGGATGCGCTTGAAGATGCGCGGCACCGTTTCAACGTTGTGCGCGAAGACCTCGGGGCGGGCGTCGAACACCTGCTGCAGCAGTTCGGGCTCTCCGTTGAAGTCGGGAACGAGGATCTCCACCCCGGTGCCGGGTGACTGGCGGTGGATCTCGCGGATCGTCTCGGCGTACAGCCAGGCACCTCCGTCGGGCAGGTCGTCGCGAGCGACGCCGGTGACGGTCGAGTAGCGCAGCTGCATGCGCACCACGGACTCGCCGACGCGACGCGGTTCGTCGGCGTCGAAATCGGCGGGCTTACCGGTGTCGATCTGGCAGAAGTCGCAGCGCCGGGTGCACTGCGATCCACCGATGAGGAAGGTCGCCTCACGGTCCTCCCAGCACTCGTAGATGTTCGGGCAGCCGGCCTCCTGACACACGGTGTGCAGGTCCTCGCTCTTCACGAGTGCCTGCAGGGCCCGATACTCGGGCCCCATCTTCGCGCGCGTCTTGATCCACTCGGGCTTGCGTTCGATCGGCGTCTGGGCGTTGCGGACTTCGAGGCGCAGCATCTTGCGCCCCGCGGGTATCGTGCTCACGCGGCGATCGCCGCCTCGGCGCGGAACCGCGCGGAGATCGGTTCGACGAGATCCGCCGGGGTCACGGTGCGACCCAGCTCGCGGCTGATCGTGGTCACGCCGGCATCACGGATGCCGCAGGCGACGATCCGCTCGTAGGCGTCGAGCTCGTTGCTCGCATTAAGGGCGAAGCCGTGCATGGTGACGCCGCTCTCGACCCTGATGCCGATGGCGGCGATCTTGTTCTCGAAACCCGGCGGACCGATCCAGACGCCGGATCGGCCGTCGACGCGGCGCGTCTCGAGGCCGATGTCGGCGAGCACGTCGATGAGGATGCCCTCGAGCCGCCGGACGTATCCGACGACGTCGATGGGTTCCGGCAGGCGCAGGATCGGATACCCGACGAGCTGGCCGGGGCCGTGCCAGGTGATCTTGCCGCCGCGGTCGACATCGATGACGGGAGTCCCGTCGGTCGGCCGTTCGTCGGGCGCTGTGCGCTTGCCGGCGGTGTAGACGGAGGGGTGCTCCAGGAGGAGTACGGTGTCGGGGCGTTCGCCCCTGACAACCGCGCGATGGACGGCGCGCTGAAGG
>NZ_DATCVK010000119.1:0-3321 GCF_036566905.1 Microbacterium sp. | reverse complement strand
ATCACGAGGCCCTGTAGCGCAGTTGGTTAGCGTGCCGCCCTGTCACGGCGGAGGTCGCGGGTTCAAGTCCCGTCAGGGTCGCTCAGGCGACAAGCCCTTTCCCTTACGAGAGAAGGGGCTTTCTCCTTATTCGGGGTGATTCTTCGCTTCGAGGCTCTGTAGCTCAGTTGGTAGAGCGCACGACTGAAAATCGTGAGGTCACGGGATCGACGCCCGTCGGAGCCACCATCGAAAGCCCCCGGTTCGCCGGGGGCTTTCTGGTTTCAGCAGGCGATCTCGCCGGGGCGCCGGTGAGGCTGTCCCATGAACGTCGGCAGCGGTCCGCTGTCTGGTTCGCTGCGATGGTTCGCCGGAGTACTCGACACTCGAGGGGTACTGAGGCACGGCTGCCCCGGGCGTCTCGAGAGCTAGCCGACCTTGGGGAGCAACCGGCCGCTGGTGCGGTACCAGGCGACCGCCCCACTCGGGCCGCGCACGAAGTCGGAGCGGGGCGAGAGGGGGCTCGCGCCCACCACGTGGTCGTCGCGGTAGAAGTCCACGTACTCGGGTGCCGCTTCGTCGGCCACCGTGCCATCCGGATTCAGTGGGCGAATGCGCAGCCGGCCGTTCTCGGCGGTGAACTCGAGCGTCACCCTCGCCGTGTTGCCGTCGGGCCCGATCTCGGCGAGGTCGTACCGACCTTCGTAGGGCGCCAGCTGCGCAGCGGTTCTGATTCGGGGATCGGCCGGCAGGTTGTGGACGCCGGCGAACCGCGACAACGCCCAGTCGTCTTGGAAGAAGTCGCTCAGGAGCTTCGGGCCATCCTCCGAGTTCGTGAGCATGGCGATGCCGAAATTCCGTTCGGGAACGAAGAGGAACCCGCTGTGCTGCCCGGGCCAATCGCCGCCGTGCTGCACGACGGGCACCCCTTCGGCGGTCGGCCGTACTCGGAAGCTGACTGCGTACCCGTCGATCTCGATGAAGATCGTTCCCCCCGGGCCTGGATGCGAGTGCATCGCCTCGAGCGAACCGGGGCTGAGGATGGGACGGCCATCGGGTCCGGTACCGTCGCCCAAGTGGAAGCGCAGGTAGCTCAGTTGATCGCGAGCGCTCGAGATGAGGGCGCCGGTCGGGTTGAGCGACCTCGGGACGTACCAGAAGGACGGATCCAGTACCGCCTTGCCCTCGACCACGCAGTGGGCGCCGGTGAATGTGTGTCCGACGAGGTCGTCCGTGAAGAACCGGGTCTGGTCGAGGCCCAGCGGGTCGAGCACGAGCTCCTGCATGGCTTGCTCGAAGGTCGTTCCGTGCACCTTCGCCACCACGCGGCCCGCGAGCACGACTGCGGCGTTGTTGTAGAAGAACGTGGACCCGAGCGGCGTCAGCTGAGGAAGGCCCGCCATGCTCGCCACGTAGCGCTCGATCGCGTCCTCACCCCGCCCGAAATCCTCGAGGTCGTCACCGAACCAGCCGGCGGTGTGGTTCAGCAGGTGCCGTACGGTCACGTCGGCCGACACGTCGTGGTCGGCGACGGTGAACTCCGGCACATAGGTGCGCACGGCCCGGTCGAGGTCCACCTTGCCCGCATCGACCAGGCGCATCATCGCGGTCCCGGTGAACGTCTTGGTCGTCGATCCGATGCGGAACAACGAGTGCTCATCCACCGGCACCGGAGCGTCGACGCTGGCGATCCCATAGCCGCGCACATGCTCGTTCCCGTCGTGCAGTACCGCCACCGCGACGCCGGGCACCGCGTACTCATTCATCGCCGACTGGATCTTGGCGTCGAGCTCGGCGAAGAGGGCGTCGGACGCGCTGGGCGACGATCCAGCCGTCGGGCCGGTGCTCCCGGTCGGGCTCGAAGCACCCGGGTCCTCGTCGGTGCATCCCGCCACCGCCGTGCCGGCGGCCACGATGGCGGCCAGATCGGCGGACCTTCGCAGCATCGACCGCCTCGACATCGTCCGCGACGCAGACGGGACTTCGTTGTCCAGCAGGCCCATCGTTGCCTCCTTGCGCCGAGTCGGGCAAAGCCTACTCGGCCGGCGCCGACCGGGACAGTGGCGGCCGCGTCGTCGGACCACGGCGTGCCGCCTCCTTCAGCAATCCCTTGATCAGACGGCGGCAGCGATCACCCGCCGAGCCGGATCGCGACGATCCCCGACACCGCGCAGACGGTCGCCGTGAGCCGCCACCTGCTGAACGGCTCGCGGAACACGAAGTAGCCGATCACGCCGGCTGCGAGCACTCCAGTCTCGCGAAGGGCGGAGACGACCGCGAGGGGCGCGAGCGACTGGGCCCAGACGACGATCGTGTACGCGGCGAGCGAGAGGATGCCGCCGAGCGCGCCCATCGGGGCATGCACGCGCATGCCCCTGAGCATTTCGCGCCGATCGCGCGCGAGCAGGAAGCAGACGAGCGGGATCGAGACTCCCTGCATGAGGAACAGCCACGACGCGTAGCCGAACGGCTCCCCCGACAGGCGCACGCCGATGCCGTCGATCACCGAGTAGGCGGTGATCGTGATGCCGACGGCGACCGCCATCAGGGTTCCGGCCTTCCCGCCGCCGCCCCTGGGCGACCACGACAGCGCGAACAGCGCGATCGCAACGACCGCGACCCCGGCGATCTGGGCGGGCGTCATGTGCTCGCCGAGGAACGTCGTCGAGATCAGCGTGATGCCGAGCACGGCGATACCCCTGGTCAATGGGTAGGTGCGGCCGAACTCCGACTTCGCGTACGCGGCCGTGAGCAGCACGAGGTAGAGAGTCTGCACGGCGGCCGAGACGAGCAGGTACGGCCAGACCTCCTGCGGCGGGAACGGGAAGACGATGCATCCGACCGCCCCCACCGCCAGGTAGACGAGCCCGATCAGCGCCGACGAGACGAGCCGGGCCGGGATCGCCTTGGCGATCGCGTTCCAGCTGCCGTGCAGCAGCGCCGCGCCGAGAACAGCGAGCAGGATGCCGCTGCTCACGCCGCGCGGCTGCCGCTGGTGCTCCCGTCGACCTCGTCGACGCGCGCAACGCGAAGCAGCACCGCCTGCTCCGGCCGGAGCGCCGGCATCACCACGCCGACGGAACCGAGCACGGCCCCGCTGAGCTCGACCGGCCCGAGCTCCCACCACGGAGCGGCGTCGGCCCCGTGCGGCAGCCCCCCGACGAGCGCCGGCTCGACGCGGTACCGCGCCGCCGGCAGCAGGCCTGGCAGACGGATGCGTCCGGGGCTCGCCACCGGCGCCCGCGACATCGACACGAACGCGAAGAGGCCGGCGGACCCGTCGGCCGCGACGACGCCGTTCAGCGAGAGCGACGCGTCGGGGTGGTCGAGCCGCACGAGCTC
>NZ_DATCVK010000118.1:0-59649 GCF_036566905.1 Microbacterium sp. | reverse complement strand
CGCACTGGAGGGCGGGCCGGCCGCTGCCGTGGCGTTCGACGGGGCGGCGTCCGTTCCGGGACCGGCGAGGACTGCCGCGGCCGGGTCCCCCGCCGGCTGGGCGGCGACGACCTCGGGCGCATCGATCGGGTCGACGACGGTCGATGGTGCGACGACGGACGGGCCCACGGTCGGGTCGACGACGGTGCCGGCAGCCACGAGCTGCGGGGCTGCGGCATCCGTCATCCGCACCTGCGCCGCGGTGAGCGATGCGCTCGACGCCGAGGCGAGGCGGATCTCGTCCATCAGCTGCTGCCGGGCGAGCTCGACCGACACGATCTGGCGACCGAGCTCCAGCACACCCACGGCGCGCGGGTCGGTCAGGTCGAAGCCGCACACCGGGCAGGCGGCCGCCGAGATGGCGGCGAAGCACGACGGGCAGCGATGCGCGTCGGCGAGATCGAACGGCGACGCCGGCCACAGCCGGGTCTCGCCAAGCGGCTCGGTCATCTGCGTCGTCCTCTCCCACGCCGGAATGACGAACATGCTCCACCAGCGGAAATCACGCGCGGCAGAGTTTGTAGACACCCGCAAGGGCCGCCGTCGTGCAGAAGGCTATCGTTGGACGACCTGTCAGGATGGATTCCGGCACCGGAATACGTCGATCCGCGGTCTGAAGCCCAGTCGAGCGTCCGTTGCGCATGGCCGAGATCGAGCGCGTCAAGGCCGACACGCCGTGCGTGCTAGACTTTCTCTTTGTCTGCGCGCACTCCAGCACGCAGTTCGCGCCTTCATCCTCACGCCCCAGGCCGGTTGAACCCGGTCCGTCGGCTTGTCGAAGGGTGCAGACAAGGGATCTTGGGTGGGGCCGTCCGGCTCCACGGTACTAAGGAGACATCACTATGGCAGCAGTGTGCCAGGTGACTGGAGCAGTTCCCGGCTTCGGTCACAACATCTCGCACTCGCACCGCCGGACGAAGCGCCGCTTCGACCCGAACGTGCAGAAGAAGACCTACTTCGTTCCGTCGCTGGGTCGCAACATCAAGCTCAACGTCTCGGCCAAGGGCATCAAGGTCATCGATGCTCGCGGCATCGAGTCGGTCGTGCGTGACCTCCAGGCGAAGGGTGTGAAGCTCTGATGGCCAAGAAGGCTCAGGACGTCCGTCCGATCATCAAGCTGCGTTCCACCGCGGGCACGGGTTACACCTACGTCACGCGCAAGAACCGCCGCAACAACCCCGATCGCATCGTGCTCAAGAAGTACGACCCGGTCATCCGCAAGCACGTCGAATTCCGAGAGGAGCGCTGATCCATGGCTAAGAAGAGCAAGATCGCGCGCAACGAGCAGCGCAAGGCGGTCGTCGACCGCTACGCCGCCAAGCGCGCCGAGCTGAAGAAGGCGCTCGTGTCGCCGACGTCGACCGACGAGGAGCGCGAAGCCGCTCGCGTGGGCCTGCAGAAGCTTCCCCGCAACGCTTCGCCCGTGCGCGTGCGTTCGCGCGACGTCATCGACGGCCGCCCCCGCGGTGTCCTCACGAAGTTCGGAATCTCGCGTGTCCGCTTCCGTGACATGGCTCACCGTGGCGAGCTGCCCGGCGTGACCAAGTCGAGCTGGTAAGCATTCCCGGTCGCTGAGACCGCAGTCGGAAGGCCCGGAGTTCCTCGGAACTCCGGGCCTTCTGCATCTCCCGATCCGCGCTCACCCCATCGCACGCAACCCGGCGATGACGTGGTCGACCCGCGTGCGGATCTCGTCCTCGTCGGGCAGGCCGAGCCGGTACACGAGTCGGTGGTAGATGGGCCCGTAGAACAGGTCGAGAGCCACCCCGAAGTCGGCGTTCTCCGGGATCTGACCGACGCGCTGGGCAGATCGCAGGCGTTCTTCGAACCCCGCGATGCTCGGCATGATCATCTGCTCCCGGATGGAGGCGGCCAGAGCGGGGTCCCGTTGCCCTTCCGCGACCAGCGCGGCGACCGGCGACGTGTCCTGCGGACTGATGATCTCCACCACGTTGTTGAGCTGTGCGGCCATGTCGGCCGCGAGGTCCCCCGTATCGCCATGCAGTGCGGTCCGGCTGGCGAGATCCGCGACCGCATCGAGCAGCACCGCGCCCTTGGACGGCCACCAGCGGTAGATCGTCTTCTTGCTGACGCCCGCGCGATCCGCGATCCCCTCGATCGTGAGCTGAGCCAACCCGCTCTCGCGGCACAGTGCGAGGGCGGCGTCGAGCACGGCGACCCGCGCGCGCTCGCTGCGACGACTGGGGTCGGGTGCAGCATTCATGGGTCCAAGCTACACGCTACGTGTCGTGTTGCGAAGTGAAACATCTGCTGCTAGCGTCCCGATGACACGACACGTAGCGTGTCGGCAAAGACCGAGGGCGATCGGGCGGCGAGAGTCCGACCCAGGCGCAGAAGGAGACCTCCATGGCCCACAAGAGTCCGACGATCACCCGCCTCGCCGAAGAGTGCGCGGCGCAGACGCGCGGCGCCCGCGTGGAAGCGCTGCCCTCGGAGTTCCGTGCCGCGTTCAGCGCCTTCGAGAGTTACTTGGCGGACCGCCGAGCGATCGTGGAGGTCGACGCGATCGCGTGCGCCCTGGACGATCTGGCGCTCCTGTTCGAGCAGGCGGCCGCCGACGGCGTCCCGATCCGTTCCGTCGTCGGCGAGGAGCCGGCCGACGTCGCCGAGGCGCTCCTCGAGAACCACCTCGCCGGATCGTGGAACACTGCGATGAGGGCTTCGCTGACCGCGGCGATCGACTCCGCGTGACGACCCGCCTCTGACTCCTCGGGCGCCGCCCGGCGATGACGCCGGCATCGCCGGTTTCCGGCTGGTGTCAATACCCGTGAGCGTCGCGGGCTCCGGCTCTACACTCGGCATGACGTCTACAGGGGAGCGATGGATGCCGCTGGATCCGTTCTTCGAGGAGCGCCTGCGTGTGCACCGCAAGTACCTCTTCGACAAGGCGCTGGGCTCGGTGCGCGCGCGGCTGAGCGCGCTGTGGCCGTTCGCAAAGGGGCCGGCGGCGATGACCGGCATGGGAGGCGGCGCGACGCCGGCCGCCGCAGCCCCGCCGAAGGACACCGCCCCGCCGAAGGACACCGGAGCCGCGGCGAAGCCGGTCCTCGGACCGAACGCCCGCAAGCGGGCACGGCACCGCCAGGCCGCTCTCGCGTGGGACCGTCGCGAGTTGCACAAGGTGGGTCTCGCGGGGCCGAGGATCCGCACCACCGAGCACGTCGTCGAAGTGTCCGGTCATCCCGACGTGCGGGTGCGCGTCTACCACCCTGACCCCGACGACCCTCCGGCGCAGGGGGTGCCGGGCGTGCTGTCGTTCTTCGGCGGTGCCTTCCGCATCGGCGGCATCGGATATCCCTCCACGGATGCCGCGAACCGGCGTCGCGTGCATGACGCCGGCGTCGCGGTCGCAGCGGTCGACTACGCCCTCGCACCCGAGCATCCCTATCCCGCGGCCGTCGAGCAGGCGCATGCAGCGCTCGAGTGGCTGTTCGCCGCTGCCGACGAACTCGGCATCGACTCGCACCGCATCGGGGTCGCAGGCACGTCGGCGGGAGCGAATCTCGCCGCCGCGGTGACGCTGGTGAATCGTGACCGAGGCCAGCGTCCGCTCCGGCTGCAGGTGCTCGAGGTCCCCGTGGTCGACCTGACGGGCGGCCACCTCGACCTGCGGGCGACACGAGCCCTCGGCATCCCCCGGTTCATCGCCCTGCGCGAGCTGCGCTCTGTGGCGCGCACCTACCTCGCCGATCCGCGCCAGGCGCGTGAGCCCTATGCCTCACCCCTTCTCGCCGCGTCGCTCGAGGGCCTGCCGCCCGCGGTGATCCTGACGGCGGAGTACGACCCGCTCCGTGGCGACGGCGATGCGTACGGTGCGGCGCTGCGGCGGGCCGGGGTGGATGCGAGCGTCGTGCGGTACCAGGGAGTCACTCACGACACCCCCATCTTCAGCGGGGCGCTGCCCGCGGCGCGGCGCTGGCACGACGACGTCGTCGCCGCCCTGCGACGCCTGCACGCCTGACGCGATCGAGGCCCGAGGCTCTCACGAGCCCCGGGCCTCTGCATCCCACCGCGGACATCGGCCGAGACACCACTCGACCGCTGGGACGCCACGCAATGGCGTGGTGGCTCAGCGGCGAAGTGGTTTCCCTGCGGCGCCGGAGCGGGGCATCCGGTTACTGGGCCGCCTCCGCCTCGGGAGCCTGCTCGGTCTCGCGCACCTGATGCGTCGTCGCCCACTCGAGCGCGTAGTCGGCGATCTCCTCCCAGCCGTCCTGGCTCACCAGGCGGTGGGTGCGACTCGGGTAGGTCTTGTACTCGACGACGGCAGGGCTGCCCGAAGCCTTGTACTTCTTCACGATCGCCTCGCCGATCGCCGGCGGCACGACGTGGTCGATCTCGCCGGTGATGATGAGGAGCGGTGCGCGGTCGGCGCGCGCGTAGTCGACGTGGGTGACGCCGCCCTTCTCGTTCAGCACCGAGAGCACGCCCTCGAAGAAGACCCGGTTGTAGGAGTTCACCGCGAACTCCTCCCACAGCTTGTCGGACTCCGCGCGGGGAAGGTCGTTGCCGAAGGTGAAGTGGAAGTGGCGCTTCGAGAGCGGCTTGGCGCCGTTCTTGCCGAACGGGTTGGCGAGGATCGGCGTGCCCGTCCACAGCGTCGAGAGGGGAAGGGCCGTGACGCCGGCGGTCTGCCCGGGAGCGACGCCGACGTATGCGACGCCGAGGCCGCGGTCGGCGAGCATCTGCGTGAGGACTCCCCCGAACGAGTGGCCGATGATGATGGGCTTCTCCGGAAGCTCGCGGATGATCCGCTCGTAGTTGTCGGCGATCTGCTTCAGGCCGATCCCCTTCAGTGCCTCGGGGTTGTGGCGGATGTCCTCGACGGTGCGGTCGTCGATTCCGGGCCAGCCGGGGACGATGACCTGGTGTCCGGCGGCGCGGAAGCGGTCGGCCCAGGTATCCCAGCTCTTGGGGGTCATCCACAGGCCGTGGATGAGGACGATCGGGGTCTTGGTCGCGGTGGCCATTTCGAGCTCCTTGTGTGCGGTGCAGCGGTGGGTTCTGTCGTGGTCTCAGGTTTCGGATCCTGGTGTGGTTCCGGCTGATGTGACCGACAGTAGACCGAACGTTCTATCTGTGCAAGACTATTCCCAGAAATAGTTGAAAAGATTCCGGCGCCCGATTCGGGGCATCGCTTCCACGCCCGGTCAGCGGGCAGAAACGATGGCACGATGGAGGACTGGAGGGGGATCCATGAGCACCACCGTCGCCGCGACGATCGCGGCACAACGTCCGTCGCCCGCCCGCGAGCGGCTTCTCCAGGCGGCGACCGACCTCTTCTACAACGAGGGCATCCACTCGGTCGGCGTCGATCGCATCATCGAAGAGGCAGGCGTGACCCGCGCCACGATGTACAAGCAGTTCGCCGGCAAGGAGGGTCTCGTGCTCGCCTACCTCGAGGGCGAGGATCAGGCGCTGCGCTCGCTCTTCGCCCAGGCGGCAGAGGTCTCAGACGACCCCGACGTGCTGCTGGACCTCGTCGTCGCCGGCATCGAGCAGGACATCCGTGAGCGGCACACGCGCGGGTGCCCCTTCATCAACGCCGCGGCCGAGTACCCCGATCAGGGACCCGTGCGCGAGCTCATCGCCGACCATCGCGAGTGGTTCCGGGCCACCCTCCGGCAGCTCGCCGAGGGCGCTCGGCTGCGCGATCCCGAGGCGGTTGCGGCGTCCCTCGTGCTGCTGCGGGATGCCGCGCTCGTCGGCGGCTACCTCGACGGCCAGGACCGCGTCGGCCCCGCCTTCGCGCGGACGGCGCGCGAGCTCATCGCGGCGCACCGAAGCTGACCGTGGGCTGAATATCGCGTCACATCGGCCCCATGAGTCACACCAGTCACACGACACGCGGTCCAAAACCTCAGAAATCCGCGAAAATACGCGGATCTGTCGGTCGTGTCAGGTACATTCGGTCCCGGTCGAACCGACCAGCCGGGGGGCGAAGCCGTCCGGTCCCAGCAATGACAAGACGGCATCCGCCGTCTTTGGAGGACAACCACATGGCCGACAAGACCATCACCAAGACCGAACTCGTCGCGAGCATCGCGAGCGCGACCGGCCAGAGCCAGTCGGCCGTCTCGGGCGTGCTCGACTCCCTCTTCTCCACTGTCTCCGACGCGGTCGCCGCGGGCAGCAAGGTCTCGATCCCGGGCTGGATCGCGTTCGAGCAGGTCGCCACCTCCGCTCGCACCGGCCGTAACCCGCAGACGGGCGAGGAGATCAAGATCCCCGCCGGCAAGCGCGTCAAGGTCACCGCGGGCTCGAAGCTCAAGGCTGCCGTCAAGTAATCCGACGCAGACCTCCGGAGAGGGGATGCCGCGACCAGCGGCATCCCCTCTCCTGCTGTCTGCGTACGCGCAACGACCGGGATCGCGCGACGTAGGCTGAGAAGGTGACCCCCACCACCGCTCCACACGGCGTCGACGCGCCGCGCGGAGCTGCCGGGTTCCCGGGCGATCCGCGCGTTCTCCGGGCGGTCGGGCCCGTGCTGCTCATCGTGGCCGCCCTCGCTGTGATGGTGTGGGCGCTCGCCTTCGGCGGCGGCGCCGCGCCCCTCGCCCTCGCCGATCCCGGGCCGTTCGTGCGGTGGGGCCTTCCGACGGCGAAGCTCGTCGTCAACCTCTCGGCGGCCGGCATGGTCGGCGTGCTCGTCACGGCGCTCTTCACCCTCCGCGCCGGCGAGCGCGAATTCGACATCGCCCTCGACACCGCGTCGATCTCGGCGGCCGTGTTCACCATGGCCGCCGCCGCGACCGGATTCCTGACCTTCATCGACGCGTTCAACCCCGTCATCAGCATCGGCCCCGAGTTCGGCGCCCAGCTCGGCCGCTACATCGTCGAGACCGAGGTGGGCCGTACGTGGCTCATCACCACCCTCGCCGGCGCCGCCCTCACCGTGCTGACCTTCGCCGTCAGGTCGTGGACCGCGACCTTCTTCGTCGCCCTGCTGGCGGCGGCATCCCTCGTCCCGATGGGGACACAGGGCCACTCCGGCGAGGAGGCCTTCCACCACGAGGCGATGACCGCCCTGATCCTGCACATCCTCGCGGCGGCGGTGTGGCTCGGCGGCCTGCTGCTCGTGGTGATCGTGCGGCCGCTGCAGTCGCGCGAAGACAGTGCCGCGACGGTCGGGCGCTACTCGAGCATCGCCCTCGCCGCCTTCGCGGTGGTCGCGGTGTCGGGAACG
The DNA here is from genome assembly GCF_036566905.1 of Microbacterium sp. Lineage (GTDB taxonomy): Bacteria > Actinomycetota > Actinomycetes > Actinomycetales > Microbacteriaceae > Microbacterium. Next base: position 52,403 of record NZ_DATCVK010000118.1, on the reverse strand, counting down.
GTGCGCGCCGCGATCGGGCTGAGGGACTGGTCGGCGCTGCTGTCGCCCTACGGTGTGATCCTCGGCGTGAAGGTGCTCGCGCTGATCGCTCTGGGGCTGTTCGGCGCCTGGTACCGCACGCGGCTGATCGGCCGGATGCGCGACACCGACCGGGCCACGCGGTCGTTCTGGACCCTCGTCGGCTTCGAGCTCGTGCTGATGGGTGTCGCGAGCGGTGCGGCGGCCGCCCTTGCCCGGACGCCCCCTCCCGTCGCCCCGCTGATCCCCGAGACGCCGACGCCGGCGCAGCGTCTGACCGATGCCCCGCTGCCGCCCGAGCTGACGCTCGACCGCTGGCTCACCTCGTGGAACATCGATCTGCTGTGGGCGATCGTCGCCGGCTTCGCGATCTTCTTCTACCTCGTCGGCGTCTGGCGGCTGCGTCGCCGCGGCGACGCGTGGCCGCTGTACCGCACCATCATGTGGGTGGCCGGATGGCTGCTGCTCGTCTGGGTCACCGGCGGCGTCATCAACGTCTACCAGGACTACCTGTTCAGCATGCACATGGTCGGGCACATGCTGCTGACCATGGCGATCCCGCTGCTGCTGGTGCCGGGCGCGCCGATCACGCTCGCCGCGCGGGCGATCCACAAGCGCGACGACGGCACGCGCGGTGGCCGCGAGTGGATCCTGTGGGCGGTGCACTCTCCGGTCGCCCGCGTGCTGACCAACCCCTTCGTCGCCGCCGGGCTGTTCGTCGGATCGCTCTGGGTCTTCTACTACACCGAGCTGTTCCGCTGGTCGCTCTACGACCACCTCGGGCACGAGTGGATGATCGCGCACTTCCTCATCACGGGCTATCTCTTCGTGATGAGCCTCATCGGCATCGACCCTGTGCCGTACCGCCTGCCCTATCCCGGACGGCTGCTGCTCCTCATCGGCGTGATGGCGATGCACGCCTTCTTCGGCATCGCGATCATGATGCAGGAGGGCCTCATGATCGCCGAGTGGTTCGGCTCGATGGGCCGCACCTGGGGCGCCACCCCGCTGGAGGACCAGTACACCGGCGGCGGCATCGCCTGGTCGATCGGCGAGATCCCGACGCTCATCCTCGCCATCACGGTCGCGATCCAGTGGAGCCGCAGCGACGATCGCGAGACCAAGCGCCGCGATCGGCACGCCGACCGCACCGGCGACGCCGAGCTCGAGGCGTACAACGCCCGCCTCGCCGCCCTCGCCGAGCGCGACGCGCGCACCCGCGGCTGACGCCGCCCCGCAGGCGGGGTGCCACCGGCCGCAGACGGCTACGTCTCCTGAACGGGCGGGTCCGCGGGAGGCGGCCGGTCACCGGTGTCGTCCGGGAGAGGACCGGCCGGGCCGGTCGCGGGATCCCATCGCGTCCCTGCGATGTCGCCGCGCAGCGTTCCGGTCACCTCGTCGACCGCCGCGCCGACCGTCGGCGCGAACCGGTCCGGCGAGAAGCGGTCTGTGAGGCCGAACCTCGCCAGAGTGTCGATGACCGGCGACTTCATCTCGGCGATCACGAGACGGATGCCGTGGACGCGCAGGTACTCGTCGAGCTCGACCAGCTCGTCGGCCGCGGTGGTGTCGATGTCGGTGATGGGCTCGGCCGCGAGGACCACGGTGCGCACGCCGTCTCCTGCCGCGTGGACGCGTGAGCGCACCCAGTCGTCGAAGATCGCGCCGTTCGCGAAGAACAGGGGCGCGTCGAACCTGACGATCACGATCCCGGGGACGCGGGTCGCCGCGGGATTGCGCGACATGTCGTGGTAGCCCCGCAGGCCTTCCACACGCCCCAGTTCGGCCTTGTACGGCCGCCACGAGCGGTTCACGAAGGCGACGAAGGACAGCGCGATCGTGATGACGATGCCCTCGAGCACGCCGAAGACGAGCACGCCGAGGAATGCGGCCAGTGAGAGCACGGCGTCGACGAGATGGATCCGGACGAGCCGGGCGAAGCCGCGCACGTCGATCAGGCCGATGGCGGCGGCTGTGACCACGGCGGCGAGCGTGGCAGAAGGGAGGAACTGCGTGAGCCCCGGCATCGCGAGGATGAACACGATCAGCAGGAATGCGCCGACGACGCCCGTGAGCTGAGTGCGTGCCCCCGCCTGCTCGGCGACAGGGGTGCGCGACGAGGAACCCGACACCGGGAAGCCGCCGAGAGCACCGCCGGCGATGTTGGCGATGCCGAGTCCGGCCATCTCCTGGCTGCCGTCGACGCTGTCCCCCCGACGGGCGGCGAACGTGCGCGAGAGCACGGCGGTATCGGTGAAGGCGATGAGTGCGATGCCCGCGGCCGGCAGTGCCAGGGCGGCGATGTCCGTCAGCCGGAGGCCCTGCAGCGCGGGTGCGGGAAGGCCCTGCGGGAGCGCACCGACGACGGGCAGCAGAGTCGAGATGCCGAGCAGCGCCGTGAGCGCCGTGGACACCACCACGACGACGAGCACCCCCGGTATCCGAGATCGCAGGGCCTTGAGTGCGAAGATCACCACGAGCGACCCGACGCCGAACGCGGCCGCGGTCGGGTCGATCATTCCCGAGGAGATCCCCTGAACGATCGCTGCTGCGCCCCGCCACGACGAGGATGCGTCGATCGAGAATCCCAGCAGCGTGGGCAGCTGCGAGACGATGACGATGACGGCGATGGCGTTCAGATAGCCGACCCGGATCGGCTTGGACAGGAGATCGGTGACGAACCCCAGGCGCACCAGCCCGCCGACGACGAGCAGCGTCCCGACCATGATCGCCAGCAACCCCGCGAGCGCGACAGCACGGGCCGGGTCGCCGAGCGCGAGCGGGAGGATCGCGGCGGCGACGATCGGAGCCAGTGCCGAGTCGGGACCGAGCACGAGCACGCGTGACGGTCCGAAGATCGCGTAGGCGAGCAACGGCACGATCGTGGCGTACAGGCCGGTCTCCGGCGGCAGTCCGGCGACGACCGCGTATCCCATACCCGCGGGGATGAGCAGCGCCGTGACGACGATGCCCGCCCGCACGTCGGGCCAGAGCCACGCCCGCTCGTACCTCCGCGCCACGGCGACAGCCGGAACCCAGCGGGCGATACCCTTCACAGCCGTCATCATCGACTCCGCCATCCATTCTGGCGGAAGCCGGGGCTGCCGTCCCGTGGGTGGTCAGTTGGTGTCGGGGCCGGTCACCACGATCGACGCCGTGCCGTCCGGCTGCACCGTGATCGTGCCCTTGACGATGAACGGCACGTCCTCGCTCATGGGGCGGACCCGGCCGTCGAAGATCGAGCGGATGTCGACATCGATGTGCGCGACGGCCTCGGCGGCGAGGATCGACCAGCCGGCGCCGTCGGGTTCGACCGCGACCGTGGGCTGCTGCACGATCGACCACTTCGGCAGCGAGACGATCCGGTCCTGCACGAAGAAGCCGAACGGGCAGGCGGTCGGCTGCAGCACCTCCTGGGTCGCGCAGGCGGTCAGGAACTCCTCGACCTTCTGCTGCACGACGCTCATGAACTTCTCCGTCGGCTGCGCCTGCACGTTCACGGGGATCGCGTGGAACGGGCTGTCGGACAGCACGGCCACGCCAGGGGTGCTCGAGATCGCCGTGTCGACCGACACCGAGTACAGGCCAGGAGAGAACACCAGGAGCGAGACCGGCGCCGCGGGGTCGGCATCCGCCCCTTCCGGCGAGACCTGACGCTTGTCGATCTCGAAGCCGTTGACGTCGAACACCATCGATCCGCTGACGCCGAGGTTCATGACCGCGAGCGGGCTCTCGGCGAACCGCCACGTCGGGGCGAGGCCGATCGTGCCGTCTCGTTCGACGGAGAACGTCGTGCGCCCGTCGTAGCCGCGCGCCTGGTACTCGATCGTCACGTGCGTGACGTCGCCGTCCTGCTCCTCCGACACGACCTCCACGTCGCTGATCGGGGCGAGGGCGGCACTGCGCAGCAGCGCCTCGGACGCCGTGGACGGGAGCCCGGCGGCCTCGAGCTCCGCGGAGGTGACCGCCACGCCGGGCACGGCGAGCGCATCGGCCGCGCGGCCCTCGGCGAGGAGGTCGACGTAGCGGTCGACGAACGCACTCGGACTGTAGAACTGACGCTCGATCACGCCCCACGCGGCGAAGACGGCCAGGATCAGCAGGATGCCGACGAGACCGAGGAGCGAGAGGTCGATGGCGAGACGACGGCGCTCGCGAGCCTTGCGCGGCGGCTGGATGAGCGGTCGCTCGGCCGTTCCGGCCGCGGGCGCGGGGGTCACCTCGACGGCCGGCGTCGCGCTCGCGCGACCGGATGCCGTGTCCAACGCCCCCTGGTCCACCCGGCCAGTCTAGGAAAGACTCGCCGGGAGGCCGCTGTGGACGGACACATTGTGGACTCCCTGTCTCTTGCGTCCCGGCAGCGGGCGTTCGCCCAGGTCAGGCCATGATCGTGTCGCGCACCACGCTCGCCCCCGCGAGCTGGCCGGAGGCGATCGCCGCCGCCAGCGACACCATCGGGCCCGGCACGGCGGCGAGGTGGGCCATGTCGCCCCCCGCGTAGACGCCGGGCACCGTCGTGCGGCCCAGCGGGTCGATCTCCACACCGCCGCTCGGCAGGATGCCGCAGCCCAGCTGCTCCGCGAACGGTGCGCGCTGGGTCGACGTCGCAGCCGTGAAGACGCCCGCGACGAGTTGGGCACCGCCCCCGACGAGCGCGAGCTCGAGACCGCCGTCGACCTCGGTCACCGCGGCGACGTCGGCCGGACGGGCGATGAACGCGGACGCGACGACGGGGCGCAGCATCCGTTCGATCATGGCGCTGTGCTCGCCCTCGATGAGGATGCCGATGCGCCGCCCGGCGAACTCGTGGCCGTGGCAGAACGGGCACTGTGCGACACGACGGCCCCACTGCTCGGCGAGCCCGGGGACGGCGGGAAGCTCGTCGCGCATGCCGGTCGCCAGCACGAGGCGGTGCGCAAGCTCCGGCCCCTCCGTGGTGGTGACCTCGAAGCCGCCGATCGTGCCGGCGACTGCCGTGACCTGGTCCGCGCGCACCTCGACCGTGCCGTAGGCGGCGAGCTCGGTGCGGGCGATGCGGCGCAGCTCGGCGGGGCTGCGGCCGTCGTTGGTGAGCAGATTGTGCGCGTGCTCGACGGTGGCGTTGCGGTACTCCCCGGAGTCCAGCAGCAGCACGCTCCGGTGCATGCGTCCGATGGTGAGGGCGGCCTGGAGGCCTGCGGGCCCGCCGCCGATGACGATGACGTCGTACATGGGTGATCCTCTCGTCGGGTTGCGTCGGGATCGATCCTGTGACTTCATGTCGACATGAAGTCAAGTCTGTCGATCGGGGATGCCGCGGCCCGGTTCTCGCTGCCCACGCACGTGCTGCGCCACTGGGAGGACGTGGGCCTGCTGCGCCCGCAGCGCGACGGCGGCGACCGGCGCCGCTACGGCGACGACGACCTGGTGCGGATCGGCGTGATCGTGCGCAGCAAGAGCGCCGGCATGAGCCTGGAGCAGATCGGCGTGCTGCTCGACGAGCAGGCGCCGGAGCGCCATCGGGTGCTCGAGGAGCACCTCGCCGACCTCGCGCGGCGGATGGCCGACATGGAGCGTTCGCGGCTGATGACCGAGCACGCCCTGAACTGCCGCTCGCACGACATCACGACGTGCCCGAGATTCCGGGCGATCATGGACGAGGTCGTGGCGGGCACGGGCACCTGGCGCGAGGCTGAGACGCCTGTGGACGACGGCGCGCACTCCACCGATCACGGCGCGCACGGCCGCGATGCGGCGGCGGCTCGTTAGCATGAATCGGTGAACACCCCGCCGCTGTCCCCCGAGCAGGAGGCGCTGTTCCGGCTCATCGAAGACACCCGCGAGCACGTGTTCGTCACGGGCCGGGCCGGCACCGGCAAGTCGACGCTGCTGCAGCACCTGGCGTGGAACACGAACAAGCAGATCGCGGTGTGCGCGCCGACCGGCGTCGCGGCGCTGAACGTCGAGGGCCAGACGATCCACTCGCTGTTCAAACTGCCCCTCGGGATCATCGGCGCGCACGACGAGGACCAGTCCGACGCGACGCGCAAGCTGCTCAACGCCATCGACACCCTCGTCATCGATGAGATCTCGATGGTCAACGCCGACCTCATGGACGCGATCGACCGGTCCCTGCGCAAGGCGCGGGGGCGCCGGGGCGAGCCCTTCGGCGGCGCGCAGATCGTGATGTTCGGCGACCCGTACCAGCTCGCCCCGGTGCCGCCCCGCGGCGACGAGCTGCGGTACGTGCGCGACCACTACCGCTCGTTCTGGTTCTTCGACGCCAAGGTGTGGGTGGGCGAGGCGGCGAGCGACGGCATCCTCGACGTCGGCTCGTACGGCGCCGACCTGAACATCCGCGAGCTGGTCGACATCCACCGGCAATCCGACCCGGCGTTCAAGGCGATGCTCAATGCCGTGCGGTACGGCCGGGTGACCGCCGACATCGCGGAGGTCCTCAACGGCACCGGTGCGCGCACTCCGCCCGGCCCCGTCGACGGCGAGCACCCGATCATCACGCTCGCGACCCGCAACGACATCGTCAACAACATCAACCGCCGGCACCTCAACGAGCTCGTCGGACGGGAGCAGACGGCGATGGCGGAGGTCAGCGGCGACTTCGGGCGCGGGGAGGCCGCCTACCCGGCCGACATCGAGCTCAAGCTGAAGGTCGGCGCCCAGGTGATGTTCCTCCGCAACGACACCGGGTCGTTCGGTGAGCCGCCGCGCTGGGTCAACGGCACGATCGGCACCGTCACCCGGATCGCCGGCGAGACGGTGCGCGTCGACGTCGAGGGCGAGGAATTCGACGTCGAGCCCTCGGTCTGGGAGAAGTACCGCTACTCGTACGATCCCGGCTCCAAGCAGCTGACTCGCGACATCGTCGCGGAGTTCACCCAGTTCCCGCTGCGCCTCGCGTGGGCGGTCACGATCCACAAGTCGCAGGGCAAGACCTACGACCGAGCGATCATCGACCTCGGGTCCGGAGCGTTCGCCCCCGGGCAGACCTACGTCGCGCTGTCGCGGCTGACCTCGCTCGACGGGCTCTACCTCTCGCGACCGCTGCGGCCGCGCGACATCCAGGTCGACCCCGACGTGCGCCGCTTCATGGCGTCCGCCGTGCGCGGCGCGGCGGTGTCGTAGGCCGATCCGGCCGGGTCAGGCGACCTGGGCGGCCTTCGCCTGGGCGAGATCCTCGAAGAGCTCAGTGTTGAAGCGGTAGGCGAGCAGGACCTCGTCGATGATGCGCTCCTGCTCGGCGGCATCCCACGGGGCGGCGTCGAGCTGTTCGCGATAGACGTCCTTGAACGCCTTCGGATCGGCGATGTCCTCGAACAGGTAGAAGCCGATTCCGTTCGTGTCGAACCCGAAGCGGCGGGCCATCAGCCGGCCGATGAACTGACCGCCCGACAGGTCGCCGAGGTAGCGGGTGTAGTGGTGCGCCACGAAGCCGCCGGCCCAGGTTGCGCCCACCTCGTTGATGCGATCGACGTAGCGCTGCGTGGTGGGCAGCGCCTGGATCCGCTCGCGCCAGTCGGGGCCGACGAGGAACTCGAGGTCGGCCTCGAGCGCGGGAAGGCGCGTGAGCTTGTCGGAGATGAACACCGCGGCGACGGGATCGTTGCGCATCTGGCCCGCCGTGCGCTCGAGCGCCTCGTAGATGAACCAGTGCTGGGCCACGAGCGCGACGTAGTCGTCGCGCGTGCCCTCCCCTTTCATGAGGTCGGCCATGAAGCCGGAGTGCTCACTCGACGAGTGCGAGCTGCTCGAGCGCTCGCGCAGGGCGGTGGAGAACGGGATCAGGTCGCTCATACCTTCATGCTAACTGAAGATAAGGCCAACCTAACTAAAAGTTTCCTATGCGTGCGGCCGTGGCTCGACATCGAGACGCCGGCACGCCTCGTCGTACAGCGCGACGATCTCGCGGCGCACCTCGCGGCGCTCCGAGATCGGACCCGACGGCCACGGCACCGCGACCTCGGCCGTCGAACCGTCCACGAGCGTCGCCTGCCACACGCCACGCTCGCCGTCGAACCCGGTCATGACCGAAGACGTGATCTCGGCCGTCGTGATCCCCGCGTCCGCGGCGAACGCCCGCGTGATCAGAAGGTTGTCATCGCCGTGGTCGCCGTTCATATGGCCGAGCACACCCGTGCGGGCGTCGTCGTCGAAGAAGTGGGTCATGCTCACACCCTACGGATCGCCGTGCAACGCAAGCCACCGGTGTGTGTTTGAATTCATTGCACGATCGTCGGGGGGTGAGAATGCGGACCCGGTCTACACGTCGCCGCGCCATCGCGGTCATCGCCGGTGCCGTCGCGTCCGCTCTGCTCCTGGCGGGATGCTCGTTCGGCGGCGAGGTCGAGCCCGACCTGCCTCCCCAGGCGGCGGCCTCCCTGCCCGATGAGACGGTGCAGCGACTGACGGATGCCGTCACCCACGCGATGGGCACCACGGGGTCCTCCGGCGCCATCGTCGGCGTCTGGGCGCCCTGGAGCGGCACCTGGGTGGCGGGCCTCGGCACCCAGCGCCCTGACGGCGGCGGCGATGTGAGCGCCGACCTGGCGTTCCGTGCCGGCAAGGTGACGCGCGCCATGACCTGCGACGTGCTCTTCCGGGTCGCCGCCGACGGCAAACTGAAGCTGAACGACAGCGTCACCCAGTACGTGTCGGGCGTCCCCGACCTCGCCGACGTCACCCTGCTCGAGCTCTGCGACGGCACGTCGGGCATCGGCTCGTACGCGGGCCAGCTGTACGCGTCGTGGATCTCCAATCCTGCCCGCGACTGGGATCCGCGCTACCTCGCCAGCTTCGGGCTCGGGCAGCCCCGGACGAGTGAGCCGGGCGCGGCGTACCGCGACTCCGATGCCGGCTACCTGCTGCTGGGTCTCGCCCTCGAGCGCGCGACCGACATGACGGCCGCGCAGCTCATCCAGACCTACGTCGCCGATCCGCTCGGCCTCGATGCGACGGCTCTCGGCGACCTTCCCGCAGAGGGCGTGCTGAAGGGCGGGCAGTCCGTCAACACACCTGAGGGTGCCCTCGACTGCGCTGCCCCGATCGACCTCACGGCCGCGTCCTCGAGCACGGGATTCACCGACGCCGGCGCCGTCACCGACATCGAGGATCTCGGACGCTACGTGCAGGCGCTCGCCTCCGGCGCGCTCGTGGCGGACGACGACCGCTTCGGCGCTCCGGTGGCCGTCGCCGCCGACGGGCCGTCGTGGTACACCGCCGACGGCGGTGCGCTGATCGCGGGATCCCTCATCGGGCAGTACGGCAAGGTGCCCGGCTACATCACCGCCGCCTTCGCCGACCCGGAGACCGGGCTGACGGTCGCCGTGGTGCTCAACAACTCGGCCGCCGACGCCGCGGTGGGCGAGTACCTCGCGTGGGAGCTCGCGGCCATCGCGTCGAAGGCGCCCGCGGCGACGGGTCAGACCGTGCCCGAGGCCGGTCTCCCCTGGACGCCCGAGCAGTACCACGACGCCATCGCCGCCGCCGCGGTGTGCACGCCGCCGGCGACGTAGTGCAGGCCCGAGCGGGCTCGGGAGGTGCGGGCGCCACCGGCGCGAGCGAGCCCGGCCGATCCCTGACGACGCCGGCCATCCTGCTCGTGGTCGCGGGCCTGGCCTGCCAGGAGGTCGGGGCGTCGATCGCGGTGCTGCTGTTCCCGCAGGTGGGCCCGCTCGGCATGGTGATGCTGCGGCTCGTCTTCTCGGCGATCATCCTGCTCCTGATCGCGCGTCCCCGGATGCGCGGACACTCCCGCGCCGACTGGACCGGGGTCGCCCTGTTCGGGCTCGTGCTCGCGCTGATGAACGGTCTGTTCTACCTGGCCCTCGAGCGTCTGCCCCTCGGCGTGACCGTGACCATCGAGGTGCTCGGTCCGCTCGTGCTGTCGATCGTGGCTGCGCGGCGGGCATCGGCCTGGCTCTGGGCGGTGCTCGCGCTCGCCGGTGTCGTGGCGCTGGGCGGCGGCGGGTGGGACCGGCTCGACCCGCTCGGAGTGCTGTTCGCGCTCGGTGCGGCGGGCAGCTGGGCTTTTTACATCCTGGCGTCGGCGCGGGTGGGCAGGGCCTTCCCCAAGCTCGACGGGCTCGCCCTGGCGATGACGGTCGGAGCGGTCATCGCCCTCCCGTTCGGGATCGCGGATGCCGGAACCGCCCTCCTGCGCCCCGAGATGGTCGCGCTCGGCGCCGCCGTCGCCATCCTCTCGTCGACGATCCCGTACGCGTTCGAGCTGATCGCCCTCCGGCGCCTGCCGGCAGCGGTGTTCGCGATCCTGATGAGCCTCGCGCCCGCGACAGCCGCTCTCGCCGGCTTCATATTCCTCGGACAACATATGACCTGGCTCGAGATCGCCGGCATCGGCCTGGTCATCGCCGCGAGCATCGGCGCGGTGCGCTCCTCGTCCCGCGCAGCTCGAGAAGCCGCGGAGCCGATCGCCTGACACGGCCGCTTCGGATGGCGCAGGCGGCGTCGGCAGCCCTGCGCTCCGCGGCGGCGGACCCGGACAGTCGTCGTGGCGGCCACGGAGCGAGGGGGAACACCTGTTGCGGGCAGCGCGGCTGACGGCCGGATGCCGCGGGCGGCGTGCGACGCCGCGACCGGCGGCTCGATACGATCGGGGCCATGACTCAGGCGGACGACACGGTGCAGACGAGATGGGCCGTGCTCGGCCCGGGGGCGATCAGCCGGGACTTCGTGGTGGGACTGCGTGCCTCACGGCACGGCGTGCTGCACGCGGTCGGCAGTTCGTCGGCGGAGCGCGCGGCGGCGTTCGCGGCGGAGCACGGCGCCGCGGCATCCGGAACCTACGACGAGATCCTGGGCCGCGACGACGTCGACGCGGTCTACGTCGGAACCGTCCACACGACGCACGCCGACCTCGCGATCCGCGCGCTGGAAGCGGGCAAGGCGGTGCTGTGCGAGAAGCCCGCGAGTCCGACCCTCGATGAGGTCGAGCGCATCCTCGACACGGCTCGGCGGACGCAGCGGCCGTTCCTCGAGGCCTTCAAGACGCGGTTCGGGCCGTTCGCCGACGCGCTGCGCGACCTCGTGACCGGCGGTGAGCTCGGCGCGCTGCAGGGTGTCGATGGCGCGTTCGGCTTCGCGGCGGGCGCGCACGAAGGCCGCCTGTTCGACCCGGCGCTCGCGGGCGGGGCGATCCTCGACGTGGGCTGCTATCCGCTCGCTCTCGCGATCGACCTCGCCGCCGCTGCCGGTGAGCCGATCGATGTGCCGGACTACCGCGCGTTCGAGGCCGAGCTGGTGTCGGGCGTCGACGGCACGGCATCCGCGGTGATCGCCTTCGGCGGCGTCACCGCCGCGATCGCCACGTCCGTGATCGAGGACCTGCCCGATACCGGCGTCCTGCGGTTCGCGGATGCGGAGGTCGTGCTCCCGAACGTCTGGGGCAGCCGCACCGAGAGCCCGTCGACCCTCATCGTCCGGCGCGGCGGGGAGGAGCGGGTGATCGAGGTGCCGGTGGTGCAGCCGATGGCGGCCGAAGCGGACGCCCTGTCGCTCGCCATCGCCGAGGGCCGGCTCGAGGTGCCCCAGATGCCCTGGTCGCACACGCGTGCCGCCGCGCGCGTGCTGACGGACTGGCGCGCGGCCGCTCTCGCCGGCTGACGGCTCCGGCTCAGCGCCATCGCGCCTCCCCCGGCCGGAGTCCCGCGGCAAGCGCCCACAGTGATCCGCCCGCGGGCCCCGCTGCGGCGGTTCTGAAGGTCAGGCGCCGCGGGGTGGGGCGGTCGAGCCGCGGACGTTCAGGGTCGGGTTCAGCACGACGCGGTGCACCGGGCGCGTCGGATCCTCGATGCGCCGCGCCAGGAGGTCCACCGCGGCGCGTCCGACCGAGTTGCGCGGGGGACTGACGGCGGTGAGCGCCGGGGTGAACAGCTCGGCGACCTCGTCGTCGTAGGCCACGACCGACAGGTCGCCGGGCACCGAGATGCCGCGGTTGAGGGCGAGGTCGACGAACGCCATCGCCTCCGGGTCGGAGTGCACCAGGATCGCGGTGACGGAGTTGGCGAGCGCTGCGTCGAGCGTCGCGTCGACGACCGCCGAGAAGTCCGGGCTGGTGCGCGGCGGCAGGCTCGTCTCGAAGTGGTCCGAGGGCGTGAGGCCGAGCTCCAGGCAGGCGGCCTGCCATCCGGCGGTGATCTTGCGCGACGTCGGGGAGTCGCGGGCGATGATGAGCCCGACGCGGCGGTGGCCCAGCGCTGCGAGGTGGCGCGCGGCGAGCACCGCGCCGAGGGCGTGGTCGGTGGTGACGTTCTCGACGGGGCTGCCCTCGGGCAGCACCACGGCGTCGCGCTCGACGAGCACGTTGGGCACGCCGCACGCGGCGAGCCACTGCACGACGTCTTGGGCATGCGGGGTGTCGGTGTTCGGCGCGACCACGAGACCGCGCACGCCGTCGGCGTGCACGAGGCGCTCGAGAACCGGGCGCTCGTCCTGCAGCTCGTACGACGCGCCGCGCAGCACGACGCGCAGCCCGTGACGGGTGGCCTCGGTCTCGGCGCCGCGCACGACGCTCGGCCAGTAGAAGCTCAGCGACGGCACCAGCATCGCGATCGATCCGGTGCGAGCCGCGGAGAGCGGATGCCCCGGCTCGACGTCGTCGAACGCGCCGGCAGCGGGAACAGCGCCGCCGTGCACGCGCACGAGCAGCCCTTCGCGCTCCATCTGCGCGAGATCCCGGCGGAGGGTGACAGGCGCGACGCCCAGTTCGTCCATCAGCTGCGCGACCCGCACGGCGCCGTCGCGCTCGAGCGTCGCCAGCACGTGCGCCCGCCGTTCTGCGGCCAGCAGTGCCGGTGTCTGGTCGGTCATCGGGCGTCCTCCGCGTTCGTCAGGTCCAGTTCTATCGTGACGGCGACCCTGTCGCGCGTCGTCACGTCCAGATCCAGCCGGGTGAGTCGCGCGCCCCACACGCTCGAGAGCACGGGGTCGTCGAGCTCGCGCACGACGAGTGACGCCGCGATGCCCTCGGGCCACGAGATGCGCACCGGGGTGGCGCCGTCGAGCGGCGTGACGACGATGGATCCTGCATCCTGGCGCACGTCGCCGGCCAGCAGCATTCGCACCTGCGTGGGCGCGTCCTGCCGCGCGACCGTCGCCGACTCAGCGACCGGGGCGGCCGTCCAGGAGTCCTCGACCACCGCGCGCCGCGCCGCCCGCTCCAGGCGAACCGACCGCCGCCACGGCGCCGCGCCGGGGTACGCGCCCGAGAGGTCGAGCGCGAACGCCGCCGCGTCGTCGGCGAGGGAGACATCCACATCGGATGCCGCGAACCCGGCGCCCGGACTCTGTTCGAGGCCGCCGATCACGGGCACGTTGTGCCACCCGCTCTGCATCGTCCAGATGTCGTAGCGGTCGGGGCCGAACGTCTGCAGCGTGTACGTCGGACGACCGGCATCGACGATGACGGGCACGCCGTCGGACGCGACGACGAACGAGCCGACGTCGTTGTGGTTGTGGTGCTCGCCGTTGTGTCCGCCTTTGACGGCGAGGGTGAGTCCGCGGCTCGTGCCGCTCTCTTCGCGGGCGAGGAGCACCTCGGTCGAGGGCAGCCACACCTCGCGCGGGAACGGCGACGGCGCCTCGGCCGCGTCGACCCACGCCGGATCGGTGATGCCGCGCAGCAGCCGGCCGAAGCCCTCGTGCTCGGTGGCCGCCGGGGCGCCGGCGATGCGGTGCGACGCGGCATGGGCGGCGGCATCCGTGTCCCGCGCATTGCGGGCTGCGCGATGCAGCGCGTGCCACGGCTGCGCCGCCGAGACGCGTGCCTGCCCGTCGGCGAGGTTGAGGTACCAGTCGCCGCCGAGGTGCATGCGGTGGGGGAAGGCGACCGTCTCACGCAGCGCCGGGATGCCCGAGGCATCGAGCACTCCCCCGGTCGCGTGGCGCACGAGGTCGAGCGCCTCGAGGGCGCGGCACGCGCCGTTCCACCAGTACGCGTAGCCCTCGTCGATCGCGCCGTCGGCCGGGAGCGCCGAGACGTACCGATCGATGCCCTCGATCGCGAGCGCCACGACGGCCGCGCGTTCGTCGGCCTCGGAGGGTCGGTCGAGCAGGCGCAGCGCGGCGAGCAGCACGTTGCCGTGGATCCACGGGTTCCAGTTGTGCACGTCGCCGTCGAGCCCGATCCAGTGCCAGTCGCGGCGCCGGGTGAACGGCTCGAACACGCGCAGGCGCGCCTCGTGCCGGATGCGGGAGCGGATGCCGGGGTACCGGGCTTCGAGGCGCTCGCCGAGGAGCTGGTCCACCCAGGTGAGCAGCGCGACCGCCTCGCCCGCGCCGAGGTCGAGGTACGGCTCGGTCACCGTCGGGAGCACGGAGCCCCGTTCGCGGAACGCGTCGTCGTGCGCGGGCCAGCACCACGAGCTCTGCTCGCAGATGAGCCACACGCCGTCGAGCACGTCGGCGAGCCACGCGGCCCCGACCTCGCCGTCGTCGGCGTGATGCGCGGCGGCGACCGCGGCGCGGGCAAGGCGCCGCTGTCGCTCGAAGACGATGCTCTCCCAACCTTCGCGGTCGCCGTCGTCGTGCAGGCGCGCGGCGGCCGTCGCCAGGGGCACGGGCCAGGCGGTGGATCGGTCGGCGGCGGCCCGTGCGAGCACGTCGCGGACGGCTATCGAGTCGGCGGTGCCCTGCGGGCCCCAGACGCCGCGGTCGTCCGAGGCCGCTACGGGGAGCGCGTGATCGGGAGACGCGAGGAGCGTGGCCAGCGCGGCCGGGAAGCCCGCGGCGTCCACACCTGCCTGCTGTTCGTAGATCGCGGCCAGCGCCCCCCGGAATCTCGCGGTCATCTGGGTCCTCCTCGTTGATTCACCATGGTGGGGGTGCACTGTGCGGTCTGGTCGGTTCGGACTACTAAACCGATCACAAACGATCATAACGAATCTCAAACAGTCTTGCAATGAACGAATCGGGTTGATACAGTCCCAAACGTTCGCTTTCCGCTGACCCCCATAGCGGCGAGAAGAAGGCATCGAGGGAGATCCCAGTGACGGTCCAGCAGCCCACCACGTCGGCGCGCAACGCGACGGGTTCCGCCTGGGCTGCGCGTGAGTGGACGCGGGACGAGTGGCTCGCCTACGCGGACCGCCTGCTCGACACCGCCCGCTCGCACGCGTCGCCCGGTGCCGCCCGCATCCACTTCCCCGGCGCCGAAGGCGGCTACGGCCACGCGGTCGACGGGCTCGAAGGCTTCGCGCGCACGTTCCTCCTCGCCGGGTTCCGCATCGCCGGTGCGCGCGGCGAAGGCACCGAGGAGCTCGCGGACTTCTACCGCCGCGGCATCGTCACGGGGGTCGACCCGGATGCCGAGGACCGCTGGGTGCGTCTCGACGAGCACGCGCAGTCCAAGGTCGAGGCCGCGTCGCTGGCGCTCGTGCTCGACATGACGCGTCCGTGGATCTGGGACCGCCTCGACGCTCTCACGCAGGAGCGCGTCATCGCCTACCTCGCGCCCGTCGTGGGCGACGCCACCTACCCGAAGACGAACTGGCTGTGGTTCCGCGTCGTCGTGCAGACGTTCCTCCGCTCGGTCGGCGGCCCCTGGTCGGCCGAGGACATCGCCGACGACCTGGCGCTGCACGACGTGCTGGTGCGCGAGGACGGGTGGATCTCGGACGGCTTCGAGCGCTCCTACGACCACTACGTCGGATGGGCGCTGCACACGTACCCCGTGCTGTGGTCTCGCATGCAGGGCGCCGGCGAGCTCGCCGATGGCCGCACCGCAGCTGACATCGTGCGGCTCGACCGATTCCTGCAGGATGCCGTGGCCCTCGTCGGCGCCGACGGCTCGCCGCTCGTGCAGGGCCGCAGCCTCATCTACCGCTTCGCGGCCGCCGCGCCCTTCTGGGTGGGCGCGATCGCTGAGGTGCCGTCCGTTCCGCTCGGGCAGCTGCGCCGTGCCGCCAACGCCGTCGTCGCGCACTTCGCCGAGCGCGCGGTGCCCGGCGAGGACGGCGTCCTCACCATGGGCTGGCACCACGAGTGGCGCGAGCTCGCGCAGTCGTACTCGGGCCCCGGCTCGCCGTACTGGGCGGTCAAGGGCCTCCTCGGCATCTCGCTTCCGGCCGACCACCCGGTCTGGGCCGCCGAGGGCGAGCCGCTGCCGATCGAGGCCGGCGATGAACTGCGCGCCGTGCGCCCCGCCGGCTGGGTGATCTCGGGCACCCGCGCCGACGGCATCGTCCGGATCGCGAACCACGGCACCGACCACGCCGCCGCGGGCAGCCTCGTCGGCGACTCGCCGCTGTATGCCCGCATCGGCTACTCGACCGCCGCCGGTCCCCTGGCGAACCAGCGCGCGTGGGAGGAGCCGCTCGAGCAGTCGGTCGCCCTCCTCGACGCGGCGGGTCGCGCCACCCACCGCGCCGCGATGGACCTCTTCGACGTGCGCGTGCAGGACGACGAGGGAGGCCGCCTCGGCATCGCCGCCTCGGTCTCGCGCGCCCACTGGATCGACCTGCGCCCGTCGGCACAGCGCCACGGCTCGGGTATCGACGGCGACGTCGAGGTCGCGGGCGTCGTCGAGGTCCACTCGCTCGTGCGCGGTCCGTGGGAGGTGCGCCTCGCGCGCGTCGACTCCCTCGAACCCGGCATCGAGGCCGCGTCGCTGCGCCTCCGGGTGGGCGGCTGGGCGCTGGCGGCCGAAAAGGTCGAACAGGAGACCGCGGATGCCGCAGCCTCGGCATCCGCGAACAGGCTGCGCAGCAGCATCCGTCCCCTTCTCGGCGACGGCACGACGAGCATCGAGACGCGCGAGGACGCGAGCCCGCTGGGACCCGTCGCCGCCGTGCCGGTCGCGACCTACCCGGTGCAGGTCGACGCGTGGATCGCCACGCTCGTCGAGCTCACCACCGAAGACCTCGCATCGCCCGCCGATGCGGCGACCGTCGCCCTCGAGGCCGACGGTGACGAGACCACCGTCACGGTCACCTGGCCGGACGGGACGGCGACCACGAGTCGCCTCGCACACCCCGGAACAGCGTCCGTCGCGAACCGGTAACCCGATGGGCCCGAGGACGGGTCCGCAATCACAAAGGAGTACCCCCAGTATGAAGCGCTCATACGCTGCCGCGGCCGGCATCGCCGTGGTCGCCACGCTCGCTCTCGCCGGATGCAGCGGCGGTGGCGAGGAAGCCGCGCCCGAGGAGTCGTCGGGTCCGGTCACGCTCTCGCTCTCGGGCTGGAGCCTCGACACGACGCCCGAGTTCCAGGCGCTCGCCGACGCGTTCCACGAGGAGAACCCCGACGTCACGATCGAGCTCAAGGGCTACGACGCGGCCGAGTACAACACCCTCCTGACCGCCGACCTCGCCGCCGGCTCCGGCCCCGACATCATCACGCAGAAGGAGGTCAAGTTCGTTCCGACGTTCGTCGAGGGCGGCCAGCTCCTCGACGTGTCGGACGTCGAGCTGCCCGACGACATCAGCGGCGCGAAGTCGTACGAGGTCGACGGCACCGCCTATGCGGTGCCCTACCGCAACGACTCGTGGGTCCTGTACTACAACAAGGCGCTGTTCGACCAGGCCGGCGTCGAGTACCCCGACGGCTCGTGGACGTGGGACGACTACAGCGACGCCGCCGCCGCGCTGACCGAGGGCCTCGCAGCCGCCGGCAGCACCGCCAAGGGCACGTACCTCCACAACTGGCAGTCGACCGTGCAGGGCTTCGCCAACGCGCAGTCCGACGGCGACATCCTCAAGGGCGAGTACGAGTACATGGAGCCCTTCTACGACAACGTGCTCGCACTCCAGGACGGTGGCGACCAGGTCGACTACAACACCGCGAAGGCGAACCAGCTCACCTACCAGGGCGAGTTCGGCAAGCAGAACGCGGCCATGATGCCCATGGGCACGTGGTTCGTCGCGACCCTCATCGCCCAGCAGGCCTCGGGCGACGCCGACGACTTCGAGTGGGGCATCGCGCCCATCCCGCAGGTCGACTCGAAGACCGCCGGTCTCGACAACACCCCGGTGACCTTCGGCGACCCGACCGGCTTCGGCATCAACGCCGGCATCGACGAGTCCAAGGTCGCGGCCGCGAAGAAGTTCCTCGCGTTCGCCGCGGGTGAAGAGGGCGCCCAGGTCCTCGCGCAGATCGGCATCACGCCGGCTCTGCTGACCGACGCGGTCGTCGACACCTACTTCTCGGTCGACGGCGCCCCCACCGACGACCTGTCGAAGTTCGCGTACTCGACCCACGAGGTGCACCCCGAGAACCCGACGTCGAACAAGGCGGCCGCGATCCAGGGCATCCTCGGCGACATGCACACGGCGATCATGTCGGGTTCGACCTCCGTGCCGGACGCGATCAAGGAGGCGCAGGACCGCGTCGCCAACGAGGTCGGCACCGACTGAGCCGCGGCTCGTCCCACCCGTTCCAGCACGCCTCCGGCAGGCTCGCGGACTCGTCCCCGAGCCTGCCGGAGGGCCCCCGATCCGCGGCGCCCGAGGCGCCGACACCGGGTCACCGGTGACCGGCCCGCTCCCCCGCGGGCGGGCCGGCCACCGCACCCCGCTTTCTCATCGCACCTGGAGGTCCGCCATGGCGACCATCACCGCCACAGAGGCCGGCATCGCGCCGCCGCCCGTGCGCCGCCGGCGCTCGAGGCTGCGGCTGCGCAACACCCTCATCGGGTGGAGCTTCATCCTTCCCAACTTCATCGGCTTCGGCCTGCTGACGCTGGTTCCCATCGTCGTGCTGTTCTACATGTCGTTCACGAACTGGAACGTCTTCGGCACCGCGAACTGGGTCGGCTTCGCCAACTACCAGCGCCTCATCGGCGACGGCAGCTTCCGCGTCTCCGTCGTCAACACCCTCTACTACTCGGTGCTGCACATCCCGCTGACGATCCTCGTCTCGCTGGGCCTCGCGCTCCTGCTCAACAACAAGCTCCGCGGCGTCGCGTTCTTCCGCACCGCCGCGTTCTTCCCGTACATCACCTCGATCGTCGCGATCGCGGTGGTGTGGAACCTGCTCTTCAGCCCCGAGTACGGCCCCATCAACGAGTTCCTCCGGTTCATCGGCATCCAGAACCCTCCCGGCTGGCTCACGTCCCCCGAGTGGGCGATGCCCGCCGTCGTGATCGTCGGCACGTGGCGCGACATGGGCTACTACATGATCCTGTTCCTCGCGGGCCTGCAGACCGTGCCGCGCGAGCTGCACGAGGCGGCGCGCGTCGACGGCGCCAACGTGTGGCAGCGGTTCGTCAACGTGACGCTGCCGTGCCTGCGTCCCACCATGTTCTTCGTCACCGTGATGCTGACGATCAACTCGTTCAAGATCTTCGACCTGATCCTCGTCATGACCGACGGCGGACCGGGTCAGTCGACCCTCGTGATGTCGCAGTTCATCTACCGCAAGGGCTTCGAAGAGAGCCAGTTCGGCTACGCGTCGGCCGCCTCGGTGGCGCTGTTCTTCATGTGCATCATCGTCACGATCGTGCAGTTCCTCTGGAACAAGAAGCGGAGCAGCTGATGGCCGAGCAGATCAAGGATGCCGACCTCCTGGTCGCCGACTACACCGCGCCCTCGAGCGCGCGTCGCGGCCTGCGCAAGCTCGCCGAGGAGACCCCCGAGCCTCCCGTCGCCACCGAGAAGCTGACCCCTGGTCGCCGGGTGGCGCGGATCGCGATGTACGTCGGGCTCGTCATCTTCGCGATCGGGCTGCTGACGCCGTTCGTGTGGATGGTGCTGAGCTCGTTCAAGTCCTCCAACGAGGTGTTCTCGGTGCCGGTGAAGTGGCTCCCCGAGACGTGGGTGTGGCAGAACTACATCGACATCTGGTCCGAGTCGAACATGCTCGTCTGGATCCGCAACACGCTGTTCCTCGCCGTCGTGGTGACGTTCCTGCAGGTGCTCACCGGCTCGTTCGCCGCCTACGGCTTCGCGCGGATGCGCTTCCGCGGTCGCGACGTGCTGTTCCTCCTGTACGTCGGCACCATCGCCGTGCCGTGGCAGTCGTACATGATCCCGCAGTTCATCCTGCTGTCGAACTTCAAGGTGTCGAACACCCTCTGGGCGATCATCCTGCTGCAGGCGTTCGGCGCGTTCGGCGTGTTCCTGATGAAGCAGTTCTACGAGACGATCCCCGAGGAGCTCTCGGAGGCCGCTCGCCTGGACGGCCTCAGCGAGTACGCGATCTGGCGCAAGATCATGCTGCCGCTGTCGATCCCGGCGCTCGCCTCGCTGACCCTGCTGACGTTCGTCAACACCTGGAACGACTACCTCGGACCGCTCATCTATCTGCGCGACCCGAACCTCTGGACGATCCAGCTGGGACTCAAGGGCTTCGTATCGAACCTGTACGACACGAACTACGCGCTGCTGTTCGCGGGCCTGACGATCTCGGTCGTCCCGATCGCGATCATCTTCCTGCTCGGCCAGAAGTACTTCGTCGAGGGCATCGCGACGAGCGGGCTGAAGGGCTGACACCGTGAACAAGCCCAGTCTGCTCAGCCGGCTCAACGGCCTGGTCTCGCACGAGACGTGGGCCTCCCTCATCGGGATGATCTACCTCGCGCTGATCGTGAACCTCCTGCTGGTCGTCGCGTGCCTGCCGATGGTGGTGCTGCTCGTGACCACCGACCCGGCGTACTCGTGGCCGCTGCTCGCGGTGGCCGCGCCGCTCGCGGCGCCCGGTATCGCCGCTGCGTTCCGCGCGTTCCGCGAGCACGGCGACGGGGCGCGCACGGGTGCGGGCCTCGGCCCCATCCGCGCGTTCTTCGCGGGCCTCCGCGACACGTGGCGCCGTGCGCTCCTGATCGGCACGGCCGTCACGGCGGTCATCGTCGTGCTCCTCGTGGACGTGCGGATGCTGTCGAACACGGCCGCCGCCGTGATCACGGTGCCGCTCCTGGGCGTGCTGGCGCTCGTCGCGATCGCGGCGGGCCTGGTGGCCCTCGTCGCGGTCGCCGAAGTGCCGACCGCGCGGCTGCGCGACGTGGTGCGCGCGAGCCTGTACCTGAGCCTGCGGCGCTGGTACCTCACCGCGGTCTCGCTCGCCGCCCTGGCCGCTCAGCTCGCCGTGTTCGCCACCGCCCCTGCGCTGGGGGTCGGGCTCACGGCATCCGCGGCCCTCTTCTTCGCGTGGACCAACTCGCGCTACACGCTCCGTCCCGTACTCGATCTCGACGAGAAGGCGACCGCGCAGGCCTGAGGTCCGCGGCATCCGTCCTCCACTCGCACTTCAGAAGGATTCCCTCCCCATGACGTCCACCTCGCCCGCTCCGGGCACCAGAGCCACGCCCGCCGATCAGCGCATCGCGGCCGACGACGCGATCACCGCCGCGCTGTCGACGATCCGCCGCAACATCGCGACCTTCGGGGGCGCGTACCCCGACGACACCACGGTGGACGACCGCTACGAGGTGCGCCCCGCCGAGGGCGGCATCCCTGTCGGCGGCAACCGCGGGTGGACGACCAGCTTCCGCACCGGAATGCTGTGGCTCGCGTGGGAGTTCACCGGCGACGCGGCCTACCGCGACGCCGCACTCGTCGACACGGCGGACTTCGAGCGGCGCGTGCGCGCCGAGGAGGATCTGGACACCCACGACCTCGGCTTCCTCTACACGCTGTCGACCGTCGCCGCGTGGCGGCTGGTCGACGACGAGGACGCCCGGCAGGCGTCCCTGCTGGCCGCCGACCACCTGATGCGCCGCTTCCTGGAGCCCGCAGGCATCATCCAGGCGTGGGGCGACCTGTCCGACCCGGCGCAGCGCGGCCGCACGATCATCGACAGCCTCATGAATATGCCGTTGCTGACATGGGCGCACGAGCAGACCGGCGAGGAGCGATTCGCCGACGCGGTCGCGCGGCACACCGCACAGCTGCGCGAGCACATCCTGCGCGAGGACGACTCGACGTTCCACACGTTCTACTGGGATGCCGAGACCGGCGAGCCGCTGCGCGGCGCCACCGAGCAGGGCGCGTTCGACGAGTCGTGCTGGGCACGTGGCCAGGCGTGGGGCATCTACGGCTTCGCGATGAACTACGCGGTGACCGGCGACGAACGCCTGCTCGACGCGTCCCGTCGCTGCACCGAGTACTTCCTTCGGCACCTCCCGGCCGACGAGGTGCCCTTCTGGGACCTCGTCTACACCGACGGCAGCGACGCGCCGCGCGACAGCTCTGCCGCCGCGATCGCGGTGTGCGGTCTGCTCGAGCTCGCCAAGGTCGAGACGGATGCCGCGCGCGCGGCCGAGTGGACGGCACGGGCGCATGCGATGCTGGCGTCGCTGATCGCGAACTACACGCCCGCGACGCCCGAGGACTCCGACGCTCTCATCCTGCACTCGGTGTACGACCTGCCGAAGGGCAACGGCGTCGACGAGGGCACGCTCTGGGGCGACTACTTCTACCTCGAGGCGCTCATGCGCGTGGCGCGCCCCACGTGGAGGAAGTACTGGTGAGGCTCGTCACGTACATCGGCTCCGACGGCGGCGCGCGACCGGCGGCCGTGGTCGCCGGTGCCGAGGGCGACCGGGTGCTGGACCTGGGCGATCTCGCCGGCTCGGTCGAGGACCTGCTGACGGATGCCGCAGCCCTGTCCATTGCGGGCGAGAGGGCGGCCGCCGACCCGTCGCACCTGCCGGCGTTCGATCCTGCGGCGCTCGCCGCCCCGGTGACGCCGGGCAAGATCCTGTGCCTCGGCTACAACTATCGCGGTCACGTGCCGGACGGCGTCGATCCGACCGCGAACGACCCCGACTACCCTGACGTGTTCGTGAAGACCCCGAACACGCTGGCGGGCCCGAACGAGCCGGTCGTGATCCCGCCGGGGGCGACCGACGTCGACTACGAGGGCGAGGTGGCGGTCGTCATCGGCCGCCGCGCGCGGCGGGTGTCGCTGGAGGACGCGCTGGACCACGTCGGCGGATACACGATCCTCAACGACGTGTCGGACCGCGCCTGGCAGCGGCGGCAGAGCCAGTGGGCGCTCGGCAAGTGCTCGGACGGCTTCGCACCGCTCGGCCCGTGGGTCGTGACGCCCGACGAGGTGCCCGACCCGCAGGATCTCCTCGTCGAGGTCGTCCGCGACGGCGTCGTGACCGTGTCGCAGTCCACGTCGACCACGATCTTCAGCGTGGCGTACGTCATCCACCACCTCAGCCAGGTGCTGACGCTCGAGCCGGGCGATATCGTCTCGACCGGAACCCCGCAGAAGCTGCCCGCCGCCCAGGAGGCGCACCGCCCGCTCGCCGACGGCGACGCGGTGACGGTGCGCATCTCGGGCATCGGCGAGCTCACCACCCGTTTCGTCGCCGCTCAGGAGGCCGCCGCATGATCCTCGACTCGTTCCGCCTCGACGGCAAGGTCGCACTCGTCACCGGCTCGAGCCGCGGCCTCGGTCAGGGCGCAGCCGTCGCGCTGGCCGAAGCAGGCGCCGATGTGGCGCTGCTCGACCGTGGCGACGCGTCGGCCACCGCGGACCTCATCGCGGCGACCGGCCGCCGCGTCCACCGCATCCAGCGGGATCTCGTCTCGGCAGCCCCCGACGAGCTCGCCTCGGCGGTCGACGAGGTGATCGCCGAACTGGGCGGGCTCGACATCCTGGTCAACAACGCCGGCACCATCCGCCGTGCGCCCGCCGCCGAGTACCCGCTAGGCGACTGGGACGACGTGCTCGCGGTCAACCTCGACGCCGTTTTCCATCTGTCGCAGGCCGCGGGCCGTCACATGCTCGCTCAGGGGAGCGGCCGCATCATCAACGTCGCGTCGATGCTGTCCTTCCAGGGCGGCATTCTCGTTCCGGCATACACCGCGTCCAAGCACGCCGTCGCCGGCCTCACGAAGGCGCTCGCGAACGAGTGGGCGTCGGCCGGCGTCACGGTCAACGCCGTGGCCCCCGGCTACATGGCGACCGACAACACCGCGCCGCTGCGCGCCGACGAGGACCGCGCCGCATCGATCCTCTCGCGCATCCCCGCAGGACGCTGGGGCGAGCCATCCGATCTGCAGGGCGTGTTCGTATTCCTCGCCTCGGACGCCGCGGCGTACCTGACCGGCGCGGTCATCCCGGTCGACGGCGGCTGGCTCGTCCGCTGACCACTCCCCCACACGACTTCACGCACACCAGGAGAGAACCGTGACCCAGACGCACATCCCGCAGCGCTACGCGACCAACCCCGCCCAGATCCCGGGCATGACCACGCAGGACCTGCGCGACACGTACCTCATCCCCGACGTCTTCGTGCCGGGTGAGATCCGGCTGACGTACACGCACCACGACCGCATCGTGCTGGGCGGTGCCGTGCCGGCCGGCGGGGTGCTCGAGCTCGGCGGCTACCCCGAGATCCGCAGCGACTACTTCCTCGAGCACCGCGAGGTCGGCATCATCAACGTCGGCGGCACCGGCAAGGTCACCGCCGACGGCGAGGTCTACACGCTCGTCAAGGGCGCCTGCCTGTACCTCGGCCGCGGCATCCGTTCCGTGTCGTTCGCGGACGTCGACGGCGAGGAGTCGGGCGCGCAGTTCTACCTGTTCTCGGCACCGGCGCACACCGCCTACCCGTCCGCGCTCGTCTCGCCCGGCGAGGGCACCGTGCGCGAGCTCGGCGACCAGCTCACCTCGAACCGCCGCACGCTCAACCAGTACATCCACGAGAACGGCGTCAAGAGCTGCCAGATCGTCATGGGTGTCACCGAGCTGCACCCGGGCTCGATGTGGAACACCATGCCCGCGCACACCCACGACCGCCGTACCGAGTGCTACCTGTACTTCGACCTGCCCGAGGACGCCCGCGTCATCCACCTCATGGGCGAGCGCGAAGAGACGCGTCACCTCGTGATCGCCGACCGTCAGGCCGTCATCTCACCCTCGTGGTCGCTGCACTCGGGCGTCGGCACCTCGTCGTACACGTTCATCTGGGCGATGGCGGGCGAGAACCAGGCCTTCGACGACATGGATGCCGCGCCGGTCACCGACCTGCGCTGACGGATGCCTCTGCCTGACTACGCTGGGGCGGTGCCCATGACCCTGCTCGCGATCGGCGAGACGATGGCGATGGTCACGCCGGTCGTCGCGGCGCCCGTGTCGGACGCCGACGCGTTCCTGCTCGACGCGGGCGGCGCGGAGTCGAACGTCGCCGCCCACGTGGCCGCGCTCGGCCACCGCGCCGTGTGGTTCAGCCGCCTGGGCGACGACGCGCTCGGCCACCGCATCGCGCGGCAGCTCACCGCCCGCGGTGTCGACGTCTCGCGGGTCGTGTTCGACGGCGCCCACCCGACCGGGCTGTACGTGAAGGACCCCGGCAACGGCGTCCTCTACTACCGCCGCGGCTCCGCGGCCGCCCACCTGAGCGACGCTGACGCCGACGCGGTGTCGTTCGACGGCGTCGACCTGCTGCACGTGTCGGGCATCACGGCCGCGATCTCGGCATCCGCGTCGTCCTTCCTCGCACGCGTCATGGCCCGCGCGCGGGAGCACGGCGTGCCGGTGTCGTTCGACGTCAATCACCGCGCGCCGCTGTGGGAGGCCGAGACCGCCGCCCCGGTGCTGCTCGAGCTGGCCCGCGGCGCCGACATCGTGCTCGTCGGCCGCGACGAGGCCGAGACCCTGTGGGGCACGGCCACCGCCGCCGACGTGCGCGCGCTGCTGCCGGAGGTCGAAGAGCTCATCGTCAAGGACGGTGACGTCGGCGCGACCGCGTTCGTCGGCACCGACGAGGTGTTCGAACCGGCCCTGGTCGTCGAGGTCGTCGAGCCGGTCGGCGCCGGCGACGCGTTCGCCGGCGGTTACCTCGCCGGACGGCTCTTCGGCGCTCCCGTGGCCGACCGCCTGCGCGCCGGACACGAGCGCGCCGCGCGCACCCTGCAGACCACCACCGACTCGATCGACGAGCCCGCGCCGGGCGCGCCCGTCGACCGCACCCGGTGACACCGACATCCGAAAGACGAAGGAATCCGACATGACCTCACCAGCGACCGGAACGGATGCCGCGGCCCAGGGCGAGTGGTTCGAGACGGCGTTCGCCGGGGCACCGCTCATGGCCATCCTGCGAGGCATGGGCGTCGAGCGCTCGGTGCGTCTGTCGCAGACGGCATGGGACCTGGGCATCGACTCCGTCGAGGTGCCGCTGCAGACCGACGAGGACGAGCGCGCGCTGCGCGAGGTCGTCACCTTGGCCGCCAGCCGCGGCAAGAGCGTCGGCGCGGGCACCATCATCACCCCCGCGCAGGTGGCGCTCGCCGGCGACGCCGGTGCGGCGTACCTCGTCTCGCCCGGGCTCGATCCGGTCGTGGTGCGGGCGGCGCAGGATGCCGGCATCCCGATCCTCCCCGGCGTCGCGACCCCCAGCGAGGTGCAGCTGGCGGTGTCGCTCGGGCTCACCTGGCTCAAGGCGTTCCCGGCGACCTGGCTCGGCAACGGCTGGTTCTCGCACATCCGCGGCCCGTTCCCGCAGGTGCGCTTCGTCGCCACCGGCGGTCTGAACGCATCGAACGTGGAGGAGTTCCTCGACGCCGGGGTGCGCGTCGCAGCGGTCGGCTCGGCCCTCGAGGACGCCTCGCAGCTCGAGCGGCTCGCCGAGGTGCTCCGCACTCGCACGGCCGTCCGATGACGGCGGCTGAGGCTCGCTCGTTCGCGATCGGCGAGACCGACTTCCTGCTCGACGGAGAGCCGTTCCGGGTGCTCGCTGGCGCCCTGCACTACTTCCGCGTGCACCCCGGCCAGTGGGCCGACCGCATCCGCAAGGCGCGGCTCATGGGACTCAACACCATCGAGACATACGTCGCCTGGAACGCCCATGAACCGGTGCACGGCGAGTGGGATGCGACGGGCTGGAACGACCTCGGTGCGTTCCTCGACCTCGTCGCGGCGGAGGGGATGCACGCGATCGTGCGCCCCGGGCCCTACATATGCGCCGAATGGCATAACGGTGGTCTGCCGGTGTGGCTGACTGGGCTCGAGGGTGTCGGACTTCGCCGGTCCGAGCCGCTCTACCTCGCCGAGGTGACCGCTTACCTGCAGCGGGTGTACGACATCGTCGCCCCGCGTCAGATCGACCGCGGCGGGCCCGTCGTGCTCGTCCAGATCGAGAACGAGTACGGGGCGTACGGCGACGACACCGCGTATCTCGAGCACCTCGTGCGCGTGACGAAGGACGCCGGCATCACGGTGCCGCTGACGACCATCGACCAGCCGACCGACCAGATGCTGACCGACGGCAGCGTCGCGGGCGTGCACCTGACCGGCTCGTTCGGCTCCCGCGCCGCGGAGCGTCTCGGCACGCTTCGCCGTCACCAGCCGACCGGACCTCTCATGTGCGCGGAGTTCTGGGACGGCTGGTTCGACTGGTGGGGCAATGCCCACCACACGACGCCCGCTGCGGCGACGGCCGCCGAGCTGGACACCCTCCTCGCGGCCGGCGCATCGGTGAACTTCTACATGTTCCACGGCGGCACGAACTTCGGCCTCACCAACGGCGCCAACGACAAGGGGCGCTACCTGCCCATCGTGACCTCGTACGACTACGACGCACCGCTCGACGAGCGGGGCGACCCAACTGACAAGTACTTCGCCTTCCGCGACGTCATCACCAAGTACGCTCCCGTGCCCGACGAGGTGCCGACGGTCAGTGGTGCCGCTCCCGTGTTCGACGTCGCGCTCACGGCGGTCGCGGTGCCGACCGCGCCGGCCGGGCAGTGTCACGAGACCCCACCGACGTTCGAGGAGCTCCGGCATCTCAGCGCCCTCGTCTCCTACGAGGCGGAGCTGCCGGGCGGCCACGGTGGCGTCCTGCGCTTCGGCGAGGTGCGCGACCACGCGTGGGTGTCGGTCGACGGCGTCGCGGTGGGCACGCTTTCGCGCACGCGCCACGAGGACGCCCTCGTCGTGCCCGGTGGACACCGAGTCAGGGTGCTCGTCGAGGAGCAGGGTCGCGTCAACTACGACGCGCGTCTGGGCGAGGCCAAGGGCCTCATCGGCCCGGTGACCCTCGGCGGTATGCCGGTGGCCGGCTGGACGGCGACGCCCATCGACGTCGCTGCGCTGGGTGCGGCGGTGTCGGATGCCGCGGGCTCGCCCGAGGGTGTGGCCGGATCGACACCAGCCCCCTTCCTGCTGCGCGGTTCGTTCTCGCTCGAGTCGCCCGCCGACCTCTTCCTCGACACTGCGGGGTGGGGCAAGGGCTACGCACTGATCAACGGCTTCCTGCTGGGCAGATACTGGAGCAGCGGCCCGCAGCGGACGCTGTACGTGCCGGCCGCCGCCGTGCACGCGGGGGAGAACTCGGTCGTCGTGATCGAGCTGGATCGCGTCACCGACGCCGTCGCCCGCTTCGTCGCCGAGCCGGAGCTCGGGCCGCGGGAGGAGTAGCCGGCGGGGGCCGACCGTCGGCCTCGGGGTAGCTGGGCGCGATGTCCGTCTACGTCCGACCCTGGGAAGTGCCGCGGCTGTTCGTCGGCGCCCTCGGGCGGCCGATTCCGGACGGCCAGCGTTGGGGTGTTGACGGACCGCCGGATGACTCGTATTCGGTGACGAGCAACCTCGAGCGCTTCTCGCTGCTCCACGATGTCGCTGATGCGCTCATCGTGTGGCTTCAGGAGACGTACGACGCCACGGTGGGGGAGACGCCGGAGGCGGTCGCCGACCTCCTGCGCGCTCCGACGGATGCCGTGCGCGCCGCCCGTGTTCGTCGTCGTCGCCGGCGGGCTTTCGGAGGTCTGCGCGCCGGGGCGCTGAACTGTCCCTGTCGTTCCGGCGGGAGTTTCCCGGCGGCTCGACCGGCGGTTCGTCTCGAGCGATCGACTATCCCCTCGAGCGACTGGCCGCCGCGCGGTCCCAGCGGAGTCCGCATCGCGTGTGAGCGCCGTGGCCACCGCGCTCCTGAATGGGTGACGGTCAGATGTCGCTGAAGTCGTTCGAGGGGCTCTGCAGCTCGGTGACGACGTCGCCGTCCAGCTTGACGAGGATGAACTCGCGCCCAGGCTCGCCGGGGCGGCTCAGCGATTCCACGCCTTCCACCTCTTGCCCATCGACGCCGAGATAGTCCGCCTGGCCGTCGCCGTCGGCATCCCATTCGTCCCATCCGCCCATCGTGAGCACCTCGTCGCGGGTGGACCCGATCGTGATGCCGCTCGCTGTGCCGACCGGGATGCCGCCGACGGTCGTCGCGAGGATGGTCACGCTCGCGGGGCCGTCCTTGAGGACGGAAACCGTGATGTCCTCCCAGGTGTACAGGGTTCCCCAGGTCTCGCCGTTGCCCCAGGGGTCCTCGAAGTCCTCGCCGGCGCGGGGTTCTCCTGTGAGCTCCTCGACGAAGGCGAGGAGCGGTTCCGGGTCGTCGAAGGAGAACGTCTTCGACGCGTCCCCGTCGGTGAGTGCGATGCCCTCCACGCCGACGGCGATCGCGCCGGCCGGTGTGGGCGTCGGCGTCTCGCTGGGCTGGGCGGCGGGCGAGGAAGACGTCGTCGATGCTGCAGGCACCTCGGAGGCACAGCCGGTGAGGGCGAGGGCGGCGGCGACGAGGAGCGGCGAGAGTCGGCGGAGCACTCGACCAATCTACCGAGAGGCGCCGGCACCGTCGGCGGAGCACCCGCCCGTGTGGAGAGTGCGCGTGCACTGGTTGACTGAACGGATGCCTGGAATCCGGCGCCCGTCAGGCCGTGATCGCCCTGTCGTCAGCGCGCCTGCACCCGGCCGTCGTCGGGAGCGAGGACCCGGGCGGTCACCAGCGCGCTTCGGTGACGGCTGCCGGCCGCACCGAGGCGTCGTAGACCCGGACCCACTCCGGCCGCACGACGACGACGGCGAAGCCCTGGTCGAGCGCGCGTGAGCCTGGGAACTGCTCGTTGTACGCGGCACCGTGCCGTTCGCGTGACGCGCCCGACGCGACAGTGGCGGAACCTTCGATCTGCACCGTCACGTCGGCCTCTGTGCCGACGACGACAGCGACACGGCCGCTCGCGCGCAGGTTGTGGACCTTGCGGGATTCGTCGGAGGCATCGAAGATCAGCGTTCCGTCGTCGAGCGCCGCCATCCCGACCAGCGCCGCTTCGGGCGCGCCGGAGGGCGCGACGGTCGCTACGACGGCGCGGCCCTGCGCGCGGACGAAGGCGGCGAGTGCGGCGGTGTCGCTGGGGTCGAAGGTCACCGGGTCACAGTATCGGCAGCCGCCGGCCCGAGCCGTGATCCCGGCTTTGTCAGGAGGTGCGGCCGCGGTAGGGCGCGGGAAGGGCTTCGCGGTGCGAAGCTCGGCGTATCAGGTGCCTCGTGCGGATGGCGGGGGAAGGGGCTTCGCGGTGCGAATCTCGGCGTATCAGGTGCGGCGCGGTAGGGCGGGGAAGGGCTTCGCGGTGCGAATCTCGGCGCATCAGGTGCCTCCTGCGGATGGCGGTCGACGGCAAGGGCACAGTGCCGGCAGGGGAGGAGGCGTACGGGGTGCCGGTGCCGGGGTTCGAGCGCGGTCTATGGACAGCGGGCGGCGTGGGTGATGGTTTCGCCAGCGCGGCGGTCAGGTCCCCGCGTTGAGTGCGAGGATCGCCTGCTTCTCGGCGTCGGTGAGGTCGGACATGGCCAGCACCTCCTGAAGCACGGGCGACTTGAGGGCGAGGTATCGCTCGATGTCCATCGCCGGGTCGCGGGCGAGCTCTGTCTTGATGGCACTGTAGCGGTCCCGAAGGTCGGGCCGCTCACGGAGGATCGCGCGCACCGCGAGGTGGTTGCGCAGGTGCAGCGTGCCCTCGACGCAGACGTAGACGTTCCGTCGCGGATCGTGGTCGGGTGCGGCCATCGACTCGCGGTCCGTGACGCCGAGGTCGCCGCGATGCGTGTAGCCGACGGCGACGAGTGCCGCGATCGCCGCCGGAAGATCCGCACGCCGCACCACCACATCGATGTCGATCACGGGCTTGGCTGCGAGCCCCGGTACCGACGTCGAGCCGACGTGCTCGATGGAGAGCACCGAACCATCTGCCAGCGCTCCACTCAGATCCGCAGCCACACGCGCGAACTGCTCGGGCCAGTCGCTCGAGTAGGGAACGACGGTGACAGGCATGCCGACAAGCTTCGCACCTCGATTCGCGGACAGCGTGCGGCCGGCATCCTTCCCGCACCTGGCCGGGACTGTCACCACTTCCTGCGCCTGCCCGACCCTCACGCGGCGCCGAACCGTCGCGGCGACTTCGACCGCAGCCGGACCGGATCACCGATCTCGCCAGTCAGCGGGTCGGGCGGCGGATGAAGCCAGTACCTGTCTGCCGAACTGGCCGGATCTCGGTGGCGGGTGATGCGCCATCGTTGGTTGTGCAGGCGCAGGTGGCAGTTGCGGCACAGGGGAACGCCGTCGTCGACGTCGGTGCGGCCGTGCTGATCCCACCAGTGGTCGATGTGGTGGTACTCGCACTGAGAGATCGGCGCGCTGCACGATGGCCAGACGCACCCGCCGTCGCGGGCCGCTATGGCGATCCGCTGCTTGCGACTGAACAATCGCAGCTCGCGGCCGACATCGAGTGGCCGTCCGTTCGGGTCCCAGATCACCGGGATCGCGCCCGCATCGCAGAGGCGCGCCTCGATGAGCCCGCCGGGCAGGGCATACCCGCCGTCCTCAAGATGACCGACGCCGGTCACCCGCATCTCCCCACGCCCGTCCAGGGCGGTGATCGCCGCCGACTCGACGAGGATCCGCACACCCGGCTGCCGGTCGCCGAACGCCTGGTGCGGGTCGGTGTCGGCGCCGGTGCGGAGCACCGCGATGATCGTGTCGTACTGCAGCTGCTCGTTCGTGCGATCGTCAGCTTCGATCTCGCGCGCCTTCTCGGCGGCGTCGGAGCCGACGAACCGCGGCCCACGCCGTGGCCGCAGGGCGGCTTGGAGGAGCGCATCTACCCATGCGCCCGCTTCGTCGTCGAAGAGGATGTGGGCGTGGCGTTGTCCGCTCTCGTCGATCCACCGGCGGAAAGACCGAGCGGCGAACCGCTCCTCGAACCGCAGCGTCACGCCCACAGGATCGAGTCGGTCGCGGGCGATGCGTGCCTGGTTGCGCAGGTCTTCCACCGGAAGGGTCGCCGCTTCGTCGAGCAGCAGTCGCACTGCGCGCGACCACGCCTGGGGCAGGAAGTCGGCATCCAGCTCGGGATAGCGATCGACGGGCGGCTCGCCCAGACCAGAGCGGATCGCGTGGAACTGCGCCTGCGAGAGCGTGCCTGCCGCAAGGGCATCACGAACCAGCTGCAGCCACTCGGGCGCCGCCGGCGTCGGCTCAGCCACCTGAGACGAGGCATCCGTCCCGGGTGCGACTGGTTCGGGCGGGAACGGGATCGTGGGCGCGAGCTCTTCTCCCGCCCGCACGGCACGAGTGACATCGCCGCGACCGAGGCCCGTGATCTGCTGGACCAGCGCCGTCCCGGTGCGCAGGCCCTTGCGCTGCGCGAGTCCGCCGTAGCCGCGCTCGCGCGCCGATCGGCGGGAGACCTCCGCCGACGCGCTCGCGACGACGAGTTCCAGGGCCTTGCGAGCCTCGGTGGTGTCGACGAGCAGCTCCAGCAGCTCTTCGTCGTCCAGCCGCTCGACCCCGATTCCGCCCGCGTCGAATCGCTGTGCGACGCGGGCGACGGCATCCGTCAGCCGCATCGCCGGAGGCGACGACACCGAAGAACCCATAGAACAAATATACGAAGCGCTCCGACATCGAAGAGAAGCGAAGTCTCGACGCGACCGTCGACTGTGCCTACGCTCGTGCCTGTGGTGGACCCGATGCACTTCGAGGCGAGTGCCGACGACTACGCCGCTGCTCGGCCGCCATACCCGGCCGGACTGTGGCAGCGACTCCGAACGCTCGGGCTCCTGCGGCCCGGCGCTGCCGCGCTCGATCTCGGCGCCGGGAGCGGGCAGGCGACCGGGCCGCTCCTTGGTGCAGGATTGCGCGTCACCGCAGTGGAGCCTGGGCCGCGCCTCGCAACTCTCCTTCGCGCGGTCCACCCTGCAGCCGATGTGCGGGTCTGTCGCGCGGAAGACATCGCACTCGCCCCATCGAGCTTCGACCTCGTCGTCGCGGCGACCTCGATCCACTGGATGGACCTCGACATCGTCCTACCGAAGATATATACGATACTCATCCCGAGTGGCCGGTTCGCCGTGTGGCGCAATGTGTTCGGAGACGCCGACGCCTCGACCACGCCCTTTCGCGCGCGGATCGCTGAGATCGTCGCCGCTCGTCGTGCGCCGTCGCGGCCTGGTCCGCCCGCCGAGGACCTCGCTGCGACGATCGAAAGCCTGACCGGGTCGGGTCTGTTCGAGGTGACGGATGCCTCCACCTACCGATGGACTCTCGAGCTCGATGCCGCTGCGGTCGCGCGTCTCTTCCGCACGTTCAGCGACTGGTCCGCCGACGAGGTGGAGCAGGCCGTCGACGCCGTGAACGATCTGGGCGGCACCGTCACCGAGCACTACTCGTCGTGGCTCGTGGTGCTCGCACCGATCGAGCGACAATCCGCGCCCTGACAGGGGAGTCCGTCACGACGCGCCGCGGGCGCCGCGACCGTCCCGAATGCGCCGACACTCGCGCCGTCTACCGCAGCGTGGCGGCGGGCTCGGGGCGGTGCACGCCGCGGGGGCGGTAGCCGAGGGCATCCGAGACGCCCGCGAGATCCGCGAGGTACCAGAGGATGGCGAGCCACATCTCGGTGCCCTGCAGGCCGGGCTCGGTCTCTGCGAGGCCGCGGGTCGCGGGGGCC
This sequence comes from Microbacterium sp., assembly GCF_036566905.1. GTDB lineage: Bacteria > Actinomycetota > Actinomycetes > Actinomycetales > Microbacteriaceae > Microbacterium. The sequence continues at coordinate 18,705 of NZ_DATCVK010000118.1, read as the reverse complement.
GGCTCGCGGAACGAGAACCCGGCGCGCGGCATCCAGGTCGACACGGCATCCGACAGCAGCCGCGCGGCGAGGTCGCGCACCTCGTCGCCGCGATAGCCCGTCGTGCGCGTGAGCCACAGCGGGTGCGCGACGTCGAGCACGTTGCACGCGTTGCGCGCGCCCACGGCGAACCATCGCGGGTCTCGCGCGTGCCGCAGCACGGTGTCGATGACGCGCTCGGGGTAGGGGAGCGGCATCCCGAACTGCGCGAACGTGCCGCGCGACGCCCGATAGAAGCCGTTCACGACAGGGAGCAGGCCGCCGTCGGCGGTGGGCGAACCCCACATGCCGGTGTGGGGATCGGCGTTCATGACCAGCCAGCCGAAGAATGCCTCCTCCACACCCGCCGGAATCGGATGCCCCGCACGCCGCGTCCACAGAAGCGCGGTGCCGAAGCCATCGATGTGGTGGCCGGCGTTCCACGCGTCGGAGGCCCACGGCAGACTCTCGCAGAACGCGATCACCCGTTCCGGAGTGGCCGCGGTCACCCACGTGAGAGGAGCCGGAAACGCCGACCCCAGCAGATCGAGCGCGTACCCGACGCTCAGCACGTGGTAGGCGACATCGCCGTGCGAGAACCCGAGGCCCGCCTCCTGGCGACCATCGGGACCGAGGGGTGCGACCGCGCCGGTCGCGGCATCCTGCCACTCCTGCAGTTGCCGGATCTGCGCCTCGGCGGACGCCTGCGGCGGCGCGGTGCCGAGCAGCAGATCGGCGATCTCGACCGCATCGCCCTGCGCGCGCACGGTCGGCGCTGCGCCGGGGCGGTCCGCGAAGAGCTCGAGGTCGTCGTTCCAGGAGCGCTGCAGGACAGCGGATGCCTCCTCCCGGGCGCGTGCGGCCAGATCGGCGACCCGCTCGGCAAGGCCCGCCGTGGCATCATCGGATGCCGCGATCAGGGACGCGGCCGAAGGTGGCGCCGGAGTGCCCGGAGCGGAGGCCGTCGCCTGCGTGGGAGTGGCTGACGCGAGGGTGGCGCCCGGGTTCGGGGCGGGTGCACCGGGGGTCGTGCCCATGGTCGGGCCCGCCGTCGCATCGGCAGAGGCCGCACCGGCGCTCGCCACATCGTCCCCGGATGCCGCATCGGCCGCACCGATGCTCATCGCATGGTCGCCGGATGCCGCATCGGCCGCACCGACGCTCGCCACATGGTCGCCGGAAGCAGCATCGTGAGCGACGGACCCGTCGCTCACCGCTTCTGTGTCCGCAGCGATTCCCCCAGCCCCAATGGCCGCCCCGGCCGAGGCGCCCGCAGAGAAGAACGGTCGCGGCACCCCGGTCACGGTCCCATCATCCGTCGACCGCAGCGGGCTCGTCACGGTCCCATCATCCGTCGACCGCAGCGCGCTCGCGCCAGTCGCGCCCGCCGCCGGATCGTCCGTCCCGCGTGCCGCCGCGTCGGCGGCAGCGTCCGGCGCGATGCCGGTGTCATCGGGCTCGACACGCCACCGAATGAACCGCGCGGGGTTGCCACCGACGACGGCGCCGGCGGGCACGTCCTTGGTGACGACGGCGCTGGCGGCGAGCACCGCGTGGGATCCGACGTGGACGCCGTCGAGGATGACGACGTGGGAGCCGATCCACACGTCGTCGCCGATCTCGATGCCCTTCGAGGTGAGCGGCTGGCGGAAGACCGGTGTGCCGGATTCCATCGAATGGTTGAAGCCGAGGATCGACGTATGCGCGCCGATGCGCACGCCGTCGCCCATCGTCACGCGGCCGCGGATCACCGTGTACGGGTTGATGCTGCAGTCGGCACCGGCCAGCAGATCGCCCGTGAGGTAGGCGCCGGCGGCGACGTAGGTGCGATCGCCGAGCCGCAGCGAGTCGTTGTCGATCGAGGCGAGCTCGGAGATGAAGCACTGCTCGCCGAGCGAGTGATCGGCGCGGCCGTCGACCAGCGCGTGCTGGATCGCCAGCTGCGCATGTCGTTCATCGATCGACGCTTCGCGCCAGAAATCCCAGGGCGAGTACTCGTGGGCGGCGATCGCTGGCATAGGGAGGGGCTGACGGGAATCGAACCCGCGCTATCTGCTTGGGAAGCAGAAGTTCTGCCATTGAACTACAGCCCCGAGGCCTTGAAAACACTGGGATCGAGGATCCCTTTCAAGTCCCGGTGTACACATCAGTGTACACATAGCGGTGGCGCGGCAACTTCCCGCACCACTTGTCAGCATACCTACTGGCTTGAGCGGACGCGCGGCGACAGGGCGGTGATGTCTAAAGAGATGAACGCTGTCTAAACGAGTCCGTCGGCGGGTCGATCGAGTTTGAGTGTGTTGAGCCCCATCGATGCGGCGTGATCCCGCAGATACTCGCGCAGGTAGGGAACGGTGAAGGTGACGTGTCCGTGCCCGGCCGGTTCGATGATGCCGGCGTCGATCAGGCGGGCACGATACTGGCTCGCGTAGTTGCGGTCGACGGACATGCGCGCGGCGATCGCACTCAGCTTGCTGGGACCCGTGTCCTGGGCCATGGCGATCAGGAATGTGCGATCGACAGTGGAGAGGTCGGCGAGGCTGGCCTCGTGGACGGTGGTTCCCAGCCGTCGGCGCGCCGCCTGGATTCCCGTATCGACGTCGTCGGCTGAGATCGCGGTGGATTCAGGGCTTTGCCGCCAGATGTGGAATCCGACCAGTTGGATCAGGAACGGGTAGCCGAGCGTGGCGGCCGACGCGCGTTCGAGGTCTCCGGGCGCGATGGTTCGGCCGTTGGCACTGATGGTCTCCCGCAGTGCGGCGCCGACAGCGTCGAGGGCAACGTCCTCGAGGGTCACGCGGTGCGCTCGCCGTAGGAAGGTGAGGACATCGTCGTTGAGCAGTGCGGAGACGGCGGAAGGCAGACCCGCCATCGCGATCGCGATGTCGAGGCCCTCGCGCACGAAGTGCTGATAGGTCGCCGCCAGCCTGCGCAGCTCGACGACACGCGCGTGAACTTCGTCGATGGTGATCAAGACTCCGGTACCGCGGTCGTTCAGCGCCGTGATCAGCGAGGTCATGTACTGCCGCCAACCGATCGCCTCCCGGTCACTTGGAGCGAGACCGAGGCCGAAACCGCCTGCGGACAGCGAGGTGACCTGACGACCCCGCTTGGGGATCAACTCCTGCGCTCGTGCGGTGAGCAGGTCGGCTAGTTCCTCGAGCATTCCTGGACCGGCGGTGACATCGGCGGCGATCCATCCGTTGCCGGACGCGCGTTCGGACACCTCGGACAGCATGATGGTCTTCCCGACGCCACGGGCACCGGTGAAGATCGTCGCTCGGTTGGGGGAGCCCGGTCCCTCCTCCAATCCCAGCGCGAAGTCGTCCAGTTCCCGGTCGCGGCCGACCAGCACCGGGGGCGTGCTACCGAAGGAAGGCTTGAAGGGATTCAGGGCCACGCCAGCTCCTTTAGACATCATTCAGTCTTTTAGACATCGTAAGCGCGCGTGCGGACGTGTGTCCGAGGCCAGCGGGCGCTGATCCGAACGAGCGGCGGCACGGGAGCGCCGCGGCGTCCCCGTGGGGACATCACGTCGTCGGGAGGTGCTCCGGGTGGGTTGGCAGCCGCTCAACGAATCGCTCGAGTTCGGAGATGAGGTAGAGCGGCTTTGTCCCCGTGAAGTGCGGAGTCACGTCACCCAGCCGCACGTGGTGACGGAGGCGCGACGGACTCAGACCGACGATCGCCGCCGCCGTCACGTGATCGACTGCCACCAGTTTGGTGGGCAGCGCTTCAGGCATTGGCGGGTCGGCCGACGTTAGACGTCATTCCGACTAGCCAGCCCGCGGCGCGGGCTTTCTGGATCCAGTCTGATGCGGTGCGTTCGGGGACCTCGAGTTCGAGCGCGATGAGTTTTACGGGCGGGAGGTCTGCGAGTGCTGCGGTGCCGTAGAGGATCTCGATGACTTCCCACCGCTCGTCCTTCATGCCGCGCTTGACCACCGCTTGCGCCATCCATGGCGGGATGATCCGCCCCTCGGTAGTGGTCAGGTCTGCAACCGTTGTCCACTTGGCGTCCGGGGTGTCATCCAGCTGCAGGGAGATGCAGTGGGGAATGGCGACCTGCAGGATCGCTAGCGGCGCCGGGCGCTTGAGGCGGTCCTCGCTGAAGTCCTCGGCGATCGCCCGGTTCAGGATCGTCGTGATGACGTATCTGCCGCGGTCGGGGCTGTAGTGCGCCTCAATGGTGGTCTCGACGCCAGTCGCCTCGTCCGCCGCGGTGGCGACGAAACCGGGCGCGATGCGCAGGGCGGTCCCGACTGACTGCGTGGCGTCCTGGGACGTCATCGTCTTGCCGTCGAGTGTCTTCACGTCGACCTTCACCCCCTTAGTTTGCCTTACCGCTCCCGCGTTCCGCAGATTGCCCTTGACTCACTATACGACTTAGGCATGTACTAATGTCAATGAAATTCTCAGATCCGCAACTTCGACAGTTCGGAGGACTGACATGAGGGTCATCGCGATCGCGAATCAGAAGGGCGGCGTGGGGAAGACCACCGTCACGATGCAGCTGGGTGCGGCGTTGTCGCGCCGGCACCGGGTGCTTGTGGTGGATGTGGATCGGCAGCAGTCGACGGTGTGGTGGGCGGAGAACGTGCGGGATCGGCTGCCGTTCGACTTCGCCGGCAACCAGCACCCGAGCGTGCTCACCCGGCTCCGTGAGCTGCGGGTGGAGTATGACTTCGTGCTCGTGGATACCCCCGGCAACCTGGAAGACGCCCCGGTGCTGGAGACGGCGCTGAACGCGGCGGACTTCGTCGTGGTCCCGCTCACGCCGGAGCCGCTCGCGGTGGAGCCGACGCTGCGGACGATTCACCGGCTGGTCGAGCCCCGACAGTTGCGGCACGCGGTGCTGCTGAACCGGATCGACGCGCGCATCCCGTCGCAGCTGGGCACTTGGCGGGACCTGCTCGACACGACGTGGGGTGTGCCACGGTTCGACGCGTACCTGCGTCAGTACAAGACGCAGGCCGACGCGCCAGTAGTGGGCGACCTGGTGACCACGTTGCGCGATAACCGACGCACCGCCGGCACCATCTCGGACGTCACCCGTGTCGGATTGGAGATGACGCAGCAGTTCGCGCCAGCGCTGAGTGGGCGGTGGTGAGCATGGGCAAGGTCGACCTCGCCGGCAAGCTGGACGATGCCCGCGCCCGCGTCGAGGCAGAAACCCCCGTCGAGCACCGCGGGGTGGCCAAGTTCGCACGGCTGACCCGCAAGGACGCCCGGGTGCGGGCGGATCAGGATGCCGCACTCACCGCGTTGGCGAAGACGCTGATGCTCCGCCGGCCGGCGAAGGCAGAGCGGATCACCGAGAACACCCTCATCCGCGTCGCCATCGACCTGCTGCTCGCGCACGCCGACGAGCTGCGGGGATCCACCGAGGACGAACTGCGCGACTCCGTCACTTCCGAACTTCGTCACTTCGAGACTTCCGCACTCCGCAACTCCGGAACACCGGAAGTGACAGACAACGGGAGTCTCGGGCTTCCGCACTCCCGGAACACCGGTATCCCCGACTCCGGCACCCCGGTTGCCGCGCACTCCGATGATGCCGCCGTTCGGGAGGCGGGGAGGTCGCCTTCCGCCGTGCTCGGCCTCGTTCCGGGGAGCGACCGATGAGCCGCCGCGACGATCAGCCCGACCTCCCCGAGGATGCCGAGTGGCACAGTGACGACGATCTCTGGGGTACGTACCAGGAGCTCGTGGCAGAACGGCGGCGGGAGAGGCAGCGCACGTCTCGTGCGCGGCGTCGTGACCGTGACCGTGAGAAGGAGCGGGAGCAGCGGCGCGCGTATCGGGAACGGCACCCGGAGCGTGTGGGGGAGGTGCAGCGGGCGTGGCGGCAACGCAACGCTGAACATGTGCGCGCGTACCGTGCCGCGTACAACGCGGAGCACCGCGAGGAGGTGCTCGCGAAGAACCGCGAGTACATGCGCGGCTACAGCGCCCGTCAGACGCAGGAGCGTCGGCGGCGTCGGGCGAAGCGGGCGGCGTCGAAGAAGTACTACGAGGCGCACAAGGCGGAGCACCACGAGTACACGCGGCAGTGGCGTGCCCGCAAGCTCGCCGAGGATCCGGTCGCGTATCGCGCGGCTCGGGCAGCCAGCCGGCGGCATTGGTGGGACGCGCACAAGGACGAGTACAACGCGAAGCTCCGCGCCCGCCGACAGGAGAACCCGGAGGTGCACCGTGCCGCGAACCGCGCCTACTACGCCACCCACGCCGAGCAGTTGAAGGCGCAGAAGCGCGCGTACTACGCGGCGCACAAGGAGGAGATCTTGGCACGCAACCGGGCCTGGAAACAACGGGAGAAGCGGCGGCTCGAGGCGGGGCTGCCGCCGCGCCGGATCCGCACCACCTCGTCGGCGGAGCGCCGCGCGAACGACGCCGCCGCGGACGACTTCTTCCGTCGGCCACGCTCGCGGGAGGAGATCGTCGCGATCCGGCTCGCAACCGCTGCGACCGTCGAGGGGCTGCTGCCGACTCCGGTGGAGTTGGTGGCCGCGTTCGAACGCGACAGCAAGCGGGCACGCATCGAGCACGCCCTCGCCACCGACTTCAGCTACGCCGACCGGCGCCGGGTCTCGGAGGCACGCCGCCACTTGGCCGAGCAGCAGCGCGCCTCGCGGCTCGCAGAGCGCACCGCGCTTGAGGAGGCCCGCCTGGACGCGATCGGCAGAGAAGTCAACGAGCGGCTCCGCCACCAAGACCCACCCCGGCGACGGCACCACCTGGACCCCGCCGCCCCGCACCCGATGCTCAACCCGAACACCACGATGGGAATGAATCGATGACCACAACCCCAAATCGCACCCGGCTCGACCGGGCGGACACGGATGCCGCGCTGTACCGGGTCGCGATCTGCGCGTTCACCTACCACCCGGAGAAGCACCTCGAGGAACCCGGCTACCAGCTCGCCGAAGACCTCGACTGGTGCCTCGCCCCGCTCACCGGACTCCCCACCGCGGAGCTCGCCGCCCTGCGGGATACCATCGCGACGCTGATCACCACCCCCACCGCGGACAGGCAGGCATTCATCCGCACCCTCGCCGCCCTCAGCGACGACGCACCCGAAGGAGCGTGACCGCGCCGGACACCGCCGGTCACCGAAGGAAGGGACGATCGATGAGCATCCCGGTCCACCTGCTGCCGCTCATCGCGGTTGTGACGATCGCGTCTGTCATGACTGTGCTGCTGCTGCCCGTCCTCGCCGGCCAACTACTCACTGGCCACCTCGCCAGGGCTGCACGCAGCACCGGCCTCGCTGCTGTCCTGGTCGTCATCGCGTACGCGACTGCGATCGCGCTCGGTTCTTCCGACTGGGTCGCGGTCCCTTCCCCATGAGCGCCGCGACCAGCGACCCGGCGCGCGAACCGTCGCGCCGTGAACGCTGCCCTGGAGTGGGGAGCGGGGGCCCTTCCTGGCCGGTCATCGTAGCTCCCTCCACCCGTTCTGTGCCGGGCTTTTCGCGGCATATCCTCACCCCTCCGCTGGCGCTCCGGGGCTCCGACCCTTCTATGGGTTTCGTCAAGTGCGCGACGTGGTTGTGGGAGGATCGGGGTCGTGGCTATTCGGGTGAACGCTGACAATTTTGCTCGTGCTGAGACGGATCGGATGTTCCACGATCTTCAGGGCAGCGCGGGTGGGATCAACCTGTTCTTGCATAATCGCGCGCCGGCGGCGATCGATAAGCAGACTGTGATTCGGCTCAATCGCGACACGCTGTATAGCTTCGCGGTTGTCGATCTGGCGGCCGGGGCCACTCTGACGCTTCCCGACCCGGGTGAGCGGTATCTGTCGGCGATGGTGGTCAGTGAGGATCACTTCGTGGAGGCGATCTTCCACGATGCGGGCGAGTACGACCTCCGTGCCGACGAGCTGGGGAGTCGCTACGTCGTCGTGGCGGTTCGGATCCTGGTCGACCCGGCCAGCCCGGCGGATATCGCTGAGGTCACCGCCCTTCAGGATCAGATCCAGTTGGCGAGTCGTTCCGCGGAGCCCTTCGCGTATCCGGAGTACGACACGGTGTCGTTCGATGAGACCCGGGATGCGTTGTTGTCCCTGGCCCGTAACTTGACCGGCTTTGACCACATGTTCGGCACGAAGGACGAAGTCCAGCCGGTCCGGCACCTGATCGGAACAGCCGCCGGATGGGGCGGCCTCCCCACCAGCGAAGCGTCCTACATCGGTGTCGATCCGCGTCTCCCCGTCGGGCAGTACGAACTGACCGTAGGAGACGTTCCCGTCGATGGGTTCTGGTCGATATCGGTCTATAACGCCCAGGGCTTCTTCGAACCGAACGATCGCGACGCCTATACCGTCAACAACATCACGGCGGTCAAGAACGCGGATGGCTCGACGACGGTGCGGTTCGGTGATTACCCGCAGGGGACCCCTAACGCGATCCCGATCACCGATGGGTGGAACTACCTCGTCCGGCTCTACCGACCGCGTGCCGAGATCGTTGACGGCAGCTGGGTTTTCCCGCAGATCGCCGGATAGCCCTCCGCTCCGACGGCGAGAGTGTAGCGGCCGTTGACGGCTGCGTTCCCTCCGATCGCTATTTGCAGACTCCGCTCTCCGCTGCGCTGCGAGCTTCGCTTACCAACCGCTCACTGCGGGCACTACGCCACCTTCGGGGCGGTGCTCGCGCAGATCCTCGCGCTCGACATCGTCTTCTCGCTCGACTCGGTGATCACCGCCGTCGGCATGACCGAGAACCTCGTCGTGATCATCACGGTCGTCGTTCTCTCGTTCGGCATCATGCTGTTCGCCGCCCGCTTCATCTTCTCGTTCGTCAACAAGCACCCCACGGTGAAGATGCTGGCGCTGTCGTTCCTCCTCCTCATCGGCGTGTTCCTCGTGGCCGAGGGCTTCGGCGTGCACATCGACAAGGCCTTCATCTACGCGCCGATGGCGTTCGCGATCCTCGTCGAGGCGCTGAACCTCACCTACGCGGCGCGCAAGGCCAAGCGCGAGCAGAAGCGTCAGTCCGCCGTGCAGCTTCGACCGCAGTACCCCGACGCCGACGAGTCGGTCGCCGTGGCCGCCGCGCTCTCGAAGGACCCGCACGCCGGTTCGGTGGGTCTGTCGTCCAAGCCCGTGGCGGGGGATGCCGCGCCCGGCGCCGACGAGCAGCGCCAGGGACTCGGCTGATCCGGCCCTTCGTGCGAGCGCTGCAGTTCCCTGCGACCGCGCCGTCGAGCGGCGCAACGCTCGCAGGGAACTGCAGCGCTCAGCGATCAGGGGCTAGCGGCCGGGGCGCGGCCTCGACGTCGGTAGACCGGCGCCGCGCAGGATCTCGTAGAGCGCCTTCGGCGAGCGAAGCGCCGGCGTCCGCCATCGCGAGAACGCATCGACCTGGCGCCGAAGGTCGTCTTCTCTATCCTTCTCCGCGAGCAGGATTTCCTCGGGTGTCCGGCCCTTCCGCAGCGCCGGGTCGCGATACTTCCCGGTACCGTCGAACTCGCCGATGTGTTTGTGCTCACGCCAGAAGAAGTCGGTGAAGGCCTCCCTGCCGTCCGCGAGCACGAACCGCGCTTGCAACTCCGGCTCGGGAAAGCCCAAGACCGAGATCAGCACGCGGCTGTGCGATTCGCGCACGCTGTCTGAAAGGTTCGTGGCGAAGTCGGCCGCCCGGGGCGCTCGCGCCGATCCTCGGCCGAACACTCCGTGCGCCGCGTCGCGCAGCGCCGAAGCCTCTACGAGCGCTCCTCCTGGTCGCCGACTCCACAGTGCCTGGTCGGCGGCGACCACGCCGTCGAGGAAGCGGGACGAGGTCATGAGGTCGATGGTGGACTGAAGCGGAGTCGTCACGGCGTGCCGCTCCCACGGCATCGTGAGAACCTCGGCGAGTGCGCGCGCATGGCGGCGGAAGCTACCGCTGGACCTTCCGCCTGAAGCGGTGTCGATGCTCACGTCGACTGCGGTCGGCCAATCGCCGATGATGTCGATGCCGTGCAGCGCCGCGGCCGCCCAATGCGAGGCCACGACGAATGACGACGCGCGGGCCGCAGCCTCCCACACCCGCTGAGCGTGTCGAGCCATCGGCGTCAGGCGGTCCCACTCTGCGCGCTCGGCGTAGGCGCCGCGAGCGATGCGGACGATCTCACCGCCAGCAACCCGTGCGCGCAGTCGCCGGTCGTTGACCGGCTCGCCGTCGTTTTCGCTTCGGCGGAAGACGGTGGTCAGCGGAGGTCTGTCGAGCCACACGCCACAAGGTTGCGCGCCCCGCGCGCCGAGCGCTGCCGAGCCGATTCCATCCGTGGACACCGACGCCGGCGCTGCCTCTGGGGAGGAGGCGCGAGCGCTCCACTTCGCGGCGATCGCGCCGTCGTCAGACATAGCGCTCGCGGGCAACTGCAGCGCTCGCTAGTCGTCTGCACAGAGCGGGGTCAGGCGGCGTCGCGGGTGTCGATGACCAGCCGGTAACCCATGCCGGACTCCGTCAGCAGGTGCTCGGGACGCCCGGGGTCGACCTCGAGCTTCTTGCGCAGCTGTGAGATGTACAGCCGCAGGTAGCCGGTGTCGGCGACCTGCTCGGTGCCCCAGATGTCTTTGAGGAGCGCCTGCCGCGTGACCAGGGAACCGGGGTTGCGGGCGAGGAACTCGAGGATCCGCCATTCCGTCGGTGTCAGGTGCACGCGGTCGCCGCTGCGGGTGACGGTCTTCGTCGAGAGGTCGACGACGACGTCGCCGAAGCTCACGACGGGGGTCTCGGATGCCGCTCCCCGGCGCCGCGACAGCGCGCGCAGGCGCGCGAGCAGCTCATCGATCTGGAACGGCTTGGTGACGTAGTCGTCGGCGCCGGCATCCAGTGCCTCCACCTTGTCGGCGGAGCCCGTGCGTCCCGACACCACGATGATGGGCGCGGTGGTCCAGCCCCGCAGCGCCTCGATGACCTGGACGCCGTCGAGCCGCGGCATCCCGAGGTCCACCATCACGATCTCGGGGTGCTCCTTGGCCGCCAGCGCGACCGCCGCAGCGCCGTCGGGCGCCGCGACCACCTCGTAGCCGTGGGCCGCGAGGGTGATGCGGAGGGCGCGGACGAGCTGCGGATCGTCGTCGGCGATGAGGACCTTCACGACACGACCTTCATCGGAGCGGCCTCTCTTCGGCGGGGATCGGGTCGGCCACGGGGAGCGCGATGACCATCGTCAGGCCTCCTCCGGGCGTGTCCTCGGGGGTGAGCGTACCGCCCATGCCCTCGGTGAAGCCCTTGGAGAGGGCGAGTCCGAGACCGAGGCCGGCGGTGTTGTCGGTGTCGCCGAGTCGTTGGAACGGGGCGAACATATCGTCGCGGCGCTCGAGCGAGACGCCGCTGCCGTGGTCGACGATGCGGATCTCGGCCGTGCGTCCGAGACGGCTCGTCGCCACGCGGACGCGAGTGCCCCCGGGCGCATGCCGCGCGGCGTTCGACAGCACGTTCACGAGCACGCGCTGCAGCAGCACGGGGTCGGCGGCCACCGGCGGAAGGTCGGGATCGAGGGCGAGCTCGAACCGATCAGGCCCCGCGCCGAGTTCGTCGAGTGCTGCCAGCACGATGCCGGCGCTGTCGACGCTCTGAAGCGACACCGCGAGCACCCCGGCCTGCACGCGGCTGACGTCGAGGAGGTCGGTGACCAGCGCCGACAGGGTCGCGAGCGACTCGTCGGCCGTGGCGATCAGCTCGGCGCGGTCGTCGGGCGAGAGGTTCGGCTCCGCAGCGCGCAGGCCGCCGACGGCGGCCACCGCGGCGGCGAGCGGGCGGCGGAGGTCGTGACTCACGGCGGACAGGAGGGCGCTGCGCACCTGATCGGTCTCGGCCAGGACGCCGGCTGCCCGTGCGGTGGCGGTGAGGTCGCTGTGCTCGAGGGCCGCCGAGAGCTGAGCCGCCACGGCATCGATGAGGCGGCGCTCGGACGCGTCGAGTGCGTGGCCGTGCAGCTCGAGCATCGCCGGCGGGCCGCCGTTGCGTCGCGCCACGGTGACCGCTTCGTAGCGTCCGTCGCGCACGGGCTCGCCGTCGGTGGCGACGACCGTGTCATCGGCGTCGACGAGCCGCACACCGGCGAGGCCGAGCGACTCGCGGGTGCGGCTGATGAGGGCCGGCACCGCCGATTCGCCCCGGAGCACGCTGCCCGCGACGTTCGCGAGCAGCTCCGCCTCGGCCTCCGCACGACGTGCCGCCCGTGCGGCGCGCGCGGCACGGTCGACGATGAAGCTCACGAGCACGGCGATCACGACGTAGAGGATCAGCGCCCACACGTTCCGCGGATCCGCGATCGAGACGGTGTAGTACGGCTGGACGAAGAAGTAGTTGAGGGTGAACGCCGACATCACGGCGGCGAAGACCGCCGGCCAGATGCCTCCCACGAGCGACACGAGAACGACGAGCAGCTGATAGGCGAGCACGTCGCTGGTGATGGTGTCCTCGTTGCGGAGCGAGACCAGCAGCCAGGTCAGGAGCGGTCCGCCGACGAGGGCGAGCAGGAAGCCGAGCACGCGGCGCTTGACGCTGAGGGCGCCGCCGGTCATGCGCGGTAGTCGGAAACGGTCGCCCGCGGCGGCATGGGTCACCATGTGCACGTCGATGTCGCCGGACTCGCGGATCACCGTCGCCCCGATGCCCGGACCGGTCAGCGCCGCCATCAGCCGGCCGCGGCGGCTCACGCCGATGACGAGCTGCGTCGCGTTCACCGACCGCGCGAACTCGACCAGCGCACGGGGGACGTCGTCGCCGACGACCTGGTGGTACGTGCCGCCGAGGGACTCGACCAGCGCCCGCTGCGCGGCGAGGGCCCCCGGGTCGCCCGAACGCAGGCCGTCCTGGCTCGACACGTGCACCGCGAGCAGCTCGCCGCCCGCCGATCGCGCCGCGATGCGGGCGCCGCGCCGCAGCAGCGTCTCGCCCTCCGAGCCGCCGGTGAGGGCCACGACCACACGCTCCCGAGCCTGCCACGCGCCCTCGATGCCGTGCTCGGCGCGGTACGACTTCAGTGCGCTGTCGACCTCGTCCGCGAGCCACAGCAGCGCGAGTTCGCGCAGCGCGGTCAGGTTGCCGAGCCGGAAGTAGTTCGACAGCGCGGCGTCGATCCGCTCCGCCGGGTAGACGAGTCCCGCCGACAGGCGGTCGCGCAGCGACTGCGGCGAGAGGTCGACCACCTCGACCTGATCGGCGGCCCTGACGACGGCATCCGGAACCGTCTCCTGCTGGGCGACGCCCGTGATCTTCTCGACCACGCCGCCGAGCGACTCGATGTGCTGCACGTTGACGGTCGTGATGACGTCGATGCCGGCGTCGAGGAGCGCGTCGACGTCCTGCCAGCGCTTGTGGTGGGGCAGCCCGGGCGCGTTGGTGTGGGCGAGCTCGTCGACGAGTGCGATCTCGGGATGCCGCTCCAGCACCCCCTCGAGATCCATGTCGCTCAGCTCCACCCCGCGGTGCGAGACGGTGGCGCGCGGGACGACGGGCAGGCCCTCCACGAGCGCGGCGGTGGCGGCGCGATCGTGCGTCTCGACGACGGCGATCGCGACGTCGCGGCCGTCGTCCGCGAGACGGCGGCCCTCTTCGAGCATCTCGTACGTCTTGCCGACGCCGGGCGCCGCCCCGAGCAGCACCCGCAGCTTGCCGCGCTTCATGTGGTCACCCTATGTCCGCCGTCCCGCCGGTCGCGCACCCGTCATGAGCTGAGCGCATCGAGGGCGAGGTTGAGCTCGACGACGTTCACGCGGGGCTCGCCGAGGTAGCCGAGGTCGCGCTGCTGGATGTGCGCTTCGACCAGGGACCGCACCGTGGACTCGTCCAGCCCCCGCGCGGCGGCGACGCGGGGCACCTGCAGCAGGGCGTACGCCGGGCTGAAGTGCGGATCCAGGCCGGATCCCGAGGCGGTCACCGCGTCGGCGGGGATGTCCGCGATCGCGACGCCTTCCCGCTCCGCGATCGCGGCCTGCCGGCTCTCGATCGCCGAGATGAGGTCCTCATTCTCGGGGCCGTAGTTGGATCCGCTCGAGGCGCCGCCGTCATAGCCGTCGCCGGCCGCCGAGGGCCGCGACTGGAAGTATTGCGGCAGGGCATCGCCTTCGGCATCCGTGAAGGATTGGCCGACGATCGCCGACCCGACGGTATCGCCGGCGGCATCGTGCACCGGCGACCCGTTCGCCTGCCACGGCAGCGCCAGTTGCGCGACGCCGGTGATGAGGAGTGCGTAGCCGACGCCGAGCACGAGGGTGAACACGAGCATCGCGCGGACGGCGACGCCGGCGGTGCGGACAGTGGTGCGGGTGGACATGGTGTCTCCTGTCGGGCTCGTGGGTCAGAAGCCCGGGATGAGGCTCACGACGAGGTCGATGAGCTTGATGCCGACGAACGGCGCGATCACGCCGCCGAGCCCGTAGACGAGCAGGTTGCGGCTGAGGATCTGCGAGGCGCTCGCCGGGCGGTACTTCACGCCGCGCAGCGCGAGCGGGATGAGGATCACGATGATCACGGCGTTGAAGATGATCGCGCTCGTGACCGCCGAGGCCGGCGAGCTCAGCTGCATGATGTTGAGCGCCGCCAGGCCCGGGAAGACCCCCATGAACATCGCCGGGATGATCGCGAAGTACTTCGCGATGTCGTTGGCGAGCGAGAACGTCGTGAGCGCGCCGCGCGTGATCAGCAGCTGCTTGCCGATGCGCACGATGTCGATGAGCTTCGTCGGGTCGCTGTCGAGGTCGACCATGTTGCCGGCCTCCTTCGCCGCCGACGTGCCGGTGTTCATCGCGACGCCGACGTCGGCCTGCGCGAGCGCGGGAGCGTCGTTCGTGCCGTCGCCCGTCATCGCGACCAGATTGCCGCCTTCCTGCTCGCGGCGGATGAGGGCCAGCTTGTCCTCGGGGGTCGCCTCGGCCAGGAAGTCGTCGACTCCTGCCTCCTTCGCGATAGCGGCGGCGGTCAGCGGGTTGTCGCCCGTGATCATGACCGTGCGGATGCCCATGGCGCGCAGCTCGTCGAAGCGCTCACGGAGGCCCTCCTTGACGACGTCCTTGAGGTGGACGACGCCGAGGATCCGCGCGGCGTCCGCTGTGTCGTCCGGCTGCCCGGCACCTCGGACGGCGACGACGAGCGGCGTGCCGCCGGACTGGGCGATGGCGTCGGTCTCGGTGGTCAGCAGCGCGCGCGTCGTGGCGGTGACGGGGGATCCGGATGCCGCGAGCCAGGCCAGCACCGCCGAGCCGGCGCCCTTGCGCACCTCGGTGCCGTCCTCGAGGTCGACACCGCTCATGCGGGTCTGCGCGGTGAACGGCACGACGGTGGACCCGGCGGGCCCGCCCACCTCCTGTCCGCGCAGCCGCGCGAGCTCGACCACCGAGACCCCCTCGGGGGTCGGATCGGCCAGCGACGCGAGCGCCGCCGCAGCAGCGAGCTCCGCGTCGCCGACGCCGGGCATCGCGACGAAGTCCGCGGCGCGGCGGTTGCCGTAGGTGATCGTGCCGGTCTTGTCGAGGAGGAGCGTCGTGACGTCGCCCGCCGCCTCGACGGCCCGGCCCGACATGGCGAGCACGTTGCGCTGCACGAGCCGGTCCATCCCGGCGATGCCGATGGCGGACAGCAGCGCGCCGATCGTCGTCGGGATGAGGCACACGAGCAGTGCGACGAGCACCGGGATGCTGACCGGTGCCGCGGCATATGACGCGATCGGATTGAGCGTGAGCACGACGATCACGAACACGATCGACAGGCTCGCCAGCAGGATGCCGAGGGCGATCTCGTTGGGCGTCTTCTGACGGCTCGCACCCTCGACGAGCGCGATCATGCGATCGACGAACGTCTGGCCGGGCTTCGACGTGATGCGCACGACGATGCGATCCGAGAGCACCCGGGTTCCGCCGGTGACGGCCGAGCGGTCGCCGCCGGACTCGCGCACCACCGGCGCCGACTCGCCGGTGATCGCCGATTCGTCCACGGTCGCGATGCCCGCGATGATGTCGCCGTCGCCGGGGATGAGCTCACCTGCCGACACGATCACCACGTCGCCCAGGCTCAGCTCGCCCGAGGGGACCTCGACGGTCTCGGCCCGCTGGGCCGAGGGATCGGCGACCGGGTCGTAGCCGCTGGCACGGTGCGCCATCGTCGAGGTGCGCGTCTTCCGCAGCGTCGCCGCCTGGGCCTTCCCGCGGCCCTCGGCGACCGACTCGGCGAGGTTGGCGAACAGCACGGTGAGCCAGAGCCAGACCGCGATCCCCCACGTGAACCCGAACGGCACCGGGGTGCCGCCCGACTCCTCCGGTCCGCCGAGGAACGGCTCGGCGATCGCGATGGCGGTGGTCAGGGCGGCGCCGACCCACACGAGGAACATGACGGGGCTGCGCCACAGGGCGGCGGGATTCAGCTTGCGAAGCGCCCCCGGCAGGGCCCCGCCCAGCTGCGCCGCGCTGAACGCGCGCGAGCGTCGATTCGGCCGCGGAGGGACCGACCCGGGGACGGGGCCCTGAAGGGGCTCGGGAATGGAGACGAGGGTGGGTGTGGACATGTGTCAGACGAGCCCTTCCGCCAGGGGACCCAGCGTGAGAACGGGGAAGTAGGTGAGTGCGGTGATCACGACCGCGACGACGGCGAGAAGGCCGACGAACTGCGGGCGATGCGTGGGGAGCGTCCCGGCGCTCGACGGCGTCGACTCCTGTGCGGCGAGCGAGCCGGCGAGAGCCAGCACGAGCACGATCGGCACGAACCGGCCGAGCAGCATGGCGACCCCCAGTGCGGTGTTGAGCCATGGCGTGTTGGCCGTGAGGCCGGCGAAGGCGGAGCCGTTGTTGTTGGCCGCCGAGGTGAAGGCGTAGAGCACCTCGCCGAGGCCGTGCACGCCGGGATTCCAGATCGAGTTCGACTCGACGTCCGCTCGGATGGCCGGGATGCCGAAGCTGAGCGCCGCGCCCGCGAGCACGAGCACCGGCGTCACGAGGATGTACAGGCTCGCCAGCTTGATCTGCGTGGGCCCGATCTTCTTGCCGACGTACTCGGGCGTGCGGCCGACGAGAAGGCCGCCGACGAAGACCGCGATCACGGCGAGCACGAGCATGCCGTACAGGCCCGACCCCACACCGCCCGGCGCGACCTCGCCGAGCATCATGTTGATCATCGGGATCATGCCGCCGAGCGCGGTGTACGAGTCGTGCATCGAGTTGACCGCGCCCGTGGAGGTGAGCGTGGTGGCGCCGGCGAACAGCGTCGAGCCGAAGATGCCGAAGCGCGTCTCCTTGCCCTCCATCGCGGCGCCCGCGAGCTGCGGAGCGGTGCCGAGCCCCCGCGATTCGAGCCAGGTCACCGCGGCGATGGATGCGACGGCGATCGACCCCATCACGGCGAGGATGGCGTACCCCTGCCGGTCGTCGCCGATGATGCGGCCGAAGGCCCGCGGCATCGCGACCGGGATCGCGAGCAGCAGCAGGATCTCCAGCATGTTCGACCAGGGCGTGGGGTTCTCGAACGGATGCGCGGAGTTGGCGTTGAAGAAGCCGCCGCCGTTCGTACCGAGGAGCTTGATGGCCTCCTGCGACGCGACCGGCCCACCCGGGATCGTCTGCGTTCCGCCGGTCACCGTCGCGACCTCTGCGAGTCCGTTCGCGTTCTGCACCACGCCGGCGATCACGAGCGCGATGGCCGACACTGCCGCCAGCGGCAGGAGCAGGCGCGTCAGACCTCGGGTGAGATCCACCCAGAAGTTGCCGATGGTGGCCGACCCGCGGTGGGCGAACCCGCGGACGAGTGCGACGGCGACCGCGATGCCGACGGCCGCCGACACGAAGTTCTGCACCGCCAGACCCGCGAGCTGCACGGTGTAGCCCGTGGTGAGCTCGGGGGAGTAGGACTGCCAGTTCGTGTTCGTGACGAACGATACCGCGGTGTTGAAGGCGAGGCCCTCGGGCACGGCGGGCAGGCCCAGGGAGTACGGCAGCACACTTTGGAAGCGCTGCAAGGCGTACACGAAGAGCACGCCGACGGCCGAGAACGCGAGAACTCCCCGCGTGTACGCCTGCCAGGTCTGCTCAGAGCGGGGATCGATCCCGACGAGCCGGTAGAAGCCGCGCTCGACGCGCGCGTCCCGACCGCTCGTGTAGACGCGGGCGATCCAGTCCCCGAGCGGCCGGTACAGCACCGCGAGGGTGAGCAGCAGAGTCGCGAGTTGCAGGATGCCGGTGACCACGGTCGCGGCATCCATCAGAACCTCTCCGGATTCACGAGGGCGACCAGGAGGTAGACGACGGCGGCGAGACCGAGGACGCCGGCGACGAGGGAGAAGACGATCATCGGCGCGTCTCTCCGCTCAACGGTTCGCGCGGCGTGGAGGCGCGGGCGCGCGGGCCCAGCTGCTCGACCCCCCTGGCGATCAGCCCGACGAGCGCGAACAGCGCGATCGTCGCGACGAGGTAGATGACATCGAGCACATGGACTCCCGGTGGCTGCGTTCCGCGCGGCGGGCCGCGTGGACGCCCGCTGTGCGGCGGGCGTGCATCCGATGCAACCCGCGAACGGATGCCGCTTCCGTCGTCCTCACGGAATCCGAACGACGTCGGAGCCGACGCTCACGCTCCCCTGACGCCGGCGCAGCTGCGGGCGTTGACGTGACGCCATAGTGATGTCACTCTGACGTCATGCAGATCACCAGTCACGTCGAAGAGCTCCAGCGACAGCTTGCGGCGGCCGCCGCCGCCGGCGGGAGC
>NZ_DATCVK010000117.1:0-6401 GCF_036566905.1 Microbacterium sp. | reverse complement strand
GCGCCCGCGGGCGCGGCGGCGACGGACGCCGGAGCGGGCGTGACGAACTGGGCCCAGACGTGCTTCTCGCCGCGGTCCGTGCGGTACCAGCCGACGGTGTCGGCGACCTTCTGCGCGAGCCGGAGGCCGTGCCCGCCCTCGCCGGGCTCGCGGTCGAGCGGGACGACCGGCGGCGCCTCGGGGCTGTGGTCCACGATGTCGAGCACGGCGACGTCGCCGTCGCACAGCAGCCGTGCGGTGACGGGGGGCCGGGCGTGCTCCAGCGCGTTCGCCACCAGCTCGCTCGCGACGAGCACCATCCGCTGTCGGCCGGACAGCCCGCCGGCCTCGTCGGACGGCCCGACCCGCGCCGCCGGGCACTCGCACGGGAGGCGCGACTCGAGCTCGGCGCGGACGTCGGCGAGCTCGTCGACGGTGCGCAGGGTCCACGACCCGACGACGGCGAGCCGACCGGGAGGCGACGCCTCGACCGGGCTCACCGACGTCCGCCCTGAACCATGCCGCCTCCTGTGCCACGGGGGTGGATCGCTGCCGCGAGGGCCGCTCCGGCGGCCAAGTCCGTCGTCGACCCTACTGCCCGCCGCCCACCCCCGCGCGCCGGTCGAGTCGGCCGCCTCCACGCACGTGGAGCCGGCAGGCTCGACCGCTGCGGGCCCCCGCGACCTCCTCGACGCGGCTACTTGATGCCCGCGGTCGAGAATCCCGCCACGTAGCTGCGCTGCGCGAAGAGGAACACGACGATCATCGGCACGACGTAGAGGATCGACGCGGCCGCGATGAGGTTGTTGAGCGGGAAGCCCTGGTCGTTGACGTAGCCCGACGCGAGGGCGACGGCCAGGGTCGTGTTGTCGTAGTTGAGCATGAGGTTCGGGGTGATGAAGTCGCCCCACACGCCCGTGAACGACAGCACGAACACCGTCACGATGATGGGCTTCGACACCGGCAGGAAGATGCGCATGAACGTGCCGAACCGCGAGCATCCGTCGAGCGTGGCCGCCTCCTCGAGCGCGCGGGGCAGGCCCGCGAAGAACTGGCGGTAGAGGAAGATCATGAACGGCGACCCCGAGATGCCCCACAGCACCCACGGCCAGTAGGTGCCGACGAGGCCGATCTGCGAGAACAGCAGGTACGTGGGGATCAGGGTGACGATGCCGGGAACGAGCATCATCGAGATGAGCACGCCGAACATGAACTTCTTGCCGGGGCCGCGCAGGCGGGCGAACCCGTACCCGACGAGCGCCGAGGAGAAGGTCGACAGCACGCCCGAGATCGTCGCGAGGAAGAACGAGTTCAGCGCGTAGATCGCGAACGGCTCCTCGGTGAAGGCGCTCACGAAGTTCTGGATCGCGGCGGGGACCGGGATCCACACGAAGTCGCCGCTCGAGAGCTGGTCGGCCGACTTGAGCGAGGTGAGGACCAGCAGCAGGAAGGGAAGCAGCAGGACGATCGAGATGATCGTCAGGGTGATGAACACACCGGGCCGCCGCGCGCGCAGCGTCGAGCGCGTCCTGCGGGGAACCTCCGGGGCGGTGGTCGCCAGGGTCTCGGACATGGTCAGCGTCCCTCCTCGGACGGATCGACCGCGTAGAACACCGTGCGCCCGCCGATGCGGAACGTCAGCACGGTGACGACGAGGATGGCCAGGAAGAACAGCCAGAGCATGGCGGACGCCGGGCCGTACTGCGAGAACGCGAAGTACTTCGCGTAGACGTCGATCATGTAGATCTGGTTGGCCTCGGGGACCGCGGTGATCGCGGCCGCGCCCGCGGCGGGCGACAGCAGCAGCGCGGGCACGAAGGTCTGCAGCGCGCCGATCGTCACCGTGATCGTCTGGAACAGCATGACGGGCGAGATCGCCGGCAGGGTCATGTGCCAGAACCGCTGCAGCGCGTTCGCGCCGTCGAGCGTCGCGGCCTCGAGCAGCTCCTGGGAGACGTCCTGCAGTGCGGCGAGGTTGATGATCACGCCGGCGCCGATGCCCCACAGCATGACGCAGATCAGCACGCCGAACACGGCGTCGCCGTTGAACCAGTCGACCGCGTCGATGCCGAGAGTCGCGAGGAACGCGTTGAGCGCGCCCGTGTCGCGGTCGAAGATCAGCTTCCACGTGAGGGTCGCCGCGACGGGCGGCACGATGGCCGGCAGGTAGATGAACACGCGGAACCACGTGCGCCCGCGCACCTTCTGGTTCAGCAGGATCGCCAGCAGTAGGCTGCCCACGATCGTGATCGGCACGACGACGAGCGCCAGCAGGCCCGTGCGGCCGAGGCTCGCCCAGGTGTCGGGATCCGTCAGCACGTCGCCGTAGTTCCGCAGGCCCACCCAGGAGAACGACGGCGAGATGCCGTCCCAGTTGGTCATGCTGATCGCGAACGCGTAGACCAGCGGGAACAGCGTCAGCAGGACCGTGCCGATCAGCCACGGCGAGATGAAGCCGTAGAACGCGCGGCCCTCCTTGCGGCGGGCGAGCGACGTCCGCCGCTTCGGGGCCGTCGTGCCCTGCGGGGGAGCGGCGGCCTGCGCGGTCGCCTGCTCCGAGGTGAGAACGGTCATGCGGTCACATCCCTACGAGCGAGGCGCCGTTGGCGAGCAGCGCGTTGACGGACGTCGTGGTCGCGTCGGCCCACTGCCCGACGGTCATGTCGCCGCGCACGACGCGGGCGAACTTGTCGGAGAGCGACGCGTCGATGGCGGTGGGGTCGATGAACGGCGAGGCGGGGATCGCCTGCAGGTACTGCAGCTCGTTCATCTGCGTCTCGTACGCCTGCTTCTGCAGGGCGGTCTCCTGCGGCAGCGAGTCGTACAGGCTGTCGATCGGCGGGATCCCGCCGCCGAGCTTCGCGCGGTCCGCAGCGGGCCGGCCGCCGCAGAACCACTCGATGAACTGCCACGCCTCGTCCTTCATCGTCGAGTCCTCGGCGATCCAGAACCCGGTCGCGGCGCGCGCGGGGCTGACGCGGGTGTCTCCCATGACCGGGGCGGGCACGAGCCGGGCGTACTGCGCGACCTCGTCCTCGGGGGTGATCGTGCCCGTCATCCAGTAGCCGGCGCCGTCCATCGCGAGGCGCTGCGCCTGGAACGCGGGCCAGTCCCAGCCCTCGGGGCTGACGTCGACCAACGTGTAGCCGACCTGCTCCTTCGCGACGTCGACGAACCACTGCATCGCACGCTGCGCCTCGGGCGTGGTGAAGTCGATCACCGACAGGTCGTCGTTGTAGATCGTGCCGCCCGCCGTCGCGACCATCTGCGAGATCGACGCCACGGACGGGGTCGTGTTGAACAGCCCGTACTGGGTCACGCGCCCGCCCTCGCGGAACGTCATGGCCCGGCCGTGCTCGAGCAGCTCGTCGTACGTGAGCGGCGTGCCGGCCGTGGGGATCGCGAGGCCCGCCTCCTCGAACATGCGGGTGCTGATCCAGTACATGAAGTCCTGCGACCAGTCCTTGGTCATGCCGTAGTGCGGGCCCTGGCCCTGGACCTTGCCGTCCCACCGCCACACGTCGTTCACGACGGCGAGGTCGTCGTAGCTCACGACGCTCGACGCCTTCATGTAGTCGTCGAGCGGGTGCGACAGGCCCCGGGCCGCGTAGTAGGCCGACTGCGAGGCGCCCGTCGCGCGCACGACGTCGGGCGGGTTGCCCGCCGCGATCATCGAGTTGAGGCGGACCTGGTCGAAGTTGATGAACGAGAGCCCGATGTCGGGGTGCGACTGCTCCCAGGCGGCGAGCAGCTCGTCGGTGACCTCGCTCGACACGGTCATGACGGTGATCGTCCGGGCCTTGCCGCTGAACGAGCTGGTCGAGCAGCCGGCGAGGGCGAGGGTGGACATGCCTGCGGTCGTGAGCATCCCGCCGAGGAAGGCCCGGCGGGAGAAAGGCGCGGGTGTGCGCATGAACGTACCTCCATCGCTACGTGCGTCCGCCGCCGTCGCCGGCGGTCGGAACGGGCCTCATCCTCGGAGCGCCGCGGATGTAAGGTCAAGCCTCGATATTCATTCGCTCAGAAATCGAACATGGAGGTTCGATGGACCTGACACAGCGGCAGGGGCGGATCCTGTCGGAGCTGAAGCTGCACGGCAGCCTGTCGGCGACCGACTTCGCCGAGCGCATGGGGATCTCGGCGATGACGGTGCGGCGCGACCTGGGCGAGCTCGCCGATCGGGGCATGCTGCGCCGCGTGCACGGGGGAGCGGTCCCCGTCGACGACGCGGTGCACGCCGAGCGGACCGACGTGACGGCTGCGGGCCACCGTCCGCCGCCGCGGTCGTCGATGGGGCCGGCCCCCGTCGCGAAGGAGCCGCTGTTCACGTTCGGCTTCGTGGTGCCCGACCCCGGCTATTACTTCCCGGCGATCGTCGACGGGGCCGTCGAGCGCGTGCAGGCGATGGGCGGCCGACTCGTCCTGGGGATCTCCGACTACGACCCCGAGCGCGAGCGCGCCCAGATCCAGCGGATGATCGAGCGCGGGGTCGACGGGCTGCTCGTCACGTCGAGCACGAACGACGAGTTCGAGACGTTCGGGCAGCTCGTCGACTCGCCGGTCCCGGTCGTCGTGGTCGAGAGGTCGCTCGACGACGCGGTGAACGCGGGGGCTCTCGACCTCGTGCGCACCGATCACGCGGCGGGCGCGGTCGTCGCGATCCGCCTGTTCGCCGAGCTGGGCCACCGGCGCGTGGGCATGGTCACCTTCGAGACGCCCACGATGCCGCACCTGCGCGTCGGGTTCGACCGCGCGGTCCGGGCCTTCGGGCTCGACGACCTCGACGCGGTCGAGGTCATCGACCATCGGCAGGGGATCCGCGAGCAGAGCATCGCGTACCTCGAACGGGCGCTCGAGGCGGGCGTGACGGCGGTGTTCGTGCACTCCGACCGCTATGCCGTGGAGTTCGTCGAGGCGGCCCTGGCGACGGGGCTGTCGATCCCGGGCGACCTGTCGGTCATCGCCTACGACGACGAGGTCGCCTCGCTGGCCGCCGTCCCGCTCACCGCCGTGGGGCCGCCCAAGCGCGACGTCGGCTGGGTCGCGGTCGGCATGCTCTTCGACCGCGTGTCGGCCACGCCCGAGCGGGTGCTCACCTCGCGCCACATGACGCTGCGCCCGAACCTCGTGCCGCGTCGGTCGACCGGGTCCCCGGCGTCGATGTTCGAATGATGTTTGTTTGAACTGAATGGCTTGACTCCGTTCGTCGTCGTCGCGTTGCGTAGGTCCCGCCGTCGGAGACGAAGGAGAAGCCGACATGCCGCACCCCGAGGACGATGTGCGACGCACCGTCGCGTTCCTCATGCCCGACAGCACGTTCTCGAGCGTCTTCGACGCTCCCGAGGTCGCACGGCTCATCGCCGACCCCCGCCTGCGGCTGCTGGCGCCCGGGCCGCTCGATCCCACGGATCCGCGCGACCGCGAGCTGCTCGCCGAGGCCGAGGTGGTGATCACCGGATGGGGCACGCCCGCCGTCGAGGGCGACGTGCGCGACGCGCTGCCGTCGCTCGTCGCGGTCGCGCACTCGGCGGGGACCGTCCGGCCCGTCGTGACCGACGCCCTGCTCGACAGCGGCGTGGCCGTGGCGTCGAGCGCGGCGGCCAACGCCGTTCCCGTCGCCGAGTTCGCGCTCGCGATGGTGATCCTCGCGGCGAAGCGCGTGCTGTGGGCGAGCGAGCAGTACCGCGCGCTCGGCCGCCAACCCGACTCGGGGCGCGCCTGGCCCGGCATCGGGGCGCACGGCATCCGCGTGGGCGTCGTCGGCGCCTCGCACGTGGGGCGCCTGCTGCTCGACCGGCTCGCGACGCTCGACGTCGAGGTGGTCGTGTCGGACCCGACCCTCGACGACGAGCAGCGCCGCGCGCTGGGGGTCGAGGTCGTGACGCTCGACGAGCTCGTCGAGACGAGTGACGTCGTCACGCTGCACGCGCCGTCGCTGTCGTCGACGCGCGGCATGATCAGCCGGGAGCTCATCGAGCGCATGCGCCCCGGCGCGACCCTCATCAACACGGCGCGCGGCGAGCTCGTCGACGAGCAGGCGCTGGCCGACCGCCTCGACCGCGGCGACCTCGTGGCGCTGCTCGACGTCACGGCGCGCGAGCCGCTCCCGGCGGGCGACCGGCTGTGGTCGACGCCCAACACCTTCCTGACCCCGCACCTCGCGGGCTCGGTCGGCAACGAGAACTCCCGTCTCGCCGCGCACATCATCGACGAGGTGGTCCGCTTCGGCGAGACGGGCGCGTTCGCCGCGCCGATCACCGGCCGCCATCTGGCCGTCATCGCGTAGCCATGGCTGCCTCGACGTCGTTCCTCGAGCGGTTCACGCGCGACGCCCGCGCTGCGCTCGACCCGGACCTGTGGGCTCCGGCCCCGCCCGTGACCGACCGCGGCGGCTGGTCGCGCGTCGGCGACGCGGACGGGGA
>NZ_DATCVK010000116.1:0-1793 GCF_036566905.1 Microbacterium sp. | reverse complement strand
CGGCGTGTAGCTGAACCATGGCCGACCGGTCAGGCTCTGCATCAGGCGGTTCTCGTACAGGTTCCACGGAACTCGAGCGCCGTGGAACAGGTGCACGCGCGGGGCGTCTCCGGTCGCCTGCCACTGCAGGTCGATGCGTTCGAGATGCGCACGGAGCGGGGCCAGGCCGGTGCCGCCGGCGACCATGACGAGGTCTCGACCGCGGTCTGCGTCGCTGAGCGTCAGCTCCTGCCCGACCGCTGAGCCCAGCCGCAGGACGTCACCGGCCTTCAGCCGCCGCACCACGGCGCTCGAGACCTGCCCGCCTGGCACCAGTTGCACGTGGAACTCGATCGTGCCGTCCTCCCGCGGCGCGTTTGCGGCGCTGAAGTAACGCCACAAGCGCGGGGCGTACGGCGTCTCGACGGCGAACGACTGCCCGGGCTCGAACGGGAGGTCGGGTTCGGGACGCACGTGCACGATCGCGATGTCCATGCTGCGGCGCTCGACCGCGGTGACGTGACCCGCCCAAGAGGCCGGACTGCTCAGTTCCGACTCCTCGGCGGCCTGCACCATCGCGGTCGCGATGACGCCGTACGCACCGGCCCAGTCCTCGGCGAGCTCTGGGGTCCAGAGGTCGCCGAGGAAGTGCTGCAGGGTGGTGAGCAGAGAGAGGCCGACCGCGTCGTAGTGCTCGGCGATGACCTCGAACCTGCGGTGGTCACGGCCGAGCTGCCCGATGAACGTGGTCACCTCGTCGAGTTGATCGACGTTGGACACGATGCGCCCGAGTGCGCCGACGAGTCGGTCGCGTTGGGTGGCCATCGCGACCGGGAACATCGCCCGAAGTTCGGGGTGCGTGTAGAAGAGGTGCGAGTAGAAGAAGAGCGGCACCTCGTCGCCGAGCGACTCGGCCAGCGACCAGGTGTGCTTCAGCGCAGCGGTGTCCACGCCGTCAGTCTTGCGTCGCGCCGGCCTCGACGATGTCGGGTTGCGTCGCGGCGACGGCGGTCACGGTGCGGTCGACGATCTCGGAAGGAACACCGGCCTCGGTCAGCGCAGCGATCAGGTGCTCGGCGACGGCGCCGAACTCTTCAGCCGTGATACCCATGTTCGCGTGGGCCGCACGCAGGTCGCGTCCCTCGTAGGCGACCGGCCCGCCCATGACCTGGGAGACGAGCGCGACCTGGTGTCGCTTGAGCCGGACCATCTCGATGCCCTCGAAGTGCTTCAGCAGTCGATCGTCGCCGAGCACCAGCTCGTAGAACCGATTGACGACGGCGGTGACCGCGGGTGCACCTCCGACGGCTGCGTAGTCGCTCTGGGCTTCGGGTTGGGTCTGCAGATCGAGGGAGTTCATTCGAGGGTGTCCGTTCGGTAGGGGGGTGTGTGGACTTCCCTTTCCTAGCAGAATGCGCACCCTCAGATCAAAGGTTTTCTGCATGTCGCGTCGGTTCGGAGCGGGCGTCCAGTCCCGTCTGGCACACTCCGTTCCGCGGCTTCGGTCGCCGCCAATAGGCTGGCAGGGTGGAACTCGGTCTGGCCTTCGCCCTCGCATGGGCCGTGCTCGCGCTCGTCGCAGGCGCAGTGCTCATCGTCAAGCGCCGCTGGCTGTCCGAGACGATCACGGCGGAGCGTCAGTCGACCGTGGCGCGCGCGGGAGCCCGCGGCCCGAACTCCATCGTCTTCCTGATCGTGGGCCTGATCTTCGTCGCGATGGGCCTGTTCATCGTCGTCTGGTGGGCCTCGGCCGCCTTCTGATCGGCGCCTTCCGATCGGCGCCGACCTACCTCGTTACTCGGCCGTCGGCGAGT
>NZ_DATCVK010000115.1:0-16120 GCF_036566905.1 Microbacterium sp. | reverse complement strand
GCCGAACCGGTCCGCGCGGCGGCCGGTCCGCTGTGGCTCGCGGGTACCGGCTGGCGCGCGGGGAGCGCACCGGTCGGCCGCACGATCGCGGTCGAAGAGGAGAACGGCGCGATCACCGCCGTGGCCGCTCCCGACCTCGCGCCGGCCTCGTTCTCCGCCATGGACCCACGGCGAGCTCCGGCGTCGTCCGCATCCGGCCGCGTCGTCTCCTCGCCGCACCGTGAATCGCACGCCGCTGCCAAGGCGCCCGGCCTCGGCGTGACGGTGGCCACGGACGCCGCAGGGTGGACGTGGGTGCACGCGGACGCCGCGACACACCGCCTGCGCCCCCTCACCCGCCGGGAGGCGATGGAGAAGCGCCTGGTCGCCCGCGAGCGCGATGCCGCTGCCACCGATCCGGAACTGCGCGCCCCGATGCCGGGCGCCGTCGTCGCGCTCCACGTCGCCGATGGCGCGGTCGTCGCCCCCGGCGACCGGATCGTCACCATCGAGGCCATGAAGATGGAGCACCCCGTCGTCGCACCCCACGCGGGCGTCGTGCGCCTCGATGTCGCCACCGGCGACCAGGTGCGCCGCGACCAGGTGCTCGCGCACGTCACCGCCGCAGAATCCGCCCATGAGGCATCCGACACCCCCGCCTGAAATCCGAGGAAGCCATGGACCACTTCAACCTGACCGACGACGAGCGAGAGCTCGCCCGCATGGTGCGCGACTTCGCCGACGAGGTCGTCGCCCCGCGGGCCTACGAAGCCGACCGTACGAAGACCCTGCCGATGGACGTCGTCGCCCAGATGGGCGAGCTGGGCCTGTTCGGCCTGCCGTTCCCCGAGGAGTACGGCGGGCAGGGCGGTGACTACTTCGCCCTGTGCCTCGCGATCGAGGCGCTCGGGCGCGTCGACCAGTCGATCGCCATCACGCTGGAAGCCGGTGTCAGCCTCGGTGCGATGCCGGTGTTCCGCTTCGGCACGGAGGAGCAGAAGCAGGCGCTGCTGCCCGATCTGCTGGCGGGCAAGGCGCTCGCGGGCTTCGGCCTCACCGAGCCCGAGGCGGGCTCGGACGCCGGTGCGACGCGCACCACGGCGAGGCTCGAGGGCGGCGAGTGGGTCATCAACGGCTCGAAGCAGTTCATCACCAACTCGGGGACGTCCATCACCCGGTTCGTGACCGTCACGGCGGTCACGGGGGAGCAGGACGGTCGCAAGCAGATCTCGACCATCATCGTGCCGTCGGGCACACCCGGGTTCACGGTCGAGCCCGGCTACGACAAGGTCGGCTGGCACGCCTCCGACACGCATCCGCTGACGTTCCAGGACGCGCGTGTGCCCGAGGAGAATCTGCTCGGCGAGCGGGGTCGCGGCTTCGCGAACTTCCTCCACATCCTCGACGAGGGACGCATCGCCATCGCGGCGCTGTCGACCGGTGCCGCGGAGGGATGCCTGGAGGCCGCCGTCGACTACGCCAAGAAGCGCACGGTGTTCGGTGACGCGCTCGCGACGAGGCAGGGCATCCAGTTCCTCCTCGCACGCATGCAGCTTCGCGTGCACAACGCGCGCCTCGCGTGGCACCACGCCGCGCGACTGCGCGGCGCGGGAAAGCCCTTCAAGACCGAGGCGGCGATCGCCAAGCTCACCGCGAGCGATGCGGCGATGGACAACGCGCGCGACGCGACCCAGGTCTTCGGCGGCAACGGGTTCATGAACGAGTACCCGGTCGCACGCCATTACCGCGACTCGAAGATCCTCGAGATCGGCGAGGGCACGAACGAGGTGCAGCTGCTCGTGATCGCACGGGCGCTGGGCGTGGCGTGAGGGTAGCGTGACAGACGTGACGCGTGACGCCGCCGAGAACCCCGCCGCCGACGGCCCGTCCCGGGTCGTGCAGCGGGGACTCTGGTACGACGAGCTCGCCGTCGGCGCGACCTATCTGCATCGTCCCGGTCGCACCGCCACCGAGGCGGACAACGTGCTGTTCTCCTCGCTCACGATGAACGCGCAGGCGCTGCACCTGGATGCCGCGTTCTCGGAGACGCAGCCGTTCGGCCAGCGCCTCATGAACTCGATGTGGACGCTGGCGACGATGGTCGGCGCATCCGTCTCGCAGATCACGCAGGGAACGCTCGTCGCGCAGCTCGGCCTGACCGACATCTCGTTCCCGGCGCCCCTGTTCCACGGCGACACCCTGTACACCGAGACAGAGGTCGTCGACAAGCGGCTCTCGGCGTCGAGGCCAGGGCAGGGCATCGTGACCCTTCGTCACACCGGACGCAACCAGCGCGGCGAGGTCGTCGCGGTGGCCACGCGGACCGCCCTGATGTGGTGCGCGCCGCAGACCCCCGAGAGGACCCCATGAGCTTCGACCTCGGCCCTGCGCTGCTGTTCTGCCCGGCGGACCGCCCCGAGCGGTACGCCAAGGCGTTCGATCGTGCGGATGCCGTCATCCTCGACCTGGAGGACGCGGTGGCGCCCGCCGACAAGACGGCCGCCCGAGGCCACCTCATCGAGTCCGAGCTCGACCCCGCACGGGTCATCGTGCGCGTCAATCCGCCCGAGACCGATGCGTTCACGGCCGACATGGCGACGCTCTCGCAGACCGACTACCGGCGCATCATGGTGGCGAAATCCGAGTCGCCCAAGCGCACCGCCCGCATAGACGCGCGCTTCGAGGTCGTCGCGCTGTGCGAGACGGCGAAGGGCGTCGCCCAGGCCGACCGCATCGCCGCCCTCGACAACGTCGTGGCGCTGATGTGGGGAGCGGAGGACCTGGTGGCGAGCCTCGGCGGCACCTCCAGCCGCAAGCCCAACGGCCGCTACCGAGACATCGCGCGTCACGCCCGCTCGCGGGTGCTGCTCGCGGCGGGCGCACGCGGCAAGGCTGCGATCGACGCCGTGCATCTCGACATCGACGACGTGAAGCGCCTCGCGATCGAAGCGGCGGATGCCTCGGCATCCGGATTCCGCGCCACCGCGTGCATCCATCCGAGCCAGGTCCCCGTCATCCGCGCCGCGTACCGCCCCGACGAGAAGACCGTCGCGTGGGCGCGTGGTGTGCTCGGCGCCGCGCAGACCGAGCGCGGCGTGTTCTCCTACGAGGGACGCATGGTCGACGAGCCCGTGCTGCGGCACGCGCGCGGCGTGCTGGCCCGGGCAGACGGCTGAGTCGCGACGCCGTCGGCGTCAGGCCGCGAAACCCGCGTAGGCGATGAGCCGCAGGTGGTCGCGCTCGTAGACGAAGTCGTGCGTCGACCCGTTGGCGAGGCGCTCGCCCACGGGCGGCAGCTCGCCGGCCGTGGCGTGGCGGATCAGCTCCCGGATCAGCGCGCCGTGACTCACGACGATGAGGTTCGCGGCCGCAGGCGCGGTCGCGCGGCGGTGATCGCGGACGGCGCGGCCGAGAGCCGCGATGCCCCGCGTGCGCAGCTCCGGCCACGGCTCGGCACCGGGAATCTCGGCGCTGTGCCAGTCGCCCCAGCGGGCGCGGAACTCTTCGACGTCGATGCCCTCCGCCTCTCCGTACGAGCGCTCGCGCAGTCCGCGATACGTCTGCGGCGCGGCGAGGCCGAGCTCGGTGGCGATGATCTCGGCCGTCTCGCGGGCACGGGCGAGATCGCTCGAGACGATCGTCGCCGGCACGGCGTCTGCCCGTCGATCAGCACCGTCGAGGCGCTCGCGCAGCACGGTCGCGGTGGCGCGGGCCTGCGCGCGGCCCGTGTCGTTGAGGGGGATGTCGGTCGCACCCTGGATCCGCCGATCGCGGTTCCAGTCGGTCTCGCCGTGGCGGATCAGGGTGAGAGCGGTCATCCTCCGACCCTACCCGGGCCGCCTGAACGCGAGATGCGTCAGGCGAGGGACGGCAGGCCGTCGGCCAGTGCCCGCAGGACCTCGCTGGTGCCGGCGTCGATCTTGACCGTCGCACGCGCGTCGCCGCGGGTGACGCCGCGGTTCACGATCACGACCGGCAGGCGCCGGCGGCGCGCACGCTCGAGGAGACGGATGCCGGAGTTCACGACGAGCGAGGAGCCGGCGATGAGGAGCGCCCCGCTCGTGTGCACGAGCTGCTCGGCCTCCCGGAACTTTTCGGCGGGGATGAACTCCCCGAAGAAGACGACGTCGGGCTTCAGCATCCCGCCGCACACGCTGCAGGCCGGGATGCGGAATCCTTCGGTGCTCTCGGGGAGCACGTCGCCGTCAGGCCCGAGTGCGACGTTCTCGGGGACGCGGATCCACGGATTGTCGTCTTCGACGCGGCGGGCGAGGTCGCGGCGGTCGAACACCTGCCCGCAGTGCGTGCAGAAGATGCGGCGCATCGTGCCGTGCAGTTCCACCACGCGCCGGCTGCCGGCCCGGACGTGAAGGCCGTCGACGTTCTGCGTGACGACACCGGTGGCAAGCCCCCGCGCCTCGAGGGCGGCGATCGCCCGATGACCGGGGTTGGGCTCGGCCGCGGCGAACGCCTTCCAGCCGAGGTGGCTGCCCACCCAGTACCGCCGCCGCGAGGCGTCGCTGGAGAGGAACTGCTCGACCGTCATGGGGGTCCGCACCGGCGCACCCGCGCCGCGGTAGTCGGGGATGCCGGAATCGGTGGAGACGCCGGCGCCGGTCAGCACCGCGATGCGGCGGCCGGAGAGCGTGGCGATGGCCTCGGCCACGGCATCCGTCGTCCGGGCGTCCAGTCCGGTCGAAATCGTCGTCACGGCGCACCCCCTTCGCGTCGAGTGTAGGCCTCTCGGTTTTCCGGGATGTTACGGCGGCCCCCCGCGTGCCAGGATGAGCGCGTGGGCGGCTTCGGGGATGTCAGCGCAGAGGCGTACGCGCGCTTCATGGGCCGCTTCTCGACACCGCTCGCGGTGCCGTTCGCCACGGTGGGGCTCGAAGGCGTGGACCCCGAGGCCCGTGTGCTGGACGTCGGCTGCGGCCCGGGCATGCTCACCCTCGAGCTCGCGCGACGCCGGGGAGCGGCGGCCGTGAGCGCGGTGGATCCTGAACCGGTGTTCGCGGCGGCGACCGCCGAAGCCTGCCCCGGAGTGGATGTGCGCGTGGCCACTGCCGAGGAGCTCCCCTTCGGCGAGGGGGAGTTCGGCGCCGCGCTCGCGCAGCTCGTCGTGCACTTCATGACTGATCCGGTGCGGGGCGTGGGAGAGATGGCGCGTGTGACCGCCGTCGGCGGACGTGTCTCGGCATGCGTGTGGGATCACGCCGGGGGCGGCGGACCGCTCTCGGACTTCTGGCGCATCGCACGTCGTCTCGACGACGGCGTGCGTGGCGAAGCCTCTCTCAGCGGTGCCGCCGAAGGGCAGCTGGTCGAGATCTTCGAGCGCGCGGGCCTCGGAGACGTGACGCAGACGGTTGTCCAGAGCACGGTGGCGATGAGCGGCTTCGACGACTGGTGGGAGCCGTTCCTCCTCGGCGTCGGGCCGGCGGGGCGTTATGTGGCGACGCTGGACGAGCCCGGCGTGGCCCGCCTGGCGAGCGCCCTGCGTGACGAGTTCGGCGAGGGGCCGTTCACGGTGACGGCGCGGGCCTGGACGGCGGTCGGCACGCGCGTCTGAGCCGTCGATGCGTGCGACGATGGGACGCGATGCACGCGATCCACATCACCGACGCGGCGGACGAACGACTCGCGGACTATCGCGATCTCACGGACGTCGCGCTCCGGCGCGTGCTCGAGCCCGAAGGCGGCCTGTACATCGCCGAGTCGGCCAAGGTCATCGCGCGCGCGCTCAGGGCGGGTCACCGCCCGCGATCTGTGCTCGTGCAGGAGAAGTGGCTGGGTGACATCGAGCAGGTGCTCGCCGACGCGGCGGTGCCGGTCTACGTCGTCGCTCCGGAGATCGCCGAAGCCCTGACCGGCTACGCCGTGCACCGGGGCGCCCTCGCGTCGATGCATCGGCCGGAGCTGCCGACCGTCGCCGAGGTGGTCGCCGGCGCACGGCTCGTCGTCGTGCTCGACGACATCGTCGACCACACCAATGTCGGCGCCATCTTCCGCGCGGCCGCCGGGCTCGGTGCCGATGCGGTGCTCGTCAGCCCGCGCTGCGCGGACCCGCTGTACCGGCGCAGCGTGCGGGTGAGCATGGGGACGGTGTTCCAGGTGCCGTGGACGCGGCTGCCCGAATGGAGAGAAGCGCGTGCGGTGCTGCACGAGGCGGGCTTCGTGCTCGCGGCGCTCGCGCTCGCTCACGACGCCGTCGGCCTCGACGAGTTCGGCGCTCGGCGGCCCGAGCGGGTCGCACTGATGCTGGGCGCCGAGGGGGACGGGCTCTCCCGCAGCGCGCTCCAGGTCGCCGACACCGTCGTCACGATCCCGATGGCCGCGGGCGTGGACTCGCTGAACGTGGCTGCGGCGAGCGCAGTCGCGTTGTGGGAGCTGCGGACGCGCTGAGCCGCGTCGCGCCGATGTCACGACGGCGGTCGGCGCGCGGCGGCGTCCGCTCAGGCGCCCGGGCGGATCGTCAGCTCGGTGAGGTCCGCATCATGCGGCAGATCGATCGCCGCCAGGATCGCGGTGGCGATGGAGGCCGGCTCGATCCACTGAGATGCGTCATAGTGCGCGCCCTCCTGCTGGTGCACCTTCTCCTGCATGGGCGTCGCCGTGCGGCCGGGGTACACCGTCGTCACGCGCACGCCGTGGGCGCGCTCCTCCTCACGGAGCGCATCGGCGATCGCGCGGACCGCGAACTTGCTCGCGGCGTACGACCCCCATTCGGGGCTGACCCTCAGCCCGGCGCCGGAGTTCACGAACACCACGCGCCCCCGCGCCGTGCGCAGGGCGGGGAGCATCAGCCGCGTCAGCTCCGCCGGTGAGACGGCGTTGACGTTCAGCTGGTGCTGCCAGGTCGTCACGGGGGTCTCACCCACGGCGCCGAGCTCGACGACGCCGGCCACGTGGATCAGCGAGTCGAGCTGCGGCGGCACGCTCTGGTGGCTGAACGCCCACGACAGGCGCGCCGGGTCGGAGAGGTCGCCCACAAGGGTCCGCGCGTCGGGGAAGCGCTCGCGCAGCTGTGCGGCGCGACCTGCATCGCGCACGAGCAGCCAGAGGTCGTCACCGCGCTCGGCGAGCCGTTCGGCGACCGCCGCGCCGATCCCGGATCCTGCTCCGGTGACGAGATGCGTCGCCACCTCAGACCTCCTCGGGGCGGTCCGCGGGGTGCGCATCGCCCGAGGACGCCGACCGGGAACCCTGCTGTCCCGGCGCCAGCGTGATGACCGGCAGCGGGTCGGGGCGCTTGGCCGTCACATGATCGCCCGACGACTGGTGGCGCACGCGCCGCAGCACCCACGGCACGAAGTACTCCCGAGCCCACACCAGGTCGACCGCGCGCGCCTCGCGCCACGTGCGGAGGGGGAGCGGGTCGGGCTGCATCGGCTGCAGATCGTTCGGCACGTTCAGCGACCTCAGCACCATACGCGCCACCTCGTGATGGCCGAGGGTGTTGTAGTGGAGGCGGTCGTCGTCGAAGAAGCGCATGTCCTGCACCTCTTTCAGCGCCCACTGGTCGGCGACGATGCAGTCGTACCGGTCGGCGATGGCGCGGATGTTCTCGTTGTAGATGGCGACCTTGCCCCGGATGCCGCGGAAGACCGGCGTGAATGCGGTGTCGATGCCCGTGAAGACGACCACCGTGGCGCC
The DNA here is from genome assembly GCF_036566905.1 of Microbacterium sp. Lineage (GTDB taxonomy): Bacteria > Actinomycetota > Actinomycetes > Actinomycetales > Microbacteriaceae > Microbacterium. The sequence continues at coordinate 8,491 of NZ_DATCVK010000115.1, read as the reverse complement.
GTCGCCCGAGAGGCGCACGACGGCGTCCTCGAAGAGCTGCGCGACCTTGTCGGGGTCGCCGTTCGGGCGGATGACGTCGTTGCCGCCCGCTGAGAAGGTCACGAGGTCGGGCTTCAGGGCGATGGCCGGCTCCACCTGCTCGTGCACGATCTGGGCGATGAGCCGGCCGCGGACGGCGAGATTGGCGTACGCGAAGTCGTCCACCTGCTCCGACAGCACCTCGGCGACCCGGTCCGCCCACCCGCGGACACCGTTCGGCGCGGCCGGCTCGCGATCGCCCACACCCTCGGTGAACGAGTCGCCCAGGGCGACATAGCGACGCCAGGGGTGCGTCTCGGCGTTCGCGATGTAGGGGGTGCGGGGATCTTCTGTCGTGGGCATCCGTCTTCCGTTCCTCGGCTCGTGACCGAGAGTCAGGCTACCCCTGTCGCCGACCCTCGATGTCGTGCCGGTCGTCTATCGTGGTGACTCGTTGTCTAGGGGGAGGTGCATTCGGTGACGGACGAAACGACGATCGAATCGCAGGCCGCGTCCCCCTCGACCCCGATCGCCGATACGCACAGCGCCGAGCCGCACATCGGCAGCTTCGCAGCCGAGCACCTGTCGCCGACCTACCCGCAGCGCGCGCCGTGGGGCACCGCGCAGCGCCTGCGCGCATGGCAGGCAGAGGCGCTCGACCTGTACTTCGGGATGGACGGCCCCGACGGTCCCGGCGGCGGTCCGCGCGACTTCCTCGCGGCGGCCACGCCGGGCGCCGGCAAGACGACGTTCGCCCTGCGCCTGGCGAGCGAGCTCCTGCGTCGCCGCATCGTCAACCGCGTCGTCGTGGTCGCGCCGACCGAGCACCTCAAGACCCAGTGGGCGGATGCCGCGGCCCGCGTCGGCATCCGCCTCGATCCCGCCTTCAGCAACCGTCACGTCGCCCCTGCCCGCCAGTACCACGGCGTGGCCGTGACGTACGCACAGGTCGCGGTGAAGGCATCCGTCCATCAGCGTCTGACGATGGACGCGCGCACGCTCGTGATCCTCGACGAGGTGCACCACGGCGGTGACGCGCTCAGCTGGGGCGACGCGCTCCGCGAGGCGTATGCGCGGGCGACCCGGCGTCTGCTCCTCAGCGGAACGCCGTTCCGCAGCGATACCGCGCCGATCCCGTTCGTCGAGTATCACCCCGATCCCAAGGGCATCCGGGTCTCGCGCAGCGACTACGCGTACGGCTATCGGCGCGCGCTCGAGGACGGCGTGGTCCGGCCGGTGATCTTCCTCGTGTACGCCGGCCACATGCGGTGGCGTACCAAGACCGGCGACGAGATGGAAGCGCATCTCGGACAGGACAACACCAAGGACATCACCTCCCAGGCGTGGCGCACCGCGCTCGACCCGGAAGGCGACTGGATCCCCGCGGTGCTGCGGTCGGCCGACCGGCGCCTCGCCGAGGTTCGCGAGCACGTGCCGGATGCCGGCGGACTGGTGATCGCGACCGATCAGACCGCCGCGCGCGCGTACGCCGCGATCCTGCACGAGATCAGCGGCGAGGCCCCGACGGTGGTGCTCTCGGACGAGGCGGAGGCCTCGAGCCGCATCGAGGAGTTCTCGGCGTCGACGAGCCGGTGGATGGTCGCGGTGCGGATGGTGTCGGAAGGCGTGGACGTGCCGCGCCTCGCCGTCGGCGTCTACGCCACGAGCGCATCGACGCCCCTGTTCTTCGCGCAGGCGATCGGCCGCTTCGTGCGCGCCCGCCGCCGCGGCGAGACGGCCAGCGTGTTCCTTCCCAACGTGCCGCAGCTGCTCGCGCTCGCCAACGAGATGGAGCGGCATCGCGATCACGCGCTCGACCGCGACACCGACGGCGAGGACGAGTGGAACGCCGAAGAAGACCTGATGGATGCGGCCGAGCGCGAAGACAAGGCGTCCGACGCGCTCACCGAGGAGTTCACCTACCAGGCGCTCGGCTCGCTCGCGCACTTCGACCGGGTGCTGTTCGACGGCAAGGAGTTCGGTCAGCTCGCCGTCCCTGGCACGCCCGAGGAGGAGGAGTTCCTCGGCATCCCCGGCCTGCTCGAGCCCGAGCACGTGCACGAGCTGCTCATGCAGCGGCAGTCGCGCCAGACGCGCCACCGCCACGCCCGTGAAGCGCATGATCGCCAGGCTCAGCAGGCGGGGCCGGAGGGCGTCCCGGAGCAGCCTGCTCTGCCGCAGGCACTGCATCGCACGCTCAAGGAGCAGCGCCAGCTGCTCAACAGCCTCGTCGGCCTTTACGCCCGCCAGACCGGCGAGGCGCACGGGCTGGTGCACGCGGAGCTGCGGCGCATCTGCGGCGGCCCCGCGGTGTCGCACGCCACGGTCGCGCAGCTGCAGTCGCGGATCGACGTGCTGCGCAAGCGCGTCCGCTCCTGACGCGGGCGCCCGCCGCACCGCCATCCCCGCGGAGGGGGCCGTCCGAGGGTGCGTGCGCCTGCCGATCGCCGGGCCGTTCGGAGCCCCGAAATGCTGGCAATCCTCGATTTCGGCGCGGGCGGACTCGGCGCGCTGGCTAGCGTTGACGGGTCCCGCACCCCGACTGGAGGCTCCGTGAGCACGCCCCCCGCACCCACCGACCGCGATCGGCGCCGCTGGGCGACGTATCTCGTGAACGAGCGCGCCGAGGCGCGCGTGTACCGCGAGCTGGCGGGTCGGCGCACCGGCGAGGAGCGCGCGATCCTCCTCGCGCTCGCCGACGCGGAGGGTCGCCACGAGGCGCACTGGCTCGAGCTGCTGGGGGCGGAGCCCGCACGGCTGCCACGACCCGACGTGCGCACGCGGCTGCTCGGCTGGATGGCGAAGAGCTTCGGGTCGATCTTCGTGCTGGCCCTCGCGCAGAACGCCGAGGCCCGCTCGCCGTACGACGACGAGCCGTTCGCGACCGCCACGATGGCGGCGGATGAGAAGGTGCACCACGAGGTCGTGCGCGGCCTCGCCGCGCGCGGACGCCGCCGTCTGTCGGGGACCTTCCGGGCGGCCGTCTTCGGCGCGAACGACGGCCTGGTGTCGAACCTCGCCCTCGTGATGGGCATCGGAGCGACCGGCGTGTCGAGCCAGTTCGTGCTCTTCAGCGGCATCGCCGGCCTCCTCGCGGGCGCACTGTCGATGGGGGCGGGCGAGTTCGTCTCGGTGCGGTCGCAGCGCGAGCTCCTGGCCGCCACCGAGCCGAGCGACTTCGCCGACAGCGGCATCCCGCATCTCGACATCGACGCCAACGAGCTGGCGCTCGTGTACCGGACACGCGGGATGCCGGAGGCCGAGGCATCCGCTCGCGCCCGGCGCGTCGTGGCGGCGGCGCGGGCCGCCGGGCAGGGCAGCGCCGACACCGGGCCGATCGTCGTCGCCGATCATGGCGAGGTCGTGGGCAGCGCCTGGGCAGCAGCGCTGTCGAGCTTCCTGTTCTTCGCCTCGGGTGCGATCATCCCGGTGCTGCCCTGGATCTTCGGGCTATCGGGCCTCACCGCCGTCGTTCTCGCCCTGGTTCTCGTGGGGATCGCGCTCATGTCGACCGGCGCCGCGGTAGGTCTCCTGTCGGGCGCTCCGCCGCTCCGGCGGGCGCTGCGGCAGCTCGCCATCGGATTCGGCGCCGCCGCCGTCACCTACGTGCTCGGGCTGCTGTTCGGCGTCTCGATGGGGTGACGCGCCCGGGCACCGCGCGATTCGTTGAACCTCCGGTGACGTGGTAATGTCATTCCTCGGTTGCGAAACCGGAAACCACTTGCGCGGGTGGCGGAATAGGTAGACGCGCTAGCTTGAGGTGCTAGTGCCCGTATAGGGCGTGGGGGTTCAAGTCCCCCCTCGCGCACAGTGAAGAAGGCCCCCGGAAGGGGGCCTTCTTTCGTGTGCGGATACCGTGCGATCCCGGCCGGTCGCCACGTCCTGCGAAACGGAAGGGAAACGAGTGACCGGTAGGTTGGAGCCCATGCCCTCACCCGATCTCGGACTCCCCGAAGTCGCCTCGGTGGCGCGGGATCTCATCCGCTTCGACACGACGAACCATGGCGGCGGCCGCGCCGCAGGGGAGCGCGAGGCTGCGGAGTACGTCGGCGCCTACCTGTCCGACCTCGGACTGACCCCCGAGTACTACGAGCCGATCCCGCGCCGCACCAACGTCATGGCGCGCGTGCCCGGCCGCAATCGCGACAAGCCGGCCCTCGTGCTGCACGGCCACCTCGACGTCGTCCCGGCCATCGCGGAGGACTGGAGCGTCGACCCGTTCGCGGGCGTCGTCCGCGACGGGATGCTGTGGGGCCGCGGTGCGGTGGACATGAAGGACATGGACGCCATGATCCTCACCTCGGTCGCCGACATCCTGCGCTCCGGCGGGCAGCCGGAGCGCGACCTCGTGCTGGCGTTCTTCGCCGACGAGGAGAACGGCGGCGTCGAGGGGTCCGCGCTCGTCGTCGAGAACCGCCCGGAGTGGTTCGCGGGTGCGACGGAGGCCATCAGCGAGGTCGGGGGCTACTCGATCCCGCTCGGCGATCGCCACGCGTACCTCCTCCAGGTGGGGGAGAAGGCCCTGGTGTGGATCCGGCTCGTCGCCCGCGGCCGCGCCGCCCACGGCTCCAGCTTCCACTCCGACAACGCCGTCACTCGCCTCGCCGAGGCCGTGGCGGCGCTCGGCCGCACCGCGTGGCCGGTGACCCTCACCGACACGACCCGCGAGATGACCGAGCGGCTGGCGGAGCTCACGGGCCAGGCCGCCGATGACCCCGACTCCGTCGCGGCGGCCGCGGGTGCGGCATCCGGATTCCTCCGCTCGACGCTGCGCACCACCACGAACCCGACCGGACTGGTCGCCGGCTACAAGCACAACGTCATCCCCGACCGCGCCGAGGCGCTGGTCGACGTGCGCGTGCTGCCCGGCACCGAGCAGGCCGCCCTCGCCGACATCCGCCGCATCGTCGGCGACGGCGTGGACGTCGAGGTGGTCCACCAGGACATCGGCCTCGAGGTCCCGTTCTCGGGAGACCTCGTCGACGCGATGGTGGCGGCGCTCGGCCGGCACGACCCCGGCGCGCCGGTCGTGCCCTACCTCATGGGCGGCGGCACCGACAACAAGGCGCTGGCCGCGCTAGGCATCTCCGGCTACGGCTTCGCCCCGCTGCGTCTGCCGGCCGACCTCGACTTCACCGGCATGTTCCACGGCGTCGACGAGCGCGTCCCGATCGACGCGCTGGTCTTCGGCCAGGCTGTGCTCACCGACCTGCTCCGCACCTACTGAAGTCCCCGTCGGGTGCCGCGACAGCGGCATCCGTCAGGCCCGTCTGAAAGGCGCCCATGCTTCTCGAAGCGATCATCCTCGGCTTCGTCCAGGGACTGACCGAATTCCTGCCGATCTCATCGAGCGCCCACCTGCGCATCCTCGGCGAGTTCCTGCCGTCGGCGCAGGATCCCGGCGCCGCGTTCACCGCGATCACGCAGATCGGCACGGAGGCTGCGGTCGTCGTGTTCTTCTGGCGCGACATCGTGAGGATCATCGGGCACTGGTTCCGTGCCCTGTTCGGCCGGATCCCGCGCAACGACCCCGATGCGAAGCTCGGTTGGCTCATCATCATCGGCAGCATCCCGATCGTCGTGCTCGGCCTCCTCTTCCAGGACCAGATCGAGACCGTGCTGCGGTCGCTCTGGATCACGGCGGGAATGCTGATCTTCTTCGGCGTGCTGCTCGGCATCGCGGATCACGTCGGTGCCAAGCGGCGCAAGCTCGAGGACATCACGATCGGCAACGGCGTGATCTACGGCTTCGCGCAGTCGCTCGCGCTCATCCCCGGTGTGTCGCGCTCGGGCGGCACCATCACGGCGGGTCTCTTCATGGGATACGAGCGGGCGGCCGCCGCCCGCTACGCGTTCCTGCTCGCGATCCCGGCGGTCTTCGGCAGCGGCTTCTTCCAGCTGTTCAAGAGCCTCGACGAGCCGGGCGTGTTCACCCTCGGCGAGACGGCTGTGGCGACGGGTGTCGCGTTCATCGTGGCGCTGGGCGTGATCGCATTCTTCATGGCCTGGATCTCCAAGCACAGCTTCCTGCCGTTCGTGGTGTACCGCGTCGCGCTCGGCTCGCTGCTGCTGGTGCTGCTCAGCATGGGTGTCATCAACCCCTGACCGCCACTGAGCCTGACGAAGGTCCCTGAGCTCGTGGAAGGGCGCCGGGTCTGGTCCCTGAGCGCGTCGAAGGGCGCCGGGTCTGGTCCCTGAGCCTGGCGAAGGGCGCTTCGACAGGCTCAGCGAAGGCGCTTCGACAGGCTCACCGACCGGGAAGGCGGCCGCGGTACGCCGCAGCGACCGGGATGCGCCTGCAGTCAGCTGCAGCGACCGTGCGGAGGACGGATGCCGCTCAGCGGCGCGGGTCGTCGCGTCCGGGCTTGCTGGGCCCGTCGCCCGGCTTTCCGTCGGTACGGCGCAGGTAGCGCTCGAACTCCTGCGCGATCGCATCGCCCGACGCCTCGGGGGAGTCCCACGTGTCGCGCGTGCGCTCGAGCTGATGGATGTACTCCGTCATCTCCTCGTCGTCGGCCGCGGCCGCGTCGATCGAGGCCTCCCAGGCCGCCGCCTCGGTGGCGAGATCGCCGCGGGGGACCGGCGCGCCGGTGAGGTCCTCGAGCTTGTCGAGGAGCGCGAGCGTCGCCTTGGGCGACGGGGTGTGTCCGGCGACGTAATGCGGCACGCTCGCCCAGAGGCTGGCCGTGGGGATGCCGGCGCGCTCCGCGGCGTCGCCGAGCACGCTCAGGATGCCGACCGGCCCCTCGTACGAGCTGCGCTCCAGTTCGAGAGCACCGCGCAGGTTCTCGTTGTCGCTGCCCGCGAACACGGAGATGGGGCGCGTGTGCGGCACGTCCGACATCATCGAGCCGATCGCGACGAAGCCCGTGATGTCTTCCCGCAGCGCCATGTCGATGAACTCCGACGAGAACGCCTGCCACGCGCGGGCCGGCTCGACTCCCGTCAGCAGCCACAGCTGCGTGCCGCGGGTCGCGCGCGCCGGGCGCAGCAGCGAGGCCTCCGGCCAGCGGAGCGTGCGTCGTCCGTCGCCGTCCGCGGCGATGTGCGGGCGCGTGTACTGGTAGTCGAAGTAGAGCTCGGGATCCACCGAGAAGACGGTCTCGTACGATCCGCCCTCGCGCAGCTGCGTGATGGCGGACGACGCGGCTTCGCCCGCGTCGTTCCATCCATCGAATGCGGCGACGAGAACACGACGACCCAGTCCGTCCACGGGACCCCCTCCGCCCGCATCGGCCGCGGGCTCCATCCAGGATATGCCCCCCTCTCCACGGAGGGCCGGAGCCCTCTCGTAGGATTGCACGGTGAATGAGCCCCGCCTCTCGGCCGTCCTGTGGGATATGGACGGCACCCTCGTCGACACCGAGCCGTATTGGATGGCGGCGGAGACGCCGCTCATCGAGAGCTTCGGCGGGACGTGGTCGCACGAGCAGGCGCTGGGCTTGGTGGGCCTCGGGCTCGAGGATTCGGCGCGCATCCTTCAGGAGACCGGGGTGCGCATGAGCACCGACGCCATCATCGATCACCTCACCGACGACGTCATGCGTCAGCTGAATGTCACCGGGGTGCCGTTCCGGCCCGGTGCGCGCGAGCTGCTCGCGAACCTCCGCGATGCCGGCATCAAGACGGGCCTCGTGACGATGTCGATGCGCCGGATGGCGCAGACCGTCGTCGACCTCATCGACTTCGAGGCCTTCGACGTCGTGATCGCGGGCGATGACGCGACCCGCCCGAAGCCCTTCCCCGACCCGTATCTGCAGGCGTGCGAGGCGCTCGGCGTCGCGCCGCATGAGACGGTGGCGATCGAGGACTCGCCGAACGGCCTGCGCTCGGCCGTGGCCTCGGGTGCCGCCGTGATCGGCGTGCCGCTCATGGTGTCGCTCACCGGTGCCGGCGCGCACACGCTGTGGGACACGCTCGACGGACGCACCGCCGACGACGTCATCGCCTTCCACGCGGCGCACCGCGCACGCGTCCACGCCTCCGACCCGGCCGAGGAGATCGCCCGATGACCGAGAACCTCGCCACTGCGGCGGTACGACCGAGCGGCCCTTTCCGGCTCGGCGACCGCGTCCAGCTCACCGGCCCGAAGGGCCGCCTCCACACCATCACGCTGCGCGAGGACGGCGAGCTGCACACGCACCACGGCGTGCTCAAGCACACGCAGCTGATCGGTCAGCCCGATGGTTCCGTTGTCGCCAACAGCGGCGGCCACGAGTATCTGGCGCTGCGCCCGCTGCTGCGCGATTTCGTGATGTCGATGCCGCGCGGCGCCGCCATCGTCTATCCGAAGGACGCCGCGCAGATCCTCGCGGAGGCCGACATCTTCCCCGGCGCCACCGTCGTGGAGGCCGGCGTCGGCTCGGGAGCGCTGTCGCTCTGGCTCCTGCGGGCGATCGGCGACGCCGGGAGGCTCGTGTCGTTCGAGCGCCGGGACGACTTCGCCGCCGTCGCCCGTGCGAACGTCGAGACG